>NZ_JBSHLM010000014.1:274660-306508 GCF_053644375.1 Streptomyces sp. NPDC055400 | reverse complement strand
CCCGCGCTCCTTCCGGAGCGCGGGGCCCGCGACGCATGCCAACTCCCCTTCCCTGTCACTGGTTTCCCCTAGTGGCTGCGCCGCGTCACGAACTCGGCCAGCGTCAGCAGTCCGTCCGCGGCCTCCGGCGCCGGGACCGCCCGGGACAGCTGGTGCACCGCCCGGGACATCCGGTCCGCCGCGTGCAGCTGCGCCCAGTCGCGCCCCCCGGCGCGCTCGACGACCAGCGCCATGGCCTCCAGCTCCCCCTCCTTCGGCGGACCGTCGTCCGGTCCCACCACCCCGTAGAGCGCGGCCAGTTCACCGGCTTCCGGCGTTCCCGAGGCCAGCGCCGCCACCACCGGCAGCGACTTCTTGCGCACCGCGAGATCGGCGCCCGCCGCCTTGCCCGTACGGGCCGGATCCCCCCAGATCCCTATGACGTCGTCGATCAGCTGGAACGCGAGCCCGGCCTGTCTGCCGAACCCGTCGAGGGCCGCGACCTCCTCCTCTCCGGCCCCCGCGTACAGCCCCCCGACCGCGCAGGCGCAGCCGAGCAGCGCGCCCGTCTTCGCCTCCGCCATGACGAGGCACTCGTCCAGCGTGACCTCGTCCGGCTCGCGCCTCTCCAGGGCGACATCGGCGACCTGGCCCTCGCACAGCTCCATCACACAGGCCGCGATCCGGGCCGCCGCCGGCCGGGACGCCGGGTGCGGGTCCTCGGCGAGCAGCCGCTGCGCGAGCGCCTGGAGCGCGTCGCCCGCCAGGATCGCGTCGGCGTCCCCGAAGACGGTCCACGCCGTCGGCCGGTGCCTGCGCGTGGTGTCCCGGTCCATGACGTCGTCGTGCAGGAGCGTGAAGTTGTGGACGAGTTCCACGGCCGCGGCCGCCCGCACGGCGAGCTCCGGGGCGCCCCCGAGCGCCCGTACCGCGGCGAGGACGAGCGCCGGCCTGATGGCCTTGCCCGCGTGCTCCGTGGCCGCGGTGCCGTCCGCGTGCTCCCACCCGAAGTGGTAGCGCGCGATGCGGCGCAGCGACGTGGGCAGGGTCTCCACGGCCCCGCGCAGCTCCGGGTCGACCTGCGCCCTGGCCTGCGCCAGGAGCACCGAAGCCTCCTGGCCGTCAGCAGCCCCCTCTTCGTCCGGCACCCCTTGCTGCTGCCGCACTACGGGCTGCTTCGTCTGCGCCATGAGCTTCAACGCCACCTGCCGATCTCGACGTTCTCCAGGACACCGAGCGCGTCCGGCACGAGCACCGCCGCCGAGTAGTACGTCGTCACCAGGTACGAGATGATCGCCTGCTCGCTGATGCCCATGAACCGCACCGACAGGCTCGGCTCGATCTCGTCCGGGATGCCCGCCTGCTGGAGGCCGATGACGCCCTGCTCCTCCTCGCCGGTACGCATGCAGATGATCGACGTCGTGCGCGCGTCGGACACGGGGATCTTGTTGCTCGGGAAGATCGGCACCCCGCGCCAGGTCGGGATGCGGTTGCCGCCCACGTCGATGGACTCCGGGACGAGCCCCCGCCTGTTGCACTCGCGCCCGAACGCGGCGATGGCGCGCGGGTGGGCGAGGAACAGCTTCGATCCCCGGCGGCGGCTGAGCAGCTCGTCCATGTCGTCCGGGCTGGGCACGCCGTCGTGCGGCTGGAGCCGCTGCTCGTACTCGCAGTTGTTGAGCAGGCCGAACTCGCGGTTGTTGATGAGTTCGTGCTCCTGGCGCTCCTTCAACGCCTCGACGGTGAGCCGGAGCTGATGTTCCGTCTGGTTCATCGGCTGGTTGTAGAGGTCCGCCACGCGCGAGTGGATGCGCAGGACGGTCTGGGCGACGCTCAGCTCGTACTCGCGCGGTGCCGCGTCGTAGTCGACGTACGTGCCCGGGAGCACCGCCTCGCCGACGTGGCCTGCGGAGAGGTCGATCTGCTTCTCGCCGAACTTGTTCGCGCGCTGCGCCGGGATGGTCCGCAGCGCCCGCAGGTGGCCGGCGAGGGTCTCGGAGCGCTCCGCGACCTGCTCCAGGTCCTGGCGCGGCAGCGTGAGCACGGTGCACGCGGTCACCGCGCGCGCTGTGTACTCCCAGATGGCGTCCGGGTCGAGCAGCGCCTGCTCGCCGAAGTACGCGCCGTCGGCCAGGACCCCGAGGACCGCGTCGTCCCCGTAGGGGCCCGTGCCGACCTTCTCGACCTTGCCGTGCGCGAGCAGGAACACCTCGTCGGCGGAGCTGCCGAAGGAGGCGAGCAGCTCGCCCGGCGCGTACTCCCGCTGGCGGCACCGCACCGCGAGCTCCTCGAGCACCTCCTGGTCGCCGTAGTCCCTCATCACCGGCAGTTCGCCGAGTTCCGCGGGGATGACCCGCACCTGGTCTCCGGTCTTCACGAACGTCACGCGTCCGTCACCGACCGAGTAGCTGAGCCGCCGGTTCACCCGGTACGTGCCGCCCTGCACATTCACCCAGGGCAGCATGCGCAGCAGCCACCGGGAGCTGATCTCCTGCATCTGTGGCGCGGACTTGGTGGTGGTGGCCAGATTCCGCGCGGCGGATGTGCCGAGACTCTGCTGGGGCCCGGCCTGCTCCGTGCGGACTTCTTCGCCTACCGACATGGGCTTTGCCTCCCGATCAAGAACTGACCTGCGGCGACAAGACTTCCAGCACGCACTGTGGCCGCGCCATTACACAAACGAGCGGGATTGGGCGAGAGTGGACAGGGCACGATGCCCGTTTTTCCGGGTAGGGAACTTCCCGACGGAGGAACTTCAAGATCCCGGCGGGCGTTCAACCGGTACACCGAGGCACCGATGACGGGAGACAGCAATGACAGGCTTCCTGGACCGCGCCAAGGAGCAGGCGCAGCGCGGGCTCACGCAGGGCAAGCAGAAGCTGGACGAGGTACAGGCGCAGCGGGCGGGCGGCGACCTCCTGAAGAAGCTGGGCGCCGCGTACTACGCGGAGCGGAAGGGCACGGGCACCCCCGAGGCGACCCAGTCCGCGCTCGGAGCCCTGGAGAACCACATCGCGGAGCACGGGGACGGCTTCCTGCGGGCCTGAGGCCGCCCCGCCCCCTCCTGGTCGGCCCGCAGGCCCGGCTGACGGGACCGGCTCACGATGTCCGGAACGGCTCGCACGCGATGCGAACGAGTAGTTCGGGTGGGCCTGTTCGGGTACAAGCGGCGTACGAGACGGACGCGCCCCGCTTCCGTCGCACCCCGCGAAGGAGGCGGCCGTGGCCCCACCCATGTCCGCGAGCAGTTTCCTGGACGCCCTCAGGCGTGAAGGCCTGACGGTCGTCGAGGTCGGCGACTGGAGACACCACAACCGCAACCACAAGGGACCCTGGGGCCCCGTGAACGGCGTGATGATCCACCACACCGTGACGAAGGGCAGCAAGCAGACCATCGACCTCTGCCGGAAGGGGCACGCGGACCTGCCGGGGCCGCTGTGCCACGGCGTCATCACGAAGGACGGCCGCGTCCACCTCGTCGGCTACGGCAGGGCCAACCACGCGGGTCTCGGCGACGACGACGTGCTGCGGGCGGTCGTCGCGGAGAAGACGCTGCCCCACGACAACGAGGCGAACACGGACGGCAACCGCCACTTCTACGGCTTCGAGTGCGAGAACCTCGGCGACGGCGAGGACCCGTGGCCCGCCGCGCAGCTGGAGGCCATCGAGAGGGCGGCGGCCGCGGTGTGCCGGCATCACGGCTGGACGGAGAGGTCGGTGATCGGCCATCTGGAGTGGCAGCCGGGCAAGATCGACCCGCGCGGCTTCACGATGGCCTCGATGCGGGGGCGCATCCGCGACCGGCTCAAGTAACCGCCCTCCGGCACGCGTCCCGCGGCGACCCGCTTGCACAATGAGCAGGTGACCCCGCAACCCCGCCCGCGCCCGCCTCTTCACCCCCGGCTGCCCTCGCCGGTGGAGCCGGTCGCCGACGACCGGTTCCACCGTCACGGGGTGCGGCTCCTGCTCAAGCGCGACGACCTCATCCACCCGGACCTGCCCGGCAACAAGTGGCGCAAGCTGGCCCCGAACCTCGAAGCGGCGACCGCCGCGGGCCACGGCACGCTGCTCACGTTCGGCGGCGCGTACTCCAACCACCTGCGCGCCACGGCCGCCGCGGGCCGTCTCCTCGGCCTGCGGACCATCGGCGTCGTCCGGGGCCAGGAGCTCGCCGGACAGCCCCTGAACGCCTCTCTCGCGCGCTGCGCGCACGACGGCATGCGTCTGCACTTCGTCGACCGGACGACATACCGGGAGAAGCGGGATCCGGCCACGCTCGCGCGCATCCTGTGCGAGGCGGCACCGCCCGACGGCGACGGGCAGACGCCCTACGTCGTCCCCGAGGGCGGCAGCAACGCCGAGGCCGTGCGCGGCTGCGCGGAGCTCGGGCAGGAGTTGCGCGGGGCCGCCGACGCGGTGGGCGTCGCCTGCGGCACCGGCGGCACGCTCGCCGGACTGGCCGCCGGGCTCGGCGAGGGGCAGCGCGCACTCGGCATACCCGTCCTGAAGGGCGGCTTCCTCGGTGACGAGATACGCACCCTCCAGGAGGCGGCGTTCGGCGGCCCGCGGGGCGACTGGTCCCTGGACGAGCGCTTCCACTGCGGCGGCTACGGCCGCACCACCCCCGCCCTCCTCGCCTTCGCCGAGGACTTCGAGCAGCGCCACGGCGTGCCCATGGAGCGCCTCTATGTGGCCAAGCTGCTCTACGGGCTGCTCGCCCTCACCGAGGAGGGCGCGTTCGCGCCGGGCACGCGGCTCATGGCCGTCGTGACGGGAACGCCCTCCCCGTAGCGGCCGGTCAGTCGTCGACCTCCCGGTAGGCAGCCGCCTCCTCCAGGTCGAGCTTGCGCAGCAGCGTGCGCATCATCTCGTCGTCGATCCGCCGCTCGTCCCGCATCCGTACGAAGACCTCGCGCTCTGCCGCGATGGCCTCCCGCGTGAGCCGGCGATAGGTGTCGTCGGCGGACTCCCCCGTCACCGGGTTGGCGTGGCCGAGGCGCTCCCACACAGAGTTGCGGCGGCGCTCCAGGACAGTGCGCAGCCGGTCCACGAGCGGCTCGGGCAGACAGTTGCGCTCGTCCTGCATCAGCTCGTTCACGCGCTCCTCGGCGGCCTGCGAGGCGGCGTTCTGCGCCTGCGCCTCGGCGAGCGTCTCGGCCTGCGCATCGCGCCCCGGCAGCTTGAGGACCTTGATCAGCCAGGGCAGCGAGAGCCCCTGCACGACGAGGGTGCCGATCACAGTCGTGAAGGTCAGGAAGAGGACCAGGTTGCGAGCGGGGAAGCGGCTCCCGTCGTCGGCGAACAGCGGGATCGAGAAGGCGATCGCGAGCGACACGACACCGCGCATCCCGGCCCAGCTCACCACGAGCGGCCGCCGCCAGTCGCTGTCCCGCTCCCGCTCCCTGATCCGCTTCGACAGGCACCAGGGCAGATAGGTCGCCGGATACGACCACACGAACCGCATCACCACGACGAGTACGAAGACCGCGACGGCGTACCCGAAGGCCTGCCCGACGCTGTACTCGCCGAGGTCCTTGAGGACGACGGGCAACTGGAGTCCGATGAGCGCGAAGACCGCCGACTCCAGGATGAAGGCGACCACCTTCCACACGGCGGCCTCCTGAAGGCGCGTCTCGAAGTCGACCTGCCAGGCGTGGTGCCCCAGGTAGAGGGCGACCGTGACCACGGCGAGCACTCCGGAGGCGCCGACCTGCTCGGCGGCCGCGTAGGCGACGAACGGGATGAGGAGGGAGAGCGTGTTCTGGAGGATCGCCTCCTTCAGGTGCGTCCGCAGCCAGTGCAGCGGCACCATCAGGACGAGCCCGACGCCGACGCCGCCGACCGACGCCACCAGGAACTCCCTGATCCCGCCCGCCCAGCTCGCGCCCTCCCCGACCGCGGCGGCCAGCGCGACCTTGTAGGCGGTGATCGCGGTCGCGTCGTTCACCAGGGACTCGCCCTGGAGGATCGTCGTGATCCGCGCGGGCAGCCCCACCTTGCGCGCGATGGCCGTCGCGGCGACCGCGTCCGGCGGGGCGATGACCGCGCCCAGGACCAGCGCGGCCGTCAGCGGCAGATCGGGGATCAGCTCGTACGCGAGCCAGCCGACGGCGACGGTCGCGAACAGCACGTACCCGACGGAGAGCAGCGCGACCGGCCTGACGTTGGCCCGCAGGTCGAGGTACGAGCTCTCAAGGGCCGCGGTGTGCAGCAGTGGCGGCAGGATCAGCGGCAGCACGATGTGCGGGTCGAGCGTGTACTGCGGCACTCCAGGCACGTACGACGCGACGAGTCCGACCGCGACGAGCAGCAGCGGCGCGGGGACCGGAGTCCGGCGCGCGGCCCCGGCAACCGCCGCACTCGCCGCGATCAGTCCCACCAGGGGCAATACATCCATCAGCCCGTCCCTCCGCCATGCCGCCGCCCGTCGTAACCTGGCCATCATGAACGAGTGCCCGCACGTCGACGCGCTGTCTCACCCCGAACCCGCGCCACTGAGCGACACCTGCCTGGAGTGCCTCGCGGCCGGCAGCCACCCGGTGCAGCTGCGGCTCTGCCTGGAGTGCGGGCACGTGGGCTGCTGCGACTCCTCTCCCATGAAGCACGCGACGCAGCACTTCGAGGAGTCGGGCCACGCGGTGATCAGGACGTTCGAGCCCGGCGAGAGCTGGCGCTGGTGCTTCGTGGACAGCCTGCTCGTCTGAGGACCGCACGGGTTTGCGGTTCGACCGTGCGAGGCCTGGGTACGTCAACCCGGCGCCCGCTCTTTCCAATTGAGCCCGCACACCCTCTAGCCACTGTCCGTACTCATAGGCTTACTATGAGTGACACCAACGGGCCGGGGGTCCCCGGGACAGGAGACTTGGGCGCGCGGTAGCGTCACCGCTGAACACATAGCGCGTCACCCGGGGGACGTACCCTCCGGAGCCCGAAAGTGCTTGTACCACCATGGAGGTGAGGGTGTCCCAGATCGCAGGCGAGCCCGGGAATCAGGACTTCGTAGAAGTCCGGCTGCCGGCTGCGGGTGCCTACCTGTCGGTGCTGCGGACGGCCACGGCCGGCCTCGCGGCGCGTTTGGACTTCACCCTCGACGAGATCGAGGACCTCCGCATCGCGGTCGACGAGGCGTGCGCGATCCTGCTCCAGCAGGCCGTGCCCGGCTCGGTGCTCAGCTGCGTCTTCCGCCTCGTCGACGACTCGCTGGAGGTGACGGTCTCGGCGCCCACCACCGACGGCCGCGCCCCGGAGCGCGACACCTTCGCCTGGACTGTGCTGTCGGCCCTCGCGGGCAAGGTGGACTCCACGGTCGCCGACGACAACACCGTCTCGATCAGCCTCTACAAACAGCGCGGCGCGGGTCCCGGGCCGGCGTGACGAACGGGGACGGGCCGGTGCGGGACGAGAAGCACGGCACACAGGACCTCCCGGCCGACGGCGGGGACGGGATGCGGCGGCTTGCCGACGGCATCCCCGAACAGCAGGCCCGGCCGCACCCGGAAGACTCCGCGGACTCCGCGGACCTCGAACGGCCGGGTCCGGCGGCGGTGGCCGATGCGTCGGAGCAGGCAGAGCCGGCCGGCGGAGAGAAGATCTCCGCAGGACCGGACGCGCGACGGGCGGGATGGATGAGCGAGCACGAGCGACACGGTGACCAGCAGCGCACGCACGATCCGCGGGACCGCAGCGGCGCACGGCTGATGTTCATCGAGCTGCGAAGCCTGAAGGACGGCAGCCCGGAATACGCGGACCTGCGCAATCAGCTGGTCCGCATGCATCTGCCGCTCGTCGAGCACCTGGCCCGCCGCTTCCGCAACCGCGGCGAGCCGCTCGACGACCTGACCCAGGTCGCCACGATCGGCCTGATCAAGTCGGTGGACCGCTTCGACCCGGAGCGCGGCGTGGAATTCTCCACGTACGCCACGCCGACGGTCGTCGGTGAGATCAAGCGGCACTTCCGCGACAAGGGCTGGGCGGTGCGTGTCCCGCGGCGTCTTCAGGAGCTGCGTCTCGCGCTGACGACGGCGACGGCCGAGCTGTCCCAGCTGCACGGCCGCTCTCCCACGGTCCACGAGCTCGCCGAGAAGCTGGCGATCTCGGAGGAGGAGGTCCTTGAGGGCCTGGAGTCGGCCAACGCGTACTCCACGCTGTCCCTGGACGTCCCCGACACGGACGACGAGTCGCCCGCCGTGGCGGACACGCTGGGATCCGAGGACGAGGCGCTCGAGGGCGTCGAGTACCGCGAGTCCCTCAAGCCGCTCCTGGAGGACCTGCCACCGCGCGAGAAGCGGATCCTGCTCCTTCGCTTCTTCGGGAACATGACGCAGTCGCAGATCGCGCAGGAGGTCGGCATCTCCCAGATGCACGTCTCGCGCCTGCTGGCCCGCACCCTGGCCCAGCTTCGGGAGAAGCTCCTCGTCGAGGAGTGAGCCCCGGGGCGTGCGGGCCGGCTACTTCTGGTTCTGCTTCTGTACGGCGCCGGGGGCGCCCGGCGTCGTGATGCAGAGCGCCCGGGTGGTGGCCGGGTTCACCAGGAGCACCAGGGCCGTCACCGCGACGACGGCGAGCGCGATCCCGCCGGGGATCATCACGCTGTCGGCCTGGAGCAGCGTGTAGGCGACCGGCAGCGCCATGACCTGCGTGATGATCGCGGGCCCCCGGCTCCAGCTGCGCCGCTTCAGGAGGCCGCGCGCCGCGATCAGCGGCAGCAGTGCGAGGACGGCGAGCGTGACACCGCCGGTCACGGCCTGCTCGGGGTCGTCGGGGTGACCCGCGAGGCCCATGACGAGCATGTAGACGCCGCCGACGAGCAGGGCGGCACCCTCGAGCCCGGCCAGCGCGGCGGCCGCGGCCAGCCGCCCGGGGCGCGGGCCGTCCTCGGTGGTCGCGGCGTCGTCGGGGCTGGGGTTCTGCTCTGAGGTCACCCAAGCAGGGTAGCCCTCGGCCGGTACCTCACGGCCGCCCCGGGTGGGGCCCGCGGCGGCCCCGGTCTCTTACCCGACTCCTACCTCGGTCTGGGCCGAGTACCACCCGGTAGGTACTCTGCTTCGCATGCGTGCACTTCTTGTGGTCAATCCGGCGGCAACCACCACCAGTGCGCGCACGCGTGACGTGCTGATCCACGCGCTGGCGAGCGAGATGAAGCTCGAGGCGATCACCACGGAGTACCGCGGGCATGCCAGGGACCTCGGCCGGCAGGCCGCGGAGAGCAAGGACATCGAGCTGGTCGTGGCCCTCGGCGGCGACGGCACGGTCAACGAGGTCGTGAACGGCCTGCTGCACCACGGCCCGGATCCGGACCGTCTTCCGCGTCTCGCCGTCGTCCCCGGCGGCTCAACCAATGTCTTCGCCCGCGCTCTCGGCCTGCCGAACGACGCGGTGGAGGCGACCGGCGCCCTGCTCGACGCTTTGCGCGAAGGCCGGGAGCGAACGGTGGGCCTGGGTGTCGCGGGCGGCACGCCGGGCACGGAGGACGAGGCCGCCCCGTCCCGGTGGTTCACGTTCTGTGCCGGTCTCGGGTTCGACGGAGGCGTCATCGGCCGGGTCGAACAGCAGCGCGAGCGCGGCAAGCGATCGACACACGCGCTCTATTTGCGCCAGGTCGTACGCCAGTTCCTCGGGGAACACGACCGCCGGCACGGCGCCATCACACTGGACCGGCCGGGTGAGGACCCCGTCACCGATCTGGTCCTGTCCATAGTCTGCAATACCTCCCCATGGTCATATCTGGGGAACAGGCCGCTCTACGCATCCCCTCAGGCGTCCTTCGACACCGGCCTTGACGTGCTCGGACTCAAGAAATTGTCCGCCCCTTCGGTGGCCCGTTACGGCACCCAGCTGCTCACCTCGACGCCCGACCGGGGACCCCACGGGAAGAACGCCGTCACTCTGCACGACCTGACCGACTTCACCTTGCAATCGAAGGTCCCCCTGCCCCTCCAGATGGACGGTGACCACCTGGGGCTGCGAACGAGCGTGACGTTCACAGGCGTACGCCGTGCACTGCGTGTGATTGTGTGAGTGGAAGAGCCCAAAGTCCTTTATCTCGAACGTTTGGGCCAGGATCCACCCCATGGAAGTACGGCTGTGACCTAGCCGACACCGAGGAATCAAAAAAAACTTTCCTGAAGGGGTTGTATCCGCCGCCGAGGTTTGCGAATCTCTACATGGCGCTCGGGACGGCCCGCAACATCGGCCCCACAGAGAGCCCGAACCCCCTCCTCAACACACAGGACATCGTCGCAGATGTGACGAAAGTCCCTTCCGTTGTCGGGGGATTCGTGAAAGCGTTCACATTCACAAGCAACCCGCACGTAATACCAAGGAGAGGTAGCAGCCATGGACTGGCGTCACAACGCCGTTTGCCGCGAGGAAGACCCCGAGCTCTTCTTCCCCATCGGCAACACCGGTCCTGCCCTGCTGCAGATCGAGGAAGCCAAGGCCGTCTGCCGCCGTTGCCCCGTCATGGAGCAGTGCCTGCAGTGGGCGCTCGAGTCCGGCCAGGACTCCGGCGTCTGGGGTGGCCTCAGCGAGGACGAGCGCCGCGCAATGAAGCGTCGCGCCGCCCGCAACCGTGCTCGCCAGGCCAGCGCCTGACGCCCACGCCCCCCACGAGCCTGAGCCCGGCGGCGCGTACAGCGAGTACGCAACTCCCGCCCCCGAGCCGCAGCGCGCAGTACCCCCGATGCTCCACCCAGGCTCAGCCCGGGATGTAGACCCGGGCAACGCGAACAGTGAGCCCCGGACCCAACGGTCCGGGGCTCACTGGCGTTTGCGGTCGTGTCGATCCGGCGTTTGCGGCTTTGTCGATGTGTCGCCGCGGCGCCCGTCGGCGCCTGGCCGGCTACTTGTCGGCGGCCACCGGGATGTCGAGGACGACCTGGGTGCCGCGGCCGGGCGCCGGGACCATGTCGAACGATCCGCTCAACTCGCCCTCGACCAGGGTGCGTACGATCTGCAGGCCCAGGTTGCCGGCGCGCTTCGGGTCGAAGCCCTCGGGCAGGCCGACGCCGTCGTCGGTGACGGTGATCAGCAGGCGGGCGTCCTTGGTGGTGCCGCCGCGCACCGCGGAGACCTCGACGGTGCCGGTGTCGCCCTGCCGGAAGCCGTGTTCCAGGGCGTTCTGCAGCACTTCGGTGAGGACCATCGACAGCGGGGTGGCGACTTCGGCGTCCAGGATGCCGAAGCGGCCGGTGCGCCGGCCCGTGACCACGCCCGGCGAGATCTCCGCGACCATGGCGAGCACCCGGTCGGCGATCTCGTCGAACTCCACGCGCTCGTCCAGGTTCTGGGAGAGCGTCTCGTGGACGATGGCGATGGAGCCGACGCGGCGCACCGCCTCCTCCAGGGCCTCGCGGCCGCTGTCGGAGTCGATGCGGCGGGCCTGGAGGCGGAGCAGGGCCGCGACGGTCTGGAGGTTGTTCTTCACCCGGTGGTGGATCTCCCGGATGGTCGCGTCCTTGGTGATCAACTCCCGCTCGCGGCGGCGCAGTTCGGTGACGTCGCGCAGCAGGACGAGCGAACCGATGCGGGTGCCCTTGGGCTTGAGGGGGATCGCGCGGAGCTGGATCGACCCCTCCTCCCCCTCGATCTCGAACTCGCGCGGGGCCCAGCCGCTGGCCACCTTGGCGAGCGCCTCGTCCACGGGGCCGCGCGACGGGGCGAGCTCGGCCGTCGTGCGGCCGAGGTGGTGCCCGACCAGGTCGGCGGAGAATCCGAGCCGGTGGTACGCGGAGAGCGCGTTCGGCGACGCGTACTGGACGACGCCGTCCGCGTCGAGGCGGATGAGGCCGTCGCCGACGCGGGGGGACGCGTCCATGTCGACCTGCTGGTCCGGGAAGGGGAAGGACCCGGCCGCGATCATCTGGGCGAGGTCGGAGGCCGACTGGAGGTAGGTCAGTTCGAGGCGCGACGGGGTGCGGACCGTGAGCAGGTTCGTGTTACGGGCGATCACGCCCAGGACGCGGCCTTCCCTGCGTACGGGGATGGACTCGACCCGTACCGGGACCTCCTCGCGCCACTCGGGGTCGCCCTCGCGGACGATGCGGCCCTCGTCGAGGGCGGCGTCCAGGAGAGGGCGGCGGCCGCGCGGGACGAGATGGCCGACCATGTCGTCCTGGTACGAGGTGGGGCCGGTATTGGGCCGCATCTGCGCCACGGAGACGTAACGGGTGCCGTCGAGCGTGGGGACCCACAGCACGAGGTCGGCGAAGGAGAGGTCGGAGAGCAGCTGCCACTCCGAGACCAGCAGGTGCAGCCACTCGAGGTCGGTGTCGCCGAGGGCCGTGTGCTGGCGTACGAGGTCGTTCATGGAGGGCACGGAGCCGAGGGTACCTGGCGGGTCCGGGCGCCAGGACCTGCCGTCACATTCCGGTCGTCCGCCCGAGGGGCGTGCCAGGCGTCGCCCGGCACCCGCGGGCCGCGGCGCCTGGGAGGGACCCTCAGCCCTCCCGGCACCGCAGCCCGGAGTTGCAACAGCCGTCGGGTGTGCGGTCCCGTCCGGCCATGTGAGGACCCGCCGCAGTCAGGGCAGAGAGCGCCGGCTCCTCGGTCCGTCCTCCTGTGCGGGGAGGGCGGAGGCTTTTACCATCGCATTGTGGACTAGACCATTCTGTCATGTCTATGCGTTGGACGATGTTTGTTGTTGTCGCCCCCGCCCAGCCTGCCAGAGCCGCCGCGTCCGTGTCGGGTGGAGGCTTCCGTTCCGCGATACCGGCCCGGATTCCGGCCTCGAAAGCGGTGATGCTCGCCGAATTCTATGGCGGGCGCCGGAGAAGGCGGCGGGGGTCAGTGCGTCTCCGTCACCTTCGCCAGGGCGCGCGGCGCGTCCGGGTCCTGGCCGCGGGCAATGGTGACCTCGTACGCGAGGAACTGGAGCGGGATGATCTCCAGGACCGGCTGGACCTCCTCCGCGACGCCCTCGGTCGGCAGGACGAAGCCGGCCGACGCCTGGTCCACCTGGGCCTCGGGGCCGATGACGACGAGGTCGGCGCCCCGGCCGCGCAGCCGGTCGAGGACGGGCTGGAGCATGAGGCCGCCCTTGCCGTCCGTGACGACGGCGATGACCGGCGAGATGTTGTCGACCATGGCGAGCGGGCCGTGCAGCAGGTCGGCGCCCGAGTAGGACAGGGCCGGGATGTAGCTGGTCTCCATGAGTTTCAGGGCGGCCTCCTTGGCCGTCGGGTAGCCGTAGCCGCGCGAGGTGATCACCATGCGGTCCGCGAAGCGGTAGCGGGAGGCGAGGGCGCGCACCTCGTCCTGGCGGGCCAGGAGCTGCTGGGCGAGGCCGGGCAGCACCCCGGCGGGCGAACCGTCGCCGCCGCGCAGGCCCTCGACGAAGAGGTAGAGCGCGAGCAGGGACGCGGTGTACGTCTTCGTGGCCGGAAGCGCCTTCTCGGGTCCCGCCATGATGTCGATGTGGTGCTCGGAGACGGCGGCGAGCGGCGAGTCCGGGTTGTTCGTCACCGCGAGGGTGATCGCGCCGGCCGCGCGGGCCGCCTTCGTGGAGGCCACCAGGTCGGGCGAACCGCCCGACTGACTGACCGTGACGGCAAGAACGTCGCGCAGGTCGGGCCGGGCGCCGTACGCCGTCGTGGTGGACATGGAGGCCAGGCCGCAGGGCATCCCGAGCTGGATCTCCAGGAGGTACTTCGCGTACAGGGCGGCGTTGTCGGAGGTGCCGCGGGCGGTGAGCAGGACGAAGCGGGGCGACTGTGCCGCGACGCGCCGGGCGACCTCGTGGATGCGGGGAGCGCCGGTGTCCAGGAGGCGGCGCAGCACCTCGGGCTGCTCGGCCATCTCGCGGGCCATGATCCGGCCCGGCTGCTCGCTCTTCGGGGGCGACGGGGTGGCGGTCATGCGGACTCCTCCGGAGGGGCGGTCGCGAGCGCGGCGGGCGGGGCACGCCTCGTCGCACGTCTCCTTCCACTCTGGCGGCTGAGGCGGGCGCGCGCCCGGCCTACCGGGCAGCTTCGAGGTGCCGTTGCAGCGGGGAGCCCCGAGCATGGTCGGACGGCGTCGTACGCCCCGTGACCGGCCGGGCCGCCTCTGCTAGATTGGTCTATACCACATGCGCAACATCACACCCTCGACCAGATCGGCAGGCCCAGCGTGGAAGTTGTGATCGTCTCGGACGCCAAGGCAGGCGGCGAGCTCATCGCCGAGGCGATGGCCCAGCTCCTGCGGCGCAAGCCCGACGCCCTGCTCGGCGTGGCCACCGGCTCGACCCCGCTGCCCATCTACGAGGCGCTGGCGGCCAAGGTCCGCGGCGGCGGGGTCGACGCCTCGAAGGCCCGTATCGCCCAGCTCGACGAGTACGTGGGCCTGCCCACCGGACACCCCGAGTCCTACCGGGCGACCGTGCTGCGCGAGGTCGTCGAGCCGCTCGGTCTGAGCGAGGGCTCCTTCATGGGCCCGGACGGCAGCGCCGACGACGTGCAGGCGGCCTGCGAGGCGTACGACAAGGCGCTCGCGGCGGCCGGCGGTGTGGATCTCCAGCTGCTCGGCATCGGCACCGACGGACACATCGGGTTCAACGAGCCGTGCTCGTCGATCGCCTCCCGCACGCGGATCAAGACGCTGACGCAGCAGACCATCGCGGACAACGCGCGCTTCTTCGACGGCGACCTCAGCCAGGTGCCGCGCCACGTCATCACGCAGGGCATCGGCACGATCCTGGAGGCGCGGCATCTGGTGCTGCTCGCCACGGGTGAGGGCAAGGCGGACGCCGTGGCGGCGACCGTCGAGGGGCCGGTGGCCTCCGTGGTGCCGGCGTCGACGCTTCAGCTGCACCCGCATGCGACGGTTGTCGTCGACGAGGCGGCGGCCTCGAAGTTGAAGCTTGCCGACTACTTCCGGCACACGTACGCGAACAAGCCCGCTTGGCAGGGCCTGTAAGCGAGTTCGGGACGACATGTCGGTGCCGGTCACCCCTGGTGAGGAGTGACCGGCACTTCGCGTGCGCCGTCCGCGGGAGGCGGGGCGCCCGGCTCACCCGGCGACGATCACCTCGGCGGCAGCCAGGCCGCACACCCGGGCCGCGCCGTGTGTCGCCACGTGGAGGGCTCCCCGGGGCGGCGCCTGCGGTACGCCCATCTCGACCACGACCGTGTCGGGGCGGGCCGCGAGGAGCGTGTCCAGCGACCGAGCCATCCACGCGTGGCGGTGGGCGTCGCGGACCACGGCGACGATGCGGCGGTCCCCCGCCGCGGCCAGGGCGGCGGCGCCCGCGTCCGCGCCGGAGAAACTGCCGGTCTCCGTGCCGGGCAGCAGCCGCTCCAGTTCGGCGGCCACACCCCACGGCGTCTCGTCGCCCACGGCGATATTGGCGACGGGCGTGAAGGCCGCGACGTACGGGGCCTCGGTGACGGGGGCCGCGTGCTCACCGCGCGTGACGGTCACCGCCCGCCGCGCCGCGACCAGTCCGATCCCGGTGTCGGGCACGCCCCCCGCGTGCTCGGCCGCGCCCGCCGCCGTGGCCCACCGGGCGAGCGAGCGCACCCGCGCCGCGGCGTCGGCGAGCCGTTCCCCGGGCAGATCGCCCGCGTGCACCGCGGCGACCAGCGCGTCCCGCAGCCGCAGCACCGTGCCGTCGTCGGCGAGCCCGCCGCCGACGCAGATGGCGTCGGCGCCGGCCGCGATGGCGAGGACGCTGCCGCGCTCGATGCCGTACGTGGCGGAGATGGCCTGCATCTCCATGCCGTCGGTGACGATCAGTCCCTCGTAACCCAGCTCCTCGCGGAGCAGGCCGGTGAGGATGCGGCGCGAGAGGGTGGCGGGGCGGTCCGGGTCCAGGGCGGGGACCAGGATGTGGGCGCTCATCACCGCGCGCGTGCCGGCCTCGATCGCCGCGCGGAACGGCGCGAGTTCACGCTCGTGCAGCACGTCGAGGCCCACGTCGATGCGGGGCATGTCGTGGTGCGAGTCGACGGCGGTGTCGCCGTGGCCGGGGAAGTGCTTGGTGCAGGCGGCGACGCCCGCGGACTGGAGCCCGGTGACGTAGGCGGCGGTGTGGCGCGAGACGAGGCCGGTGTCGGCGCCGAAGGACCGTACGCCGATGACCGGGTTGGCCGGGTTGGAGTTGACGTCCGCGGACGGGGCCCAGTTGAGGTTGACGCCGCAGGCGGCGAGGCGGCGGCCGAGCTCGGCGGCGACGGACCGGGTGAGCTCCACGTCGTCGACGGCGCCGAGGGCGTGGTTTCCGGGGAACGAGGAGCCGGAGCGCACCTCCAGGCGGGTCACGTCCCCGCCCTCCTCGTCGATGGCGACCAGGACGTCGCCGCGCTCGGCGCGCAACTGGGCCGTCAGGGCGGCGAGTTGCTCGGGCGAGGCGATGTTGCGGCCGAACAGGCCGACGGAGGCCAGGCCTTCGCCGAGCCGGCGCAGCAGCCAGTCGGGGGCGCTGGTGCCGGTGAAGCCGGGCTGGAGGACGGTGAGCGCGTCACGGGTGAGGGTGTCGGTGCCGCGTGCGGTGAGTGTCGTCATCTGGCGGTGTTATCCCTTCACGGCGCCGTCGGTGAGGCCGCTGACGGCCCTGCGCTGCAGGAAGACGAAGAGGATCAGGATCGGGATCGCGAAGAGCGAGGACGCGGCCATGGTCGCACCCCAGTCGTCGCCGAACGCGGTCTGGAAACTGGAGAGCCACAGCGGCAGCGTCTGCGCTTCGGGCGACTTGTTGAGGACGAGGACCATCGGGAACTCGTTCCAGGCGGTGATGAAGCCGAACATCGACGTCGACATCAGGCCGGGCGCGAGCAGCGGCAGGATCACCCTGCGGAAGGCCTGCATGCGGGTGCAGCCGTCGACCATCGCGGACTCCTCCAGCTCCCTGGGCACGGCGGCGACGAAGCCGCGCAGCGTGAGGAGGGTGAAGGGCAGGATCATCACCATGTAGAAGAGGGTCAGCGGGACGAGGCTGTTCAGCATCGACGCGTCGCGCACGATCATGTAGATCGCGATGACCATGACTTCCCAGGGCGCCATCTGGGCCAGCATGAACCCGATGATGAAACCGCGGCGGCCCTTGAACCGCATCCGCGCGAGGGCGAACGACGCGGCCAGGCCGATGACCAGCGAGAAGACGACCGCGAGTACGGTCACGGTGACCGAATTGCGCACCAGCGTCCAGAAGTTGTCGGCGCCGAACGCCGTCCTGAAGTGCTCGAACGTGATGTCGGTCGGGAACCAGACGGGGTTCTCGCTGATGATGTCGCCGGTCGGCTTGAGCGACGTGGCGAACATCCAGTAGACCGGGAAGACGAAGCCGATGAACAGGATCACGGCCGTCACATTGGGCCAGGCGCGGCGGAACGTCGACGAAGCAGAGCGCTTCACTGCTCGTCCTCCTCTTGCTTGAGCACGATCCGGAGGTAGTAGGCGGTCAGCACGAGCAGGATCAGGATCGTCAGGACGGCGATCGCCGCGCCCATGCCGAAGTGCTGGTTGCCGACGCCCTCGATGTACGCGTACACGGGCAGGATCTCGGTGAGCCGGTCCGGGCCGCCGCCGTTGATCGTGAAGACCTGGACGAACGCCTTGAAGACCCAGATGATCTCGAGGAACGTCGTCGCGTAGAGGAAGGGCCGCAGATACGGCAGGGTGACCGAGAGGAAGCTCTTCCAGGGGCCGGCGCCGTCGAGGGACGCGGCTTCGTAGAGCTCCTTGGGGATGGTGGTCGTCGCGGCGTAGAGGTTGATCGCGACGAACGGGATCGACATCCAGACGATCAGCACGGTGACGACGAAGAACGTCGACATCTGGCTGCCGGTCCAGCTGTAGTCGGCCATGGAGTGCCAGCCGAGCTGGTCGAGGACCCAGTTGACGACGCCGAAGCGCTCCGCGAACAGCCACTGGTAGACGGTGGTCGCGGCGACGACGGGCATCGCCCAGGCGAGCACGAGCCCGACGAGGAGCAGGACGCGCATGCGCCTGCCGAGCCGGGCGAGGAGCAGGCCGACGAGGGTGCCGATCACCATGATCAGGACGGCGTTGACGAGGGTGAAGACGATGGAGCGTCCGGTCACCCGCCAGAAGTCCGAACTGGTCAGTACCTCTTGGTAGTTGTCGAAGCCGTTCCACTCGGTGACATGCTGGATCAGCTGCCCCATGTTGAGGTTCTGGAACGACAGGAGCCCGTCCTTGAGCAGCGGCCAGCCGAGGAGCAGCACGGTGGCCGCGACCGCGGGAAGCAGCAGCAGATAGGGCGCGAGCGCCCCGGCCCGTGCGCGGGCCTGCCTTCTCGGTCCGCCGGATCCCCCGCCGTCCGCTTCTCGGACCTCCGCCGGGCCGGAGGGCGGCCGTTCGGTCTGCACGGTCATGCTCGCCATCTCTTTTCTGGGCCTGCCGGGACGCCGTGGACCCCGCGGGGGCGGAGGGCGCACCGACGCTCTCCGTCCCCGCGGGGCCTGTTGCTCTCTTACTGCTTCTGCGAGAGGCGCTTGTTGAACTCGGCCTCGACCTGCTTGGCGGCGGCGGCCGGGGACTTACCCTTCAGCACCGCGGTCATGTAGGTCTTGACCGGGTTGGGAGCGTTCTCGACCGGGGCCCACTCCGGGATCAGCGGGGTGGTGCCACCGCCGGCGGCGGCGGGAGCGGCGGCCTCGGCGGCCGCGTTGCCCTTGAGGTTGGACTGCAGCGCCTCCTTGTTGGGGATCACGCCGCCTTCCTTGGCGAGCTGGCCCTCGAACTTGTCGGAGAGCGCGATCTTCAGGAACTCCTTGGCGAGGTCCTGCTTCTTGCTGCCCGCGGCGACGGCGAGGTTGGAGCCGCCGAGGAAGACACCCTCGGGCTTGTCGGCCGTGGCACCCGGAACGGTGAAGTAGCCGATCTCCTTCTCGATCTTCGGGTTGGCCTTGACGGCGAGGGCGGACTCCCAGCCCATGCCGATGAAGGAGCCGGTCTTGCCCTTGGCGAAGACCTCGGCCTGCTGCGGGGTGGCCTCGTCCTTGTCCTTGGGGGCCTTGGACAGCGCCTGGAACTTCTTGTACGTCTCCATGGCGGCGCCCACCTTGGGGTCGGCCAGGTTGGAGACGTACTTGTCGCCGTCCTTCTTGACGAGCTCGGCGCCCTCACCGATGGTCAGGCCGACGAAGTGGTACCAGTTCTGCCCGGGCAGGTAGATCGGCTCGGCGTCCGTCTTCTTGCCGATGGTCTGGAGGTCCTTGTAGAACTCGTCGCGCGTCTTGGGAAGGTCCTTGATGCCGGCGTCGGCCCAGATCTTCTTGTTGTAGATGACGACGCGGTTCACGACGAACCACGGGGCGGCGTACTGCTTGCCGTCCGAGACCGCGGACTTGTTCATCGACTCGGCCCAGTCGGCGCCGAGGGACGACTTGAGGTCGGAGAGGTCGGCGAGGCCGCCGGTCTTCGCGTAGGCGGGGGTCTGCGTGTTGCCGACCTCGAAGACGTCCGGCGGGTTCTCCTCGGACAGGGCGGTGGTCAGCTTCTGCTGGATGCCGTTCCACTGCTGGATCTCGATCTTCAGCTTCGCGCCGGTCTTCTTCTCGAAGGCCGCCGTGACGTCCTTCTGCCAGGTGTCCGGCGTGGAGCCGTCCATGGCCCACACGGTCAGCGTCTGGCCCTTGTAGCCGTCGGCGCCGGCCTTCTTGTCCGTGCTGCCGTCATCACCACTGCCACAAGCCGCGATCGAAACCAACATGCCCGCGACACCGATAGCCGCAATGAGCCTGCGCTTCACGTCACCCTCCTCAGGGATGCCAGCAACCCCCCGCCCACAACGACGGATACGACGAACACAACAAACTCGACGTGGTACTGCACGTGGGACTGGGACCTGGTCTTTAATGGTGTAGACCAGTACCCGGAGCTTGGCCTAGACCTTTAGGGGTGTCAAGGGTGTATAAGAAGGGCTGTCACGTCCGTTATCGGACCGACACCTGAGGGAGCACGGCTCCCCCGGGGAGGGCCGTGCCACGATGTGAGCCGCGACAGACGGAGGAGCCGGTGACGGCAGCACCACAGGAGCCGGGAAGGCGGACCATGGGCACCCATGCGGGCAGCAGCGGAACCGATGCGGGCGGCGCCACGACGGCGGAGGCACCCGCAGCGGGCCGCACCGCGCGTGTGCCCAAGTACTACCGCCTGAAGCGGCACTTGCTGGACATGACCGAGACGCTGCCCCCGGGCACGCCGGTCCCGCCCGAGCGCACCCTCGCCGCCGAGTTCGACACCTCCCGCACGACCGTGCGCCAGGCCCTTCAGGAACTGGTCGTCGAGGGCCGGCTCGAGCGCATCCAGGGCAAGGGCACGTTCGTCGCCAAGCCCAAGGTCTCGCAGGCACTGCAACTGACCTCGTACACCGAGGACATGCGCGCCCAGGGCCTGGAACCCACCTCCCAGCTCCTGGACATCGGCTATGTGACCGCCGACGACACCCTCGCCGGGCTGCTCGACATCACGGCGGGCGGGCGCGTCCTGCGCATCGAGCGGCTCCGCCTCGCGAGCGGCGAGCCGATGGCCATCGAGACGACGCACCTGTCGGCCAAGCGCTTCCCCGCGCTGCGCCGCTCCCTGGTCAAGTACACGTCCCTGTACACGGCGCTCGCCGAGGTCTACGGCGTACGCCTGGCCGAGGCCGAGGAGACCATCGAGACGTCCCTGGCGACCCCGCGCGAGGCGGGCCTGCTCGGCACGGACGTGGGCCTGCCCATGCTGATGCTGTCGCGGCACTCCGTGGACGGCGCGGGACAGCCCGTCGAGTGGGTGCGCTCGGTGTACCGGGGCGACCGCTACAAGTTCGTGGCCCGCCTCAAGCGCCCGACGGACTGACGGGCGCCGCACGCGAATCCGCTGACGCCGACCGAGAAGTCGGCACATGAACGGCATGTCGGCCACGCTTTGTCCGTTATCCGGACGGGGGTTCCATACGACGAGATCGTCGCCTAGATTTCCGCCACGTTAAGCATGAGATAAGCGGGATCAGCGAGGGGACGGACCGCCGTATGTCGGATGTGCCTGAAGTGAAACGGCCGGTGGTCACGCCGGTGCGAGTGGTCATTGCTCTGTGCCTCGTCGCACCGTTCGTGGCGATGCTCTGGGTCAGCTCCTACGCGAAGGTCGACCCGGCCTTCATCGGTATTCCGTTCTTCTACTGGTACCAGATGCTGTGGGTCCTCATCTCCACGGCGCTGACGATGATCGCGTACAAGCTGTGGCAGCGTGACCAGCGCGCCCGGAAGACGGGTGGGCAGGCATGAACGGCGGAGTCAACGGCGTCGCGCTCGGCGTCTTCATCTTCTTCTTCGTCGCCGTCACGGTCATGGGCTTCCTGGCCGCGCGCTGGCGCAGGTCCGACAACGAGCAGACCCTCGACGAATGGGGCCTGGGCGGACGGTCGTTCGGCACCTGGGTCACCTGGTTCCTGCTCGGCGGCGACCTCTACACGGCGTATACCTTCGTGGCCGTCCCGGCGGCGATCTACGCGGCCGGCGCCGCCGGCTTCTTCGCCGTGCCCTACACGATCCTCGTCTACCCGCTGATCTTCACCTTCCTGCCGCGCCTGTGGTCGGTGTCGCACAAGCACGGCTATGTGACGACCTCCGACTTCGTGCGCGGCCGCTTCGGCTCCAAGGGCCTGTCCCTGGCCGTCGCCATCACCGGCATCCTCGCCACGATGCCGTACATCGCGCTCCAACTGGTCGGCATCCAGGCCGTCCTGGACGTGATGGGTGTCGGCGGCGACGAGTCGACCAACTGGTTCATCAAGGACCTGCCGCTGCTCATCGCGTTCGCGGTGCTCGCCGCGTACACCTACTCGTCGGGTCTGCGGGCCCCCGCCCTGATCGCGTTCGTCAAGGACGGCCTGATCTACCTCGTCATCGCCGTCGCGATCATCTACATACCGATCAAGCTGGGCGGCTTCGACGCCATCTTCCACGCGGCGAACGAGAAGTTCGCGACGCCCAACCCGGCGACGGGCAAGCCGGTCGGATCGCTCGCCCCGGCACCGGCCGGGCAGTGGACGTACGCGACGCTGGCCCTCGGCTCGGCGCTGGCGCTCTTCATGTACCCGCACTCGATCACGGCGACGCTGTCCTCGCGCAGCCGCAACGTGATCCGCCGCAACACCACCATCCTGCCGCTGTACTCCCTGATGCTGGGCCTGCTCGCGCTGCTCGGCTTCATGGCGATCGCGGCCGGGATCAAGGTGCAGAACGGGCAGCTGGCGATCCCGCAGCTGTTCGAGAACATGTTCCCCGACTGGTTCACGGGCGTCGCGTTCGCGGCCATCGGCATCGGCGCGCTGGTGCCCGCCGCGATCATGTCCATCGCCGCGGCGAACCTGTTCACGCGCAACATCTACAAGGACTTCATCAAGCCCGACGCCACCCCCGAGCAGGAGACCAAGGTCTCCAAGCTGGTCTCGCTCCTGGTGAAGGTGGGGGCGCTCGCCTTCGTCCTCACCATGGACAAGACCGTCGCGATCAACTTCCAGCTCCTGGGCGGCATCTGGATCCTCCAGACCATGCCGGCCCTCGTCGGCGGCCTGTTCACCCGCTGGTTCCACCGCTGGGCGCTGCTCGCCGGCTGGGCGGTGGGCATGGTCTACGGCACGCTCGCCGCGTACGGGGTCGCGTCGCCGACGCAGAAGCACTTCGGCGGCAGCGCCAAGGAGATCCCGGGCATCGGCGAGATCGGCTACATCGGCCTCACGGCGTTCGTCATGAACGTGGTGGTGACGGTGGTCCTCACCTTCGTCCTGAAGGCGCTGAAGGCCCCTGAGGGCGTCGACGAGACGTCCGCGGCGGACTACACGGCGGACGCCGGCGACCCGGGCGTCCTGAAGAAGCTGCCGGAGGCGACGGCGGGTGCCGGCGGGCACTGACCCGACGTCCCCCAACGCGGCACGGGCCGCCGGATTCCTCCGGCGGCCCGTTGCCGTACCGGGGTTCATGAAGCCCCGTAGAGGTCCTTCCCCACCCGCTGCGCCGCCTGGGCGGCCGAGGACAGCGTCAGGGCCCTGTCCGTGCCCGCCCCCACGATCACCAGGACGCCGCCGACCCGCAGTTCGACCTCGTAGTGCGCACTCCCGTCGTACTCGTCGCCGCCCGTGGTCCGCGTGGTCTCCAGGACCGCCTCGTCGCCCAGGTCCGGCAGCGGCCCGATCTCGTGGTGCTCCTCGACGGGCGCGGCGTCGGTGTCGACGGTGACGCGGCCGCACGCCTGGTGGAGCTCGCGGCGCAGTTCGAGGTAGCGCCCGGCCCGCTCGGCCGGCATCGAGACCAGGCGCTCATGGACGAAAGGGTCGTCGTCGCCCACGGCCTCGGGGTCCGGGCGGACCGTCCGCTCGGCGCTGGAGCCCCGCATGCGCGCCAGTTCCCCGCGCGCGTCCCGGCCTGCCGCGCAGGCGCCCCAGTCGCCTCCCCCGTATCCCCGGCCGAAGAGTCCCAGGGAGGTCTCGGTCGCCTTCGCGCCCTTGCCGACGGCCCGGGCCGGAAGGAGAGCGGCGCCCAACTCTGCGTCCGTGAAGACCTTCGCGGGGTCCGCCGTGCCGTCGACACCGGACGCCGAAGGCCGCTTGCTCCCCCCGTCGCCGCGCGCCCCGGACCCGCCGTGCCCGCCGTCGCCGCATCCGGCGAGCAGCACCAGCAGCACGCCGGCACAGGCCGTTCCCCGCCCTCGCACCGCGACTCCCCCAACTAGGCCACCAGTTCGGCCGCAACCCTAGCCGACACAAGATGTGGGGCTGTCATGCGAGGCCGGCACAAGATGTATGCTCGTGCTCGCTGTCGCCGCAGGGGAATCCGGTGCAAGTCCGGAACTGTCCCGCAACGGTGTACGTATGCACGCATACGTGAAGTCCGAAGACCTGTCGACAGCCTGCCCGAGCCGTCCGGCCCGGGATGACGACGTCCGGGTCTCGTGGAGTGGGCCGGTGACGCGGGCTCCGCCATGCCCCCGTGCCCTCCTCCCCGTCAGGCCCAGAGCCGAGCGAGGGAGAGCTCCACGTGACCATCGCGCCCGCCGAACCGGCCTCAGAGCTGGCAGGGAACCCCGAACAGCACGACGCCCCGGGAACCGCGCTGCTGCGCACCCTGACCGAACTGACCGCCGACCTGACGGACACCGACCCGGGCAAGGTCGCCGCCGCCGCACTGCGCGGCAGGTCCGCCGTGGCGGACTCCGGCATCACCGCCGAGCTGCGCTCCCTCGCCACCGAGGCCGCCGCGGGCCTCATCTCCGAGGACCCGGCGTACTCGCGGCTCGCCGCCCGGCTCCTGACGATCAGCATCGCCGAGGAGGCCGCGTCGCAGGGCGTCACCTCGTTCTCCGAATCCGTCGCGGTGGGCCACCGCGAGGGCCTGATCGCCGACCGCACGGCCGACTTCGTGCGGCTGCACGCCGAACGCCTGGACGCGCTCGTCACCGCCTCCGTCGCCGAGGGCGCCGACGACCGCTTCGGTTACTTCGGACTGCGCACCCTGCACAGCCGTTACCTGCTGCGCCACCCGATCACCCGGCAGGTCGTCGAGACCCCGCAGCACTTCATGCTGCGCGTCGCGTGCGGCCTCGCCGAGGACGCCTCGGCCCGCGCGCTCGACGAAGTCGCCTCCCTGTACCGCCTGATGAGCCGCCTCGACTACCTGCCGTCGTCGCCGACCCTCTTCAACTCCGGCACCCGCCACCCGCAGATGTCGTCCTGCTACCTCCTCGACTCGCCCCTCGACGAGCTGGACTCCATCTACGACCGCTACCACCAGGTGGCGCGCCTGTCGAAGCACGCGGGCGGCATCGGCCTCTCGTACTCGCGGATCCGCTCGCGCGGTTCGCTGATCCGCGGCACGAACGGGCACTCCAACGGCATCGTGCCGTTCCTGAAGACCCTCGACGCGTCCGTCGCGGCCGTGAACCAGGGCGGCCGGCGCAAGGGCGCCGCGGCCGTCTACCTGGAGACGTGGCACTCCGACATCGAGGAGTTCCTGGAGCTGCGGGACAACACGGGCGAGGATGCCCGGCGCACCCACAACCTCAACCTCGCGCACTGGATCCCGGACGAGTTCATGCGCCGCGTCGCCGACGACGCCACGTGGTCGCTCTTCTCGCCGTCCGACGTGCCCGACCTCGTCGACCTGTGGGGCGAGGAGTTCGACACCGCGTACCGCGCGGCGGAGGCCGCCGGGCTCGCGCAGAAGACGATGCCGGCCCGCGAGCTGTACGGCCGCATGATGCGCACCCTGGCGCAGACCGGAAACGGCTGGCTGACCTTCAAGGACGCCGCCAACCGCACCGCCAACCAGACGGCGGAGCGCGGCAACGTCGTCCACTCCTCGAACCTGTGCACCGAGATCCTCGAGGTCACGGACGACGGCGAGACCGCGGTCTGCAACCTGGGATCGGTCAACCTCGGCGCGTTCGTGCGGCAGGGAGCCGGCGGCGGGGAGATCGACTGGGAGCGCCTGGACGCGACCGTGCGCACGGCCGTCACGTTCCTCGACCGCGTCGTCGACATCAACTTCTACCCGAGCGAGCAGGCCGGCCGCTCCAACGCCAAGTGGCGTCCGGTGGGCCTCGGCGCGATGGGCCTCCAGGACGTCTTCTTCCAGCTGAAGCTGCCCTTCGACTCTCCCGAGGCGAAGGCCCTGTCCACGCGGATCGCCGAGCGCATCATGCTCGCCGCGTACGAGGCGTCCGCCGACCTCGCCGAGCGCAATGGCCCGCTGCCGGCCTGGGAGAAGACGCGTACCGCGCGCGGCGTGCTGCACCCCGACCACTACGGCGTCGAGCTGACCTGGCCACAGCGCTGGGCCGCGCTGCGCGAGCGCATCGCCGCCACCGGGATGCGCAACTCCCTGCTCCTCGCCATCGCGCCCACCGCCACGATCGCGTCCATCGCGGGCGTCTACGAGTGCATCGAGCCGCAGGTCTCCAACCTGTTCAAGCGCGAGACGCTCTCCGGCGAGTTCCTCCAGGTCAACTCCTACCTGGTGGCGGAGCTCAAGCGGCTCGGCGTGTGGGACGCGCAGACCCGCGAGGCGCTGCGCGAGTCCAGCGGCTCCGTGCAGGGCTTCGGCTGGATCCCGGCCGAGGTGCGCGAGCTGTACCGCACGGCGTGGGAGATCCCGCAGCGCGGTCTGATCGACATGGCGGCGGCCCGTACGCCGTTCCTCGACCAGGCGCAGTCCCTGAACCTGTTCCTGGAGACGCCCACCATCGGCAAGCTCTCGTCGATGTACGCGTACGCCTGGAAGTCGGGTCTGAAGACGACGTACTACCTGCGCTCGCGCCCGGCGACGCGGATCGCCCGCGCGGCGTCCGCCGCCCCCGTCCCCGTCCAGCAGGCCGCCGACCCCGAGGCCGTCGCCTGCTCCCTCGAAAACCCCGAGTCCTGCGAGGCCTGCCAGTAATGTCCACCCCGACCGACAAGACCGAGAAGAACCTGCTCGACCCGGGCTTCGAGCTGACCCTGCGCCCCATGCGCTACCCGGACTTCTACGAGCGCTACCGGGACGCGATCAAGAACACCTGGACCGTCGAGGAGGTCGACCTCCACTCGGACGTCGCCGACCTCGCGAAGCTCTCGCCGGGCGAGCAGCACATGATCGGCCGCCTGGTCGCGTTCTTCGCGACGGGTGACTCGATCGTCTCGAACAACCTGGTCCTGACGCTGTACAAGCACATCAACTCCCCCGAGGCGCGCCTGTATCTGTCGCGCCAGCTCTTCGAGGAGGCCGTGCACGTCCAGTTCTACCTGACCCTCCTGGACACCTACCTGCCCGACCCGGAGGACCGCGCGGCCGCGTTCGACGCGGTCGAGGAGATCCCGTCCATCCGCGAGAAGGCGGAGTTCTGCTTCAAGTGGATGGACTCGGTCGAGAAGCTGGACCGCCTGGAGACGAAGGCGGACCGCCGCCGCTTCCTCCTCAACCTGATCTGCTTCGCGGCGTGCATCGAGGGACTGTTCTTCTACGGGGCGTTCGCCTACGTGTACTGGTTCCGCAGCCGCGGGCTGCTGCACGGCCTCGCGACCGGCACGAACTGGGTGTTCCGCGACGAGACGATGCACATGTCGTTCGCGTTCGAGGTCGTCGACACCGTCCGCAAGGAGGAGCCGGACCTGTTCGACGACCGGCTCCAGGAGCAGGTCACCGCGATGCTGCGCGAGGCGGTCGAGGCCGAGCTCCAGTTCGCCCGCGACCTGTGCGGTGAGGGCCTGCCCGGGATGAACACGGACTCGATGCGCCAGTACCTGGAGTGCGTCGCCGACCAGCGTCTCCAGCGCCTCGGCTTCGCGCCGGTCTACGGCTCGGAGAACCCCTTCTCCTTCATGGAGCTCCAGGGCGTCCAGGAACTGACGAACTTCTTCGAGCGCCGGCCGTCGGCGTACCAGGTCGCCGTCGAGGGCTCGGTCGGCTTCGACGAGGACTTCTAGGCGGCCTTGGCGAACCCGGCGCGGCGTGAGGTCCCTTCGGCCTCGCGCCGCGCCTTCGCGATCTGGCGGTCGATACGGCGGTCGTGGGCCATGCCGTACAGCGACGGGGCGGCGAGGAGGAGGAGGACGACCAGGACGGTGAGGTAGTTCATCGCTGTGTTCATGCCTCTACTCTCGCGCCGTACAGCCCGTCGCGGCAGTGGCAGGACTGTCACCAACCCTCGAATTACTGCCAACTCTGCGGCACACTGAAGAACATGCTGAACAACGTCGCCGCAGTACTGCTCGACGGGGTGCACCCGTTCGAACTCGGCGTGGTGTGCGAGGTGTTCGGGCTCGACAGGAGTGACGAGGGGCTGCCGGTCTACGACTTCGCGGTCGCCTCCGCAGCCGGTCCGACGCTCTCCACGCACGCCGGGTTCACGATCTCGACCCCGTACGGCCTCGACCGGCTCGACGAGGCCGACCTCATCGCCGTACCGGCCGCGAGCATGCCCGGCTCGTATCCGCCGGAGCTGCTCGACGCCCTGCGGCGGGCCGTGGACCGGGGCGCCCGGGTGCTCAGCGTCTGCTCGGGCGTCTTCGTGCTCGGCGCGGCCGGGCTGCTCGACGGGCGGCGCTGCGCGGTGCACTGGCGGTACGCGGCCGAACTGGCGTTGCGCCACCCGCGCACCCGCGTCGACCCCGACGTCCTGTACGTGGACGAGGGGCCGGTCATCACCTCGGCGGGCACCGCCGCCGGCATCGATGCCTGCCTGCACATCGTCCGCACGGAGCACGGCTCCGAGGTCGCCAACGCCATCGCCCGCCGCATGGTGGTCCCGCCGCACCGCGACGGCGGCCAGGCGCAGTACGTGGAGCGGCCGCTGCCCGTCACTCCCTGCGACACCGTGGGGGGCGTACTGGCCTGGATGGAGGCCCATCTGGACGAGGCGCTCACGGTCGAGGAGCTCGCGGCGCGCGCCCACATGTCGCCGCGCACCTTCGCGCGCCGCTTCCAGCAGGAGACCGGGACGACGCCGTACCGCTGGCTCCTTCGCCAACGGGTGCTGCTGGCACAGGAGTTGCTGGAGGGAACGGACGAGACGGTGGAGGCGATCGCCGGGCGCACCGGCTTCGGCAACGCGGCGGCGATGCGGCATCAGTTCATGAAGGCGCTCGGCACGACGCCCAACGCCTTCAGGCGGACGTTCCGGGTGCGCGCCGTCAGTGCTTCGCAGGCCGAGCGTCGGTCCGCGTGAGCATGCCGGTGACGTCGCAGCCGTCAGGGTCGCGCAGCGTGTGCGGCAGCGGGACCTCGACGAGCCTGCCGCCGTACATCATCCACAGGCCGAAGCAGTCGTCGTCCTCCCCTCCGATGAGCACCTGCACCGTCTCGGGCCGCGGCCAGGGCAGCGCCTCCAGATGGGCGAGAAGCCCGTCCCAGTTGCGGCGTATGAACTCGACGGTCCAGGCGTCCGACATGCCGACCTCGGCGGGGGTGAAGCACTGGTGCCACTCGCGGTCGTCATCGGGACGGGTCAGTGGCTCCATCACGTCACGGGCGTCCCGGGCGATGACGACGACTCCTACGAATCTGCTCATCGCGCCAGTATCAGCAGCCTGTTGACGTACCGCCCCAGGTTTTCCGGGGGCCGGTGGCGGCCCCCGGAAAACCTGGTCTGCGGGTCAGCGCGCCTCGACCCGCAGCAGCGCCCGCCTGGGCTGGAGCGTGATCCCGATGCGGGCCGTGCTGTCCGTCTCCGCGACCGGAACCAGCCGCCAGCGGGGCGTCACAGTGGCCAGGATGATGGCCAGTTCAGCCATGCTGAAGTGATCGCCGGGGCACTTCCGGTTGCCGACGCTGAACGGCATCATCGCGCTCTGCCGGCTTTCCGCCGCGCGTTCCGGCAGCCAGCGGTCGGGGTCGAACTCCAGATGGTCCGGGAAGGACCGCGGATCGCGCTGCATCGCATACGGGCTGTAGACGATGTCCGCACCGGCCGGAATGTGATAGCCGCCGAGCTCGGTATCCACGGCGGCCTGCCGCGTCAATATCCATACGGCGGGCCGTATGCGCATCGCCTCCGTGATGACATTGCGGGTATGCACGAGGCCTTTGAGGTCGGCAAATGCAACGGGACGGCCACCCGTCACAGATTCAACCTCGTCGTGCAACCGGCTTTCCTGCCCGGGGTTTTCCGCGAGGAGCTGGAACGTCCACGTGAGGGTCGACGCCACATTCTCCGCGCCGGCCACGACGAGGGAGACGACCTGGTCGTGCACCTCCTGCTCGCCGACGGTTTCGCCATTCTCGTCCTCGGCGCCGAGCAATGCCGCGAGCAGGTCACCCGGATTGACGCCGGACGCGCGCCGCTCGGCAATGATCTCGTCCACCAGCCGATGCAAATCGGCCAACGCCCGCTCGAATCGGCGATTGGCCGGAAGCGGCAGCCGGTAGAAGGGTCCGACGGACAGGACCATGCGCCGGTACAGGCCACTGAAGACCGTGTGGAGCGAGGCGCTGAGCCGGTCGGCGCGCTCGTCGACCGAGTCGACATGCAGGACGGAGCGGGCGACGATCCGCACCGCGGTGCGGAACACCTCGGCGCCGATGTCGACCGTGTCGCCCGGCTTCCAGCGCGCCGCCATGGCGCGCGCCTCCTCCTCCATCACCCTCGCGTAGTCGGCGATGCGGTCGGTCCGGAACGCGGGCTGGATGGTGCGCCGCTGGCGCCGGTGCGTCGGCCCATTGCTGGTCGCCACACCCTTGCCGAGGAGGACCCCGAGGGTCTCCCAGAGAGGGCCGCCGACCATGTAGTCGGGGCTCTTGAGGAGCTCGGCCACGAGGTCGGGGTCGCAGACCGCGTACGCCGTCTTCGGGCCGAGCCTGAGGCGGACCAGGTCGCCGTGGCCGCGCAGTGAGGCCACGAAGGCGAGGGGGTCGCGCACGAGGTTCCAGGCGTGCCCGAGGAGGGGCGCGCCGCCGCCGGCGTACGGCGGCGTACGCCGCTCGCCGGGCTCCGCGACGGCCGGAGCCGGGGATTCTGCCGATTCGACGGTCATTCGTCACCTGCCTGGTCGCTGATGTACGGAGGAGTGGCGCGGTCGTCCCAGCTGTCCACCTGGTAGCGGCCCGACTCGTGGTGGAACCAGTACACGGAACTGAACCAGTTCCGCATATTGGAGACGCATGACCTGATGGCCCGGGCGAGGCTCTCGCCCGCTAAAGTCCCGTCGGCCGCGTCGTTCGCCATCCGCAGAACTTCCGGCTCCGCGACCAGGAATTCAGAAATGCATCCGAGAACCCTTCGGCGGACTTCTTCCACGGCCTCCTCGACGGAAAGACCCTCGTGCTGGATGAGGCTTATCCCGAGGTTGTGGAGTTCATCGCCCGCGAGTTCCTTGGGCAGTGAGCACAGGTCGTTGTACCACGCGGCGAAATCCTGGCACGCGAGCGCGGCACGCCGGTATGCGGGGCTTTCGCGCACCTGTTCCGGGAGCTCGTACTGTGCGGTCGGCTCGAGGAGATCGAGCCATATCCAGTGCGCGAAGGTGTTCCTTCGGAGTTCGATGTACTCCTCGACCGAAGGCACCGTCCCCGAGGTCCGGTTCCTAAATTCCTGGTCGTAGGCGTCGATCACCACGTGGAAGTGGCGGGCGAACCGGGCGTTCCATGAACGGGTGAGGGAGCCGTTCAGTCGGAGCACACTGTCGGCGAACCCCGCAACCAGTGGGTCCTTGTGGTGCAGATGGAGCTGAGGTGCCTCAAGTGCCGCGTGGAGCTGGACGGCGAGGCGTCGCCAGGCACCGGCCCGGCCGTGGATCACGTCGCGGTCGTGGCGGTCGTCCCAGACGAAGAACCACGCGCTGTAGTCGCAAATCGCGGAGAGGAGGTCGTCGGGGGCTCCTATGTAGTAGCCCGCCATGAGGTCGGTGTAGCAAAGGCCATCGGCATATTTCTCCACCTTGTCGGGCGACATGAGCCGCTTTTGGAGCAGCCAGGACCGCGTCTTCTCCTGAAGCTTCGGCCAATACGGATGCAGGTTGCGAGGAAACGCCTCCTCGATCACCGGTAGTGCCAGCGCCGGTGGGACCGCTGTCTGCGTCTGTGTCTGTGACTGCAACCGAGTCCGTGAAGTGCTGTGCGAGAAAGCAGGCACGAACAAACCCCTCTCAGCCGCCTGGTGGCGTGCGCCCCTGTGCTGTGCCGGGCGCGCGCCGTTGCGTATCCCCGCACTTTCTATTCAGCACTACAACTGACCGTTCTGGGAACGGATTTGCTCCCCTCACTCCCCCCACGCGCCGGAAAAGTCCCCTTAGATGACTGATTTTGGATCATCTGCGGCTGATCCGGCTCGCACACCTGACCGCAGGGGTGGTCCGGGCCCCGAACACGCGAGCGGCGGGGGGGGGCGGGTGTGACATGGGGGGCCCCCCGGGGGGGGGGCGCGCGTGGGGGAGGGGGGCCACACGCCCCACGCGAGCAAGCAGTTGAGGGGGACACA
>NZ_JBSHLM010000014.1:6588-274650 GCF_053644375.1 Streptomyces sp. NPDC055400 | reverse complement strand
TTTTGGGGGGGTGCGCGGCCCCCCCCCCCCCCCGGGGGGGGGGCGCGGGCCCCCCACCCCGCGGGCGGCGCCGGGCCTGTGGCCACCGGGCCCCCCCGCCGCTCGGGTGTCACTCGGGTGCGCTCGTGGCCCAACAGGCCCTTCCCGCTCAGTCGTTGGAGACGACCTCGTAGCGCGGGGTGCCCTCGGCCATCTGCTTCAGGGCGTCCTTGCGCTCGCGCTTGGAGAGGCGGTCGATGTACAGGTACCCGTACAGGTGGTCCGTCTCGTGCTGGAGGCAGCGCGCGAAGTAGCCCGTGCCGCGGACCTTGATCGGGTTGCCCTTCTCGTCCTGCCCGGTCACCACCGCGTAGTCGGGACGCGCGAGCGGCGCGTACGCCGTCGGCACGGACAGGCAGCCCTCGTTCGAGTCGTCGAGGCGGCGCCGGTCCGCGGGCAGCTCCTGGAGCACCGGGTTGCAGACCACGCCGGTGTGGCGCGCCCCGTCGTCGTCCGGGCAGTCGTAGACGAAGACCTTCAGGTCGACGCCGATCTGGTTGGCGGCGAGGCCCACGCCCTCCGCGGTGCGCTGGCTGGCGAACATGTCGTCGACCAGCTGCGCGAGCTCGTCACCGAACTCGGTGACGTCCTTGCACTCCTTGTGCAGGACGGGGTTCCCGACGACGGTGATCGGCCGCGACGTGCCGCGCGCGACGGCGGCCTCCTCGCGGGCGGCGTTGTCCTCGGTGTCGAGGACGAAGCCCTCGTCGTCCACGGGGAGCACTCCGGCGTGCTCGTGCTCGGTGTCCTGCTGCGCCATGTCCGACGTACGCCTTCCGGTACCTGCTACGACAAATTTTCCGGGGTACAGCCTACGGGGACCGGTCAGCAGACCTCTTCAAGGTCCCGCCAGTCCCTGGAGTCCGGGCTGTCCGCGACCCAGCCGTCGAGCAGCCCCCGCACCAGCGCCGCGGGCGCCGCGACACCGCACTCGCGCTCGGGCACCCACAGCTGACCGTCCGTGCGGTGACCGAGCGGCCCCGGATGTCCGGGCTCGCTGTGGTCGTGCGGGTCCAGGTGCTCGCCGTCGCCCTCGTCGGACGGCATCCGCGACTCGGAGCACATCCGGCACAGCAGCCGCACGGAGGACGACCAGTCCTCGGCGGCGAACCCGGCGTCGGAGGCGAGCTGCTCCAGGGCGTCCCGGTCGGCCTCGGTCGCCGCCTCCAGGAGAACGACCCAGGTGGGGACGGGCGAGGGAGCCCACAGCTCGATCTCGTCGAAGACGGGGTACGAGTGCCCGATGGCCGTCGTCCGCTCCCCGTGGGGCACGCCGTCGTGCAGTACGACCTCGCCCCAGCGCCGCCCGGAGGAGGGCAGCGGGATGGACAGGACCTCCATGCGGGCGGGGTCGAGCCTGCGCCCCCACACCACCTCGGCCTCGCCCTCCGGCGACAGCCGCACGGCGGCGCTGCCCAGGTCCATGCCGGTCGGCTCGCCGGCGGCGGTCGCGCCGCCCGGCACCTTCAGTCCGTACGCCTGCCAGGCCCGCCGTGCCAGCGGCCAGTCCTGCAGGGCGGTGGCCGCGATGCCCACGTTCCACCAGTCGGGGGCGCCGCTCTCGCGGTCCAGGAGGGCGACCGCGCGCAGGCCCGCGGCCCGCGCCTGCTCCCAGTCGTGCCGGAACTTGTGCAGCAGCGCGAGGTTGAACCAGGACTCGGACAGCCACGGCTCGAGGTCGGCGGCCCGGGTGAGCAGGGCCCCGGCGTCCTCGTACCGGCCGTCGCCGATGAGCGTGAACGCCCGATCGGTGGCCTGCCGCCATGAGGCGGAGGGCCGGTGCCGTCCCTTGCCGAAGATCCTCACGATTCCCGCCTGCATTCCCGCCTGTCGGTCCGGGGGACGGTGCCCTCGGGAGGCCTTCCCCCGAGGAGCACGGCCGGGGCCTGAGCCCCCGGACATCCTCTTCTTCGCATCCAACCACGTGCGGCCGCAGAGCCGCTCATTACCCATGGGTTACCCAGCTGGGGGCAGGGTCACCCCGCCCCTCGACACGACCCTGGCCAGCGATTCCACCACATCGGGCTGGTAGTCGCGCCCCGTGGCCAGACGCAGTCGCTCCAGGGCGGTGAGGGGGCCCTGGGGGCCTTCTCCCCGGGCCATCTCGTCGTATGCGTTGGCGGTGCGGACGATGCGCGCGGTGAGGGGCTGCTCACGGTAGGGGTCGGCCTGGCGCTCGACGACGACGGCGACCTCGGCGTCCACGCCTGTCTGGCGCACGACGGCCCCGCCGAGCAGCGCGATCCGGCGCTGCTCCTGGGCGGGCAGGGCGGCGGTGGCGCCCTCGGCCACGGGGTCGACGAGGGACAGCTGCCCGATGTCGTGCATGAGGGCCGCGTACTCCAGGACGGTGAGGTCGGGCTCGGAGAGCCCCAGCTCACGGCCCACGGCGCGGCTGAGCGCCGCGACGCGCAGGGCGTGGCCCTGGGGCGTGTAGCCGGCGATCTCGGTGGCGCGGGCCAGCGAGGCGATCGTCTGCCGGTACGTGGTCCGCACGGCGGCGTACCGGCGGAAGGCGAGCTGGGTCAGGAGGAGGGGCAGGCAGAAGACGGGCAGCGCCCACAGCCCGGCGACGGCCACGGCGAGGGCGATGACGGCGCCGGTGGCGCACACCGCGGAGCCGATGCCGCTCATGGCCCGCAGCTCGTCCCTGAGCAGCGGCCCGAACGGCCAGCCGGTACGAGCGTGCGCCATGGCCGCGGCGAGGACGGCGTCGCACAGAGCGGTCAGGACGAGCAGCCCGACGAGCAGCAGCGCGTAGGCCGCGCCGTCGCCGAGCCAGGCGCCGAACCTGCCCTCGTTGTACAGGGGTTGGAAGCAGACGGCGGCGAAGGTGACGGTGAGGACGCGCCGCGCCATGTGGTCGGCGGACGGCCCGCGCCCGACCGCGAGATGCGGGACGGAGCCGACGAGCGCGGCCGCGACGCAGACGGCGACGACCTGGAGCGCTCCGTGATGCGTCGCCTGCCCCGCCGTCTCCCCGAGGAGCGCGTACGCGAGCGCGCCGGCGACCCCCAGTGGCGCGGGCTCCCGGTCCCTTCCGGGTGCCCCCCAGCGCGCGAGTTCACCGACGGCGATGAGCACGCCGAAGGCGAGCGCCGTCCCGGGTTCCTCCAGGCCGTTCCAGAGGGTGGCGCCCAGACAGACGGCGGTGAGCACGACGGCGAGGCCGTGGACGGCCGCGATCGTGGTGCGCGCCCGGCCGCTCCCCGGGCCCGGGGACCGCGTCCACGTCACCGCGAGGCCGCCCGCCGCGCGACGCGGGGCCCGGGCATCTGTCCGGCGGCCTCGTCGGCGGTCACGGCGGGGTTCCATCCGTGCCGCCCGAGCGCCCGCACCAGCGCCCCGACCATCAGCGGGTCGAACTGTGCGCCCGCGCACCGGGACAGCTCGGCGAGGGCGACGTCGACGGGCCGCGCCCGCGAGTAGGACCGGGTGGACGTCATCGCGTCGAACGCGTCCGCCACCGCCACCACCCGCGCGAACTCCGGGATCTGTGCCCCCGTGAGCCCGTAGGGGTACCCGCTGCCGTCCATCCGCTCGTGGTGATGCAGGATCGCCGCCCGCGCCTCCCCCAGGAACCCGATGCCGCGCACCATCTCGTGCCCGTACTCGGGGTGCAGTTCGATGATGCGCCGCTCCTCGGGGGTCAGCGGGCCGTCCTTGCGCAACAGGCGGGTGGGGACGCCGAGTTTGCCGACGTCGTGCAGGATCCCGGCGAACCGCAGGACCTCGGCGCGCTCGTCCGCCATGCCGAGTTCGCGGGCGATCATCATGGACGCCCGGCCGACCCGCTCGCTGTGGCCGCGCGTGTATCCGTCCTTGATGTCGACGGCCTGTACGAGGGCCCGGATCGTCTCCTGGTGGGCGGCGCGCTCGCGGTGGTACTGGGCGAACACCCAGCAGGAGATGTACATCGGCAGCAGCACGAGCAGCGCGGCGAACGGGCCGTACGGGCTGCGCCACAGGACGGCCATCATGAGGCCCGCGAGGCCGTGCACGGCGACGGGTCCGAGGGCGCTCGGCAAGAGGCCGCGCCAGGCGGCGCGCAGCGGGACGCGTTCGGCGGTGGCGAGGATGCCGCCGTCGAGCAGGGCGAGGACGGCGCAGAAGACGAGGACGGCCGCTCCGGCGGGCACGAGCGCGTACGGGAAGTGGGGCGCCGACACCGCCGCGGTGCCGCCGAGCGCTGCGTGGACGCGGGCGGCGGCCCAGGTGGCGAGGGCGAGCTGGGCGGCGCGCCAGACGCGGCGCAGGCCGGCCGGGCGGCGGTCCGTCCTCGCGACGAGCGTGCCGGGCACGGCGACGAGGGCGGCCGCCGCCGGCGGCAGGAGGAACGCTCCGGCGAGCAGGACCGGGAAGAAGGTGCCCATGCCCTTGGGGACGCGCCGCCCGATCACGCGGCACTGGCCCGCGTGTTCGCAGCCCGTGTAGAGGACGGCGAGGAGTCCGACGGCGGGCCAGGGTGTGGCCGGGCCCGCGGCGGGGGCCAGGCACGCGAGGGCGCCGCCGGCCACGCACAGGACATAGCCGAGGGCCACTGGCGAAACCGTGCGCATACCGACCCCCCCCTCCCCGTGATCCCGCTTCAGGTTCCGGAGAATAGAGCGGTGGGGAGGGCGCGCGGGCGCCATCGCGAGGATTCCCCGGGCCACCCGACGGCGGATTAGTTCATTCGGGTGACGGGGGCGGGGAACGGCGGCGGGACGTGACGTATCGCCGTCACGTCCCGCTCATCACCGCTCGGCCTCGCGGCCGTGGTCTCAGGCTTCCCGCAGCTTGGGGGCCGACGCCGTCACGTCCTGGTCGGGCACGGCCTGCCCCGACCGGATCAGGTCGATGCGGCCCATGACCTTCGACCGCAGGTCGCTCGGTACGTCGTCCTGGCCGCAGCACCGCTTGACCAGCTTCTTCACGGCCTGCTCGAGGCCGTACTTCTCGAGGCACGGAGAGCACTCCTCGAAGTGCGTCTCGAACTTCGTGCAGTCACTGTCCGGCATCTCGTGATCGAGGAACTCGTAGAGATGGTCGAGGACCTCACTGCAGTCCGTCTCGTGGTGCTCGCCGCAGCTCATGAGCCCGAGCCTTTCGCTTCGTTCGACTCCCCGGCGCCGGCCGGGACCAGTCCGCGGTCGCGGGCGTAGTCCTCGAGCATTCCGCGCAGCTGGCGACGGCCTCGGTGGAGCCGGGACATCACCGTCCCGATGGGTGTCCCCATGATGTCCGCGATCTCCTTGTACGCAAAGCCCTCGACGTCGGCGAGATAGACCGCGATGCGGAACTCCTCGGGGATCGCCTGGAGCGCCGACTTCACGTCCGAGTCGGGCAGGTGGTCGAGCGCCTGCGACTCTGCGGACCGCAGGCCGGTCGACATGTGCGACTCGGCACGCGCCAGCTGCCAGTCCTCGATCTCCTCGGCGGCACTGCGCTGGGGCTCGCGCTGCTTCTTACGGTACGAGTTGATGAAGGTGTTCGTGAGGATGCGGTACAGCCACGCCTTGAGGTTCGTGCCCTCGCGGAACTGGTGGAACGACGCGTACGCCTTCGCGTAGGTCTCCTGCACCAGGTCCTCGGCGTCCGCCGGGTTGCGCGTCATGCGCAGCGCGGCCGAGTACATCTGGTCGAGGAACGTGAGCGCGTCGCGCTCGAAGCGCAGGCTGCGCTCCGCGGCGGTCTCCTCAGGCTCTTCCGCCTGGCCGTGTTCGGTCCCTGCGTCGGTGCCAGTGACCGGACCCACCTCCTCCAACGACGTGGCGGGGCCGAAGGAGACCCCACTCGAATCGGAGAATAGACGACCATCGGTCTCAGCGGCCTGGCGATCTGCTCCGCCCGCCGTCCGAATGGGGGCGGTCTTCGCCGCGTGCAGCACGCTCCACTCCAGGTCAGCGGCGCTGCTGCGGCTCGGGCAGATGGTCGAACCCATGCGGCGGACTTCCTCTCGTAAGCACTCGTGACAACGCGTGATCTCTCGCAAGTCTTCGACAGCACTCTCGTACCGTCTGTTCCCGACAACAGACGCCCGGGCCGCAACATTCCCGGGTGTTACGCGAGTGATCCGGCCCACTTCACGACGGCGTCCACGATGAGTGCCACGGCCTCGTCCTGGCCGATGTCCGCCCGCTTGGGCACCGCGAACCCGTGGTCCCCGTAAGGGATTTCGACGAGCTCGTACGCGGTGGATCCGGGGAATTCGGCGGGCTTGCCGAAGGGGTCGTTGCCGCCCTGGACGACGAGGGCGGGGACCCCGGCGCCGAGGAGTTCGTCGGCGCGGGACTTCTCGGGGCGGCCCGGCGGGTGGAGCGGGAAGCTCAGGGCGAGGACGGCGGCCGCGCCTAGTTCCCGCGCCGTGCGGCACGCCACGCGCGCGCCCGCGCTGCGCCCGCCCGATACGACCGGGAGTCCCGGCTTCTCCAGGGCGGGCCACACCCCGCGCCAGCCGACGTCCAGGGTCTTCGGCGCGGGCGCCACCTTCTTGCCGGCCACCCGCCACGGCTGCTCGACGAGGGCGACGGTCACTCCGTGTGCGGGCAGCTCGGCGGCGACGGCCTTCAGGTCGCGCGCCTCGATGCCGCCGCCGGCGCCATGGCTGAGGGCCAGGACGAGGCGGGCCTTCTTCGCGGGGGCCGGGTGCCAGGTGATGCGGGCCTCACCCGCGCCGGTCTCGACGATCTCGGTCTTCGCGGCGGGCCCGGCGGCGCTCGTGGTCGTGTTCTTGGTCACGTTCTTGGTCACGTCAGAAGAGTGTGCCCTCCTCGGGCCCCTCCAGCTCCTTGAGCAGCTCCGGCCCGTTGTTGCGCACGTTGCTGACCGCGGTCGAGACGGGGTAGGCCCGCATCAGGCCCTCCGGCGGCGGCGCGAGCAGCGACTTCAGGTCGTCGACGTCGGTGTGCGCCGGGTCGAGCCAGGCGTCCCAGCGGTCCGGCGTGAGCATGAGCGGCATGCGGGGGTGAATGTCAAAGAGGGAGCTGGGCCCCTCCTCGGGGGCGACGGCGAGCGGCGCGGTCTCCGCCTCGGTGGTGATGACCGTGCAGGTCACCCACCAGGCGAGGGGGTGCTCGTCGGGCAGGGTGCGGTCGCGCCAGAACTCGTACAGGCCCGCCATCGCGAAGACGGAGCCGTCGGCGGGCGTGACGAAGTAGGGCTGCTTGCGCGGCCGCTTCTTCTTGCCCTCGACCTCCAGGTCGCGCTCGCCGACGCCGGTGACCCACTCGTAGTAGCCGTCGGCGGGCAGGATGCAGCGGCGGCTCGAGAAGGCGCGGCGGTACGAGGGCTTCTCGGACACCGTCTCGGCGCGGGCGTTGATCATCCGGGCGCCGCCCTCGGGGGTCTTCGCCCACGACGGCACGAGGCCCCACTTGAGCGTGCGCAGCTGGCGAACCGGATTCGGGTCGGCGGCGTCCTTCACAGGGCGGTCGAGGACCGCGTAGACCTCCTTGGTCGGGGCCACGTTGAAGTCGGGCGCGAGGGTCTCCTCGGGCTCCCACTTCTCGATCTCAAAGATTCCTGCGAGATCCTCGGGCCTACGACTCGATGCATACCGTCCGCACATACGTGCCACAGTGCCAGATACTGGCCCGCCAGAGGGAGCCGCTCCAACCATGTACGTCACCGCGAGCAGCGGCGCCGCCGACCTGTGGGACCGGGTCTTCGGCAGCCAGTCCGACCCTGATCAGTGGGTGGTGTTCGCCACAGCGGCGGCCGCGCTCGCCGTGATCGTCCCGCACAACATATGGCGGCTGTCCCGCAACGCGATCACCATCGCCCACGAGGGCGGGCACGGCATCGTGGCCCTGCTCAGCGGGCGCCGTCTCGACGGCATCAGGCTGCACTCGGACACCAGCGGCCTCACGGTCAGCCGTGGCAAGCCGTCGGGCCTGGGCATGATCCTGACCGCGGCGGCCGGCTACACCGCTCCCCCGCTCCTCGGCCTCGGCGGCGCGGCGCTGCTCGCCGCCGGGCACATCACGGCCCTCCTGTGGCTGGCCACGGCCCTGCTCCTGGCGCTGCTCGTGATGATCAGGAACGCGTACGGCGCGCTGTCCGTGCTCCTGACCGGCGGCCTCTTCGTGCTCGTGTCCTGGCTGGCGGGACCGCAGGTGCAGGGCGCGTTCGCCTACGTCGTCGTGTGGTTCCTGCTGCTGGGCGGCGTGCGGCCCGCGTTCGAGCTGCAGAGCAAGCGCAGGCGGGGCGGGGCCGGGGACTCCGACGCGGACCAGCTGTCGCGGCTCACGCACGTGCCGGCGGGGATGTGGCTGTTCTTCTTCCACGCCGTCTCACTGTGCGCGCTGCTCGGCGGGGGCCGCTGGCTGCTCGGACTGTGACCCTCTGCTCGGCGGCGCGGGGGCTCGTGATCCGGCCCGATCGCCTGAGCCCACTAAAGTAAAGGCATGACCGAAATCCCCGCGCACACCTCTCTCTGGCCCGCCCCGCACGCGAGCGGCCCCGTCTTCGCGACGGTCCATGTGCCGGGGTCGAAGTCGGTCACCAACCGCGCGCTCGTCCTGGCCGCGCTCGCCGCCGAGCCCGGCTGGCTGCGCCGCCCGCTGCGCTCGCGCGACACGCTCCTGATGGCGGCCGCCCTGCGCGCCATGGGCGTCGGCATCGAGGAGGGCGTGGGCCCGGACGGTTCCGGCGAGGCCTGGCGCGTCATCCCTTCGGGGCTGCACGGCCCGGCCACGGTCGACGTGGGCAACGCCGGCACGGTGATGCGCTTCCTGCCCCCGGTCGCGGCGCTCGCCGACGGATCGGTGCGCTTCGACGGCGACCCCCGTTCGTACGAGCGGCCGCTGAACGGCGTGATCGACGCGCTGCGCGGGCTCGGTGCCCGGATCGACGACGACAGCCGCGGCGCGCTCCCGATGACCGTGCACGGCACCGGCGCCCTCGACGGCGGCCGGGTCGAGATCGACGCGTCCTCCTCGTCGCAGTTCGTCAGCGCCCTCCTGCTGTCCGCGCCGCGCTTCAACCAGGGGGTCGAGGTGCGGCACGTCGGCGGCCCGCTGCCCTCGATGCCGCACATCCGGATGACGGTCGACATGCTGCGCACGGTCGGCGCCCAGGTCGACACCCCGGAGTCCGGCGGCGAGCCGAACGTCTGGCGCGTCACCTCGGGCGCCCTGCTCGGCCGCGACCTGACGGTGGAGCCCGACCTGTCGAACGCCCAGCCGTTCCTGGCCGCGGCCCTCGTCACCGGCGGCAAGGTCACCGTCCCCGACTGGCCGGAGCGCACGACGCAGCCCGGCGACCGGCTGCGCGAGATCTTCACGCTGATGGGCGGCTCCTGCGAACTGACCGGGCAGGGCCTTGAGTTCACCGGATCCGGCGCGATCCACGGCATCGACGTGGACCTGAGCGAGGTCGGCGAGCTGACGCCCGGCATCGCGGCCGTCGCGGCCCTCGCCGACTCCCCCTCCACGCTCCGGGGCGTGGCGCACCTGCGCCTGCACGAGACGGACCGTCTGGCCGCGCTCACCAAGGAGATCAACGAGCTCGGCGGCGACGTCACCGAGACCGCCGACGGCCTGCACATCCGGCCGCGCCGACTGCACGGCGGGATCTTCCACACGTACGACGACCACCGCATGGCCACCGCGGGCGCGGTCATCGGCCTCGCCGTGCCGGGCGTGGAGATCGAGAACGTGGGGACGACCGCCAAGACCCTGCCCGACTTCCCCGACCTGTGGGCCGGGATGCTGGGGAACTGACGGGCGGATCGAGATCATGCGCCGTTACGGCAAGAACCCCGACGAGGACGACATCCGCGTCCGCCCCAACCGCAAGGGCAACCGCCCGCGCACGAACATCCGCCCGAAGCACGAGGACGCCGCCGACGGCATGGTCCTGACCGTGGACCGGGGCCGCCTCACCGTCCTCATCGACGACATCCCGGTCACCGCGATGAAGGCCCGCGAGCTGGGCCGCAAGGCGGCCGTCGTCGGCGACCAGGTCTCCGTCGTCGGTGATCTGTCCGGCAAGAAGGACACCCTCGCCCGCATCGTCCGCATCGGGGAGCGCACCTCTGTCCTGCGCCGCACGGCCGACGACGACGACCCGTACGAACGCGTGGTCGTCGCCAACGCGGACCAGCTCGCCATAGTCACCGCCCTCGCGGACCCCGAGCCGCGGCCCCGCATGATCGACCGCTGCCTCGTCGCCGCGTACGACAGCGGCCTCGACCCGCTCCTCGTCCTGACCAAGTCGGACCTCGACCCGCCGGGCAAACTCCTGGAGATGTACGGGGCGTTGGGCGTCCCCTACGTCGTCACCAGCCGGGACGAGCTGGAGAGCGGGGCCGCGGTCGCGCGGGTGCGCGAGCAGCTCGACGGCAAGATCACGGTGTTCGTCGGCCACTCCGGCGTCGGCAAGACGACGCTGGTGAACGCGCTGGTGCCGAAGGGCAGCCGGCGTACGACGGGTCATGTCAACGCGGTCACGGGCCGCGGCCGGCACACCACGACGTCGGCGCTCGCGCTGCCGCTGCCCGACGACAGCGGCTGGGTGATCGACACCCCGGGCGTGCGCTCCTTCGGTCTGCACTACGTCGACCCGTCGCGCGTCATCCACGCCTTCCCCGACCTGGAGCCGGGCACGGAGAACTGTCCGCGCGCGTGCAGCCACGACGAGCCGGACTGCGCGCTCGACGAGTGGGTCACTCAGGGACATGCCGATCCGGCGCGTCTGTACTCACTGCGGAGGCTGCTCGCCACGAGGGAGCGGCGCGAGGGCGACTGACCTCAGCGTTGTTTGCGACCGCGCCTCGACGGTAAGTGCATAATCGCACCAAGCCGGACGCAAGATCGAAACCGTACGAAGCGGTCACGGAAGTCGAAGATGCTGGAGGCAAGCACATGGCGTGGCTGCTGGTCATCGTGGCGGGGATTCTCGAGACCGGCTTCGCGGTCTGCCTGAAGCTCTCGCACGGCTTCACCCGGCTCTGGCCGACGATCGCATTCTCGTGCTTCGCCCTCGGCAGCTTCGGGCTCCTCACGCTCGCGCTGCGCAAGCTCGACGTGGGCCCCGCGTACGCGGTGTGGACGGGCATCGGCGCGGCGGGCACCGCGATCTACGGCATGGTCTTCCTCGACGACCTGGTCTCCACCCTCAAGCTCGTCTCGATCTCGTTCGTGATCGTCGGTGTGATCGGCCTTCAGCTGTCGGGCTCGGCGCACTGAGCCGTCGGCAGCTGTCTCGCCCCTTCAACCCGGCTTCCCCGACGGGCCGTTCACGTCAGATGACGGCGGCGCCCGCCCTGCGGTGCGTCAGCGCGTCCCGCACGAGGCGCACGACGCCGCCCTCGGCCTCGGGGGCGAGCAGACAGGACAGGGCGAGCCGGACGGCCAGTTCGCAGTCGCGGGCCAGATGGTCCGCCTCCGCCCGTGGCCGCCCCGCCGAACGGAACGCGGCCGCGGCCCGCTCGCGGACCAGCTTCACCAGGTCGCCGGGACCGGGGAGCGGCCCGTCGGCCCGGCGCTGCGCGGGCACGGTGGACGACGAGGGCACCCCGGCGAGCACCGGGGCCGGCAGCCGCTCGCCCCAGCAGCCGGTGAGCACGGCCCGTACGAGCGCGCTGGAGCCGGCCGCGGTGACGGTCCACTCGGCGACGGCCTCGATCCCGGCCTGCTTCAGGGCCCGGTCGACGCCCGCCAGATAGGCGTCGGCCTCGCGCCGGACCAGGGCGCGCGCGAGCCCGTCCTTGCTGCCGAACTCGTTGTAGAGGGTCTGCCGGGACACCCCGGCGACGGCCGCCACGTCGATCATCCGCACCAGGGGCCAGGGGCGCCCGGCCACCGCCGTACCGGCCGCGTCCAGCAAGGACTCCCGCGCTGTGGGCATCGTCGCCTCCCCACGCCGTAGCGGCTCAACCGCCAGGGTTGACGCGCCCGCGTGCCCTGTCAATAGCCCTCGCGGACCGCCGGGCCCGGCGCCCTGTGGCCCCGGACCGACCTCGATCGATACTGTTCATCCATGCCCGACTATCACGATGATCTGCGTCTTGCCCACGTCCTCGCGGACGCCGCCGACGCCGCGACCATGGACCGGTTCAAGGCCCTCGACCTGAAGGTCGAGACCAAGCCGGACATGACGCCGGTGAGCGAGGCCGACAAGGCCGCGGAGGAGCTCATCCGCGGTCAGCTCAAGCGGGCACGGCCGCGGGACGCGATCCTCGGCGAGGAGTACGGGATCGAGGGGACGGGCCCGCGCCGCTGGGTCATCGACCCGATCGACGGCACCAAGAACTACGTACGGGGAGTGCCGGTCTGGGCGACGCTCATCTCGCTGATGGAGGCGGGCGAGGGCGGCTACCAGCCGGTGGTCGGCGTCGTCTCCGCGCCGGCGCTCGGCCGCCGCTGGTGGGCCGCGAAGGGCGCGGGCGCCTACACGGGCCGCAGCCTGACGTCGGCCTCGCGCCTGCACGTCTCCAAGGTCGGGCGCCTCGCGGACGCCTCCTTCGCGTACTCCTCGCTGAGCGGCTGGGAGGAGCAGGGCCGGCTCGACGGCTTCCTCGACCTCACGCGCGCGGTGTGGCGCACGCGCGGATACGGCGACTTCTGGCCCTACATGATGGTCGCCGAGGGCGCGGTCGACATGGCGGCGGAGCCGGAGCTCTCCCTGTGGGACATGGCGGCGAACGCGATCATCGTGACGGAGGCGGGCGGCGTCTTCACCGGCCTCGACGGGCGCCACGGCCCGCACAGCGGCAACGCGGCGGCGTCGAACGGCCTGCTCCACGGCGAGCTGCTGAGCTACCTGCAGACGTGAGCGTCGCGCCGCTACGGCGCGCGGAAGCTCCATAACGGCGCAACGGACCTTCCGCGCCCCCTTGTTGACGGCCCGAACGGCTGCGACTCTGAGAGTCCCCCCACTTGTGAACTTGTGAATCCGTTCTCCAGGTCGGGACCGGAGGCAATCCTTCGGCATCCCGGAGGTCGCGGATTCACCAAGGAGGTGGCTCACGCCCATGCTCGTCCGCGACGCCATGAGCACGATGGTCCTCACCATCGGCCCCGCCCACACACTGCGCAGGTCGGCCCGGCTGATGTCCGAACGCCGCGTCGGCGCGGCGGTCGTCCTCGACCCCGACACCTGCGGGATCGGCATTCTGACCGAGCGCGACATCCTCAACTCGCTCGGCCTCGGCCAGAACCCGGACCACGAGATCGCCGGCACCCACACCACGACCGACGTCGTCTTCGCCGCCCCGGCGTGGACGCTCCAGGAGGCTGCCGAGGCCATGTCGCACGGCGGCTTCCGGCACCTCATCGTGCTCGACGACCAGGAGCCGGTCGGCATCGTGTCGGTCCGCGACATCATCCGCTGCTGGGCCCCGGCCCGCCGCGCGTCGACGACGCTGGTGAGCTGAGCCGCGCACGGCACCGCCGTACGCGAACAAGAGGGCCGGCCCCCGACGGGAGCCGGCCCTCTGCCTGCGTCAAGCGTCCCGGTCAGCCGCGAAGGGCCTGGACCGCGGCCTCGAGGCGCTTGCCGAAGTCACCGTCCGCCTGGCGGAAGTTGCCGATCGCGCGCTCGGCGATGTCGTCGCGGGAGACGCCCGCGATGTTGCCCGCGAGGTTCTCGATCAGACGGGCCTTCTCGTCCTCGGACATCAGGCGGTAGAGGTTGCCCGCCTGCACGAAGTCGTTGTCCTCGGCGTGCGAGGGGGCCTCGTGGTTGCCGGTGCCGCCGGTGACGGGTGTCGACACCCACAGCGGCCGGTCCGTCTGAAACGGGCCGCCGAAGGAGTTCGGCTCGTAGTTCTTCGCGCCCCGGTGGCGGCCGTCGTACAGGAAGCCGTCACGGGAGTTGGTGCGCGCCTCGGTGGCGTGCGGGCGGTTCACCGGCAGGTGGTCGGCGTTGATGCCGACGCGGTAGCGGTGCGCGTCCCCGTACGCGAAGAGGCGGCCCTGGAGCATCTTGTCGGGCGACGGGCCGATGCCCGGCACGAAGTGCGCCGGCGAGAAGATGCTCTGCTCGACCTCGGCGAAGATGTTCTCCGGGTTGCGGTTGAGCTCCAGCTTGCCGATCTCGATCGCCGGGTAGTCCTCGTGCGGCCACACCTTGGTGAGGTCGAACGGGTTGAAGCGGTAGGTCGCCGCGTCGGCCGCCGGCATGATCTGCACCTGCACGGTCCAGGACGGGAACTCGCCGCGCTCGATGGCCTCGCGCAGGTCGCGCTGGTGCGAGTCCGGGTCCTCACCGGCGAGCTTCGCGGCCTCGTCGGCCGGGAGGTTCTTGATCCCCTGGTCGGTCTTGAAGTGGTACTTGACCCAGAAGACCTCGCCGGCCTCGTTGTTCCACTGGTACGTGTGCGAGCCGTACCCGTTCATGTGGCGGAGCGTCGCCGGGATGCCGCGGTCGCCGAAGAGCCAGGTGACCTGGTGCGTCGACTCAGGGCTCAGGCCCCAGAAGTCCCACACGTTGTCGGCCTCCTGCGAGCCCGTGTACGGGTCGCGCTTCTGCGTGTGGATGAAGTCGGGGAACTTGATGGCGTCCTTGATGAAGAACACCGGGGTGTTGTTGCCGACGAGGTCGTAGTTCCCCTCCTCGGTGTAGAACTTCAGCGCGAAGCCGCGGGGGTCACGCACGGCGTCCGCGGAGCCGAGGCTGCCCGCGACGGTGGAGAACCGCAGGAACGTCTCGGTCTGCTTGCCGACCTCGGAGAGGAACTTGGCCCGCGTCCACTGCGAGACGTCCCGGGTCAGCGTGAACGTGCCGTACGCACCGGCGCCGCGGGCGTGCACGATGCGCTCCGGGATGCGCTCGCGGTTGAAGTGCGCGAGCTTCTCGAGCAGCGCCTGGTCCTGGACCAGTACAGGCCCGCCGACGCCCGCGGTCTCGCTGTTCTGGTTGTCGGCGACCGGCGCGCCGGCCTCCGTGGTGAGCGGTCCCTGCGACGTCACGTGCGCCTCCTGCCCCGGTGCAAGCACCGGCTCCACTGGAGCGGCTGTTGCCGCGCCCTCATCTGCTGCAAGTCCTGTCCTTGGCCAAAGCCAGTTTCGATCCTACAATGGACATTGTCCAAGTCAAGTGAGCTTCCAAAGTCACACCCGTTCGGGACCTGGTCCCTCCGCCTGTTAGGCTGGCCCTCATGAGTGACCTGTTGGAACGACTGCGCGGACGCGGCTGGCGTATGACCGCGCAGCGGCGCGTCGTGGCCGAGGTCCTCGACGGCGACCATGTCCACCTGACGGCCGACGAGGTGCATTCGCTCGCCGTCGCCAAACTCCCCGAGATCTCCCGGGCGACCGTCTACAACACGCTCGGCGAGATGGTCTCCCTCGGTGAGGTCATCGAGGTCGCCACGGACAAACGCGCCAAGCGCTACGACCCGAACGCGCACCGCCCGCACCAGCACCTGGTCTGCGCCCGGTGCGGCGCGATCCGGGACGTCCACCCGAGCGGCAACCCGCTCACCGACCTCCCCGACTCCGAGCGCTTCGGCTTCACGGTCTCGGACGTCGAGGTGACGTACCGGGGCGTCTGCCCGAACTGCGCGTCGGCGTAGCCCCCACCACCCTTTCCGAAGAGGGCCCGCACCGGACGGTGCGGGCCCTCTTCGCGCCCCCCTCCAGCGAGCCCCCGCGCGCCCCTTTGGTCCGTATCTCAACAACCCGCCCCCTTCCCCAATCTGACGACCCGTCATATCGTCGGCGGCGGCGCCCACCTCCACCGCACCCCGGGAGGGAAACCGTGGGAGATCCGCACCCCAAACTCCAGGCCCGTACACTCACCCGGTCCTTCGGCCGAGGCCACCGCACGGTGGCGGCCCTCGGCCCCCTCGACCTCACCGTCGCCCCCGGCGAGTTCACCTGCGTGGTCGGCCCCTCCGGCTGCGGGAAGTCCACCCTCCTGCGCATCGCCGCCGGCCTGCTGCGCCCCACCGCGGGCGAGCTGGCCATCCGCACGGACAGCGACCGCCCGGCAGCGATGATCTTCCAGGACTACGGGATCTACGACTGGAAGACGGTCCTGGCCAACGTCCGCTTCGGCCTCGACATCCAGAAGGTCCCCCGCCGCGAGGCCGACGCCCGCGCCACCGACTGGCTCACCCGCATGGGCCTCGCCGACTTCGCGGACGCCTATCCGGCCGCGCTGTCCGGCGGCATGCGCCAGCGCGTCGCCATCGCCCGCGCACTCGCCGTCGAGCCCGAGATCCTCCTCATGGACGAGCCGTTCGCGGCCCTCGACGCCCAGCTGCGCACGATCCTCCAGGACGAGCTCCTCGACCTCACCCAGACCACCCGCACCACCACCCTCTTCATCACCCACAGCCTGGAAGAGGCGATCGTGCTCGGCGACCGCGTCCTCGTGATGTCGGCACGGCCGGGCCGCATCATCGCCGAGCGCCGCCCGCCGTTCGCCCGGCCGCGCACCGGCGACATCCGCTCGACGCCCGAGTTCACCGCGCTGAAGGGCGAGTTGTGGGATCTGCTGCGGGGCGAGGTACGCCGCGACGAGGTGGTCCCGGCATGACGACGACCGCCCCGAAGGACGACACAACGCTCCTGGTCAGACGGCCGGGCCCGCAGGAGCTGCACCCCGCCCGCACCCACCGCAGGCGCCGCGCCCTCGAACTCTCGCTCGCCGTCGCCGTCCCCCTCGTCCTGGTCCTGCTGTGGCAGCTCGCCGCCACCCAGGCGTGGATCGACGACCGCGTCTACCCGGCGCCGTCCACGATCCTCGTGGACGGCTGGCACCGCGCCGCGGACGGCGACCTGTGGCCGGACGTGTGGGCCACCCTCAAGCGCGTACTCGCCGGATACGCGATCGGCACCGTCACCGGATACGCCCTCGGGCTCCTGATGGGCTCGCTCTCCGTGGTGCGCGCCGCCCTGGAACCGATGCTGGACGCGCTCTACGTCGTCCCGAAGCTGGCCCTGCTGCCGGTCTTCCTGAACATGTTCGGCCTCGGCGAAGGCCCGCAGATCGCGCTGGTCGCCACGACCGTCTTCTTCTTCGTCTGGATCTCCACGATGGCGGCGGTGCTCGCCGTCCCCTCCGGCCACCGGGACGCCGGGCAGGTCTTCGGCGCCTCTGCGTGGCAGATGTTCCGGCACGTCCTGCTTCCGGCGTCGCTGCCCGCGGTCCTGGTCGGCGCCCGGATCGCCGCCGGCGTCGCGGTCCTCGTGATCGTCGCCTCCGAGCAGATCGCGGCCACGAACGGCCTCGGCCACCTGATCTTCGACGCCCGCGCCCTCTTCCAGAACGACGTGATGTTCGTCGGCATCGTCTGCGTCGCCGTGCTCGGCGTCGTCTTCTCCGAACTGGTGCGCGTCGCGGGCCGGCTGCTCACTCCGTGGGCGCCGCGCGACCGCGGCCGCGGCCAGTCCTGACCTCCACCGTCCCTTCCCGTACGGAGAATCCATGCGCACCAGACTCGTCTGTACGACCCTGCTCGCGACCGGCGTCCTGTTCACCTCGGCCGGCTGCGGCGGCGGCAGCACCTCCTCGTCGGACACGGCCGCGAAGCCCCGCACGGTCAAGGCGGTGGCGGGCTGCGGGAAGAACGGCTGGACCGATCCGTCGGACCTGGCCGCCGACCGCGCACCCGCCCGCTGCGACAAGGGCGCCCCGGCCCCGGTGAAGCTCGCCAGGACCCGCAAGCTCACCATCGCGACCGGCACCCTGAGCGCCGAGTACGTGGCCCCGCTCGAACTGGCCCTGCAGAAGGGCGAGTTCAAGAAGGAGGGTCTCGACGTCACCCTGAAGGTCCTGCCGACCCCGGACGCGCTCCCGCTGCTGGCCAAGGGGGACATCGACGCGCAGTGGGCGGCGCCCGAGGCCGCGGTGATGAACGGCATCAGCGGCGGCTTCGACATCAAGTGGGTCGCCGGGAACTTCTCGCCGGACCCGAAGTCCAAGAGCGGTATGTGGGTGCGCCTGAAGAAGGGGCGGAGCCCGGACCACGTCCCGATGGCGGGGCGCAGGCTCGGCACGATGATCGGCAAGGGCTCGGTCATCTCGTACCCCATGGACAAGGCGCTGAAGAAGCACGGCGGCGGGCTCGACAAGATCCAGTTCCAGCAGCTCGGCTCGGCCGACGTGCTGACCGCGCTCCAGAACGGCGGGGTCGACTCGGCCTGGCTGCTCGACCCGGTGTGGCGCAAGGTCGACGGCGACAAGCGGTTCGCGTTCCTGGGCGGCCAGCCGCTCGGCGAACCCCTCGGCGGTCTCCTGTTCGGCCCGAAGCTCCTCAAGGAGGACCCGGATGCCGGGGTCGCGTTCCTGCGCGCGTACATCCGCACGGTGAACACGTACTTCGCGGGCGACTACAAGAAGGACCGGGCGTTCGTCGACGGCCTCGCCGGGCTCCTGAAGACCGACAAGGCCGTACTGGAGTCGACGCCGTCGCTGCGCATGGACTGGGAGATCAGGGCGGGCACGACGGACCGGCTCCAGGCGGCGTACCGCGCGGCGGGCGTCTCCAAGGGGGATCCGCTTCCGGAGGACAAGGTCGTGGACCGGGCGCTGTACGGAGAGGCGGTGGGCCACAAGCCGTGACGCCGGGCGATCCAGGCGGTCCGGCCGGGAAACAGAGCTGAGGCCCGGAACCAATGGTTCCGGGCCTCAGGCCTTCAGTAGCGGGGACAGGATTTGAACCTGCGACCTCTGGGTTATGAGCCCAGCGAGCTACCGAGCTGCTCCACCCCGCGTCGGTGAACACGACTGTACGCGAACGCCCCCGACCAGCGCAAATCCCTTCCGGCGTCCGGCCCGCGGGGGCGAAACGAGGGTCTGACGGGGGTGTGGCGGGGACCGGGCGTTCGTCGACGGCCTCGCCACACCCCCGTACGCCTCCGTTACGCGGACAGCTCCGACCGCAGCGCGTCCCGCAACCGCCCGGCCCGCTCGGACACCTCGGCCGGACCGAGCTCCACTGCCCGGTGCGCCCACCGCTGCCCCTCGACGAGGTCGCCACGGCGCGCGCACAGCAGCGCGAGCCGCAGCGCCGCGCGCCCGTGCCCGGCGTCGGCGGCACGCGTCCACCACAGCGCGGCCTCCGGCTCGCTCCCCTCGCGGGCGAGCAGCAGCCCGAGGTTGAACGCGCCGTTGCGCGAGCCCGCCTCCGCGGCCTCGCGGTACCAGCGCGCCGCGCGGACGATGTCGCCCCGCGCCGCGGCCAGCATGCCGACCCGCACCTGCGCGCGCCGGTGCCCCTGCTCGGCGGCCCGCTCGTACCACTCCTCGCACTCGGCGCGCTCGCTGACGCACTCGCCGAGCGCGGGCGGCCCGACCGGGGGCTGCCGCGCGTCGAGGACCGTGGCCAGGCGGTACGCGCCCTCGGCGCTGCCCCCGCCGGCGGCGCACCGCAGATGCCGCTCGGCGGCCCGCTCGTCGCCGTCCCTCAGCCGGACGATCCCGGCCTGGAGCGCGGCCTCGGTGTGCCCGCCCGCCGCGGCCCGCTCGTACCACTGGAGGGCGGCGACCTCGTCGTCCCGGCCGGCGTACAGGATGCCGAGGTTGAAGGCGGCGTCCACGCTGCCCGCCTCGGCGGCCTTGGAGAACCACGGCTCGGCGCCCGCCGCGTCGCCGCCCTGGAGGAGCAGCACGGCCAGCGCGTTCGCCGCCTCGCGGTGACCCGCGTACGCGGCACGCCGGTACCACTGGTCGGCCTGCACGGTGCGGCCCTGCTCGGCGCAGAGCAGGCCGAGGTTGTACGCGCCGTTGATGTCGCCCGCGTCCATGGCCGCGCGGTACCAGCGTTCGGCGGTCTGCGTCTCGCCACGCTGGGCGTGCAGGGCGCCGAGCGCGTTGGCAGCGTTGCCATCGCCCTCCTGGGCGGCGCGCAGCCACCAGACCCCCGCGCTCTCCTCGTCACCGGCGTCGCGCAGCAGGAAGCCGAGCGCGCAGGCGGCCCGGGGCTCGCCGTCCTTCGCGGAGTTCAGGTACCAGCGGCCGGCCTCCTTGAGCTCGCCGCGCTTCTCCAGGATCGCGCCGAGGTGCAGGGCGGCCCGGCGGTGTCCGCGCGCGGCGGCCTGCCGGTACCACTGCTCGGCCTCCGCGGCCGCGGGCAGCTTCCTGCGGGTGCCGGTCTCGGCCGCGACCCCGGGGGCGCCGCTCTCGTCGTCGGCGGGCGCGGGCGCACCACGGAGCGCTCCCTCGGGGCGCTCGTGCGCGGCGCGCCGGTCGAGGGTGCGGGCGAGCCGGTAGGCGGCCTCGCGGTGACCGTGCTCGGCGGCGGCGCGCATCCAGCGCTCGGCGCCGACGTCGCTGCGGTGTTCGAGGAGGTCGGCGAGCGCGTACGCGCCGAGGGCGTGGCCCTGTTCGGCGGACTGCCGCAGCCAGTACTCGGCGGCGGGCTCGTCGCCGCGCTCGCGGTGGTGGCGGCCGAGGGCGTGCGCGGCGGGGGCGGATCCGGCGACGGCGGCGACGCGCCACCAGCCGGCGGCCTCGTCCGCGTATCCGCGCTGGTGCAGCAGGACACCGAGGTTGTTGGCGGCGGCGCGGTCGCCCGCGGCGGTGGCAGCGCGCAGCTGGGGCTCGGCTCCGTCGAGGTCACCGCGGCGCAGCAGCATGGCTCCGAGAACGCTCATCGCCTCGACGTCGCCGGACTCGGCGGCCGGCCGATGACGTGCTTCCTCGGCGGCCGCCCCGGGTTCCTCCCGGTCGGCCGGCTGCACAAACCGCCCCGTCTCCAACAGAGTTGCCTTGTCCCCCATAACGTCCATCGTCGCACCACCTGCAACCTGGGTACACCTGGTATACCGCAGCCAGTGAGGTCACTTCAGCGTTTTGTCGACATGCCCACAGAGAGATAAGTGAAACACGAAAACCTCAACTACCCCCGGGAGAGGCACGCTTCGCACGGACGGACGGTTTGCCGCGCACACGACGAAGGCCCGGATCCTGAAAGATCAGGATCCGGGCCTTCGTCTTCAGTAGCGGGGACAGGATTTGAACCTGCGACCTCTGGGTTATGAGCCCAGCGAGCTACCGAGCTGCTCCACCCCGCGCCGTTGTGTTCAAACCGTACCACGGCGCGAGGTGGGTCTTCGCTCAGCTGCTCGAGCCCCCACTGTTCTCGCCGGTGTCCTTGTCGGCGCTCTGATCAGCACTCTTGTCGCCGGACTTGCCGTCGCCGGCCGCCTTGTCGGCCGCGGACTGCGCCTTGTCGGCGCGCTTGAGGGCATCCTCCAGCTTGTCCTGCGCGTCGGCGTAGGCGTGCAGGTCGCCCTTCTTCATGGCGGCCTGGCCATCCTCGAAGGCCTTCTCCGCGTCCGCGAGAGCTTCCTTGACCGTGGAGTTCTCCGGTGGCTTCGTCGTGTCGCCACCGGGCTTCTCCGGCTCGGCCGGCTGCGCGCCGGCCACGCCGAACGCCTGGTTCAGCGCGTCCCCGAGGTTGTCGGCGAATCCGGTTCTGTCGCCGTAGGAGACCGCGACCTTGCGCAGCAGCGGGTACTCCGCGTTGCGGCCCTGTGCGTAGATCGGTTCGACGTAGAGGAAGCCCTTGTCGAGAGGCACCGTCAGCAGATTGCCGTACAGGACCGTCGAGTCGGCGCCCTTCATGTCGCGGACGAAGTTCGCCACGGACGACAGGGAGTTGAGCTTGTTCTGCACCTGTTCCGGGCCGTACACCTTGTCCTCGGTGACCCGCAGCAGTCTTATCGTGCCGTAGTCCTTGCTGGTGGCATCGGCGTCGACCGCCATGAACGCGCGCAGGTTGGGGCGCCCGCTCGGGGTGAACGTCGTCGTCAGCGAGAACTGCTGGTCGGTCTGGCCCGGCATCTTCATGGACAGGTAGTACGGCGGGACCGCGCTGTTGTCCTTCTTCGTCGGGTCGTTCGGGACCTGCCACGCGTCGGACGCGTTGTAGAACTGGTCGGAGTCCGTGACGTGGTACAGGGACAGCAGCTCGCGCTGCACCTTGAACATGTCCTGCGGATACCGCAGATGGTCCTTGAGCTCCTGCGGGATCGCGCTCTTGGGCTCGACCGTGCCGGGGAACGCCTTCTTCCAGGTCTTGAGGACCGGGTCCTTGTCGTCCCACGTGTACAGCTTCACCGTGCCGTCATAGGCGTCGACGGTGGCCTTCACCGAGTTGCGGATGTAGTTGACCTGGTTCTGCTGGGCCACCACCGCGCGCTGGGTGTCGCCCTCGTTGAGGGAGTCGGCCGTCGTGTCACCGAGCGTCGTACGGGACGCGTACGGGTATCCGTTCGACGTCGTGTACGCGTCGACGACCCACTGGATCTTGCCCTTGACGATCGCCGGGTACGCGTCGCCGTCGATGGTCAGCCAGGGGGCGACCGCCTCGACGCGCTCCTTGGGCGTGCGGTTGTACAGGATCTTCGAGCCGTCGCCGATGGCTCCCGAGTACAGGATCTGCGGCTCGCTGAAGGAGACCGCGTACGCGGCGCGGTTGATCGGGTTGGAGAGGCTGACGCCGCCCTTTCCGCTGTAGCTCGTGGTCTTCTGGGTGCCGTCGTCCTGCTCGTAGTCGAGCTCCTTCTGGGGCCCGCCGACGATCGAGTACTGGCGGGTCTTCTCGCCGTAGTAGACCCGCTGCTGGTACGAGCCCAGGGTCCCGCCGGCGGGCAGGCCCGACTCGGTGAACAGGGGTGCGCCCGGGGAGTCCGGGTCGGTCTGCGTGCCCTTGGCCGCGACCGCTCCGAAGCCGTGCGTGTAGGTGAAGTGGTCGTTGATCCAGTTCCGCTTCTCGACGCCCGCGAGGTTGAGCTCGCGCAGGCCGATGACGGTGTCCTGGCCCTTGTAGCGGTCGACGTCGAGGGTCTTCGGGAACTGGTAGTACTTCCGCTCCTGCTCCAGCTGCTGGAACGTCGGCGAGACCACGTTCGGATCGTTGACCCGGTAGCTGGCCGCCGAGTCGGCATCCGTGCGCTGCTTGTTGGAGTCCTTGACCGTGCCCTTGCCGGTGTAGTCCACCGGGGACACCCCGGCGATCCCGTACGCCTTGCGGGTCGCCTCGATGTTCTTCTCGATGTACGGGGCTTCCTTGGACTGCTCGTTCGGCTGGACCTGGAACTTCTGGACGATGGCCGGATACAGGCCGCCGATCAGGATCGCGGAGAGCACCATCAGGCCGAAGCCGATGACGGGCAGCTGCCAGGTGCGCCGCCACAGCGTCGCGAAGAACAGCACGGCGCAGATCGCGGCGATGCAGAACAGGATGGTCTTGGCCGGCAGATACGCGTTCGCGTCGACGTACCGCAGGCCCGTCCAGTTGTCCGTCGCCTTGAAGTCGCTGGACTTCACCGCGAGCCCGTACCGGTCGAGCCAGTACGCGACCGCCTTGAGGGTCACGAACACGCCGAGCAGCACGGAGAGATGACCGGTGGCCGCGGCGGTGGCGCGCGCGCCCGGGCTGGTGATCCGCAGCCCGCCGTACAGGTAGTGGGTCAGCGCGGCCGCGATCAGGGAGAGGATCGTCGCCGCGAAGCCGAAGCCGAGCAAGAACCGGTACCACGGCAGGTCGAACGCGTAGAAGGCCACGTCGAGGTGGAACTGGGGGTCCTTCTGGTGGAACGGCACGCCGTTCACCCACATCAGCCACGTGCGCCACTGGGTGGCGGCCGAGGCGCCCGCGATGAGGCCGACCAGGGCCGTGATGCCGAGCAGCAGCCACTTCTTGTAGGGCGCGATGCTCATGCGGTACCGGTCGAGGCTCTGCTGCTCCATCGACATGGCGCTCAGCGGGGGCCGCAGCCGGTGCGCGAGCCAGACGTTCAGTCCGACGGCGATCGCCATCAGCAGTCCGAAGACGAAGAACAGCCCGATCTTCGTCCACAGGGTGGTCGTGAAAACGGACGAGTAGTTGACCGATCGGTACCAGAGCCAGTCGGTCCAGAACCCTGCGAACATGACGAAGGCCATGCCCAGTGCGGCAAGGACGCCGAGCGTCATGAGCAGGGAACGGACGCGCCGGGACGGTCGGCCCACTCTCATCCGTGGCCCCGTCGGGCCTCCGCCGCGGTCCGGCATCTGGAAAGCCAAGGTGCGCACCTCGAAAAGTTCGAAATCGATCGGTCAGGCCCCCGTGTTCGCGGACCCATCACCTATGCAACTTACTCACGCTTTACTCAGTTCCCGGTTCCGGGTACTAACGAGGCAGGATTGTGACCATGTCCAACACTCCCATGGCAGCCAGCCCGCTCACCCGGGCCGTACTCGAGATCGATGAGTACGCCTCCGGCCTCGGCTGGGACCAGCCCGCCCGCCTCTTCGCCCTCGTCGACACCGCCCGTCTGCGGGCCCAGGAACCCGGCCTCGCGGCCCAGCTCGGCCTGGACGGCGAGCAGGAGACCGCGGCCTTCACCCCGATCGAGCAGGACGAGGTGCCCGCCGACAAGCCGCTCGACGAGTTCCTCGGCACCATCGCCTGGCCCGACGCGGTCGTCGGCTGCGCCCTGACGGTGGAGCGGCTGATGCTGCCGCCGTCCGCGGAGGCGTCCGTTCCGGAGGGGCTCGGTGAGGCACAGCTCGCCGACTGGGTGGCGAAGCACCCCAGCCGTCAGGAGGTCCGGATGACGGTCGCGGTACTGCGTGACGGTGCGCGCGAGTCGGCGCTGCGCCTGCGCGAGAAGGACTCCCCCAACGAGGTCCTCACCGGGTCGGACCTGGTCCCGGGCCTGGCCGAGGCCCTCGCGGCGACGTTCGCCGAGTAGCACCCGCGCCGCAACGGAAAAAAAGGGGGGCGCCGCACAGTGTGCGGCGCCCCCTTCATGAACCTCGTGTCACCCCTTGACCGTGCACTTCGGCAGGTCGGCGGTGTTGCCCGAACGGATGTCCTTGAGGGCGTTCATCGCGTCGTCGATGGTGTTGACCTTGACGAGGGTCAGTCCGCCCGGAACATCCTTGGCCGCCTCGGCGCAGTTGTCCTTGGGGGTCAGGAAGTAGCGCGCGCCCTTGCCGCGGGCGCCGACGGTCTTCATCTGGATGCCGCCGATCGGGCCGACCTTGCCGTCGTCGTCGATGGTGCCCGTGCCGGCCACGAACCTGCCGCCGGTGAGGTCCTCGGGCGTCAGCTTGTCGACGATGCCGAGCGCGAACATCAGTCCGGCGCTGGGGCCGCCGACGTCGGCGAGCTTGATGTCGATGGCGAACGGGAACGTGTGATCGGTTCCGGCCTGGATGCCGACGATGGCGCGGCCGTCCTTGGCCTTCTCCGTGGTGACCGTGACGTTCTGCGTGACGGTGGGCTGCTTGCCCTCCTTCTCGGCTGCGGCCGCGTCCTTGACGGGCACGGTCGTGAAGGAGACGTCCTGGCCCGGCTTGTGCTTGGTGACGAGCTTCGCGACGTCGGCCGGCTTCCCGACCTTGGTGCCGTCGACGGCCTTGATCACGTCACCGGCGTGCAGCCGTCCCTCGGAGGGGCTGCCCTTGATGACCGACTGGACGATCACCCAGGACTTCACGGGGATCTTCAGCTCGTTCAGGGCGGCGACCTTGGCGCTCTCCTGGGACTGGCTGAACTCCTCGGCGTTCTCCTGCGAGGACTGCTGCTCGGTCTTGCCGTCGGGGTAGAGCGTGGCGTGCGGCACGACGATGCTGTCGTGCGCGAGCCAGCCGTAGACCGCCGAGACGAGGTTCATGTTGTAGTCGGCGCTCGTGACCCGGACCGTCGTCATGTTGAGGTGACCGGTCGTCGGGTACGTCTTCCGGCCGGAGATCTGGAGCACCGGCTCGCCGTCGTGGTCCCCGAGCGTGTTGACCGTCGGTCCCGGGGTCATCTCCGCGTACGGAACTTTGATGAGCACTCCCGCGCAGAGCAGCGCGATCAGCATCAGGGTCGAGGCGAGCATCGTCGCGGTGCGGCGTGGCATGGAACGACAGTACGGGACCGGTCCGTCAGTGCACCGCTGGGGCGTCCGTCCGGGACTCGACCGGGGGCAGCGCGTCCGCCTCGGGGTCAAGGGGGACGGTCTCCGTCCCGGTGTGCGACCGTTCCATGGCCTCGCGGAAGCGGACGTACCCGTTGAGCTCCGACACGTCACCGGTCCTGCGGTTCCGCGCGGCCCAGCTGCCCCACAGACCGGCGCCGACCGCTGCGACAAGCGGAATGAGCAGCCACAAGAGCGCCCCCATGCCGGACCTCCAACCGCACGAGCCACCACAACTGACTGATCAGCAGATTAACCATCTGCTGGGTCAACGCTCGCCGCAGGGGTGCGGTTACGCAACCGGAACCGCCCGTGTGGCCGAAGCGAGGATCGTGGCCCGGCTCCGGGAGGTCAGCAGGCGCCGACCCACTCCTCGGTGCCGTCCGAGAACTTCTGGTGCTTCCAGATGGGCACCTCGTGCTTGAGGTCGTCGATCAGCTTGCGGCAGGCCTCGAAGGCCTCTCCGCGGTGCGGGCAGGACACGGCGACGACGACCGCGATGTCGCCGACCGCCAGATCGCCCACTCGGTGGACGGCCGCGAGGGCGCGCACCGGGAACTGGGCGACGACCTTCTCGGCGACGGCCCGCATCTCGACCTCGGCGGAGGGGTGGCACGAGTACCCGAGCGCGTCGACGTCGGCGCCACCGTCGTGATTGCGCACCGTCCCCACGAACAGGGCCGTGCCGCCCGCCGCGTCCTCCCCGACGGCCCCGAACACCTCGTCCACGGACAAGGGCGTGTCTCGGATCGCGATGAGCCGGATGGGGTCGTGCGCCGACTGCTCTCCGGGGTGGTCGTTCGTGGTGCGTGCCATGAGGCCATCGTGCCGTACGCGGCCACCGGCACGGAATAGCGCTTTCCACCGGCACGCGCGCGTAGTGGCTTGGAGCCTCCTACAGGGCGGGCCGGTCCCGGTGCCGGCCGGGGCGGGCCGTCAGATCCTGCGCCTGGCCTTGCGGGCCCGGCGCACGACGGCGGCCGCGCCCAGCAGGGCGACGGTGGCTCCGGCCGCGCCGGCCGCCGTCGCGTCCTTGCGCCCGAGGCGGCGGCCCGCGACGGTGTGCCGCCCCGAGACCTCCTCGAGGAGTTCGGCGAGAACCTCCTCGTTGGTCCACTGCGGGCGCCATCCGGCGTCGTGCAGCCGGCTCACGCTGACCACCCAGGGGTACATCGTGTACGCGAGGTCGCCGGCGGGGGACGGCGTGAGCCCGATCCGGTGAAGCCGGGCCGCGGCGCCCAGGGCGACAGCGGAGGGCAGCTCCATGCGGCGGATCCCGCTGAGCTCCTCGACCTCCTCCTGCTCCAGCCAGCCGTCGCAGCCGACGGCGAGTTCCCCTTCGACCTTCTCCAGGACGGCGTACTCGAGGGCGCTGCACAGGTCCTCGACATGGCAGAACTGCCAGGCGGGCCGGGATCCCGCCACGACGAGGAGCCGCGGCGACTCGAAATACCTGGTCAGGGCGGTGTCGGTGCCGCCGATGAGGGTGGCGGGGCGGACCACGGTCACATTGAGTCCGGGGTGGGCGCGCGGCGCGCGGCGCGCGAGCCGCTCGACCTCCAGGAGGTCGCCGACGCCGGTGGCCTCCGCGGTCGCGCGCAGTTCGGCGTCCTCGGAGAGGGGCAGCTCGTTGTCCTCGAGCGCTCCGTAGACCATCGCCGAGGTGCACAGGACGACACGGTGGACTCCGGCGGCGGCCGCGGCGGTGAGCACCGTCTGGGTGCCGCGCACGTTGTACGCCGTACGGGCGGCAGGGTCGGTCTCCAGGTCGAGGTCGAGCGCGAGGTGCACGACGACGTCCGCGCCGCGCAGCTTCTCGGCGATCGCCGGGTCGCGCACGTCCAGGATGTGCCAGGTCGCGGACGCGCACTCACCGCGCCGCTCGTCGATGGCCAGGACCTGCTTGATCTCGTCGGACGCGGCGAGTCGCTCGGCAAGGAGCGCGCCGACGCCGGAGGCGGCACCGGTGACCGCGACGACGGGGCCGCGCGCTCCGGAACTGGTCGAAGGGTTTCGCGCTGCGCGAACCTGTGGATCTGGGGAACTCACCGGGCGTCTCCAGCGGTTGTATTCAGTACGTACGTGTACGACGCGTACGTACCAGGAGGCATCCATCCTGCCGCAGGCCGTGAGTCGGCGGAGCACCGAGGCCCGATCGCGTCACGGTGTCTACGCTGGGTGTGTAGTCGGGCAAACGCCGCCGGGACAGAACCGGTGGCCTAACCAGCCGAGGAACCCCGTGAGTGACACCCCATTCGGATTCGGCCTTCCGCCGGAGGAGCCGGACGACGGCGACGAGGGCAAGAAGAAGGATCAGCAGGGCGGTGGCGGTCAGGGACCTGCCAACCCCTTCGGTTTCGGAGGGATGCCCGGCATGGGCGGCGGGGACAACCCCTTCGCCGCGATGTTCGGTTCCCTGAACCCCAATGACCTGGGGGCCGCCTTCCAGCAGCTCGGCCAGATGCTCTCGTACGAGGGCGGCCCGGTGAACTGGGAGATGGCCAAGGACATCGCCCGTCAGACGGTCTCCCAGGGCACCGCCGACGGCACCAAGGACGCGAGTGTCGGCCCCGCCGAGCGCTCGCAGGTCGAGGAGGCCGTGCGCCTGGCCGACCTGTGGCTCGACGACGCGACGTCGCTGCCGTCGGGCGCCGGGTCCGCGGTGGCGTGGAGCCGCGCCGAGTGGGTCGAGGCGACCCTCCCGGTGTGGAAGGAACTCGTCGACCCGGTCGCCGAGCGTGTCGGCCTGGCCATGGGCGATGTCCTTCCCGAGGAGATGCAGGCCATGGCGGGCCCGCTCATCGGGATGATGCGCTCCATGGGCGGCGCCATGTTCGGCTCGCAGATCGGGCAGGCCGTGGGTGTCCTCGCGGGCGAGGTCGTCGGCTCGACCGACATCGGTCTGCCGCTCGGCCCCGCCGGCAAGGCGGCGCTCCTGCCGGTGAACATCGAGGCGTTCGGCAAGGACCTCGGCATCCCCAAGGAGGAGGTGCGCCTCTACCTGGCGCTGCGCGAGGCCGCCCACCAGCGGCTCTTCTCGCATGTGCCGTGGCTGCGCTCGCACCTGTTCGGCGCGGTCGAGGGGTACGCGCGCGGCATCAAGGTCGACACGGCGAAGCTGGAGGACGCGGTCGGCCAGCTCGACCCGCAGAACCCGGAGCAGCTGCAGGAGGCGCTTCAGCAGGGCATGTTCCAGCCGGAGGACACTCCGGAGCAGAAGACCGCCCTGGCCCGCCTGGAGACCGCTCTCGCGCTCGTCGAGGGCTGGGTCGACGCCGTGGTCCACGCCGCCGCGAAGCCGCGCCTGTCGTCGGCCGACGCGCTCCGTGAGACGCTGCGCCGCCGCCGGGCGACCGGTGGCCCCGCCGAGCAGACGTTCGCCACTCTGATCGGTCTGGAGCTGCGCCCGCGCCGCCTGCGGGACGCCTCGCGACTGTGGGCCTCGCTGACGGACGCGCGCGGTGTGGACGGGCGCGACGGCCTGTGGGCGCACCCGGACATGCTGCCGACGGCTTCGGACCTGGACGACCCGGACGGCTTCGTGCACCGCGAGCAGCTGGACTTCTCCGAGATCGACAAGATGCTCGGCGAGGCGGCGAGCAGCGGCCTGGACAAGCCGAACCTCTCCAAGGAGGGCGACTCCAAGGGCGACGGTCCCGCGGACAGCTCCAAGGACGACTCCGACGGCTCCAAGGACGACGAGGGCAAGTGACGCTGCACGACGACGCGGTCCTCGTACTGAAGGCCTACGAGGACCAGCCGGAGCTGCGCCAGGCGTACCTGGACCATCTGTCCGCCCATCCCGAGGACGGCTTGTGGAAGGCCTGCACGGACGGTCATCTGACGGCGAGCGCGCTGGTCATCGACCCGTCCCGCGGGCGGGTGCTGCTCACGCTGCACAAGAAGCTCCAGATGTGGCTGCAGATGGGCGGCCACTGCGAGCCGGGTGACCTGACGCTCGCGGACGCCGCGCTGCGGGAGGCGACCGAGGAGTCCGGCATCCCCGGCTTGACGCTCCTGCCGGGCGGCCCCGTGCGGCTCGACCGGCATCCGATCCCGGGACCGTGCACACGGCATCTCGACACGCAGTACGCGGCTGTCGCTCCCGCCGACGCGGTGGCCGCCATCAGCGACGAGTCGCTCGACCTGCGCTGGTTCCCGTACGACGAGGTCGCGGGGGTGGCGGACGACTCCGTCGTGCGCCTGGTGGAGGCGACGCGCGCCCGACTGTGAGCGGGCATGTGTAAGGGGCGGCCACCACGGTGGCCGCCCCTTACACATGTCACGTGGCACATGGTCAGTCAGGACACATGGTCACTGAGGACACATGGTCGCCCTTCGGGTCAGCTCCAGACGTTGCCCTGGTTCTGACCGCGGGCACCCTGCTGGCCCATGCCGTACTGGGCGCCGAGGCCCTGGCCGATCACCGCGTTCTGCGGGGGCAGCAGCTCGCTGGGCTGTACGAGGGCGTAGCCCTGGCCCATGAAGCTGAGCTCCCAGCCCTCACCCGTGTTGCCGCGGCGCCGCCACACTCCGGAGGAGTGCGTCTGGGCCTGCATCTGCACGCGCAGGCCGTTGGACCAGGCGACGATCGCGTCCGCATCGGCGTTGACGTAGCGGTCCGGGGTGACCTGGAGCATCAGCGGCTGCCCCGACGTCATCAGGGCGACCTTGCCGCGCCCGGTGATGTTGAGCTGGTACTTGCCGGAGCCGGAGATGCCGTACTGGCTGTCGACGGCGACGACCTGGTAGCTGAGCGAGGAGTCGAGCGCGAGGACGTAACTGCTGTCCACGGTCAGACCGTCCTGCTCGACCTCCACCACGTGGATGTACTGGGCGAGGTTGGCGAGGTAGACGGTGCCCTGCCCGTGGCAGCGCATCAGGTCGAGGCCCTCACCGGTGTTGGCGCGGGCACGCCGCTGACCGGAGGTCTGGATCTCGCCGTCGAACTCGACAAGGCCCTGGTAGGCGACCATGGCGCCCTTGCGGGCGAGGATGTCGTCGTGGCCTTCCAGGGTGACCCGCAGCAGCTGCGGGTTCTGAACGGCGTAGCGCTCCTGGGTCTGCTGCTCGGAGTGCGCGAAAAGCGGGCTCTGCATGGTGTTCCGTTCCCCCTCAGCCCCGGACTCGGAGGCGGTCGGTGCTGTCCTCACTGGGCTGTACGACGACGATGCCTTCCCCGGAGAAGCCCATCTGGTAGGCCTCGCCGCTGCCGCGCCCGATGAGCGAGCCGGCCTTGAAGCTGCGCTTGCCCTTCACCTTGAGGTTCGGGGACCAGGCGATCAGCGCGTCCGGGTCGACGTACGTCTCGTCCTCGCCGCGGCCGCAGTCGACGACGATGGGGGTGCCGCGGGACGTGAGGGCGACGTAGCCCTGCCCGGAGATCTTGATGTTCCACAGGCCCTGGCCGGCGAACTTGGCGAGGCCCTTGACGCGCTCGACGCCCCACTGGAGGTGCGCGTCGAACGCGAGCAGGTTCGTGCCGTTCACCGAGATCGAATCGCCGCCGAGGTTGATGACGACGATCTCGGCGCCGTAGTCGGCGAGGTAGAGGATGCCGTCTCCGGTGGCCTTCATCAGGGGCGCGCCCTCACCGGTCATCCAGTCGCGGGCGATCTGGCGGACGGCGGGCGGGTTGGGCTCGTACTGGACGAACCCTTCGTAGGCGACCATCGAGCCCACGCGCGCGAGGAGGTCGTTGCCGGTCTGCATGGCGACCTTGAGCATGTTGGCGCCGTGGTTCTCCATGCGGGCGGCTACCGGGGTCGGGGCGTAGCCCGCGAGCGGCTGGTTCATGACGGGCTCCCTCAGACCTCGAACGGCTGGACGACGATGAAGTTCCCTGGCGCACCCCGGAACTGGAGGTTCACGCTCTCCCCGCTGTGTCCCGGGTAGGCGTTGTAGCGCATGCGCACCTGGCTGGACACGATCGCCTGCGCGGCGGCCGACCAGGCGACGACCGCGTTGCAGTCGGCGAACGTCGTCGGCGTCACGGGCAGCACGACGGGCGTGCCGTGCGTCTTGACGACGACCGTGCCCGTGCCCTGGAACTGCATGACGAACAGGGCACCGCCGGGAATGCCGTGCCCCTCGATCCGGCGCACCTCGTGCTGGAGGCTCTCGTCGAACGCCAGCACGTTCTCCGCGGATACGCAGATCGCGTCGCCCTGGAGCTCGATGGGGTGCAGATGCGTGGCCTCTTCCGCGAGGAAGACCTGGCCGCGGCCGGTGCAGCGCATCAGCTGCATCTCCTGGCCGGTCGCGTTGCCCACGATCCGGCCGGCGAAGCCCGCTCCCTTGTAGCCGAACTCGACCTTGCCCTGGTAAAGCACCATGCTGCCCTGACGGGCGAGCACCGGCTGGTCGCCGCCGGCGCCGAGGTCGACGCGGATCAGCTTCTTGTTCTGCAGGGTCCACCGCTGACCGGTGGGCGCCTCACGGAACGCCGAGAGCGCGGCGGCGACACCGGGAGCACCTCCGCCCTGCGGCACACCCTGAGGTGCCCCGTACGGCGACGGGGCACCCTGCTGACCGGGGAACTGACCGGGCGGCATCTGCCCGTAACCGGCAGGCGGGGTCGGCTGCCCGTAGCCCGGAGGCGGGGTCGGCGCCTGGGGCTGCTGTCCGTAGCCGGGAGGCGCGGTCGGCTGCCCGTAGCCCGGGGGCGGGGGCGCGGTCTGACCGGGCACCTGTCCGATGGGCGGCGCGTGCGGAGTGGGCGCGGCCGGCGGCTGCATGGTGCCGGGCGGCGTGGCCAGCGGTGCGACGATCGTCGGCGCCGCGTGCACCGACGGCGGGGCCGGGGCGGGCGCGGGCGGCGGCGTGGCTCCCTGCGGCGGCGCGTAGCCCTGCTGGGCGTGCTGCGGGGCCGGGGCGGGCGCGGGCGTTGCGGGCGCGGGCGCGCCGAACGCGGGTGGCGCCGTGGCCTGCCCGGGCGGCGCGAACGACGGTGCACCGGCCGACGGCTGGGGCGGCGAGGCGGCGGGCTCCTCGTCGGCAACCTCACCGCCGAAGTTCTTCAGCAGCGCGTCGAGTCCGCCGTCGAACCCCTGCCCGACGGCCGCAAACCGCCAGACGTCCTTCAGGTAGAAGTCGCCCAGCATCACAGCACGTTCGGTCGAGAACTCCGTGCCGTTGAACGAATAGCGGGCGACCTCCTCGCCGCCCGCGACGATCCGTACGTATCCGGGGGCGATCTGCGACATCTGCCCGGCGCCGTCGATCGTCGCGGTGAACGACAGCTTCTGGATGTTCGCCGGGATCCGGTCGAGGGTGACGCGGAAGGACTCGCTGTCGCCGGCCTGCGCACCGAGAAGCTGAATCGACTCCTCGGGCGATTTCGGCTGATTGAAGAAGACGAAATACCGGTCGTCCGAGAGCCGTTCGTCGGCGTCAAGACCGAAGCAGCTGATGTCGAAGGTCAGCCCGGGACCCGTGATCTGCACGCCTACGTACAGATCGGTGCCCGCGGTGAGGTCACTGATCTTGGCCTTGTGGCCGCGTTGGAATTCCCTGGCCATGCGTAACGACCGTCCCCCATCCCGAAGGTGAATACGTCGCGTCAGGCTAACCGCAAACACTGACAGCGGCGGCAGCCGGTACAGCCCTGGTACACAACGGGCACGCGGCGGGCGGAGTCGGCGAAGGGGCGACGGACAGTCAGACCTGGCCGCCGGAAGGTCATAAGAGGGTGACTGCCGGTCGCTCCAAGGCAGTCGCTCATGGGAAGCCACTCACGGGCGGTCACTCCTGGGTGCTCACTCCTCGCGAGCGGCCGGCAGGTGGGCCAGCCGGTCGGCCGCGACAACACCCTCGAGATAGCCCCGCGCCCGCTCCGTGCGCGGATACGCCTCAAGCAGACGCCAGAACCGCGGCCCGTGCCCCGGCACCAGCAGATGCGCCAACTCGTGTACGAGCACGTAGTCGACGACGTACTCCGGCATCCCCTGCAGCCGGTGCGACAGCCGGATGCTGCCCTCGGACGGCGTGCACGACCCCCAGCGCGTGTTCTGATTCGTCACCCAGCGCACGGACGTGGGGCGGGCCCGGCCATCGAAACACTGCCCGGACAGCCGCTCCGCCCGCTCGGCGAGCTCCGCGTCCCCCAGGACCCGTTTGCTCTCCTGCGCGGCCAGCTTGTCGAGCATGACGTTGACCCAGCGCTTCTCCTCGGCCTCCGACATACGGGCCGGAATGAGGACGACGGTCCGGTCACCCTCGCGATACGCGGAGACCGTTCGGCGCCGCCGGGCGCTTCTGCGGACCTCTACCGCGCTCGCCCTCGGGCCGCTCGGCGGCGGGCTGGTCGTGCTGCGCTGCGTGTTCGTGGCACGGTGCAGTGGGTCGGCGGGCACGCCCCGACGTTACCCGCTGCACATGGGGGAAGTCCCGCCTCCGGGACTCTTCGGTGCGGCCCCGCACGCCTCCCGCGCGATTTATACGACTAACACCCACCCCCTGTGGATAACTTTTCACACGGATTCCCCCCGCCGTGCATCCTGGCAATCGACCGACCAGCCACCCGAATTCCGGACCGCGGTCACGTCACCGACACCACCGACTTCGCCAACGTCATCGACTTGACCGCCAACTTGATCACCAGAGCGAGAACACAGACACATCACGGGGGAACAGATGGGCACTTCACCGCCTACAGCCATGCATCCGATCCTGAAACCGGCGCTGCGACGCGGCTGGCGCGACCTCAATACCGTCCAGTTCGGCGTGGCAGCCGCCCACGCCGTCGTACTCGGCCCGGTCGACACCGCGACCGGCACCTTCCTCACCCTCCTCGACGGAACCCGCGGCGTGGCCCTGCTGCGCGACGAAGGCCGCCGGATGGGACTTCCCGACGGCCATGTCGACGCCCTGCTCCACCGCCTGGCGAGGGCCGGACTGCTCGACGACGCCACCGGTGGAGGCCCGGCCTTCGACGCGCTCCGCAGGCGCCAAGGAGTCCTCGACCGGCTCCGCCCCGACCTGGCAGCCCTCACGGTCCTCTCCCCTGAACCAGCCGCAGGGGCAAGGAAATTGGCGGCCCGCCGCAGCATGCGCGTCCAGGTCCGCGGAACCGGCCGCGTCGGCACGGTCATCGCGTCCGTCCTGTCCGCCGCAGGCGTCGGCCACGTCGATGTGCGCGACGGAGGCTGTGTCGAACCGTGGGACGTGGCCCCGGGCGGACTCCCCGTCGAATCCGTCGGAGAACGCCGAGACACGGCCGCGCATCGAGCCGTACGCAAGGCGGCACCCGACCGCCCACCCCGTCCCGACCGCCGCTCCCGCCCACCTCGATCCCAAGCCCAGCCCCCATCCCCGTCAGAGATCCAAGCCCCGCCTTCAGCCGAGGAACCTGCCCTCTCCCTCGTGGTCATCGCCCCACGCGACGGCCTGTCCGCACACACCCCCGACCCCCTGGCCGCCGAAGAACTCATCGCCTCTGGCACGCCCCACCTCTACGCCGGAGTGGTCGAGGCCACCGGAGTCGTCGGCCCCCTGGTACTGCCCGGCGGCACCGCCTGCGCCGGCTGCCTGTCGTTGGACCGCACGGACCGCGACCCCACCTGGCCCCGACTCCTCGCCCAATGGCGTTCCGGACGTCAACTCCAGGTACCCGCATGCGACCTGGCTCTCGCCACAGCCGTCGCCGGACTCACGGCAGCACACGCGCTGGCCTTCCTCGACGGCGAACTGCCGTCCAGCACCGGCGCCCGCTGGGAGGCATCGGCTCCGGGACTCGATTGGCACGCCCGCGCGGTATGGGCACATCCGGACTGCTCATGCGGAGCAGGTGAGAGAAGTAAGGGGGAGCAGACCTCCGAGGGCGGAGAGCAGCACGACACAATGGCCGGGTAACCGCCGCTGGCGGCACGGCAGGCTGGGACTTGGAGGGGCGCATGTCTGATCTTCCCCGGAAGGCGGTAACCCGGACCGCCAAACTGGCCGCGCTGCCACTCGGCTTCGCCGGGCGCGCGACCTGGGGCCTCGGCAAACGCATCGGCGGGAAGTCGGCCGAGATCGTCGGGCGGGAACTGCAACAGCGCACGGCGGACCAGCTCTTCAAGGTTCTCGGTGAGCTCAAAGGCGGAGCCATGAAGTTCGGGCAGGCCATGTCCGTCTTCGAATCCGCCCTCCCCGAGGAGGTCGCAGGCCCGTACCGCGCCGCGCTGACCAAACTCCAGGAAGCGGCGCCCCCCATGCCCACCAGGACGGTCCACGCCGTCCTCGCGGAACGGCTCGGCGACGAATGGCGGGAGAACTTCCTGGAGTTCGAGGACAAGCCCGCGGCAGCCGCATCGATAGGGCAGGTCCACCGCGCCATCTGGCACGACGGCCGCGAGGTCGCCGTCAAGGTGCAGTACCCGGGAGCCGGCGAGGCCCTGCTTTCCGACCTGAACCAACTCGGCCGCTTCGCCCGCCTCCTCGGCCCCCTGATCCCCGGCATGGACATCAAGCCGCTCATCACGGAACTGCGCGACCGGGTGTCCGAGGAACTCGACTACGGGCTGGAGGCACAGGCCCAGCGGGCTTGCGCCGAAGAGTTCGCCGATGATCCCGATGTGCACGTACCCGACGTGGTGCACCAGCGCGACCAGGTCCTCATCACCGAATGGATAGACGGAACACCGCTCTCCGAGGTGATCATCGACGGCACCGACGAACAACGGGACCGGGCAGGACAGCTTCTCGCCCGCTTCCTGTTCTCGGGCCCGGCCCGCACCAGCCTCCTCCACGCCGATCCGCACCCTGGAAACTTCAGGCTGCTGCCCGACGAGAACAACGGCTGGCGACTCGGAGTCCTCGACTTCGGCACCGTGGACCGGCTCCCCGGCGGCCTCCCCGAAACCATCGGCACCTCACTGCGCATGACCCTGGCGGGCAACGCGGAAGCGGTCTACGAACTGCTGTGCACAGAGGGCTTCGTCAAGGAGACGATCGACCTCGAACCCGACGCGGTGCTCGAGTACCTGTTGCCGATCATCGAGCCGGCCCTGGTCGACGAGTTCACCTTCACGCGCGGCTGGATGCGCAGCCAGGCCGCACGCATCGCCGATCTGCGCTCCCCCGCCCACCAGCTCGGCAAGCAACTGAACCTGCCGCCCTCCTACCTCCTGATACATCGCGTGACCCTCAGCACCATCGGAGTCCTGTGCCAACTCGGCGCGACGGTACGGCTACGGGACGAACTTGAGAGGTGGCTACCGGGATTCCTGGCGGGGGACGAGGAGCCGGTTGACGACACGGCAGGCGGAGCGGCCGTGGGATCGTCCGGCGGCACCGTCGAGGGCTCGGCCGTCGGCGCGGGCGAAGACATAGCTGCGGCAGCAGCGGCGAGCGCGGGGACGAGCGAGGGCGTCTCGGCTGCTGAGGCGTGATCAAAAACTGGGGGCGGGGTGGGGCGGGGAGGGGGCGGGAGGGAAGCCCCCCCAAGGAATGTTCCGCCGAAGCTCACCACCACTCCGAATCCAGCCGCCCCTCAATAGCCCGCAGGTTCTCCCGGGCGCAGCGGTCGCAGTAATGCCGGCCGGTCCCGTTCTCCACTGAGTAGGTCCAGGTCGGCGGGGAGCCCTGGGTGGTGGTGCCGCAGAGGGCGCACACGATGGTGCCGGGCTCGGGCTCGGGTCGCTGCGCTGAGTCGCCGTCGGGAAGAGACGTCACGTGGTGACGATAGCTCCGTCTTCCGAGGCTGGGGGGCAACGCACCGCGGGGGCCGGTCCGTTGTGGACCGGCCCCCGCGGGGTGGGTCACTGCATGACCGCCATGGCGAGCGCGCGGCGGGCGCGCAGTGATGCGCGCTCGGCGCGGCGCTGCATCCGGCGGGCCGTTGCCAGGCGCAGTGCGCGGCGTTCGGCCTCGGCGGAGCGCAGCCGCTCGTGCATATGCGCACGAGCCAGTGCTTCTGGGATGAGTTGCATCTCTCGGGTCCTGTTCTGACGCGAGTCGTTCGCGTCCGTGGTGGTGAAGTCTGGGGTCGCAGAGCCGGTGGGCTCGCTGGTGGACGGCTTCATCGGGGCCTGCTTCTGGGGGTCGTGCGTCAGGGGGCGGTCGATCGTTCCTCGTGCGTTCATGCCGCGACCGGGTTCTTGCGCGGGCGGCCACGCGGCCGCTTCCGGGCTACGACGACGCCCTGGACGAACAGTTCGCCGCCCCAGACGCCCCAGGGCTCGCGCCGCTCCTTGGCGCCGGCGAGGCAGGCCTCGACGAGCGGGCAGGTGCGGCAGAGGGACTTGGCGTACTCGACGTCCGCCGGCGACTCCGCGAAGAAGACCTCGGGGTCGTAGGCACGGCAGGGGACGGGTACGCCGAGGTTCTCGATGGCGTCGTCGAGCGCGGTGAGCGCAGTCAGGGGGTTCAAGGCGGGGTCCTCCGTGAGACCGGGCGGGGGGAGAGTGTCTGAAGGCGGTACTGACGGGGCGTGCGCTTCGAGTTGCACGGTGTTGTCTTCCTCGTCTGGTCGTTCCGGCCTGTGGGCCGGGTGGCGGTTGGTACCGGGTCTTTTCTTGTTCCCGAGGCCCCTTCGTTCTGTTGTCCCGTGCGGGCAAAACAGAAGGGCCGCGGATCCCGGGTGGGGTTCCGCGGCCCTGAAGGCGCCGGCCTGATCGAGGATCAGGCTGGATCACTCCAGGGTTCGAGCCCACGGAAGGCCCACATCGTGTGGTGGTGCGTCGTCTGCTTCCGGGATCCGGCACCGGCCGCCGCAATGGCATAGGCCTGGGCCTGTGCCGTTGCTACTGCTTCCGGTGCCTTGGTCGGTCGCTCATTGCCCTCGCGGACGGGAAGACCGGCGAGGGAGAGGAAGGACTCCGGGCGGGCGGCGGGGATGCCGGACGCACCGGTGCCCAGGTTCGAGAAACCGAGCAGGCAGGAAGCGACGACCGAGCGATCGGTCATTTTGGCGGTGCTGATGAAGCTGGCGTTGATGCTGATCACTGGAATTCGCCTCCTCTCGGCGTCTCTGGGACCGGGGTGAACCGGTCCGACGGCTTTAGTACAGCACGGAACCAGGGCCTCGGAGAAGAGGCGCTGTTCCCGTGCTTAAGAACCTATGGGGATTGCTGGGGCATGCGCAAACTATTTTTTCGACGAGTTTGCATCAGTCGTCCTCGTCGACTCCTCCAACGCCCTCATCCGGGGCCCCACCTGCGCAGATGGTGAGTACGTCGGTGCCGAACCGGTTGAGCTTGCGCATGCCGACGCCGGGGATGCGGGCGAGTTGGGCCGCGTCTTCGGGCATGGCTTCGGCGATGGCGATGAGGGTCTTGTCGGTGAAGACGCAGAAGGCGGGCTGTCCGAGCTGTTGTGCCTGGTCGGCGCGCCAGTCGCGGAGTCGCTCGTAGAGGCCTTCGTCCATGTCGGAGGGGCAGTCCTCGCAGCGCATGAGTTTCATCTCGCCGGCGTCGGTGAGGGTGCGTCCGCAGACGTGGCAGCGGGCGACGGTTCGGGCGGTGCGGCGTCGGACGGGTCCGGTGGTGGTGCGGGGCGTTGAGGGTGTGCCGTGTTCGATGCCGCCTTGTCCGGTGCTGGTGTTGCGGGCCGTGGCTCCTGAGGTGCCTGGCCGGATCCCGTCGAGGAAGCGGCTGGGGCGGCGGTTGGGTCGGCCGCCAGGTGAGCGGGAGAGGGACCAGGACAGGCTGAGGTGGTGGCGGGCCCGGGTGACGCCGACGTAGAGGAGGCGGCGTTCTTCCTCGATTTGTTCGTCGGTCTTGGCGTAGGTGATCGGCATCATGCCTTCGGCGAGGCCGACGACGAAGACGGCGTCCCATTCGAGGCCCTTGGCGGCGTGCAGGGAGGCGAGGGTGATGCCTTCGACGGTGGGTGCGTGTTGGGCGGCGGCGCGTTCGTCGAGTTCGGCGACGAGGTCGGTGAGGGTGGCGGTGGGTTTGGCGCGGGCGAAGTCTTCGGCGAGGCGTACGAGGGCGGCGAGGGATTCCCAGCGTTCGCGGACGGCTCCGGAGCCGTCGGGGGGTTGGCTGGTCCAGCCTTCGCCGGAGAGGACGGCTCGGACCTGCGAGGGCAGGTCGACGGCGTCGTCGAGGAGGGAGTCGTTGTTTCCGAAGCGGGCGGCGCTGCGGAGGGCGTGGCCTGCTTTGCGTACTTCCGCGCGCTCGAAGAAGCGTTCTGCGCCGCGTAGCTGGTAGGGGATACCGGCGTCGGCGAGGGCTTGCTCGTAGATCTCGGACTGTCCGTTGGTGCGGAACAGGATGGCGATTTCGCCGGCGGAGACGCCGTTGTCGATGAGGGTGCGGATGCGGCGGGCGGTGCCTTCGGCTTCGGCGGGTTCGTCGGCGTAGTCGGTGTAGGCGGGTTCTGGTCCTCGGTCCCGTTGGGAGATGAGTTCGAGGCGGTGTTCGGCGGCACGGCCTTTGGCGTGGGAGAGGAGGGTGTTGGCGAGGTGGACGACCTGGGGGGTGGAGCGGTAGTCGCGCACGAGTTTGACGACGGTGGCGCCGGGGTGGCGGGTGCGGAAGTTGAGGAGGTGGTCGGGGGTGGCGCCGGTGAAGGAGTAGATGGTCTGGCTGGCGTCGCCGACGACGCATAGGTTGTCGCGGTCGCCGAGCCAGAGGTCGAGGAGTCGCTGCTGGAGGGGGCTGACGTCCTGGTATTCGTCGACTACGAAGTGCTGGTACTGGGAGCGGACCTGTTCTGCGATGTCGTGGCGGTCCTGGAGGATGCCGACGGTGAGCAGGAGGACGTCCTCGAAGTCGATGAGGGTGCGGTCGCGCTTGAGCGTTTCGTAGGTGGCGTAGATCTGGGCGGTCTCTGCGTTGTTGCGGGGGGTGATGCGTCCGGCTTTGGCGGCTGCTGCGGCGTAGTCGGCGGGGACGGTCTGGGTGACTTTGGACCATTCGATTTCGGCCGTGACGTCGCGGAGCTCGCCGCGCTCGAGCCGGATGCGGCAGGCGGCGGCCGCGTCGGCGACGAGCTGGATCTTGCGGTCGACGATGCGGGGGAGTTCGCCGCCGACTGCTTTGGGCCAGAAGAACTGGAGCTGGCGCAGGGCGGCGGCGTGGAAGGTGCGGGCCTGGACTCCGCCGGCGCCGAGGTGGCGGAGTCGGCCGCGCATTTCGCCTGCTGCGCGGTTGGTGAAGGTGACGGCGAGGATGCTGTTGGGCTGGAGGATGCCGGAGCGGACGCCGTAGGCGATGCGGTGGGTGATGGCGCGGGTCTTGCCTGTGCCCGCGCCGGCGAGGACGCACACCGGTCCGTGCAGGGCGGTGGCGACGGCGCGCTGTTCGGGGTCGAGCCCGTCGAGCACCGCATCGGCCGTGTCCGGAACCTGCAGGAAGAGGGTGGAGTGCGTTGCTGCTGTCACCCCGCCATGCTGCCAGGTCGGTGGGGGCAGGTGCGTCGCGTTGTCCACAGGGGGCGGGTGCAGTCGTATTAATGCGGCGCGTGTCACGTCTTGATGCGGCGCGTGTCACGTCTGCGGGTGTGGTGGACCTCATGCGTGGGCGGTGGTGGGTGCTCGGGCGGGGGCGGGAATGGTGGCCGGGTCACGTACGTTCGACTCATTGCGAACAAGCATTCCGAGCCGTGAAGGAGCATGAGGAACATGCCGGGGACTGTGACGATGTACAGCACGACGTGGTGCGGCTACTGCCGTCGGCTGAAGGGCCAGATGGACCGCGAGGGCATCGAGTACAACGAGGTCAACATCGAGCAGGACCCGGATTCTGCGGCGTTCGTCGAGAAGGCGAACGGCGGAAACCAGACGGTTCCGACCGTTCAGGTCGTTCCCGCCAACGGTGGGGCCGAGGTCATCATGACGAACCCGAGCCTTGCCCAGGTCAAGCAGGCGCTGGCCGGCGCCGCCTGATCGCTCCGTCCGTACAGACTGGCCCCTGCTTCGGCGGGGGTCTTCTGCATTTCGTGGTCACTTTCCCTTTGGCCTGTCCGGGTCAGTGTCCCCCTCCAGGGGGTAGCCGATCTTGGTCGCCTCTTCGGCGACAGTGGTCATGGATGCCTCGGGGTTCAAGCGGAGGGTCAAGGTCCGGTTCAAGGGTCGGTGGGCGTACACGTGGCGTACTACGTCGATGTCGACCGCGGTCTCGTAGTAGTCCTCGGCGAATGCTTGGAATGCGGCTGGGGTCGCGTCGGTGAGCAGGCGGAACATCCATCCGGAGCCGTCGGGGTCCGGATGGATGTCGGGGTATTCGATGTCTCCCGTGCGCCACTGTTCATCGTCGGTCTCGCGCCATAGGCATGCCGTCACCATGGGCATGTCTTCGTCGGTGAAGGCCGGTTCGTCGACGTAGGCGCGGAACGGGGCGGGGACCGAGTCCACCACGCCCGGCCAGGGCAGATCGTCGACGTAGGGGCTCATCGGCGACTCGTGGTCGAAGGCCCGGATGTACGCGCCCGCGGGGGCGAAGACGATGTCGAACTCGTCTCCGGAGCCGTTTCTCATCGAAGCGATCTGGTCCGTGTCCGACCAGGTGCGGCTGTACGAGTAGTACCGCTCGCCGTCAGGGTTCAGTACCGCTTCCAGCATCGCCATCGAGCGGCACAGGTCTCGCAGGGCTGGGATGTCGGGAAGGCCGCGAGCTACGTCGTGAACGGTCATGCGGCCAATCCAAGCGGATGCCCTGCCTGATCCGGCTTGATCTGGCCTGATCCGACCTGACCGGCGGGCCCCGGGTCAGGTCGGATCTGATCTGAGCCAGGCTGGGCCTATACGGCGTCGCCGGGCTTGGGGAGGGGCTTGCCGTACCAGAGTTCGATGAGACGGGCCGCGATCGAGATCCCGTAGGGGGCCATGACCTCTCCGGACTCGAACGCGGCGCGCAGGTCTTCGCGGGAGAACCAGCGGGCCTCGTGGATCTCTTCGCCGTCGACGTTGATCTCGGACGAGGTGGCGCGGGCCATGAAGCCGAGCATGAGGCTGGAGGGGAACGGCCAGGGCTGGCTGGCGACGTACTCGACGTCGGGTCCGACGACGACTCCGGCTTCTTCGAAGACCTCGCGGCGTACGGACTGCTCGATGGACTCTCCGGGCTCGACGAAGCCGGCGAGGGTGGAGAAGCGGCCTTCGGGCCAGTGGACCTGGCGGCCGAGGAGTGCGCGGTCCTCGTCGTCCGTGACGAGCATGATCACTGCGGGGTCGGTGCGGGGGTAGTGCTCGGCCCCGCAGGCCTGGCAGCGGCGGATGTGGCCCGCGGCGGCGATGACGGTGCGTTCGCCGCAGCGGGAGCAGAAGCGGTGCAGTCGCTGCCAGTTCTCGAGGGCGACGGCGTGCACCATGAGGCCGGCGTCCCGGGGGGACAGGAGGAGTCCGGCTTCGCGCAGGCCGGCGGGGCGCGCGGACTGGTCGATGCGGCCGGGGAGGGTGTCCTTCTGGAGGGCGAAGTAGCTGACGCCGTCGTCGTCGGTGCCCAGGAAGTAGCGGTGGGCTTCGGTGAGGGGCGCTTCGAAGGACGGGGTCATGACCAGTTCGGTGGCGCCGTCCGGCGTCTCGTCGATGAGTACCTGTCCGCCGGAGACCACGAAGACGCGGGTGGTGGGGTGGCTCCAGGCCGCGGCGAGCCAGGCCTCGTCGAGGCGGTGGTGTGCGGCGCGGTCGATGCCGCTGGGTGCGGAGAGTGAGAGCGGACGGTCGGCTGTGCGGTCGGTCCAGGTGGTCACGGGTGCTTCCAACTCCCCCGGTGGAATGGGTGTTTCGGCGGGACGGTTCGGCTGGGCGGGTGCGTGGTGCGGCGGGTGGGGTGGCTCAGTGTGCATCGCGCCAGTTCTCCGCGAGGTCGCCCCACAGGTGGGCGGCGGTTTCGACGCCCTTTTTGAGGAGGTCGAGTTCGACTTTCTCGTTGGGTGCGTGCCAGCCGTCGGAGGGGACGGAGATGCCGAGGAAGAGGACGGGTGCGTCGAGGACGTCCTGGAGGTCGGCGGCGGGGCCGGAGCCTCCTTCGCGCGTGAAGCGGATCTCCTGGTCGAAGGCGAGGTTCATGGCGCGGACGACGGACTGGAGGGCGGGGTGGTCGAGGGGGGTGAGGCAGGGGCGGGTGGCGGCGCCGAAGGTGATGGTGTGGCGGATTCCGGCGGGGAGCTGCCCCGCGACCCAGTCGGTGACGGCCTTTTCGACGTGGTCGGGGTCCTGTCCGGCGACGAGGCGGAAGGACAGCTTCAGCGTGGCTGAGGAGGGGACGATGGTTTTGCCGCCGGGGCCTTGGTAGCCGCTCCCGATGCCGTTGACCTCGGCGGTGGGGCGGGCCCAGATCCGTTCGAGGGTGGTGTGGCCGGCCTCGCCGTGGGTGGCGTGCGACTTGGCGGTGCGCAGCCACTGGGCTTCGTCGAAGGGAAGCTCGGCGAAGAGTTCCCGTTCGCGGTCGGTGAGGGGGGTGATGCCGTCGTAGAAGCCGGGGACGGCCACGCGTGCGTGGTCGTCGTGGAGGGCCGCGACGAGGCGGGCGGCGGCGGTGGCGGGGTTGGGTACGGCGCCGCCGAAGGATCCGGAGTGGATGTCCTGGTCGGGGCCGTGGAGTTCGATCTCGCAGTCGGCGAGGCCGCGCATTCCGGTGCAGACGGTGGGGGTGTCCTCGGACCACATGCCGGTGTCGGAGACGATCACGGCGTCTGCGGTGAGGCGGTCCCTGTGCTGCTCGGCGAGGGCGCGGAAGTGGGGGGAGCCGGATTCCTCTTCGCCCTCCACGAGGAGCTTGAGGTGGACGGCGGGGGTGGTGCGGCCGGTGGCGGCGAGGTGCGCGCGGACGCCGAGTGTGTGGAAGAACACCTGCCCCTTGTCGTCGGCTGCTCCGCGCCCGTGGAGGCGGTTTCCGATGACGACGGGTTCGAAGGGGTCGGTGTTCCAGCCGTCCTCGCGGGCCGCGGGCTGGACGTCGTGGTGCCCGTAGACGAGAACGGTGGGGGCGTTCGGGTCGTCGGAGGGCCAGTCTGCGAAGACGGCGGGGGCGCCGGGTGTCTCCCAGACCTCGGTGGTCGGGAAGCCGGTCTCCCGGAGTTTCGCGGCGAGCCAGTCGGCGCTGCGGCGTACGTCGGGTGCGTGGTCGGGCTGGGCCGACACGGACGGGATCCGGAGCCACTCGGCGAGGTCCTGGAGGAACGCGTCGTGGTGGGTCTCGATGTACGCACGGACGGTGCTGACGGCGTTGTCAACGGGCTTGCTCATGGTCCCGAGCCTATCCGTCCGCCGAGGCGTGCTCGTGCGGTGGTTCCGGTGCTCTCCGGTCGCCGGGGCCGGGGGTGGGGTCTTCGAGGAGGAGGCGTTCCAGTTCGGCGCGTCCGGGGAGGTCGCGGGGGGTGACGGTCTCGCCGTCGCGTACGTAGACGAACGTCGCCTTGACGGCCTCGGGAGGGAGGCCGTGCTGTTCGGCCCAGGCGAGCCGGTAGACGGCGAGCTGGAGCGGGTCGGCGGTGCGGCCGCGGGTGGTCTTCCAGTCGACGATCTCGTACGTGGTGTCGTCGCCGTCGCCTTCTTTGTAGACGGCGTCGATGCGGCCGCGGATGACGCGGCCGGCGATGGCGAGCTGGAAGGGCGTTTCGACACGGTGGGGGGTGCGGTGGGCGTAAGGCGTGCGGTCGAAGGCTTCCTTGAGGGTTTCGAGGTCGCGTTCGTCGGCGATGTCGGCCTCGCTGCCGGGGAGCTCTTCGGGGTCGAGCATGGGCAGGCGGAGCTCTTCGAAGCGGGATTCGACCCAGGCGTGGAAGCGGGTGCCGCGGCGGGCGGCGGGCTGGGGCGGGCGGGGCATGGGGCGGGCCAGATCCTGGGCGAAACCGTCCGGATCGGCGGCCAGGCGCAGGAGCTGGGAGGCGGTGAGGGTGGTGGGGAGGGGGACGTCGCGGACGGCCTGGCGGGAGCGCAGGAGTTCGCCGGTGAGGGCGTCGAGGTCGCGGTCCCAGGAGGCGAGTGTGCGGGTCTCCTCCGGAGTGAGCGGGTGACGCTCCGGGGGGGCGGTCTTTGTGGGCGCCGGGTCGGGGTGGGGGCGGGTGTCGGCGTCCTGGGGCGGGGTGGGGTGCGGGATGGCACCCAGGGGGTGCGCGTCGGCGGGCGCGTGCGGGGCGTCGTGCACGGGCGCGTGCGGGGCGTCGTGCGTGGGGCGGGCGCCGTCCGGGTGAGGGTGCGCGTCGTTGTGCGGGGCGCCGGCCGCGGGCTGCTCCTGCGCGGGGGTGCCGGTCGGGTGCGGAAGCGTGGGGCGCTCGTGCGGCAACGCGTCCCAGTCGTCCCACTCGTCCCAGTCCGGTCCGGGTCCGTCCTCCGGCGAGCTGAAGAAATCGCCCTCTTCATTAAGAGGCTCGTCTTCGCAAAAGGGCTCGTCTTCGTAGAGCGCCTCTTCGTCCGGCGGGGCCGGCCAGTCCGGGTCGGTGTACGTGGCCGGGTGGGCCATCTCGTGGGAGTGGTCGTCGGCCGGGGTTTCGAGGTGGGCAAGGACCGTGGCCGCGGCCGCGCGGCGGCGTGCCATGGCCTCGTCGTCGAGCGGGAGCGGCCACGCGTGTTCGGCAGATGCCTCCTGGAGCGCGGGGTTCTCCTCGTCCTCTGCCGGTTCGTCGGCCCAGGTCTCGATCTCCCCGTGTCCGGCGGCGCAGTGGTCGTACAGCGCCTGGAGGAAGTCGGAGGGGCCGCGAGGGCGCTTCTGGGCGGGGCCCCACCAGTGGCCGGAGCCGAGGAGGAGGGTGCGGGGTCGGGTGTAGGTGACGTAGCCGAGGCGGAGCTCCTCGGTGCGCTGGTGTTCCTTCATCTCTTCGTGGAAGGCCTTCATGCCCTTGGAGTCCCACGCTTCGATGTCGGGCAGTGTGGCGGCGTCGCCGCGCAGTTCGTGCGGGAGGACCTTGCTCTGGGCGGTCCATTTCTCGCGGCCCTGGGCGCTGGGGAACGTCCCGGTGACGAGGCCGGGGACGGCGACGACGTCCCATTCCAGGCCCTTGGACTTGTGGGCGGTGAGCACCTTCACGGTGTTCTCGCCGCCGGGCAGCGCGTTGTCGAGGCCCTTTTCGTACTGGGCGGCGGTGCGCAGGAAGCCGAGGAAGGCGAGGAGGGTCGCGGAGCTGTCGTTCGCGGCGAACGAGGCGGCGATGTCGAGGAAGTTGGACAGGGTTTCGCGGCGGCGGGCGGCCAGGGCGTGCGGTGACGCGGCGAGTTCGACTTCGAGGCCGGTGACGGCGAGGACGCGGTGGAGTACGTCCATCAGCGGGTCGGCGAGTGAGCGGCGCAGGTCGCGCAGCTCGGTGGCGAGGCGTGCGAAGCGCACGCGGGCCTGCGGTGAGAAGGGCAGCTTGTCGTCGCCCGGTGCGTCGAGGGGCGTTTCGAGGAATGTGTCGAGAGCGTCGGCGAGCGATATCACTTCGGAGGGGTCGACCCCCTCGACGGCTTCGGCGAGACGGCGGTCGGGATCGTCGGCCTGGCCCCCGCGCGCGTGGGCGACGAGGAGGCGGGCGCGGCGGCCGAGGAGGGCGAGGTCTCGGGGGCCGATGCGCCAGCGGGGGCCGGTCAGGAGGCGGACCAGCGAGGCGTTGGCGCCGGGGTCCTGGAGGACTTCGCAGACGGCGACGAGGTCGGCGACCTCGGGCAGGTGGAGGAGGCCGGAGAGGCCGACGACCTCTACGGGGATGTCGCGTGCGACGAGGGCGCCCTGGATGGCGGCGAAGTCGGTCGCGGTGCGGCACAGGACAGCGATCTCGCCGGGGGCGGTGCCGGTGCGTACGAGGTGGGCGAGGGAGTCGCCGAGCCAGTCGATCTCCTCGGCGTGGGTGCGCAGGAGGGCGCAGCGGACGATGCCGTCGCGTTCGGCGCCGGGGGCCGGGCGCAGGGCTTCCACGCCCGCGTGGAGTGCGCGCAGGGGCTGGGCGAGGCCGTTGGCGAGGTCGAGGAGGCGGCCGCCGCTGCGGCGGTTCTCGCTGAGGGAGAGGCGGGCGGCGGGGCGGCCGTCGGCGTGGGCGAAGTGTTCGGGGAAGTCGTCGAGGTTGGCGACGGAGGCGCCGCGCCAGCCGTAGATCGCCTGGCAGGGGTCGCCGACGGCGGTCACGGGGTGGCCGGTGCCCGCTCCGAAGAGGCCGGCGAGGAGGATCCGCTGGGCGACGGAGGTGTCCTGGTACTCGTCGAGGAGGACGACGCGGAACTCGTCGCGGAGGATGGCGCCGACCTCGGGGCGGGTGCGGGCGAGGGTGGCGGAGAGGGCGATCTGGTCGCCGAAGTCGAGGAGGTCGCGGGCGCGCTTGGCTTCGCGGTAACGGGTGACGAGTCCGGTGAGGTCGAGGCGGGCGGCGGCGGCCTCGGGGACCTTGCGCAGGTCGGCGTTGGTGAGTTTGCGGCCTTCGAGTGCGTGCAGCAGGCGGGTGTCGTAGGCGCGGAGTTCGTCGGGGTGGACGAGGTGTTCGGCGAGCTCGCCGTCGAGGGTGAGGAGGTCGCTGACGAGGTCGGCGAAGGAGCGGGTGAGGGCCGGGTAGGGGCCGGGGGCCTCGCGCAGGACGCGGGCGGCGAGCTGGAAGCGGGTGGCGTCGGCGAGGAGGCGTGCGGTGGGTTCGAGGCCGATGCGCAGGCCGTGGTCGGTGAGGAGGCGGCCCGCGAAGGCGTGGTAGGTGGAGATCACGGGCTCGCCCGGGGGGTTGTCCGGGTCGATGACGTCGGGGTCGGTGACGCCTGCCTTGATCAGTGCCTTGCGGACGCGCTCCGCGAGTTCGTCGGCGGCCTTGTTCGTGAAGGTGAGGCCGAGGACCTGCTCCGGGGCGACCTGTCCGGTGCCGACGAGCCATACGACGCGGGCGGCCATGACCGTCGTCTTGCCGGATCCGGCTCCGGCCACGATCACCTGCGGGGCGGGCGGCGCGGTGATGCAGGCCGTCTGCTCCGGGGTGAACGGGATCCCGAGGAGCTCCTTGAGCTGCTCGGGATCGGTGAGGCGCGTGGTCACCTCATCGAGGCTAACCGGCCCCACTGACAGCGCCGCCCGTTCCGGCGGAGGCGCACGTCACTCCACGACGTGTTTGCCTTCGGGGCGGGCGCTGCACGAGGCGCGGAACGCGCAGTGGGTGCAGTGCTGTCCGGTAGTGGGGGTGAAGCGTTCGTCGAGGACCTTGCCGGCGGCGGTCGCGAGGAGGTCGCCGACCCACTCCCCCTCGCCTCCGTCCGCGACGTCCCCCAAGGGGTGCTGCGACTGCACCTTGGGGAGGGCGTCACCGCCGTCCTTCTTGGCGGCGCCCTGACGCAGCTGGACGAGGTCGGCGCCGCCGGGTTCGGGGCGTTCGCCGTCGAAGGGTTCGTCGACGGCGCCCTCGCGGACGGCGAGCTGGTAGACGGCGAGCTGGGGGTGGCGGGCGACGTCGGCGGCTGAGGGCGCCTGCTTGCCGGTCTTGAAGTCGACTACGTAGGCGCGGCCTTCGGTGTCGCGTTCGACGCGGTCCATGGAACCGCGGATGCGCACTTCGTAGGAGCCCGCTTCGAGGGTGACGTCGAAGGCGTGTTCGCTGGCGACAGGGGTGCGCACGGTGCTGGAGTCGACGTGCCAGCGGAGGAAGCGTTCGAGCGCCACGCGCGCGTGCTCCTTCTCCTGGGCGGACTTCCAGGGGGCGTCGAAGGCGAGGGCGTCCCAGACGGAGTCGAGGCGTTCCATGAGGACGGCGAGGTCGGCGGGGGTGCGTCCGGAGGCGACCTCGTCGGCGAGGACGTGGACGACGTTGCCGAAGCCCTGGGCGGCGGTGGCGGGGGCGTCGGCCTTGACCTCGCGGCCGAGGAACCACTGCAGGGAGCAGGTGTTCGCGAGCTGGTCGAGGGCGCTTCCGGAGAGCACGACGGGCTGGTCGCGGTCGCGCAGGGGGATCCTGCTCTCGGTGGGGTCGTCCATGCCCCACCAGCGGTAGGGGTGCGCGGAGGGTACGAGGGGGCGGCCGTCGTCGTCGGTGAGGGCGGCGAGGCGGGCGAGGCGGCGGGCGGCGGCGTCGCGCAGCGTGACGGAGGCGCGTGGGTCGACGGTGGTGGCGCGCAGTTCGGCGACGAGCGCGGCGACGGACAGGGGGCGGCGGGGGCGGCCGGTGACGTCCTGGGGGTCGACGCCGAGTTCGGTGAGGAAGCGGGACGGCTGGTCGCCGTCGTCGGCGGGTGCCTTGACCGCGGTGACGATGAGGCGTTCACGCGCGCGCGTGGTGGCCACGTAGAACAGGCGGCGTTCTTCGGAGAGGAGCGCTCCGGGGGTGAGCGGTTCGGCGAGGCCGTCGCGTCCGATGCGGTCGGCTTCGAGGAGGGAGCCGCGGCGGCGCAGGTCGGGCCACAGGCCTTCCTGTACGCCGGCGACGACGACGAGGCGCCATTCGAGGCCCTTGGAGCGGTGGGCGGTCATGAGGCGTACGGCGTCGGGGCGTACGGCGCGTCCGGCGAGGGTGTCGGCGGCGATGTCCTGGGCCTCGACCTCTTCGAGGAAGTTGAGAGCGCCGCGGCCTCCGGTGCGTTCCTCGGCGCGGGACGCGGTCGCGAAGAGGGCGCATACGGCGTCGAGGTCGCGGTCCGCGTTGCGTCCCGCGGTGCCGCCGCGGCGGGCCGCGCGTTCCAGGCGCTGGGGCCATGAGGTGCCGTTCCACAGCTGCCAGAGGGCTTCTTCGGCGGTGCCTCCGGTGGTGAGGGTGTCGCGGGCCGCGCGCAGCAGGGCGCCGAGGCGCTGGGCGCCTCGGGCGTGGGCGGGGTCGTGGGCGGCGAGGCGTTCGGGCTGGGCGAGGGCGCGGGCGAGGAGTTCGTCGGAGGGCGACGGTACGTGGTTGCCGGCGGCGCGTTCCTCCTCGCGCAGGGCGCGGCCGAGGCGGCGCAGGTCGGCGGCGTCCATGCCGGCGAGGGGTGAGGCGAGGAGGGTGAGGGCGGTCTCGGTGTCGAGCCAGACGGGCGGTTCCTGGTCCTGGTCGCCGTCGGGTTCGGGGATGTCCTGCGCGACGCTGAGGGCGACGGCCCTGAGCGCGGTCAGCAGGGGCGTGACGGCCGGTTCGTGGCGCAGCGGCAGGTCGTCGCCGTCGATGTCGAGGGGGACGCCCGCTGCGGTGAGGGTGCGGCGCATCGCGGGGATGGAGCGGGTGCCGGCGCGGACGAGGACGGCCATGTCGCTCCAGGGGATGCCGTCCTCGAGGTGGCCGCGGCGCAGGATGTCCGCGATGTTGTCGAGTTCGGTGCCGGAGGTCGGGTACGTGCAGACCTCGACGCGGCCGCCGTCCCGCGCGGGGGTGAGCTCTCGGTGGGCGCGGATCTTGTCGGCGGGCAGGCGGGTCAGGGGCATGCGCCGGGTGATGCGGCGGGTGGCGTCCAGGAGGTGTGCTCCGGAGCGGCGGGACGTCGTGAGGACCTCTACGGGGGCGGGGCTTTTGTCGGCGCGGGGGAACCGGTCGGGGAATTCGAGGATGCCGTTCACGTCGGCGCCGCGGAACGTGTAGATCGACTGGTCGGGGTCTCCGAAGGCGAAAAGGGTGCGGCCGTGCCCGGCGAGGGCGTGCAGCAGCCGGACCTGGGCCGGGTCGGTGTCCTGGTACTCGTCGACGAACACGGCGTCGTAGCGGGTGGCGAGTTCGTCGGCGACGGGGGTGCGGTGGGCGAGGAGGACCGCGCGGTGGACGAGTTCGGCGTAGTCGAGGACGCCGTGCAGGTCGAGGACGTCGAGGTATTCGGCGAGGAAGGTGGCGGCCGCTTTCCAGTCGGGGCGGCCGATGCGGCGGGCGAAGGCGTCGAGTGCGGCCGGTCCGAGGCCCAGTTCGCGGCTGCGGGCGAGGACGGCGCGGACCTCGTCGGCGAAGCCGCGGGTGGTCAGGCAGGCCCTCAGTTCGTCGGGCCAGCGGACGTGGGCGAGGCCGGCCTGCTCGAGGTCGATCTGGCCGGCGAGCAGTTCGCGTACGGCGACGTCCTGTTCGGGTCCCGACAGCAGGCGCAGGGGTTCCTCGAACAGGCCGGCGTCCTGATGGGCGCGGACGAGGGCGTAGCAGAACGAGTGGAACGTGGTGGCCTGTGGTGCGTGGGCGGCGCCTATGCGCAGGGCCATGCGGTCGCGCAGTTCGACCGCTGCCTTGCGGCTGAAGGTGAGGACCAGGATGCGCTCGGGGTCGGTGCCTTTGGCGATGCGTGCGGCGACGGCCTCGACGAGCGTGGTCGTCTTGCCCGTGCCCGGTCCCGCGAGGACGAGGAGCGGACCGTGCGGGTGGTCAACCACCGCGCGCTGGCGTGCGTCCAGACGAGGGGGGTCCACCTGGGCCGGCGGGGTACGCACCAGTCGGTACGCGCCGGGGATCCCCTGTCGTACCTGGCGGTGCGACAGGTTCCGGGTGGAGGAAGAGGAGCTCACGTGGATCGCTGGTCCTGGTGGTTGTGCTGGGGGAACTGGGAGGCAGCCGGCCGTCCGCGTCGTCGGGGCGTGGCGGTGGCTGCGGGGTGAGGGAGGTGTGCGCCGTCGACGCTACGCCGTCGAGTGTGGCGGAAGCCGGGCTTCCGCCGGGTCCCCCGGGTCCCGTGCGGCACGGGTGTGCCGCGATTCACGAACGTACGCGGTGGTGGCGAAGTGCCCCTCTCGCCCCGTTTCCCCCGTACGGGCCACAGGCCGTTCGAACAGGGGCGCGATGGAGGAAGCTGTCAGGTGTGAGATTCCGCGCGTTCTTCGCCGTCCCATCGCGCGCGCCTCATGTCGAGGCGCGGGAGGTGCCCCTCGGACGTACGGGAGGCTTCGCGCAGGGGGGTGCTCTCCGCGCGGTAGTGCGCCATGGCGTCCAGTTCGTGGCCGGGCAGCAGCACGCCGTCGGAGCGCACCACGCGCCACCACGGAACGGCTCCTCCGTAGAGGGCCATCGCGCGGCCGACCTGGCGCGGGCCGCCCTCACCGAGCCATTCGGCGACGTCCCCATAGGTCATGACGCGCCCGGGCGGGATCAGCTCCGCGACCTCGAGCACCCGCTCCGCGTACTCCGGCAGCTCTCCCGCCGTACCGCTCTCCTCGCTCATCCGACCCATCCTGCCGCACCCCACCGACACTGTGACGGCCCGGTCACGGGGCGTGGAGAGGCGTATGAAGAAGCACGAATCCGCGGTTGCGGGATACTTTGCTCCCCCGCATTGCACCCTGATGCCCCCCTGTGTCAGTGGGACGTGCCACCATCGTGCGGGCGGTGACCGGTGATACGAGACCAAGAAGAAACGACGGAGCAGCAGGGCGTGCATCCCGATAAGGCGGAGGGCACCTCTGGGGCTTCGGCGCGCCCGGACGGCGAAGAGGCCGACCACTCCCCCGTGACCGAGCGCCGTGGCCACCGGGCCGCGGCGCCACAGGCGGACGTGCCCGCGAAGGCCGCTGAGGCCGGGCCCGAGCGGACCGAGGTCCCTCTGGTCGACCCGGAGTGCATCGACGCCGACGCGCACGCCGAGCGGGTCGACGGCGACGAACCCCTCCTCCCCGCGCGCGTGCACCGTCCCTCCGACCTGATGCGGCTCCTGGTGGGCGTGCTCGCGATCGCCGTGCTGCTGTCGATCGCCGCGTTCGCCCACGGCACGACCTCGGGTCTTCAGCAGGACATCAGCAAGGGCACGGGCGCCGCTCCCGACCTCATGATCAAGTTCGCGGGGCTCGCGTCGAGTATCGCGATCCTTCTCGTACCGGTCGCCTTCGCGATCGAGCGGCTGATCAAACGCGACGGGCTGCGGATCGCCGACGGTGTGCTCGCGGCCGTCCTCGCGCACGGGGTGACGCTGGCGACGGACCTGTGGGTCGCCCAGGGCGCCCCGTCGTCGATCCAGGACGCGCTCACCCGCCCGTCGCCGGGCGACATCCACGCGCTGACCGATCCGGTGCACGGCTATCTCGCGCCCGTCATCGCCTATATGACGGCTGTGGGGATGTCCCGCAGACCACGCTGGCGCGTGGTGCTGTGGGTCGTGCTGCTGCTCGACGCGTTCGCGATGCTGGTCACCGGCTACACGACACCGTTCTCGATCGTCCTGACGGTCCTGATCGGCTGGACGGTCGCCTACGGCACGCTCTACACGGTCGGTTCACCGAACGTGCGTCCCACCGGTCAGACGCTCCTCGCGGGCCTGCGGCACGTCGGCTTCCACCCTGTCAGCGCGGCCCGCGAAGAGGCCCACGAGAGCACCACGGAGAACGGCGACAGAGGGCGGCGCTACTTCGTCACCCTGGAGGACGGCCCCCCGCTCGACGTCACCATCGTCGACCGTGAGCAGCAGGCCCAGGGCTTCTTCTACCGCGTGTGGCGCCAGCTGACGCTGCGGGGCATCACCACGGGACGCAGTCTCCAGTCCCTGCGCCAGGCACTGGAGCAGGAGGCACTTCTCGCGTACGCGGCGATCGCGGCCGGGGCCAACGCCCCGAAGCTGATCGCGACGTCCGAGCTCGGCCCCGACGCGGTGATGCTCGTGTACGAGCACACGGGCGGCCGTTCGCTGGACTCGGTGCCGGACGAGGAGATCACCGACGAGCTGCTGCGCGACACCTGGCACCAGGTGCAGGCCCTCCAGTCACGGCGTATCGCCCATCGGCGGCTCACCGGCGACGCGATTCTGGTGGATCGTTCCGGCACGGTGATCCTCACGGATCTGCGCGGCGGCGAGATCGCGGCCGGCGACCTGATCCTGCGCATGGACATCGCACAGCTCCTGACCACGCTGGGCCTGCGCGTGGGCGCCGAGCGGGCCGTGGCGTCCGCCGTGGGCGTGCTCGGCCCCGACGCGGTCGCCGACTGTCTGCCGCTGCTCCAGCCCATCGCCCTGAGCCGTAATACGCGCTCGACGCTGCGCAGACTCGGCAGGGAGCGTTCCGAACGCGAGCGCGAGGCCGTGCTCGATGCTTCGCGCAGGGCGAAGCAGGCCCGCCTGGAGGAGGCCTCCCAGGCTGCGGCCTCCCTTGCCGAGGCCTCTCCGGCCGAGAAACCAACGCCTGCGGAGACCGTCGCCGAGCGCGCGGCACCCCCGTCGGCCAAGACCTCCGCGAAGGCGGAACGGCAGACCGAGAAGGCCGAGCGGCAGGCCGAGAAGAAGGCCATCGACGAAGCCCTGGACGAGGCGCGCGAGGAGGATCTGCTCACCCAGATCCGCCACCAGGTGCTCCGCATCCGGCCGCAGGCGCCCGTCGAACCGGCCCGCCTGGAGCGCGTCAGGCCGCGCACCCTCGTGAGCTTCATCGCGGGCGCCATCGGCGCGTACTTCCTCCTGTCGCAGCTGACGCACATCGAGTTCGGGACGCTGTTCCGGGAGGCCCAGTGGGGCTGGGTCGCCGCCGCCGTCCTGTTCTCGGCGCTGAGCTACTTCGCCGCCGCGATGAGCCTGCTCGGGTTCGTCCCGGAGCGCGTCCCCTTCCTGCGGACCGTCGCGGCGCAGGTCGCCGGCTCGTTCGTGAAGATCGTGGCACCGGCCGCCGTAGGCGGTGTCGCGCTCAACACCCGCTTCCTGCAACGCTCGGGCGTGCGCCCCGGGCTCGCGGTGGCCAGCGTCGGCGCCTCCCAGCTCTTCGGTCTGGGCGCCCACATCATGATGCTGCTGACCTTCGGCTATCTGACCGGCACGGAGAAGACCCCGTCCCTGTCGCCGTCCCGGACGGTCATCGCGGGTCTGCTGACCGTCGCGGTCCTCGTGCTCGTGGTGACGTCGATCCCCTTCCTGCGGAAGTTCGTGGTCACGCGCGTACGGTCCCTGTTCGCCGGCGTCGTACCGCGCATGCTGGACGTGCTCCAGCGGCCGCAGAAGCTGCTCACCGGCATCGGCGGCATGCTCCTGCTGACGGCCTGCTTCGTGATGTGCCTGGACGCGTCGATCCGCGCCTTCGGGGACGAGACGACGACGCTCAGCCTGGCCAGCGTCGCGGTCGTGTTCCTCGCCGGCAACGCGCTCGGCTCCGCCGCGCCGACACCGGGCGGTGTGGGCGCCGTCGAGGCGACCCTGACGGTCGGACTCATCGCGGTCGGCCTGCCCAAGGAGGTCGCGGCCCCGGCCGTGCTGCTCTACCGGCTCATGACGCTGTGGCTGCCGGTCCTGCCGGGTTGGCTCTTCTTCAACCACCTCTCCCGGAAGGGCTCCCTGTAGGGACGCGTTTGCGGGGGAGGGATCCCCGTAGAGGCACGATTCCCGAGCGGGACCCTGCAGAGGCACATTTCCCGAGCGGGCTCCCCGTAGAGGCACATTTCCCGAACGCGCTCCCCGTAGAGGCACACTTCCCGAGCGGACTCCCCGTAGAGCCCCGCCCCCGTAGCCGTCGTCATCTCTCACCCGCACGGCCCACGCCCCGAGCGCCCCGTGGGCCGTCGCCGCAGGATGGGTTCATGCCCAATCCGTCCCGGCCGCGTGCCGCTGCCCTGGCCGCCACCGCCGTCCTCTTGACCTCCGCCCTCGCGGCGTGCGGCACCGACACGAATGACGTGGACGTGAGGTCCCAGTCCCTCAGCTGGAAGGACTGCCCTGCGCCCTCGGAGTCGGAGGGCGGCGGCCCCGCGCCCTCCCCGCTGCCCGGAGGCGCCACCTGGCAGTGCGCCACCATGCAGACGCCCCTCGACTGGGACAAACCCGAGGGCGACACGATCGGCCTCGCGCTCATCCGCGCCAAGTCCTCCGGCGCCAAAGGCAAGCGCATCGGATCCCTCATCTTCAACTTCGGCGGCCCCGGCGGCTCCGGGGTCACCACGCTGCCCGCGTTCGGCAGCGAGTACACGAAGCTGCGCACCCGCTACGACCTGGTGAGTTTCGACCCGCGCGGCGTCGGCCGCAGCGACGGCGTGAAGTGCGAGAACGACAAGCAGCTCGACAAGTACTTCCAGCAGGACGCCATCCCCGACGACACCGCCCAGACGAAGAAGCTCGTCAGCAACGTCACCCAGTTCAACAACGCCTGCGAGAAGAACTCCGGGCAGGTCATCCCGCACGTCGCCACGACCGACGCCGCCCGCGACATGGACCTGATGCGGCAGGTGCTCGGCGACGACAAGCTGCACTACTTCGGGATCTCCTACGGCACCGAACTGGGCGGCGTGTACGCCCACTTGTTCCCGAAGAACGTGGGCCGCGCCGTCTTCGACGGTGTCGTCGACCCGACCCAGAACGCCGAGGAGAGCTCGCTCGGCCAGGCCAAGGGCTTCCAGCTCGCCCTCGACAACTACGCGAAGGACTGCACCTCCAAGGTCGAGGACTGCCCGGTCGGCGACACCCCCGCGGAGGTCAAGGCCAAGATCGCGAAGCTGCTCAGGGGCCTCGACTCCAAGCCGATCCCGGGGGTCTTCCCGCGCCAGCTGACGCAGACCGCCGCGACGAACGGCATCGCGCAGTCGCTGTACTCCAAGGACTTCTGGGAGTACCTCACCGAGGGCCTCGTCCAGGCCTACGAGGGTGACGGCAAGATCCTCATGCTGCTTTCGGACTCCATGAACGGCCGCAACGAGGACGGCACGTACAGCAACCTCCAGGCCGCCAATGTCGCCATCAACTGCGCCGACGACAAGCCCCGTTACACGCCGGCTTACGTCCGGTCGAAGCTCCCCGAGTTCCGGGCCGCCTCGCCCCTGTTCGGCGACTTTCTCGCGTGGGGCATGCTCAGCTGCACGGACTGGGCGGTCGCCGGCGCCGCGAACCACCCCGACGTGAGCGCGCCTGGCTCGGCGCCGATCGTCGTCGTCGGCAACACGGGCGACCCCGCCACCCCGTACGAAGGTGCGAAGAAGATGGTCGACGCGCTCGGCGATGGTGTCGGGGTGCAGGTCACGTACAAAGGCCAGGGGCACGGCGCGTACGACAGCGGGAACAAGTGTGTGCGGGGTGCCGTGGACGGCTATCTGCTGAACGGGACGGTGCCGAAGGCAGGCACGGTCTGCAAGTAGCCGCGGGAGTACGGGTGTTCGGCTCGTTTGCCGGCTGTGCTCTGCCGCAGGTGATTGTCAGTGGCTCTGCCTAGGATGGCCTCACTGTCTTCGGACCGGGGACAGGCGAGGGGGATCGCCAGGGGGAGGTGCCTGTGTCGCGTCATGTTCGTTCGTTCGCGCTGCTGGCCGCGGGGCTGCTGGTGGCGGGGGCCGCCGCGGGCTGCGGCGGGCCGGGAGACAAGGCCGGGCACGGCGAGGGGAAGGGGCAGACACAGCCACCGCGTTCGTCGCCGCCCTCACCGTCGCCACCGCCCCGCTCGGACAAGGCCGTCCCCGGCGCACTGCCCCGGCTGCCCGCCGCGCTCACCTCTCAGCGGCTCGGCTGGGGCCGCTGCAAGGCCACCGACGACGGCCCCGCACCCGGCTCCGACTGGCAGTGCGCGACGCTGAAGGCGCCGCTCGACTACGCGAAGCCGGACGGGGAGACCATCGGCGTCGCCCTCATCCGCGCCAGGTCCACGGGCGGGAGCGGTCGTTCCGGTTCTCTCCTGTTCAACTTCGGCGGGCCGGGCGGCTCGGGGGTCTCGATGCTGCCCGCCTTCGCACCCGACTACGCGAAGCTGCGCGAGCGCTACGACCTGGTGAGCTTCGACCCGCGCGGCGTCGGCGCGAGTGAGGAGGTGCGCTGCCGCGACGACAAGGCGATCCAGGCCGCCGAGTCCGTCGACTTGACGCCGGACACCCCCGCCGAGGAGCGGGCGTACTTCAAGGACGCCGCCGACTTCGGTGCTGGCTGCGCGCGGCAGGCCGGCAAGCTGCTCGGGCACGTGTCGACGGACGAGACGGCCCGCGACATGGACCTGGCGCGCCAGGCGCTCGGCGACGACAAGCTGCACTACATGGGCGTCTCGTACGGGACCCAACTGGGCGGCGTGTACGCGCACTTGTTCCCCGGCACGGTGGGCCGGCTCGTCCTGGACGCCGTGGTCGACCCGGCCGCGGACACCGTGGGCCACGCCGAGAACCAGACGAGGGGCTTCCAGCGGGCCCTCGACAACTACCTCAAGTCCACCGGCCAGAACCCGGATCATGGCTCCCGGAAGATCGCCGCGCTGCTGAAGCGGATCGACGCGAAGCCGCTGCCGGCCTCGAGCGGCCGCGAGCTCAACCAGTCGCTCGCGACGATCGGCATCACCGTCACCCTGTACAGCAAGAACAGTTGGCCCGCGCTGACGCGTGGCCTCGAGGCGGCGGAGCAGGGGGACGGGACGGCGCTGCTCGCCCTGGCCGACGCGTACAACGAGCGGAGCCCCGCCGGGCATTACAGCTCGCAGAGTCACTCGCAGCGGGCGATCTCCTGCCTCGACGACAAGGAGCGGCCGACGCCGGCGGAGGCGAAGAAGCGGCTCGCGTCGTTCCGCGGGATCTCGCCCGTCTTCGGGGAGTTCATGGCCTGGGACACGGCGGGCTGGTGCCACGACTGGCCGGTGCCGGGCCAGTACGAGACGCCCGAGGTGAGCGCGCCGGGCGCCGCCCCGATCCTCGTCGTGGGGAACACGGGCGACCCGGCGACCCCGTACGAGGGCGCCCGCAGGATGGCGGACGAGCTCGGCAAGGGCGTCGGCGTCGAGCTCACCTGGAAGGGCGAGGGGCACGGCGCGTACGGCAGCGGGTCGGGCTGTGTCGACTCGACGGTGAACGGCTATCTCCTGGAGGGCCGAATACCGCGCGACGGGAAGGTCTGCTCCTGAGGCGGACGGCGAAGCGGCGCCCTATGACGAACGGGCCCCGCACGCGAGGTGCGGGACCCGTTCGGAAAAGCTGCCCCGTGACCGGCGGCCGCGCGGGCCGGCGGGCGGTCTAGTAGACCGGCTTCTCGGGCTCGATCTGGTTGACCCAGCCGATCACGCCGCCGCCGACGTGCACGGCGTCCGCGAAGCCCGCGGACTTCAGAACGGCGAGGACTTCCGCACTGCGGACACCCGTCTTGCAGTGCAAGACGATCTTCTTGTCCTGCGGGAGGCTCTCCAGGGCGGTGCCCATGAGGAACTCGTTCTTCGGGATCAGCCGGGCGCCGGGGATCGAGACGATCTCGTACTCGTTCGGCTCGCGGACGTCGATGATCTCGATGTTCTCGCCGTCGTCGATCCACTCCTTGAGCTGCTTGGGAGTGATCGTCGAGCCGGCCGCCGCCTCCTGGGCCTCCTCGGACACGACGCCGCAGAAGGCCTCGTAGTCGATGAGCTCGGTGACGGTGGCGTTCGGGCCGCAGACAGCGCAGTCGGGGTCCTTGCGGACCTTGACCTGGCGGTACTGCATCTCCAGGGCGTCGTAGATCATCAGGCGGCCGACGAGCGGCTCACCGACACCCGCGAGGACCTTGATCGCCTCGGTGACCTGGATGGAGCCGATGGACGCGCACAGCACGCCCAGGACGCCGCCCTCGGCGCAGGAGGGGACCATGCCGGGGGGCGGGGGCTCCGGGTAGAGGCAGCGGTAGCACGGGCCGTGCTCGGACCAGAAGACCGAGGCCTGGCCGTCGAAGCGGTAGATCGAGCCCCACACGTACGGCTTGTTGAGCAGCACGCAGGCGTCGTTGACCAGGTAGCGGGTCGCGAAGTTGTCCGTGCCGTCGACGATCAGGTCGTACTGGCTGAAGATGTCCATCACGTTCTCGGCCTCGAGCCGCTCTTCGTGGAGGATCACGTTCACGTACGGGTTGATGCCGAGGACGGAGTCCTTGGCGGACTCGGCCTTGGAGCGGCCGATGTCGGCCTGGCTGTGGATGATCTGGCGCTGCAGGTTCGACTCGTCGACCTCGTCGAACTCGACGATGCCGAGCGTGCCCACACCGGCCGCGGCCAGGTACATGAGCGCCGGCGAACCGAGGCCACCGGCGCCCACGGCGAGCACCTTGGCGTTCTTCAGCCGCTTCTGCCCGTCCATCCCGACATCGGGGATGATCAGGTGGCGGGAGTACCTGCGGACCTCGTCTACGGTGAGCTCAGCAGCTGGCTCTACCAGGGGTGGCAGCGACACGGGGGCTCCGTTGATCGTCATTTCCGAACAGTGGTGATTCCGTCAACACTGCCACGCCCCTCTTCATTCCGAGACACCCGTTCCGACCCGCGAGACGATGTCGTCCCAGTACCCGGGCATGGCCTCCCAGGGGTCGGCGGCGCCGCCGCGGTCCGTGCGGTCGGTGAAGTAGATCGTCCCGGCGCCCTGCCAGCGGGCGATGCGCAGCGCCTCGTCGAGGTGCCCGCGGGGCACGCCGTGCACGAAGTGACAGAAGCGCTCGGGCGGATAGTCGGCCGTCCACTCGGCGACCTGGGACCAGCGGTAGTCGCTCCACGGCCCGGAGAAGGTCACCATCTGATCAGCGGTCTCGGCGTAGCCCGGATACGGGTGCGTGCCGTGCCCGAGGACGATGTGGGCGTCCTCACACAGGGCGCGCAGCGTGGTGACGATGCGGCGGACCTCGGGGAGGGCGGCCCGTTCGGTCGGGCAGCGGCCGAGGGAGAAACCGTCGACGCGGTACCAGTCGAGATAGCGGTGGGCGTCGGAGACGACCTCGCCGAACGAGCGGGCGCCGTAGGTCAGATCGAGGTGCCCGAGGACCCGTACGTCGCGGTTGCGCAGCCTGCCCGCGGCTTCGAGGCAGTGCGGGTCGGGGCGCGCCCCGGGGCCGTCCGCGACGTTCAGGACGACCCAGTGCAGGGGAGCGCCGGGACGGGTGAGTTCGGCCCATTCGACGGGCGCCATGAGGGGGTGTGCGTAGCCGGGGATGCCGAAGCCGAGCCGTATGTCGGTGCTCGCGGTCCCGGGGGCGGTGGGGGTCAGATACGGCATGCCGCTTCCATCCAGATGTCGGCGAGTGATTCCTCGAGGTTGATGCGGGGGCGCCAGCCGAGCCGGTCGCGCGCGGTGCGCACGTCGGCCTGCTGCCAGCTGCCGCAGCCGTCCGGGTACGGGTACGCGGCGGGTGCCACGTGGTCGGGGTCGGAGCGGGGGTGGCCGAGCGTCGGGCGGACGGGGCCGCCGGGTGAGTCGAGCTCGTGGAGCGCGCCGCCGAAGCCGGCGACGCGGGCGAGCACGGACGCCGCGTCCCGCAGCCGGACGGCGCGGCCCGAGCCGATGTTGATGACGCCCTGCGCGGCGGAGAGCGAGGCCGCGTGGACGGCGCGGGCCACGTCGCGGACGTCGATGAAGTCGCGCTGCGCGCCGAGTCCGCCGAGCTTGAGTTCGCCGTCGCCGGACTGCATGGCGCGGCGCATGGCCTCGGCGAGACGGCCGAGGGGCGAGCCGGCGGGGGTTCCGGGCCCGGCCGGGGAGAACACGCGCAGGACGACGGCGTCGAGCCCGGAGCCGAGGACGAGTTCCGTCGCTGCGAGCTTGCTGACGCCGTACGGTCCGCCGGGCCGCGGCACGGCGTCCTCGGCGGTGGAGGAGCCGGGCTGCGAGGGCCCGTACTCGGCGCCGCAGCCGATCTGGACGAGGCGGGCGCCGCAGCCGCTGCGCCGCAGGGCCTCGCAGACGGTGGCGACGGCGACGGTGTTGTGGCGGGTGAGGTCGCGGGCGCCGCCGCGCGTGGCTCCCGCGCAGTTGATGACGACTCCGGGGTGGACCGCGTCGAGGAAGCGGGTCAGTGCGCCCGGGCTTCCGGTGGCGAGGTCGAACCGTACGTCCGCGTCGTCCCCCCGGCCGAGCGCGGTGAGCTGCACGGCGGGGTCGGCGAGCAGGCGGTCGGCGACGAAGCGGCCGAGGTATCCGTTGGCTCCGATCAGCAGCACCCTCATCGGGCGGCTCCCCGGGTGAGCTCTCCGAGTTCTCCGGGAAGTCCTGGACGCCCGGGGCGTCGGGATGGTCCGGGGCCTCCGGGGGGAGGGGTGGTCATCTCGCGTTCTCCTTAGGGGTGTTGCCGTGGGTCTTCGGAAGGCCCGCGGTGTCGGCCCCGCGGGAGGGGAGCGGCCGGCCGGCCGCTTCGTGTGGTCGTACGGCGTCGGGCGCGGTCACGGGGTGGCGTCCGTGGGCGCGTGGGCGGAGGCCCGGCTGAGGGTGCGGGCCGCGTGGACGAGGAGGGTGAGCGCGGCGGCGCCACAGGCCAGGGCGGGTACGGTGCCGGGCCCCCAGGCATCGACGGCCGTCTCTACGGGGACGGCGAGGAAGCCGCAGCCGGGAAGGCGTCCCGCGAACACGGTGGAGACGGCGAGCGCCTCGGCCGCTGCGGCCGCGCCGAGGACGACGGCGGGGGCGTGGGTGCGGCCGTGCGCCGTGAGCAGGCGGGCGAGCAGCAGGAGCGCGCCGAGCGTTCCGGCGCCGGCGTATGCCGCGTCCTGGCCGAGTACGGCGGCGGCCACCCCGATGAGGGCGTACAGCGCGCACAGGAAGAGCGCGAAGACGGCGAGGAGGAGGGGGCGCACGGAGGCGGCGAACTCTTCGAGGCCCCGGCTGGAGGCGAGCCTGCGCCGGGCGACCGCGCCGAAGAGCTGGGCGCACCAGGCGCCGGGCGCGACGGCGAAGGCCAGGGCGAGGAGGGGAGCGGTGGCGGGGGCCCAGCCCTCGTCGGGACCGCCCGCGACAGCAGCGGTCAGAAGTCCGTCGCCGAGGAGGGCATAGGCGAGGAGCCAGCAGGTCCAGGCGCCGGTGGCGGGCACGGTGCGGGCGGTGGCGCGCAGCGGGCCCCGGCGCAGGGCGGCGCGGAGTGCGGCGGAGACGGCGAGCACGCCGCCGGCCCCGACCGCGAGCCGCATCCGTCCGTCGGTGAAGTCGAGTCCTACGAGGGTGAGGACGCCCAGCGCGCCGGGCAGCAGCGTGAGGACGGCCCAGACGGGGGGCCGGCCGCGGGGTGTGTCGGATACGGCGTGCCGGGTTTCCGGTCCGATGTCGCTGTCGCGGGGCACGCGCGCGTACATCTCTTCGGCGAGCGAGAAGACGTCGCGGTGCCGGAAGCGGGCAGCGGTCCGGTCGGTGACGCCGTGGGCTTCCAGACCGGCCGCGATCTCCAGGGGGTCGACGGCACGTTCGCAGAGCTCGCGGTGCCGGTGCATCAGGGCTTTCACGGGGTCCACGCCGGTACGGCGTCGGCTGCCGCCGGCGGCCTCGTCGGCCTTGGGAGGGCTGCCGGGATGGGCGGTACCGGCGGGAGGGGAGGCCGGCGCCGGGGGTGTGTCGGGGAGCGGGTTGCCCGTAGGCGCGGATGCGGATGCGGGTGCGACGCCGGCGCGCCAGGCCGCGGGTTCGTTCAGCAAGGCTTCGTCGGCGGGCGCGGAGTCGAGCCCCCGGGCCAGAACCCCCGGTCCGGCCCCCGGCTCCGGCTCCGCACGCCGCTCCGATTCCGGCTCACCATCCGACCCCGCAACCGGCTCAGCACCCGGCCCCGGCCCAACGCCCAACCGCGTCTCAGGCCCCCGAGCCAGCCCCGACGCAGCGCCGGCCCCAGGCCCGGCCCCGGTCTCCCTCGACCCCGACCCCAACACCTCCCGCGACCCCGTCCCCCACGCGTCCGCGCCACCCGGCACCTGCGGCGCGTCCAAGCCCGCGCCCACGACCGTCTCGCCCGACTCCCGCCCGCTCACGCGTCCCCCTCCCCACCGGGAAACGCACCGGCCAACTGCCCGTGCTCACCGGCCGGCCGCTCCCCGCCACCGCCCGAACCAACGGCACCGCTCCCGGAGGCAGCCGCCTCCCCCTCCGTCCCCGCCCAACTAGGCGCGTCCCCAGAGGCGGAGCGCCCCGCCAGCCACGTCCCGAAGCCCCCGCCCGACTCGCTCGTCGGTGCGGTCCAGCGGCCCGGTACGTGGGCCTCCGGAGGGTTGGCGAAGGGCAGGGGTTCGCCCGCGTCGTCCACGGCTTCACGGCGCACGGGGCAGTGGGAAACGATCTCCAGGTAAATGCCGTGAAATGCCGTGATGTTCTGCTCGACGGTGAAGAGTTCGAGCGCCCGTGCCCGCGCGGCCGCGCCGAGGCGCTCGCGGCGCCCCGGGTCCCGCAGCAACGACACACACGCCTCGGCGAGCGCCCGTGGGTTGCGCGGCGGGACCACCAGGCCGGTGCCGCCGATGACCTCGACGACGGCGCCCGCGTCGGTCGAGACCGTGGCGCGTCCGCAGAACATCGCCTCGACGAGGCTGATCGGGAACCCCTCGACGATGCTCGACAGGACGACGACGCTCCCGGCGGCGTACGCGTCCGCGAGGTCGGGTGTCTCGGGCGCGCCGATCTCCTCGAAGGAGACGGGGTTGTCGCCCATCGCGTGGGCGCCCTCCGCCTCGTCGGGGAAGAGCTGGGCGGCGAGGGCCTTGCAGTGGGCGAGGTAGGCGGCGGCCTCGGGGCCTTCGGCGGGCGCTCCGACGAGGCGCAGGCGGGCCTTGGGCTCGTCCTTGCGGATCTCCGCGAAGGCGTGGAGGAGGGAGATCAGGTCCTTGGAGGGTTCGATGCGGCCGACCCAGACCAGGGTGCCGGGCTCCCCCGGCTCCTCGCGCTCGCCGATCTCGGCGAAGCGGGAGGCCTCCATGCCGGGGTGGACGGTGCGCAGTTTCGCCCGGTCGGCGCCGCACCGCTCCTGCCAGCGCCGGGCGTGCGTGTTGCCGGGGGTGATGATCGCGGCCTGCCGGTAGGTCTCGGCGGCGAGGCGGCCGTGGAAGGAGGCGAGCATCGCCCGTACGGGGGCACTCAGTTCGGCGTCGCCGGCCGCGATGTAGTGGGCCCGCAGCTGGACGCCGTACTCCGTGACGAGGAGGGGGACGCCGGAGAAGTGGTGGGCGACGAGTCCGGGCAGGGCGGCGGGGCCGCCGGAGGTGGCGTGGCACAGGTCGACCGAGCCGAGGCCGTCGTCGCCGTACCAGTCGAGGGAGAGCGGGCGCAGGGCGCGTTCGATGTGTCCGGCGACGGCGAGGAGGTCGGGGACGCGGGTGGCGCGGGCCGCGCGCAGGGCGCCCGGTGCGCGGCAGGCGCGCTCCAGCGTGCGGACGGCGGTCTCGGAGCGCAGGGCACCGACGAGTCCGCCTTCGTCGCGGGCGAGTTCGGCGAGCTTGTACAACGCGTTGCCGAAACGGTCCGCCTCGGCGCTGGAGGAGTCGGCGGGCACGCCCGCGAGGCCGGCGGTCTCGGGGGGAGCGCCCGCGCAGACGGCCCCCGCCAGCTCCGCGTACGCGTCGGCGAAGCGCCGCCTGCCGCGGCGCCCGTAGCTGATGCCGTCGTCATCGGCGGTCCACACCGGAGCGGTGCGCACCCGGCTGACCTGCGGCGGCAGTTCGATCCAGCCGCGGTCCTCCTGGTCCTGGCTGCGGCTGAGCGCGTAGAGGTCGAACTCGTGCTGCTCGAGCCCGCGCACGAGCCGGTCGCACCAGAGTCTGGCCTCACCGCTCACATACGGATAGCCACCCTCCGTAAGCAGTCCGATGCGCACGAGTACACCCCCGATCTCCCGTCTGGGGAGCCGCCGTTGGTCCGGTGGCTCAGCGGGACGAACGTATGCGGACATGCCGGTGGCGTGATGGACGGTTGTCCATCACGCCACCAAAAGGGGTGAACGGCCGTAACTTTCCCGCGCGGGTAGCGTTCTGTCGCGCTACACGCCCATTCGGTCACGGAGTGTCATGCTGCGGCCAGCTCCCTGCGGGCGGTGCGTCGCCGCGCGGCGACGGCCGGATCGAGCGCCGGCACGGCGGTGAGCAGCTGCCGCGTGTACGGGTCCTGTGGCGCTCCGTAGACCTCGTCCACGGAGCCGTACTCGACGACGCGCCCCTTGCGCATGACGGCGACCCGGTCGCTGACCTGGCGGACGACGGCGAGGTCGTGGGCGATGAAGACGAGGGCGAGGCCCAGCTCGTCCTGGAGTTCCCGCAGCAGGCCGGTGACCTGGGCCTGGGTCGTGACGTCGAGGGCGGAGACGGCTTCGTCGCACACGATGATGCGCGGTTCGGCGGCGAGCGCGCGGGCGATCCCGACGCGCTGGCGCTGTCCGCCGCTGAACTCGTGCGGATGGCGCCCGTAGTGCGCCGGGTCGAGCCCGACGCGTTCCAGGAGTTCCTCGACCCGGCCGCGCACCTCCTTGTCGCCGCGCGCCCGCAGCGGGTCGGCGACGGACTCCCCCACGCTGCGGCGGGGGTTGAGGGAGGAGACGGGGTCCTGGAACACCATCTGCACGCCGTTCCCGGCGCGCGCCCCTGAAAGGAGCACCTGCCCGGACGTCGGTTCGAGGAGCCCGACGAGCATCCGTCCGAGCGTGGTCTTGCCGCTGCCGCTCTCGCCCACGATTCCGAGGGTCTCGCCCCGGCGCACGGTCAGGGAGACCCCGTCGACGGCGGCGAAGGCGCGCTTACCGCGCCCGAACTCCCTTCGCAGGTCGACCGCTTCGAGCAGGACGTCGCCCGTCGCGTCCGGGCGCTGCGGGCGTGCCGCGTCGACGCGGGGGACGGCGCCGAGCAGTTCCTTCGTGTACGCGGCGGAGGGTGCGCCGAGCACGTCGGCGACGGCTCCGCGTTCGACGGCGCGGCCGTGGCGCATGACGAGGACGTCGTCGACGCTCTCGGCGGCGACGCCCACGTCGTGGGTGACGAGGATGAGGCCCATGCCGGTCTCCTGGCGCAGCCCGTGGAGCAGGTCGAGGATCTGCGCCTGGACGGTGACGTCGAGGGCGGTGGTCGGTTCGTCGGCGACGAGGAGGGCGGGTTCGCAGGCCAGGGCCATGGCGATCAGGGCGCGCTGGCGCATGCCGCCGCTGAACTCGTGGGGGCGTGAGCGCGCGCGGCGGGCGGCGTCGGGGATGCCGACCCGGTCGAGCACTTCCACGGCACGCGCGCGTGCGGCGCGCCGGGACGCCTTGGAGTGCACGCGGTACACCTCGGCGATCTGGTCGCCGACGGCGTAGTACGGGTCGAGGGAGGACAGCGGGTCCTGGAAGACCATCGCGGCCGTCCCGCCCCGCAGCCGCCGCAGGGCCTCGCCGTCGGCTTCCTGTACGTCGGTGCCGGCGACCCGCACGGACCCGGTGACGCGCGCGCCGGTCCCCCGGTGGAGGCCGAGGAGCGCGGAGGCGACCGTGCTCTTGCCGGATCCGGACTCGCCGACGACGCCGAGCGCCGCGCCCTCCTCCAGGCGGAAGGAGAGCGTGTCGACGGCCCGCAGGTCCCCGAACTCGACGGTGAGCGCGTCCACTTCGACGAGGCTCATGACAGGACCACCCGTCGGTCGGCCACCGCGTACAGGACGTCCGCGACAGCATTGGCGAGTACCACGAAGAAGCCGGTGACGAGGACCATGCCGACGACGACCGGCAGGTCGACGACGTTGACGGCGTGCACGAGTTCGCGGCCGAGTCCCGGGATGCCGAACAGGGTCTCGCTGAGCACGGCGCCGCCGAACATGGAGCCGAAGTCGTTGGCGTTCAGGGCGATGACAGGGGCGACGGCACCGCGCAGGGCGTGCCGTCCGATGATGGAGCGTTCGCCGACCCCGTAGGCGCGGAAGGTGCGCACGTGGTCCTCGGCGAGGGTCTCCAGCATGGAGGCGCGGGTGAGGCGCGCGTACTTGGCGGCCTCGATGAGGGCGAGGGACAGCCAGGGCAGGAGCAGGTTCCACGCCCACTGTTCGGGGTCGTCGGTGAAGGGCACGTACTGCGGGAAGGGCAGCCACTGGAGCTGTCCGCAGACGACGATCATCAGCAGCAGGCCGATGACGAAGACGGGCGTGGCCGTGCCGGCGAGGGTGATGCCGGTGAGGATCCGCTCCGTGGGCCGGCCGCGCCGCCATGCGGACAGGACGCCGGTGCCGACGCCGAGGATCAGCCACAGCACCATGGCGCCGAGCGCGAGCGAGGCGGTGGCGGGCAGCTTGGTGAGGATCAGCTGCGTGACCTGCTGGTCGGTCTGGTAGGAGAAGCCGAGGCAGGGGGCGTCGCAGTGCTGGACGGCGGTGCCGGTGGAGAAGTCCTGTCCTGCGAAGATGCCCTCGAGGAAGTGCCAGTAGCGCAGGTACAGCGGGTCGTCGAGCCTCAACTGGTCGGCGACCTGCTGCACTTGGGCGGGCGAGCAGCGGGGGCCGCAGCTGATCTGGGCGACGTTGCCGGGGGCCGCGTAGAAGACTACGTAGATGATCACCGAGATGGCGAGCAGGGTGACGGCGGCGCCGATCGCCCTGCGCAGCAGGAAGCCGGTCATGCGCCGGCCTCCCGCTTGCGGCCCGTGCCGATGCGCAGGCGGGACGCGGCGCGCGGGTCGAGCGCGGTGCGCACGCCGTCGCCGAGGACGGTGAGCGCGAGCACGGTCACGAAGAGCGCGCCGGCGGGCAGCAGTAGGTACTGCGGTGCGGCCTGGTACCAGACGTCGGCGGCGGTGAGCATCTGTCCCCAGGACGGTGTGGGCGGTTTGACGCCGACGCCGAGGAACGAGAGGGCCGCCTCGACGGTGACGTTCGTCGGGACGAGCAGGGACGCGTACGTGATGACGGGCGCGGCGAGCGACGGGAGGAGTTCGCGACGGGCGATCTGCCAGGTGGGCCAGCCGCTGAGCCGGGCCGCGGCCACGAAGTCGCGTTCCTTGAGGGTGATGGTCTGGGCGCGCACGATCTTGGCGGTGCCGCCCCAGGCCACGAGCCCGATCACCAGGGCGACGAGGACGGGCCGGGGAAAGCCGCCCGGGACGATCGCCATCAGGGCGAGCGCGAGGATCATCAGGGGCAGCGCGACGATGACGTCGGTGGCGCGGCTGAGGATCTGGTCGACCCAGCGGTTGCCGAGCCCGGCCGCGATGCCGACGGTGACGCCGATGAGCACCTGCACGACGGTGGCGGCGAGTGCGACGCCGAGTGAGACCCGGGCCCCGTAGACGAGGCGGGTGAACAGGTCGCGTCCGGTCTGCGGTTCGACGCCGAGCCAGTGCTCGCCGCCGGCCCCGCCGAACGCGCCGACGGGCACGCCGCCGCGCGCGGAGTCGATGAGGTGGGGGTGGTACGTGTTGGGGTCCTGGCCCTCGATCAGCGCGAGGAGCGGGGCCCCGAGCGCGATCAGGACGAGCAGGGCGACGACGGCCGCCGCGACGAGGGCGGCGCGCTGCGTGCGCAGGCGCCGCCAGAACTGACGGGCTCCGGAGACGGGGGCGGGCGCCGTGACGGCGCCCGCCCCTGCGGTCTCCGAGGCCACAAGTGCCTCGGTCATCGCGTCACTTCACCGAGACCTGCGAGATGTCGAGCACGCCGGTCCAGTCGCTGATGACGATGTTCTTGACGTCCGGTCCGTACAGGCGCTTGTACACAGGGTGGAACAGCGGCACGGTCAGTGCCTGCTCCCCGATCTTCTTGTCCAGTGCACCCCAGCGCTTGGCGGCAGCGTCAAGATCGGTCAACTTGTTGATCGAGTCGATCTCGTCATTGACGGACTTGTCATTGAGGAAGCCGGTGTTGAAGTTCGCGCCGTCCTTGACGATCTGCCGGCCGTCGAAGATCGGGGCGAGGAACGGGCCGCCGGAGGGCCAGTCGGCTCCCCAGTGCGCGAGGAAGAAGCCGGGCTCCTTCTTGGCGCTGTGGATCGTGTCGGAGTAGTCGTTCTCCTCCAGGCCCTGGAGCTTGACGGTGATGCCGGCCTTCTTCAGGGCGTCCTGGAGGGCGGTGGCGATCTCCGGGCTGGTCTCGAAGTCCTTGGCGTCGGAGTGCGTGAGGGTGACGGTCAGGCCCTTCTTGTAACCGGCCTCCTTGAGCAGCTCCCTGGCCTTGTGCGCGTTGCCCGAGGCACCGGCCGGGAAGTGGTCGTACGCGGTGTAACCGAAGGACTTCTGGTTCGGCAGGTAGGTCGTCGCGGGCTCGGCGAGCGAGGAGCCGCCGGCCGCGTTGATCACCGACGAGCGGTCGACGGCGGTGGCGATGGCCTGGCGCACCTTCGGGTTGTCGAACGGCTTCACCTTCGGGTTGAAGGCGATGTAGTTCGTGTAGCCGAAGTGGCCGGTGCCGACGCGGGCGGCGAGCTTCTTGTCGCCGCTGACCTTGGCGAGTTCGGCGGGACCGAGGTTGGTGTCGGTGGTGACTGCGGCGGCGTCGGCGCCCTGACCTGCGGAGAGCCGCTGGTTGATGACGGAGGAGTCGAGACCGGAGCGGACGTCGATCCGGTCCGGGTAGGCCTTGCGCTCCTCGTCGGTTGTCGCGGACCAGTGCGTGTTGCGCTCCAGAACGAGCCGCTCGCCGTCGTTCTCGTTCTTGACGACCTTGTACGGGCCGGACGAGACGGGGTGCTCCTCGTACTTCGTGCCCTTGTCCTTGGCCTTGGGCACGGGAGCGAACTGCGTCTGCGTGGCCAGGTAGGGGAACTCGCCCTCGGGCTTGTTCAGGTGGAAGACGATGGTCCGCGCGTCCGGGGTCCCGATCGAGTCGAGGCCCTTCTTGTCCTTGTACGGGCCCTGGTAGTCGGCGCCGCCGATCAGCCAGTCCCTCAAGTAGGGTGCGCCGCCGGAGAGTTCGGCCGCGAAGGACCGCTCGATGCCGTACTTGATGTCGGCGGACGTGATGGGCGAGCCGTCCTCGTAGCTGAGGCCCTTCTTCAAGGTGTACGTCCACACGGTCGCGTTCTTGCTGGGCCTGCCCAGGTCGGTGGCGAGGTCGGGGACGACCTTCGCGCCCGCTGCTCCTTCCTCGCGGTTGCGGGTGGTCAGCGTGCGGAAGACGAGCGAGGGGACGTTGCCGCCGCCGGAGGTGTAGAGCCTCGCCGGGTCGAAGTCGGACTGCGGGTTGGAGTTGAGGACGGTGAGGGTGCCGCCCTTCTGCGGCTTGGCGTCGGAGCTCCCCCCTGCGTCGCTGTCCTTGGGCCCGGCGCAGGCGGCGGCGCCGGCGGCGAGAACCACGCTGACGGATGCGGCGGCCACGCGGCGCGCTATGACGGACGGTTGACGCATCGGAAATCGACCCCTTGGGGAATGTGCGCTGCGCTGGGCAGCAGAGGGCAGGCAGGGAAATGCGCAGAACTCGCCCGAGGCATGTCGACAGCCGGAAACCGCGAAACCGGAAACCCTGAGAAGAAATAAGGGTGGAGAGCGGAAAGGAGATTAAATGCGACGCGGCACGCCAGGGGCGGGCGTCAGCAACAGTGCACGTCGGCGACGCACAGCCCGGTCACGCCGATGAGCGTGAGCTCAATGGCGGTGCGCGAGGGTGCGTGGCGGTGCGACATGCGGAGAAATATGAACGAACTTTCGCCGGATGTCAACGCGGCCCCTGCCTTGCGGCTCAACTCTTGGGAAAGGCCCAGGGGTTGGGCTTGCAGGTGATTCCGTCGAAGGTCAGGAACTTGGTCTGCTGCTGCATGACGGGCGCGAGCGCGCCGTTCTTCGTGCAGGTCACGTGATTGAACCCGAGCCGGTGCCCGACCTCGTGGTTGATGAGCATCTGGCGGTACAGATGGATCTTGTTCCCGTACGTCGTCGATCCCTGCGCCCACCGATAGGCGTTGATCATGACGCGGTCGGTGGCGGCGGAATCGCAGGACACATTGTCCTCGGTCGTGTCGAGCCCGGATTTCTCGCACCAGACGCCGGTGGTTCCCGGGCTGGCGAGCGTAATCACGAAGTCGGGCTTTCCGGAGGAAATCCGCTCGAAAGTCCTGCCGCCGTCATGGGCCCAACTGCGGTCGTCGTTCAAGGTCTTCTGCACGGCCTGCGCGAAGAGCCCGCCGTCGAGCCCGAGCCCGTTCTCGACGTCGATCCGGTACCGGAACTTCTGCCCCTTGCCCGGTGCCCTGTCGAACCCGGGCACCGCCGTGAACTTCCCGGAACCCTTGAGCTTGGCGGACAGGGGATACGTCTTGCCCATCTTCTGGTCGTACGTCAGCGGGATGACGGGCCGCGCCTTGCCCCCAGGGGCGGCCCGGTCGTCCGAACGCGACGCCGACCCGTTCGCCGACCGCTTGTCGGGCCCGCCCGCGGGCTGCGCCTGGGCGTCGGCCTTGTCGCCGCGCCCCTGGGCGACATGTCCGGCGACGACGACGGCGAGCACCGTGGTCACGGCGGCGGCCGCGATGCCGGTGTACGTACGGCCCTTGCGCCGTTTGTCACCCGGCTCCTCGTCCTCGGCAGACCCGGCGGCGGCCTCGTCGGGTGCGCCGCCCTTCGCGCCCCAGTCGGTGACGTCGCCGTACGGGTCGGAGGGCTGCCGGGGCTGCGGGGGCCGCGGAGGCTGGGCGAACGCGTCTACGTAGTCCTGCCGTGGCCTGCCGCGCGGCGTCGGCACGACCGGCGCGGGAGCGTACCCGACGCCCATCCGGGTCTCGCCCCGGACACCCCCCTCGAACTGCTCAGGATGCCCACCCCGCACATGCGGAACGCCGTGCGCGGGCGTGTCCTGCGGAAATCCGTGGGACGGCGTCACACGGGGCGACCCTTGAGCCGGAGTCCCCTGCGCCGGGAAACCGTGCGGCGGAGTCGCCTGCGGAAAGCCATGTGCGGGGGTCGCCTCGGAGAACCCGCGCGACGTGGGGCCCTGCGGCGGTGCCACCTGCTGGTAGCCGCGCGGCACAGTCGCCTGCGGGAAACCGCGCGACTCAGTCGCCTGGGGAAAACCGTGCGCGGGCGTCGCCTCGGAGAATCCGCGCGGCGGACCGGCGGCCGGCGCTGCGCCGCGGTACGGGGCCGGTCCCGGCTGGGCCTGCCCGCGCGGGGCGCCCTGCTGCGCCTGGGGTCCCGGCGTGGTGGGGCGTGGGACATCGGGGGCGCCGCGCCGGCGTCGGCCGCGGCCTGCCGCGACCGCCTCCGCGTCGCCCAAGGGTGCGGGCGCCGGTGCCGGTGCCGGCCCCCGGCGGCTATGTCGTCCCACTCGCCGCCTCAGCTCCCCGCCCGCTCGTCCTGTCGCCTTCGGTCAGTTCCCCCGCGTCCGCGAGGAGTTCACGCATCGCCGTGGCGACCGTCTCCGGATACTCCATCATCGCCACGTGCCCCGCGTCCGGCAGGGTCAGGAGCCGCGAGGAACGGAACGTCCGCGCGGCCCGCGCCGCCATCCGGTAGGACACGAGCTGATCGCGTCCACCGTAGACGAGGAGCGTGGGCGCGAGGACACGTTCGGCCTGACGCCAGAGCCCATGCTGCCCGCCCAGGGTGTACGCGTTCACCACGCCACGCGCCGAACGGGCCATCGCGTCCCAGAAATAAGGCAGTTGAAGCCGTCGCTCCATCTCCTCGACGGCGGCCCGGTACCCCTCGGGGCTGACCCGGCCGGGATCCCCGTAACAGAGCGCTGTGACGCCTCTCACCCGCTGTTCGGCGGTCCAGTCCCTGGTGAGGCGGGTGAAGAGCGAGGCCACGCCGGGCACGGCAAGCAGTGCGGTCGGTACCGCCGTGCGCTGCACGCGGATCTCGGGCAGTGCGGGCGAAACGAGCGTGAGGGTGCGCACGAGGTCGGGCCGTACGGCCGCGACCCGGGTCGTGATCGCCCCGCCGAGGGAGTTGCCGACGAGGTGGACGGGTCCGCGGTCCGCCGCGTCGAGGTGGCGGATGACGGCGCGGGCGTGTCCGGTCACCGAGTAGTCGCCGTCGTCCGGCGGCGGCGAGTCGCCGAAGCCGGGCAGGTCGAGCGCCTCGCCGTCGACGACGTCCTCCAGGAGCGGCATGAGGGCCGACCAGTTCTGGGAGGAGCCGCCGAGGCCGTGCACGTACAGCGCGGGCGGCAGCCCCGCGCGGGTGCCGGGACGGGAGCGGATGGTGAGCGTGAGCCCCGGAAGGCCGACCGAGCCGAGCCGCTCGCCCTCCGCGACCCTGACGGTGGCCGGCTTGGGCCCCACGGCCGCGACAGCGGCGGGCACGCGCGGCGACTCGGTCGAAGACATGCGGGATATGTTACGAGACGATCACGCACTGGATCGTGTGTTCGCCGTCACAGATCGCATCGCGTCCCGTTCTGGTGTCTCCTACGCTCGGATCTGGGCACCCGCCCACATGAGGACGCACCAGGACACATGAGGGAAGGGAACCGCCATGACGGTCGACCCATCCGACCCCGGCACATTCGAGGCGCAGGAGGATGACACGGAGTTCGGCGTCGAGGCCCCCGAGGCGGACGCGGCCGAGCAGCTCACGGAGCTCGCCCCGCACCGGGACGACCCTCCGGCGGACGCGGACCCGGACGCCGCGAACGAGGCGGACCGTGCCGAACAGGCCCGCGTGGTGGAGCTGGACGAGGACGACTATCGGTGACCTGCCCGTATTTGCCCGCATGCGGACGGTTTCCCTAGCTGTCCGGTCCGTGAAATTGTGCGTGCGCACCGCGCGCACCACGGTTACCGAAAAGTACGATGGCGAAGCGGCGCACACCGCACACGGACAATCTTGGGAGGCGGCGTGACAGCCATCGAGCAGACAGAGGCAGCGCGCCCTCGGGGCACGCGCCTGCCGCGCCGTGCCCGACGTAACCAGCTCCTGGGCGCGGCCCAGGAGGTATTCGTCGCACAGGGCTACCACGCTGCGGCCATGGACGACATCGCGGAGCGCGCGGGCGTCAGCAAGCCGGTGCTCTACCAGCACTTCCCCGGCAAGCTCGACCTCTACCTGGCCCTGCTCGACCAGCACTGCGAGGCGCTCCTGCTGGCCGTGCGCACGGCACTGGCCTCCACGTCCGACAACAAGCAGCGGGTCGCGGCCACGATGGACGCGTACTTCGCCTACGTGGAGGACGAGGGCGGCGCGTTCCGCCTGGTCTTCGAGTCGGACCTGACGAACGAGCCCGCGGTGCGCGAGCGCGTGGACCGCGTCAGCCTGCAGTGCGCGGAGGCGATCTGCGACGTCATCGCCGAGGACACCGGCCTGTCCAAGGACGAGTCGATGCTGCTCGCCGTCGGCCTGGGCGGCGTATCGCAGGTCGTGGCGCGCTACTGGCTCTCCAGCAAGTCGACGATGCCTCGCGACAAGGCCGTGCAGCTCCTGACGTCCCTGGCCTGGCGGGGCATCGCCGGCTTCCCGCTGCACGGCACCGACCACCACTGACGAGGCGCGGCGCACGGGGCGCGGTGTTTACGGTCTTGTTCGCTCCTGGCGTGCAGCGTGGACGCCGGGTACGTCCCCTCACCGGGCTAATGTGTGGTGAGTACGGCGCGGTCGTCCGCGCACATCACGGATCGTCGGAGGGACAAGGCCGTGGAGGTCAAGATCGGCGTGCAGCACACGCCCCGCGAGATCGTTCTGGAGAGCGGCCAGACCGCCGAGGAAGTCGAGAGCGCGGTGTCCGAGGCACTGTCCGGCAAGGTGCAGCTGCTGACTCTGGTGGACGAGCACGGCCGCAAGGTCCTGGTGCCGGCCGAGCGCCTGGCGTACGTGGAGATCGGTGAGCCGGCAGTGCGCAAGGTGGGCTTCGGCCCGGTGTAACCACACGTACGGCGGCACGGAAGACATACGGGGAAGGCCCGGTGGCAACAGCCACCGGGCCTTCCCCGTGCCCTGTCCGCGACGCTCCGGCCTTCACAGCGCGAGCACAGCGGACCCATACGGGGAGGATTGCATTCCGCGGCCCGGGGGTACACCGGTCAAGACCGATTTGCACCACGGCCAATGCGGGAGGGACCCCACACGATGCTCCTGGAAGCGCTCGGCTCCGCCCTGCTCGGCTTCGGCCTCGCCTGGGCCGCGACGGTCCGCCTGCCCCGCCGGCTCCCGCCCCGGGCGCTCGTGCTGCCGACGGGAATCGCGGGCGCGCTCTTCGGGGCATTTCTGACCCACACCGCGCTCGGCTCCGGCCACGCCCTCGCCACCCTCGTCGGAGCGGTCGTCGTGGGCGTGGCGCTCCTGTCGCTGCTGCTCCGCCCCTCAGCCCCAGTCCGCCGGTCGGCGCCGGCCTAGGCCGTGACCGACCGGCGGTGAGGCGGCCTCAGGCCGCGAGCCCCAGCGCGGCCATCCGCTTGGTGTGCGCCTCGGTGATCCGCGAGAACATCCGGCCGACCTCCGCGAGGTCGAAACCGTCGGCCACGCCGCCGACGAGCATCGTCGACAGGGCGTCCCGGTCGGCGACGACCCGCTGCGACTGCGAGAGCGCCTCGCCCATCAGGCGTCGTGCCCACAGCGCGAGCCGCCCGCCCACGCGCGGCTCGGCCTCGATCGCGGCCCGCACCTTCTCCACGGCGAAGCTGGCATGCCCGGTGTCGTCGAGGACGGCGAGGACGAGGGAGCGGGTGTCCGAGTCGAGGCGTGCGGCGACCTCGCGGTAGAAGTCACTGGCGATCGAGTCGCCGACGTACGCCTTGACCAGGCCTTCCAGCCAGTCCGACGGCGCGGTCTGCTTGTGGAAGCCGTCGAGCGCGGCGACGAAGGGCTCCATCGCCTCGGTCGGCGCGACGCCGATCGCCGAGAGCCGGTCGCGCAGCTGCTCGAAGTGGTGGAATTCGGCGGACGCCATTTTCGCGAGCTCGGCCTTGTCGCCGAGCGTCGGCGCCAGCTTCGCGTCTTCGGCGAGCCGCTCGAAGGCGGCCAGCTCTCCGTACGCGAGTGCGCCGAGCAGATCCACGACCGCTGCGCGGTAATGGGGGTCGACGGATGCCTTCGCCCAGTCCTGGGCGGCGATTCCGGTGGGTTCGTCGGCTGCGGCGGCGGTGTCGGGCGTCTCCATGAAGCGCACAATAGCCCGCCGGCCGCCCCTCGGAAGTCCCTGGTCAATGACTGTGACGACGACTACGTGACCAATTCGGCCATCGCACATGCGCGATTCCGGGGTATGGTGGTAAAGAGCCCGCCGGGTACGAGCAGCACTTTTACGTGTCTGTTTGTACGCGTTTTCGACGGGCTTCATGAATGAGGATGCCCGGTCGGTGGCCCGATCGGCTCCGACCCGACAGCCCTCCGGGCGGTGCGTCACACGACGTACGGCAAGAGGAGGGAATCCCTCAGCGGCACGAGCGCTCGAGCGTCGGCAGTGGTCCCGCGTCACCCGGCCCGCCCGCCTCTCGCTGGCGACCGGCGATCAATCGGCACGGTCACGACCCCCGCGTTCGCCTCGCACCGCGTCTCACAGAAGAGGCAACACCCTGACTACGCAGCAGCTTTCTACGTTCCGAGAGCTCGGGATCCTTCCCGAGACCGCCGAAGCCCTCGAGGCCGTCGGCATCATCAACCCCTTCCCCATCCAGGAGATGACGCTCCCCGTAGCGCTCTCCGGCACCGACGTCATCGGCCAGGCCAAGACCGGCACCGGCAAGACACTCGGCTTCGGGCTTCCGCTCCTCGAGCGTGTCACCGTGCCCGCGGACGTCGAGGCGGGCCGGGCGCAGCCCGAGCAGCTGACCGACGCCCCGCAGGCGCTCGTCGTCGTCCCCACCCGTGAGCTGTGCCAGCAGGTCACGAACGACCTGCTGACCGCCGGCAAGGTGCGTAATGTGCGCGTCCTCGCCATATACGGCGGCCGTGCCTACGAGCCGCAGGTCGAGGCCCTCAAGAAGGGCATCGACGTCGTCGTCGGCACCCCGGGCCGTCTCCTCGACCTCGCGGGCCAGAAGAAGCTCAACCTGAAGCACATCAAGTCCCTCGTCCTCGACGAGGCCGACGAGATGCTCGACCTGGGCTTCCTGCCCGACGTCGAGAAGATCATCAACATGCTTCCGGCGAAGCGCCAGACCATGCTGTTCTCCGCGACGATGCCCGGCGCCGTCATCGGCCTGGCCCGTCGCTACATGTCGCAGCCGACGCACATCCGCGCCACGTCGCCCGACGGCGAGGGCGCGACGGTCGCGAACACCTCGCAGCACGTCTACCGCGCGCACAACATGGACAAGCCGGAGATGGTCGCGCGCATCCTGCAGGCCGACGGCCGCGGGCTCGCGATGATCTTCTGCCGTACGAAGCGGACCGCCGCGGACATCGCCGACCAGCTGCACAAGCGCGGCTTCGCGTCCGGCGCCGTCCACGGTGACCTCGGCCAGGGCGCGCGTGAGCAGGCCCTGCGGGCGTTCCGCAACGGCAAGGTGGACGTGCTCGTCTGCACCGACGTCGCCGCTCGCGGCATCGACGTCGAGGGTGTGACGCACGTCATCAACTACCAGTCCCCCGAGGACGAGAAGACGTACCTGCACCGCATCGGCCGTACGGGCCGCGCGGGCGCCAAGGGCATCGCGATCACGCTGGTCGACTGGGACGACATCCCGCGCTGGCAGCTGATCAACAAGGCGCTGGACCTGAAGTTCCCCGACCCGGTCGAGACGTACTCGTCGTCTCCGCACCTGTACGAGGAGCTGAACATCCCGGCCGGCACGAAGGGCGTACTGCCGCGCGCCGAGCGCACCCGGGCCGGCCTTGCCGCCGAAGAGGTCGAGGACCTCGGCGAGACCGGTGGCCGTGGCGGGCGCGGCGGCCGTGGTGGCCGCACGGCCGCTCCGGCTCCTGTCGAGGAGCGCGAGCGCGAGCCGCGTCCGGCGCGTACGACACCGCGTCGCCGTCGCCGTATCCGTAACGGCGAGCCGGTGGCCGCCCCGACGGCGAACGAGCCGAAGACGGCTCCGGCCGAGGCGGTCGCGGCCTCCGAGGCCGTGGAGGCCACGGTGGTGGAGCCGCGTACGCCGCGTCGTCGCCGTCGCACCCGTTCGGGCGCCGCGCCGGAGGCCGTCGTCGAGACCGCCGCCGTCGTGACGGCCGAGGCCGTCGCCGACACGGTCGAGGCACCCGAGGCCGTGGAGACCAAGCCGAAGCGCACCCGCAAGGCCGCCGTCCCCAAGGCGGCCGCCTCCGAGGAGGTCGCCGAGACCGTCGAGGCGACGGTCCCGAGGCCGCGTCGCCGCACCCGCAAGGCCGCGGAGGCCGTCGAGTCGGTCGAGTCGGTCGAGTCGGTCGAGGCTCCGGCGCAGACCAAGCCCAAGCGCACCCGCAAGGCGGCGCCCGAGGCCGAGGCCGTGGCGGACACCGTCGAGGCGACGGAGGTCGCCGAGGCCAAGCCGAAGCGCACCCGCAAGGCCGCCGCCCCGAAGGCCGCCGCCGACGCGGTCGTCGCCGAGGAGGCCGAGACCAAGCCGCGCCGCCGCACTCGCAAGACCGCGGAGGCTGTCGCCGGCACGGTCGAGGCCGTCGAGGCTCCGGCGGAGGCCAAGCCCAAGCGCACCCGTAAGGCCGCCGCCCCCAAGGCGACCGCCGACGCGGCTGCCGAGGTCACGGAGACGAAGCCGAAGCGCACGCGCAAGGCCGCGGCCCCCAAGGCCACCGTCGACGCGTCCGCCGAGGAGGCGCCCGCCAAGCCCCGCCGCCGCACCCGCAAGGCCGCGGAGCCGACGGAGAGCTGAGCAGGACCACGTAGCAGGCCAATGGCCCGGCACCCGCGAAAGCGGGGCCGGGCCATCGGCGTTCACGGTCACGGAGGTCGCGAAGAGCCCCGCCCGTCCCCGCATGACCCGCGGCGGCGCTGCGGTTAGCCTCGTCGCATGAGTCGGCCTCCCGTTTTCGCCCCGCCGCCCGGCGCCGTCGCCCACGTTCTGCGGACCGAGCGCGGCGACTTCGCCGCCATCAGTGCCGGTCCGCGGGACGCCGGGCACACCGGCACCGCCCTCCTGCTGCCTGGGTTCACCGGCAGCAAGGAGGACTTCATCGCCCTGCACATACCGCTCGCCGCCGCCGGGTACCGCACGGTCGCCGTGGACGGGCGCGGGCAGTACGAGTCGACGGGGCCACTCGACGACGAATCCCCTTACGCACAGCGGGAGTTGGCCCGCGATGTGCTCGCACAGGCGGCCGTCGTGGACGACGGGACGCCGCTGCATCTGGTGGGGCACTCGCTCGGCGGGCAGATCGCCCGGGCCGCCGTGCTGATCGACGCGACGCCGTTCGCCTCGCTCACCCTCATGTCCTCCGGCCCGGCCCAGATCTCGCCGTCGCAGCAGGAGCGCGTCAAGCTGCTGCGGGACGCGCTCGCCGTGCTCGACATGGCGCAGGTGTGGGACGCGATGCAGGCGCTCGACGCCCCGGAGGACACGGACGCCCCGGGAGCGGGCGCGGACGACGCCGCCGCCCTGCGGCACCGCTGGCTGCTCAACAGCCCGGCGCAGCTCATCGCGACCGGCCGCCAGCTGTGCACGGAGCCCGACCTGGTCGACGAACTGGCGGCCGTCCGGCTGCCCAAGCACGTGCTGTCGGGCGAGCGCGACGACACCTGGCCGGTGCAGCTCCTCGACTCCATGTCCATACGCCTCTCGGCCCGCAGGACCGTCATCGCGGGCGCGGAGCACTCCCCGAACACGGACCGCCCCCAGGAGACCGCGGCGGCCCTGGCGGAGTTCTGGGACCTGCACCCGCCTGTGGCCTAGCCGGAGGCCGCCGTACTAGTACTGCGCCTGGAGATGGCTCCAGAAGCCGTCCCGCAGGGCGCGCCGCAGATCGGACTGCCCCCGCAGCGAGTACTGCAGCAGGGCCTCCGCCTCGACGAGCAGTTCCTGGTCGACGGGCCCGGGCAGATACGGGTGCCCCGGCAGCAGCTCCACCAGTGCCTCCCTGCCGCGCGCGGCGAGCCACTTCGCGGCGACCTGCGCGCCGACGAAGCGCACGTCCTCCCGCGAGGGGCGGGGTGTGCCCGCGTTCTCGTACGTCGCCGTGGCAGTGCGCCGGGACACGTACGGCTTGAAGAACGCCAGGTCGAACGTGCGCTGGCTGTCGGCCTCCCACCGGAGCGGGTCCGCCTGGTTGGGGCCCTCGGGCGCCTCGATGCCCCACAGGTGGACGCGTGCGCCGTAACCCTGCGCGGCCTCGACCGCGGAGACGAGGTCCTCGTCCCCGCCGATGAGCGCGGCGTCGCTGATGGCGCGGTGCCGGGCGAGCGACTCCAGGTCCGTGCGGATCAGGGAGTCGACGCCCTTCTGCTGGTTGTTGGCGTTGAGGTTGCCGAGCCTGACCTTCACGTCGGGCAGCTCGGCGATCGACTGCTGCTCGTTCGTGTGGATGCGGCGCCGGGCGCCGTCGTACCAGTAGACGCGCAGCAGCCGGCTGTCGGCGAAGATCGTGCGGGCCTTGTCGATGAGGGCATCGACGATCCCTTCGGCGTCCAGGTCGAAGGCTCTGCGGTCCTCGGTCCCGGTGACGAGGCGGCCGGCGGCGGCGTAGAGGTATCCGGCGTCCACGAAGATCGCGTGGGTGGACGGGGTCTTGGCGACTTCGGCGAGCATGCGCTTGAGCAGCTCGTTCGTACGGTCGAGTTCCGCGCGGATGGCCGTCAGGTCGTCGTTCATATGCGGCCCATTGTCCCGGCCGTCACGCTGCGAACACAACCGGTCCCGCTACCCGCGGGTAATTAGACTCGCGAAAAATTTCCTTAGCGTAGGGAATGTTTGCTGAGGGCAACCCGTTGATCCCTACAGAACGCGGGGCACTGAAGCCACGCAATCCACTCTTAACGGTCAGGCAACCGCCTGGCCGTTCTACGGGGCAAGACTTTGCCCCGTACCAGTAGTTCTCCTCCAGGAGGATGACCAGACGAAGGGAGAAGCGGGTATGCGCTTCGAAATCATGCGACTCGACGATGTCGACGGAACCGCCGTGGACAGCACCGTCGTGGACGCCGCCTCCGTCAACCGGATCGTTCAGCAGGCGGCCGCCATAGGGCAGCGCCTCTACATCCGCCCGGCCGAGTCGCCGGCCTCGTAACAAGACGACGACTCCTGATACACCGTACGTAATCGAATAAGACGCTTCAGAGCCCCCGTACGAGATCCGTACGGGGGCTCTTCTGCGTGCGCGGGGCGGAGGCTCGGCGTCAGAGGGCTCGGGGTCAGGAGCCCTGGATCACCTGGGTCACGCCGTTGATGATCTGCTGGACGGCGATCGCGGAGAGCATCATGCCCGCGAGGCGCGTCACCAGGACCACGCCGCCGTCCTTGATGACGCGGATGATCAGCAGCGAGTAGCGCATCACGAGCCACAGGACGACGTGGATGGCGACGATCGCCGTCCACACCGACACCTGCGTCGCGGCGCTGTCCGCCTTCTGCACGGCGAGGATGACGGACACGATCGCGCCGGGGCCCGCGAGCAGCGGCATGCCGAGCGGCACGAGCGCGACATTCACGTCCTTGGTCTGCTTCGGTTCGTCGGTCTTGCCGGTGAGCAGGTCGAGCGCGATGAGAAGCAGCAGCAGCCCGCCCGCGATCATGAGCGCGGGGACGGAGACATGCAGGTAGTCGAGGATCTGGTGGCCCAGGAGCCCGAACACCGCGATGACGCCGAAGGCGACACAGACGGCCTGGAAGGCCATCCGCTTCTGCACCTTGGCGGGCCGGCCCGCGGTGAGCGCGAGGAAGATCGGGGTGATCCCAGGGGGGTCCATAATCACGAACAGCGTGAGAAAAAGGGATCCGAAAACAGCGACATCGAACACGGGTGTGGCCTTGCGAGTGGGGTCCACGGGATCAGCCGGGACGCGTTGTGCGTGGGGGTGCGGTGCGTGAGCCCGCACCGGGGCATGAGGGGAGCGGCCCGCCGGATCGCGGCAGGGCGCGGGTTACGCGGTGGTTCCGCCCGCCCCCGGCACGGGGAACGCCCCGGTCGCCCGGCGCGTGATCTCCCCGTACACCTCGGGGTCGGTGGTGAACTCGCCGAGTACGCACGTCTTCCGGCTGCCGTGGTAGTCGGAGGAGCCCGTGGCCAGGAGGCCGAGGTCGGCGGCGAGGCCGCGCAGCCGGGCCCGCGTGGCCGGTTCGTGGTCCATGTGGTCGGTCTCGATGCCGTCGAGTCCGGCCGCGGCCAGGTCCGCTATCGCCGACTCGGGCACGACCTGCCCGCGCTTGACGGCTGCCGGGTGCGCGAAGACGGTGACGCCGCCGGCGGCCTTGACCAGGCGGATCGCGTCGAAGGGGTCGAGCTCGTGTTTGCCGACGTACGCGCGTCCGCCGTCGGCGAGCCAGTCGGGCGTGAAGGCGTCGGAGACGGATCCGACGACGCCGAGTTCGACGAGGGCCTCCGCGACGTGCGGGCGGCCGACGGACCCGTCGCCGGCGATGCGGGCGACCTGTTCCCAGGTCACGGGCACGCCGAGGTCCTGGAGCTTGGCGACCATGCCCTGCGCGCGCGGCACCCGGTCGTCGCGTACGAGCTCGCGCTCGCGCAGCAGCCGGGGCTCGTCGGGGTCGAAAAGGTAGGCCAGCATGTGCAGGCCCACGCCGTCGAGGCGGCAGGAGAGTTCGGCGCCGGTGACGAACGTGAGTCCGGCCGGCAGCGCGGCGACGGCCTCCGCGTACCCGCGGCTCGTGTCGTGGTCGGTGAGCGCGACGACGTCCAGACCGGCGGCGGCCGCGTTGCGGACCAGCTCGGCCGGCGTGTCCGTGCCGTCGGAGGCGGTGGAGTGGGTGTGCAGATCGATGCGCACGCGCGTACTCCAGGCTCTGAACGGACGGAAGGGGACGCTCAAGGATAACGGGGATCCGGAGCGCTCCCGTCACCGTCGTCCCCCGGTATGACCCCTTACGTGAGGATGCGTGGCGACAGCGCGCCGCAGGGCACCAGGTCGACCTCGGCGCCCACGTCGCGCAGGTCGGTCAGGACCAGTTCGTCGTACATCAGGAGCCCGGTCTGCTCGGGCCACACGATCGCCCACACCCACAGGCCGCGCGCCTCACCGGCGAAGACCGCGCGGTCGTCGGGGGTGCCGGCGACGTGCCACATCGGGGTCGGGCGTCCGGCGGCCAGGACCTTGACCTGGGGCGGCTTCTCGACGTTCATGTACGGGCCGGGGTCGGGGCCGTCGATGCCCGCGTACCGGGCGCCGAGGCCGACGCCGAGTTCTTCCGCGACGAGCAGCATCTCCCCCACGCCGCCGAGCGGTCCGGGACCCGAGCACGCCACCGCGGTCGCCTTGCCGCCCGTGCGGTCGTCACCCGCGCTGGCCACTCCGGTGAACAGCCACCCGACGGGCAGCGGCCAGGGCATCCACACCGGCACCTGGGTGCGGTGCACGACGACGCTGAGCGCCTCGACGCTGGGCGGGATCACAGGCTGCAGCGGATGCACCGCCCCGTGCACGTCGCACTGCCAGGAGTCGGAGAAGAGGCCGGGAGCCCTGACCCGGCCACCACACTTCGGGCAACTGGGTTCGCCCCTCATAAGGCCCAACGGTCCTCCCCGTCTCCCGCTCCGTCAAGGACGATCACCCTTCCGGGGGCGGGACCTCACAGCACCCCGCCCCCGGAAGAATTAGATGCAGCCAGCAGTAGTTAGCTGGGCTAATTCATCGCGTGTGATGGCGTGTGATGGCGCGTGTACGCCCATGCTCTCCGTGCGCACTTCGCGCGCTGGTCACTGATCGAGCGGCACGGACTTGCGCAGCGGATCGCGCAGGTCCGTTCCGCTGTTCAGCCACTTCTCCTCGAGGGCGGCAGCGCCGTGCACCCGCTTCCACGCCGCCTCGTTCTGCGTCATCGGCAGCAGCGGCAGGAACCGTACGGGATCCAGCGGATCGTCCAGTTCCAGGTCCTCCACGAGGCCCCCGGACTCCGCGACGAGCACCGACGTGAACGGGGCGCCGGGCCACAGGGGTTCGCCCACGTCGAGCGAGGCGCCCGCGGCCACGACGACACCCTCGACCTGTGGCGACGCGGCGAGTACGGCGAGCCGGCGCAGCACCTTGTCGGTGTCGGCGCGGCCGGTGCGCACCGACAGCACGAGTTCCGCGCGCGGGCCCTTGAGCGGGTCGGCGAGCGCGGACGTCGGGTCGGCCATGGGGGCGGCCGACATGCCGAGCGTGGCGTAGCGCACGAGGCCGGTGTCCGCCGCGTCCGTGAAGCGCAGCACCTCGATGCGGTCGGTGCCGAGAAACGTGACCGCGGCGCGCGCGTCCGGTTCACCGAGGGCCGTACGGAGTCGGGCCTCGACCAGAGCAAGAACATCTCCCATGTCGCGAGCATAGAACTCGTATCCCATGGGTAGAGGGTGGGCTCGCTTCTTCAGTCGGCTGATAGTCTTGGCCGCTGGCAGGGGCAGCACGCCAAGCGTTGCTTTCAAGCCCCTGGCCACTATGCGTCCCCTGCGAGGGATGAGACGTCGTCCCTCACGGGGGACCGGCTGGAGGAGGTGGGGCTGCAATGGACCGAAGTCGACCGTGCAGTACCACCCGCTCTTCCGGCCACTGAGCCGCATTTTCCCGGCTTTCCGCGCACGCTCCAGTCTGTCTGCGCACCACGGAAGAGCACTTCGTTTCCGCCTGATCTGAATCAGTAGCGAAGCCGCCACCGCGCCGGTCGCGGTGCTCCCCGCTTTGTGGACGTGCACACAGGATCCGCAGTCAGGACGTCCTCATTCCGGTTAGCGCCGACCCGTATGGCCACCGGCGGCTCCCGCCCGCGAAGGAGCCTGCCCATGTCGATGATCCGTGACCTGCGTGCCGCTGTCCGCCCCGCGCCCCGCGAGACCGGCAGCACGTCAGCCCCGTACGACACCACCCGCGACCCGTCGACGTCCACGGCCGTCGTCGACTGCGCCGTCTACCGCGACGGCGCCCGTGTCCACGACAACGACTGCCTGACGCCCGGCGGCGCGATCAGCAAGGCGCGCCGCGAGGGCGGCTTCGCCTGGATCGGGCTGCACGAGCCGACCGAGTCCGAATTCGCCGGTATCGCGGCCGAGTTCGGGCTCCACCCGCTCGCCGTCGAGGACGCCGTCCACGCCCACCAGCGCCCCAAGCTGGAGCGCTACGACGACACCCTGTTCACCGTCTTCAAGACCATCCACTACGTCGAGCACGCCGAACTCACCGCGACCAGCGAGGTCGTGGAGACCGGCGAGGTGATGTGCTTCACCGGGCGGGACTTCTTCATCACCGTCCGGCACGGCGGCCAGGGCTCGCTGCGGGCACTGCGGCACCGGCTCCAGGACGACCCCGAACTGCTCGCCAAGGGTCCGTCCGCCGTCCTGCACGCCATCGCGGATCACGTCGTCGACGGCTATCTCGCCGTCGCCGACGCGATGCAGGACGACATCGACGAGGTCGAGACGGACGTCTTCTCGCAGACGGGCAAGGGCGCTCCGCGCGGCACCGACGCCGGGCGGATCTACCAGCTCAAGCGCGAAGTCCTGGAGTTCAAGCGGGCGGTGGCACCGCTCCAGCGGCCCATGCAGCTGCTGAGTGAGCGGCCGATGCGGCTCGTCGACCCGGACATCCAGAAGTACTTCCGTGACGTCGCCGACCACCTCGCGCGCGTGCAGGAGCAGGTCGTCGGCTTCGACGAGCTGCTCAACTCCATCCTCCAGGCCAACCTCGCGCAGGCGTCCGTCGCGCAGAACGAGGACATGCGCAAGATCACGTCCTGGGCGGCGATCATCGCCGTACCGACGATGGTCTGTGGCGTCTACGGGATGAACTTCGAGCACATGCCGGAGCTCCACTGGCGGTTCGGCTACCCGCTCGTCCTCGGTGTCACGGTCGGCGCCTGTTACGCGATCCATCGCATCCTGAAGCGGAACGGGTGGCTCTGAACGCCCCGGCTACGCTTGCGCCCATGACAGACCAGGCCAGCCCCTCTCCCGAGCGCCACCCCTCAACGAGCCGCTCCGCGGCACCTCTGTTGATGGACCAGTCCCTCGTCGAGGAGGCCACCAAGAAGTCCGGCCTCATCTGGGTGCGGGGTGCCTCCGGCCCCGAGCGTGCCCTGTGGCACGTGTGGCACGAGGGCGCGGCGAACCTGGTCGGCGACGGGCCCGGCGAGCAGCCGCTGGCCGGCCTCACCGACGGCGGGGCGGCGGTCGTCACCGTGCGCAGCAAGGACAAGGGCGGGCGCCTCGTGGGCTGGACGGCCGCCGTCGTCGAGCTCGCCCCGCACTCCGAGGGCTGGGAGGCGGCTGTCGCCGAGCTGAAGGGCAAGCGCCTGAACGCGCCGGACGGCGAGGCGATGCCGGAGCGCTGGGCACGCGAGTGCCGGGTGCTCCGCCTGGAGCCGACGGGGTCCACGGTCCCGCCGTCGTCCGACGCGTCGGCCGCCGCGCCGCTCGCCACCACGGCGACCACCCGCCGCGAGGCCCCCGCGGCGCTCCCCCACCTCCTGCTCCGCCGCAAGCGGCGCGGGAAGTAAGGGCCCTTTCGAGGGGGCGTCAGGACGTCGGGAGCTGGGCCCCGTAGTCCACCATCTCGCCCTTGCCCGGCTCGCTGAGCGTGAAGTCCTTGCCCCAGTCGCTGAGTTGGAGCGTGCCGGCGCCGCCCGCCCGCTCCAGGCGCAGCGGGTACGGGGTGCCCTCGAGGGAGACGTCGAGCGTGCCGCCCGCGCCCTTGTCGCCGGTGAGTTCGACCGTGCGTACGCCGTCCGACGAGCCCCGGTCGCCCTTCTCCACCTTGCCGTGGAGCGTGAGCAGGCCGTCCAGGAGCGCGCCCTTGACGGTGAAGCCGCTCAGACGTTTGTAGGCCGGGTCGCCCTGCGGGACCTTGACGTACTTGCCGTCGAGCTTGTCCGCGGCGGCCGTGTCCCCGTGCGCCGTGCTGCCCGAACCCTTGCTGTCCTGGTGCGTCCAGAAGTCCGCGTCGGCCTTGAGGAAGAGATGCTCCTTGACCCGCAGCAGCTGGAAGGTCCGGCCGCCCGTCGTGACGGATCCCGTGCCGCCCTCGTCCTTGAGCCGCATGTCGATCTTGTACGAGTGTCCGCTGCTGACGACCGTGCCGGACAGACGCACGGCCCCGGCACCCTGCGCGGCCTTGACGGTGCGGCCCTGGATCTTCGGGGCGGTCAGTTTGGCGACGCCGTTCGTGCCCGCGTCCGGATCCTCGCCGCTGCACGCCGCGAGCCCGAGGCACATCACTCCCACCAGAAGAATCCCTTGGGAACGGCGGGCCAGGGGAAGTACGGTCACGGCTCGCGCTACCTCTCGTACGACGTCTTGCTCGGCGGCAGAACGGCAGCGTACCCGTGTCACCTGCGGTGAACGGAGCCAGTCCGTCCGGACGCAGCGCAAAGGCGCACGGGACCGGGACGGGCTAGCCTGAAGCACACCTTCAGGAAAAATGCGGATGTAAAGGAGGCGCGGCGCATGGCGGCAGGCGCCCCCCGGATCTTCGTCTCGCATCTCTCCGGCATCGCCGTCTTCGACCCCAACGGCGACATGGTGGGGCGCGTCCGCGATCTCGTCGCCATGCTGCGCGTCGGCCGCCGCCCGCCCCGGCTGCTCGGGCTGGTCGTGGAGCTCTCCACGCGGCGCCGCATCTTCCTGCCGATGACCCGCGTGACCGGCATCGAGTCCGGCCAGGTCATCACCACCGGCGTACTGAACGTGCGGCGCTTCGAGCAGCGGCCCACCGAGCGGCTCGTCCTCGGCGAGATGCTCGACCGGCGGGTGCGGCTCGTCGAGTCCGGTGAGGAGGTGACGGTCCTTGACGTCTCCGTCCAGCAGTTGCCGGCGCGCAGGGACTGGGAGATCGACCGGGTCTTCGTACGGAAGGGCAAGGGCGGCGGCGCGTTCCGCCGTGCCAAGGGCGAGACGCTCACCGTCGAGTGGTCGGCCGTCGACGGGTTCTCGCTGGAGGAGCACGGGCAGGGCGCCGAGAACCTCCTCGCCACGTTCGAGCAGCTGCGCCCGGCCGACCTGGCCAACGTCCTGCACCACCTCTCCCCCAAGCGCCGCGCCGAGGTCGCGTCGGCCCTCTCGAACGAGCGGCTCGCGGACGTCCTGGAGGAGCTGCCCGAGGACGACCAGATCGAGATCCTCGGCAAGCTCAAGGAGGAGCGCGCCGCCGACGTCCTGGAGGAGATGGACCCGGACGACGCCGCCGACCTGCTCGGTGAGCTGCCGGAGGACGACAAGGAACGCCTGCTCGCGCTGATGCAGCCCTCGGACGCGGCCGACGTGCGGCGGCTGATGGCGTACGAGGACAACACCGCGGGCGGTCTGATGACGACCGAGCCGATCGTGCTGCGGCCCGACGCGACCGTCGCCGACGCGCTGGCCCGGGTCCGCAACCCCGACCTCTCCCCCGCGCTGGCCGCGCAGGTGTACGTGTGCCGGCCGCCCGACGAGACACCCACCGGCAAGTACCTCGGCACGGTGCACTTCCAGCGGCTGCTGCGCGATCCCCCGTACACGCTGGTGTCCTCGATGCTCGACGAGGATCTCCAGGCCCTCGCGCCGTCCGCCGAGCTCCCGGTCGTCGCCGGGTTCTTCGCGACGTACGACATGGTGGCGGCGCCCGTCGTCGACGAGAGCGGCTCGCTGCTCGGCGCGGTCACCGTGGACGACGTCCTCGACCACATGCTGCCGGAGGACTGGCGCGAGCAGGAGTTCCACCTGGCCGACGCGGAGGTGGACCATGGCGCCGGCTGAGCGCGAGCGGGACGGCCGCCCCGAGGCCGCGCGGGCGCCGCGCTTCCGGCTCGACCTGCCGCGCCCCCCGCGCCGCAAACTGCTGCCCGACTACGACCCGGAGGCCTTCGGACGCCTCTCGGAGCGGATCGCGCGCTTCCTGGGGACGGGCCGGTTCATCGTCTGGATGACGGTGATCATCATCGCGTGGGTCGTGTGGAACGTCTCGGCGCCGGGCAGTCTGCGCTTCGACCAGTACCCGTTCATCTTCCTGACCCTGATGCTCTCGCTCCAGGCCTCGTACGCCGCTCCGCTCATCCTGCTCGCGCAGAACCGGCAGGACGACCGCGACAAGGTCAACCTCGAACAGGACCGCAAGCAGAACGAGCGGTCCATCGCCGACACCGAGTACCTCAGCCGCGAGGTCGCCGCCCTGCGCATGGGCCTCGGCGAGGTCGCCACCCGCGACTGGATCCGCTCCGAACTCCAGGACCTGCTCAAGGAGCTGGAGGACCACCGCGTCACCTTCCCGACCGGCTCCGCGGCCGACGCAGGTCACCGACGTGACGTAGACGACCGCTGACAGGGCTTTCCGGACACGGGTTACCGCGCCGTACTATCGGCGTATGGCTACGGAAGACGCGGTGCGCGAAGCACTGGCGACGGTGAACGACCCCGAGATCCAGCGACCCATCACCGAGCTGGGGATGGTCAAATCTGTGGAGATCGGCGTGGATGGCGCGGTCGCGGTCACCGTGTACCTCACCGTCTCCGGCTGTCCCATGCGCGAGACCATCACGAAGAACGTGACCGACGCGGTCGCGGCCGTCGAGGGCGTCACGCGCGTCGACGTCACGCTGGACGTGATGGGCGACGAGCAGCGCAAGGAGCTCGCCGCCGCGCTGCGCGGCGGCACGGCCGAGCGTGAGGTGCCCTTCGCCAAGCCCGGCTCGCTGACCCGTGTGTACGCGGTGGCGTCCGGCAAGGGCGGCGTCGGCAAGTCCTCGGTGACGGTGAACCTCGCGGCCGCGATGGCCGCCGACGGCCTGAAGGTCGGCGTCGTGGACGCCGACATCTACGGCCACAGCGTGCCGCGCATGCTGGGCGCCGAGGGCCGTCCCACCCAGGTCGAGAACATGATCATGCCGCCGTCGGCGAACGGTGTGAAGGTCATCTCGATCGGCATGTTCACGCCGGGCAACGCGCCGGTCGTGTGGCGCGGCCCGATGCTGCACCGCGCGCTCCAGCAGTTCCTCGCGGACGTCTTCTGGGGCGACCTGGACGTCCTTCTCCTCGACCTGCCGCCGGGCACGGGCGACATCGCGATCTCCGTCGCGCAGCTCGTCCCGAACGCGGAGATCCTCGTCGTCACGACGCCCCAGCAGGCGGCGGCCGAGGTCGCCGAGCGCGCCGGCTCCATCGCGGTCCAGACCCACCAGAAGATCGTCGGCGTCGTCGAGAACATGGCGGGCCTGCCGTGCCCGCACTGCGACGAGATGGTCGACGTGTTCGGCACGGGCGGCGGCGAGCGCGTCGCCGAGGGCCTCACGCGGACGACGGGGGCGAACGTCCCGGTGCTCGGCTCCATCCCGATCGACGTCCGGCTGCGCGAGGGCGGCGACGAGGGCAAGCCGGTGGTCCTCACCGACCCCGACTCCCCCGCGGGCTCGGCCCTGCGTGCCATCGCCGGCAAGCTGGGCGGCCGCGCGCGCGGCCTGTCGGGCATGTCGCTGGGAATCACCCCGCGCAACAAGTTCTGACCCGCTGGGCTTGAGCCGATGGGGCACGGTCATCGCGACCGTGCCCCATCGGCGTGCTCGGAGCCCCTACGCCTCGTAGGCGCCGATGTCCTTGATCATCGAGAATCCGAGGCCGTACGCGCTCATGCCGCGCCCGTACGCCCCCAGGTGCACGCCCTCCTGCGTCGACCCGGCGAGGACCCAGCCGAACTCCGACTCCCGGTAGTGGAACGGCATCGGGACGCCGTCCACCGGCAGGGACAGCGTCGTCCAGTCCGCGCTCTTGAGGTCGTCTGCGAGGGTCCACGCCGTCTCGGTCTGCTGGTCCAGCCAGTCGTCGCGCAGGGTGTGGTCCACCTGCCCCGGCCACGTGACGTTGAGCAGGCCGACTCCCGCGAGCCAGGCCGCCGAGGAGACCGAGGTCGCCTCAAGGACACCCGTACCGTCGGCGCTGCGCCGCACGGGGCTGGCGGCCACGGTCACCACGACCGCGAACCGCTCCTTGGCGTCCTTTCCCCCCGGTCCTTCGCTCCGCACGGTGGGCTCGTCGCCGTGTCCGATGGCACCGTGCTCGACGGCTCCCTCCGCCGAGGTGCCGACCTGCATCAGCCACCGCGGTCCCGTGAACGCCTCGTCGAGGCCGTACCACGGGAAGGGCGCCAGCAGGTAGCCGTCGACCGTGCGCCGGGCCGTCAGGACCTCGGGGGCCCCTTCCGCCGCGGGCGCCTGCGCGCCTACCCGACTCGTCGTCTCCATGTACCCGGCCGCCTCCTCGCTCAGTCGGACCGCGGCGGCCCACCCCCCTCGGGCGTCCTCGCCGCCGATCCGCGCAACAACAAGGCAGGATGCCACACCCGGGCAGGGCACCCCGGGTTCCGGCAGGTACGCGGGGCGGGTCGCCGGGGCGTCCGGGCGGGTCGCATGGCCGCTGGGCGGCGCGTCGCGAAGCCGTCGGGTTACGCAGGCGTCAGGTCGCGTCGGCGTCGTACGGCGGGTGGTCGTCCGCCGCCGGCTTCTCCGGCCTCTTCTGCATGTCGATCTTGGCGGGAGCCGCACCGGACGACGCGGCGGCGGACCCGGAGCCGGACGAGGACTCGTCCGCGCTCTGCACGGCCTCCGTGACCTCGGCCATCTCCTTCTTCAGGTCGAAGCCGTTACGGATCTCTTTCAGCCCGAGCTCGTCGTTGTCCAGCTGCTTGCGGATGAACGTCTTCGGGTTGAGGTCCTCGAACTCGAAGTCCTTGAACTCCGGCCCCAGTTCCTCACGGATGTCCCGCTTGGCGCTGTCCGAGAACTCGCGGATCTTACGGATCGTGCGCGTCACGTCCTGAATGACCTTCGGCAGCTTGTCCGGGCCGAAGACGAGCACGGCAAGAACGACGAGCGTCAGCAGCTCGAGTGGGCCTATGTCGTTGAACACCTTGCGCTCCTAGCGTGTCCTCAGGCCCGCAGCAGGTCTCCGTGGCAGGTCTTCCGGGTTCCGGACCGGGTCCACGGTACCCGGCGTTGCTGTCCGTCCGGTAGCCACTGGGCTACGTCTGGGCTCAGCCGTCGCACAAGCGCTTGCGGCCGGCGCTCCACCATGGCCCCGACGAGGCCCGGGACGGGCCTCGGCCTTGAGCCCGGCCCGGCCTCGCCGGAGGGCCGGGACGGGGCCATGGCGGAGCGCCTGCCGAGCGCCGTCAGTTGCCCGTCAGCTGCCGTCCGCGGAGCCGAGGACGAGGGTCACCTCGCGCTCCTTGCCGTCGCGTTCCACGGTCAGGGCAAGGCGGTCCTCGGGCCGGTGGGAACGGATCTTGACGATGAGTTCCTGGGCGGAGTGGACAGGCGCCCCGTCCACCGCGGTGACGACGTCGCTGCCCTTGATCCCGGCCTTGGCACCGGGGCCGCCCGGATTCACCGGCGAGCCGCCGTTGTTGCCCTTCGTGGCGACACGGGCTCCGTCACCCGAGTAGTCCATGTCGAGCGTGACACCGATCACAGGGTGGGTCGCGCGGCCCGTGTTGATCAGCTCCTCGGCGACGCGCTTGCCCTGGTTGATGGGGATGGCGAAGCCGAGGCCGATCGAGCCGGACTGGCCGCCCTCCAGGTCCGAGCCGCTGTCGGCGGAGCGGATGGCGCTGTTGATGCCGATGACGCGGCCCCGCGAATCGACCAGCGGGCCGCCCGAGTTGCCCGGGTTGATGGGTGCGTCGGTCTGCAGCGCGTCGACGTAGCTGATGTCGCTGCCGTCGCCCTTCTCGCCGCCGGCCGTGATGGGCCGCTCCTTGGCGCTGATGATCCCGGAGGTCACCGTGTTGGCCAGGTCGAAGGGGGCGCCTATGGCCACGACGGGGTCGCCGACCTGGACGTTCTCCGAGTTGCCGAGGGCGAGGGGCTTGAGCCCGCGCACGCCGGTGACCTTGACGACGGCGAGGTCGTAGCCGGAGTCGTGGCCGATCACCTCGGCCTTGGCGGTCTCGCCTCCGCTGAAGGTGACCGATATGTCACCGCTGCTGCCGGCCGGTTCGACGACATGGTTGTTGGTGAGGATGTGCCCCTGGGCGTCGAGGACGAAGCCGGTGCCGGTGCCCTGGGCGTCGGCACCGCTGACGTGGATCGTGACGACGCCCGGCAGGGCGCGGGCCGCGATCCCGGCGATGCTGCCGGGGTCGCGCTTCGCGGACTCGGCGTCGGCCTGCGGCAGTTCCACATCGGCGGACGAGCCGTCGCGCTCCAGATACGTGCCGACGAGACCACCGATCCCGCCCGCGACGAGCGCGACCACGGCGGTCCAGACGACCAGCAGCCGCCGCCCCCGCTTGGTCCCCCGCCGCCGCCCGTCCCTCGGAGCGGGCGCATTCCAGGGGTCGTACCGCTGCCAGGGCCCTCCGGGCGGGGGCGGGTTGATCCCGGGTCCGCCGGGGACCGTACCGGGCCCTTCCGGGCCACCCGCGAGCGGCGGGGCCCCATGGTGCGCCTGCTGTTCGACCGGTACCGCTGCGTGATCCGCCGGGTGCGGGCCGGGCTGAGCGGCCGCGGCAGGGTGCGGGGCGTACGGGGCGGCGTGGGGTATCGGTCCGCCGGCGTACGGCGGCGGTGTGCCGTGCTCCGGCGGCACGGGCGTGCCGTGGGCAGGGGACGGCATGGGCGTGCCCTGCGCGGGCGTGGCGGCGGCCGGGTGCTGCACCGGCGGCGCGGGCGCCCAGGGCCCGGGCTCACCGTAGGGCGGCGTGCCGTAGGGATCCGGCGCATGCAGCGGACGCGGCCGCGCCTGCGGCACGGCACCCTGATCAACCGTTACCGGTTCACTGGGCACCCCGTCAGATTCCTCGGCCACCACTGCATCAGCAACCGGAATGGGATCACTGGGATCACTGGGATCTTCAGCGGCCGGCACATCGCCAACGGCACCGCTGTCACCGGAACCCTCACCTGTACCGGCACCAGTGCCCGCAACCGACGCCCCGTCACCCGAAGCTTCACCGCTCCCGACGAGCACATCCGCGGTACCGGCTCCCGGCCGGGCCTCGGCCTCGGCCCCAAGATCCCCCGAGCCCGCCGCGGGCATCGCCGCCGGCTGGGCCAGCTCGAAGTCCCCGTCATCGCGCGGAGCACTCCCGTTGGGCCGGGGGCGGCTCCACCACTTCGCCTTTGTGGGCTTCCCCTCGTCCATCTTCCGCCGCTCTCCCCACACCTGGCCCGCGGCAACGACCCGCGGGCAGCCACACGGCGATCGCCCCAGTCGGACCGCCTGTCGGCGCCGCGCTCCGGGATCGCCCGGCGGGCGCGGCCGCTCACCATGGATTCAACCAGGTTCGCGGACCGGCGCGCAGAGGGCAGGGTCAGCGGGCGGAGGCCGTGGGCGTGCCGGAAGGCGACGCCGCGCGGGCCGCCTCGAGGCTGGACCCGGAGCTGGACTCCGGGCCCGGCCCGGGGCTTTCGAAAGCGGTGCCGACGCCGGACAGGGGCACCGCGGGGACGGATGCGGCGGGACGTATCAGCGGAGACAGCGTCTGGGTCCCGCTGAGGAGCGAGGCCGCGAGCGGGTAGACGGCGCTCTGCGCGCCCGGCTGCGTGGCCATGCCGGACAGCAGGGGTGCGCCCGACTCCGTGGCGGCGACCGGTGTGTTCAGCGCGCCGCCCGCTCGCTGTCCGAGCATCGACGACATGTTCCGGCGGCGCTGTGATTCGGCCGCCGTGGCGACGCCGGCGCTCTGGGTGCGCAGTGGCGTCGCGTTGCTGCCCGAACCGCCGCCCCGGACGTCACCGCCCCGGTCGGCGGGCACGCCGGTGGAGACGCCGCCGAGCGCGATCGCGGCGAGCGACACGGCACCCGCGGCGGCGAACGCGAAGCGGCGCCCGCGGGAGGCCGCGCGGTCGGCGTCACCGCGGCCGACCTCATGGATGCGGAAGCCGCGCTCCGCGGCGGGGGCGCTGGCGAGCAGTGCGTTGTGGCGGCCGGTCGGGGCGTAGCCGAAGGGGTCGGGGTCTACTCCGAAGACTCCGTTCCCGAACCCTCTGCCGCCGAGTCCTCCCCCGCCGAACGGGGTGCCGTCGCCGTGTTGTGAGTCGTCACCTCCCCCGGGGAGCCCCTGGAGGCGGGCCAGGAAACTCTCGGTGGGGGGCGGCGGTGCCGCCTCGGCGAAGACGCTCTTCAGTCGCCGCTGTGCGTCGGCCTCGGCCTTGCACTTCGGACAGGTGGCCAGATGGGCGAGTCCCCGCTCGCGGGCGTCATGGCCCAGCTCGCCATCGACAAGGGCGGCGAGCCGGTCTCCGAGGTGCTGCTCGGAGAGCTGCCGCTCGGCGGGGTCCGGACGTGATCCACTCACGCGGTCGTGCCCCCTCCTCCAAGCGCGGGAACACCCGTGGCCGCGAGCGAGCGGCGCTCGGCGCGTGCCTCGGGCGAGCGGTGCTGCAGGGCCTTGCGCAGCTGCGAGCGGCCGCGGTGGATCCGGCTGCGGACCGTGCCGAGCTTGACGCCCAGGGTCGCGGCGATCTCCTCGTACGAGAGGCCCTCGATGTCGCACAGGACGACGGCCGCACGGAATTCGGGCGCGAGGGTGTCCAGCGCCTGCTGGACGTCCGCGTCGAAGTGCGTGTCGTGGAAGACCTGCTGCGGCGACGGCTCGCGGCTCGGCAGGCGCTCGGCCGCGTCGTCCCCGAGGGCGTCGAAGCGGATGCGCTGCTTGCGGCGCACCATGTCCAGGAAGAGGTTCGTGGTGATGCGGTGCAGCCAGCCCTCGAAGGTGCCGGGCGTGTATGTCGACAGCGAGCGGAAGACGCGGACGAAGACTTCCTGCGTGAGGTCCTCGGCGTCGTGCTGGTTACCCGTCAGACGGTAGGCGAGGCGGTAGACCCGGCCGCTGTGCGTGCTGACGATCTCCTCCCAGGTCGGGGGAGTCCACGCCTGCGATTCCGCATCATCAGCAAAGGTCGCGGTCTGCGCGGGACGGGCGGCGTTGGAACGGTCAGCGGTGTTGGTCACGGATTTCAGCTCACCCGCCGACCTGAGAAAGCGCCGCAGCGCTCCTCCCCGATCCACAGGCGCAGCCGCACCTCCCCTATCGGCTCTGGTGGTGTCCAGTGGAGCCCCTACCATAGCCACCTCGCCCGTTAGCTCCGGATAAGCGTTTTTACTGAGATTTGCCTGAGGGCGCCGGGCGCTTCGCCTGCGCTGTTTGGTCTGTCGGTCCACCGGCCACCCCCGCGCTCTTTCCCACGCCGTTCTCTCCTGTCCTCTTAAACGCCCGGTCCCATCTGCGAGTTCCCGCCACCAACGGATACAGTCACGCGCAGGCAACCACGGGGACAGGAGAGGGCCATTACCGGCAACCGGCAGACGAGCTGGGCGTTCGCCGACGCCTTTGTCGCCGAGGACGACGCGCTGCGCTGGGCCCGGGACCGGGCCCGTGAGGCCGGCAGCCGCCCGGTGTCCCCCGGCGCGGGCGCCGCGCTACGGATGCTCGCTGCCACCGTGGGCGCCAAGGCGGTGGCCGAGATCGGCACGGGGACGGGGGTGTCCGGAATCCATCTGCTGCACGGCATGCGGCCCGACGGCGTCCTGACCACGGTGGATCCGGAGCCTGAGCGGCAGCAGTTCGCCCGGGAGGCGTTCCGCGCCGCCGGATTCGCGAGCAATCGGGCGCGTTTCATCCCCGGACGGGCCCTCGACGTGCTGCCGCGGCTCGCTGACAGCGGTTACGACCTCGTCTTCTGCGACGGCGACCGCACCGAGTGCCTCGACTACCTCGCTGAATCGTTGCGCCTGCTGCGTCCCGGCGGGCTCGTCTGTTTCGAGGGCGTCTTCGCCGACGGCCGGACGGTCGATTCCGGTCCCCAGCCGGTGGAGGTCCTGCGGATGCGGGAGCTGCTGCGGGCGGTGCGCGAGGCGCAGGATCTGGTGCCTTCGCTGCTCCCGGTCGGCGACGGGCTGCTCTGCGCCGTCAAGCGCTGACGCCGCGCCCCAGCCTCGTAAATGATCTTCTATATATGCTCTGACCTGCGGATACACGACTGCCCCGGCACCGCTTGCGGTACCGGGGCAGTCGACAGGTATGGTCGCTTCCGCGTTAGCCGACGACCTTCTTGAGGGCATCGCCGAGTGCATCGGCCTCGTCCGGAGTCAGCTCGACGACAAGCCGACCGCCGCCTTCGAGCGGAACGCGCATGACGATGCCCCGCCCCTCCTTGGTCACCTCGAGCGGGCCGTCGCCCGTCCGCGGCTTCATGGCCGCCATGCTCGTTCCCCTTCCTGAAACCAGCTCATCGCAGCCGACAACCCAGGTGTCACCGGCATCGAACACATTGCTTCTTGGCCATTATCCCGCATCGCAGGACCCGATGACCAACTTCGGTCTGCATCGCTTGCACAACGCGCTTGAGCAAAACCACTCAATTCGGCGATGTGACTGCGATACTGCGCCTCCTTCACGACTCCGCGGAGACATATTTCTTTGACGCAGGTCACATGCCCGGGCTCCGCCGCAGACCGTGATCTCCGTCATGCTGAGCACTGACGACGACCGAGCCGCACCAGTTGGAGGGTTCCATGGCCGACAGCGTTCTCTACGAGGTGAGCGACGGACTCGCGACCATCACGCTCAACCGCCCCGAGGCGATGAACGCGATGAACACCGAGTCCAAGGTCGCCTTCCGGGACGCGGCGCAGGCGGCCGCGGCGGACGGTGCGGTACGGGCCGTGCTGCTCACCGCCGCGGGCGACCGGGCGTTCTGTGTGGGCCAGGACCTGAAGGAGCACGTGGGCTCCCTGATGGCCGACCGCGAGGCGGGCACGGGCCGCACCATGAACACCGTGCGCGAGCACTACAACCCGATCCTGCGGGCCCTGACGCAGATGCCGAAGCCCGTCGTGGCCGCGGTCAACGGCGTGGCCGCGGGGGCCGGTTTCGGCTTCGCGCTCGCCGCCGACTACCGGATCGTCTCGGACACGGCCGCCTTCAACACGTCCTTCGCGGGCGTCGCCCTGACCGCGGACTCGGGGGTGTCCTGGACGCTGCCGCGCGTCGTGGGCCCCGGGCGCGCCGCCGACCTGCTGCTGTTCCCGCGCTCGGTGAAGGCGCAGGAGGCGTACGAGCTCGGGATCGCGAACCGGGTCGTGCCCGCGGCCGAACTGGCCGAGGAGGCGCGGAAGCTGGCGCGTTCGCTGGCCGGGGGTCCGACGCTGGCGTACGCGGCGCTGAAGGAGTCCCTCGCTTTCGCGGCGGGTCACACCCTGGACGAGTCGCTCGACAAGGAGGACGAACTCCAGTCGAGGGCGGGCGCGTCGGAGGACCACACCATCGCCGTGCAGGCGTTCATCGCCAAGGAGAAGCCCAAGTACCTGGGCCGGTAGGGCGCGTGCGTGGCCCGTGGCGTGTGTGACGTCCGTCCTCAGCGCTTGCGGGCCATGCAGTCCACCAGGTGGTCGTTGACCAGGCCGCAGGCCTGCATCAGCGCGTACGCCGTCGTCGGGCCGACGAAGCGCAGGCCGCGCTTCTTGAGCGCCTTGGACAGGGCCGTCGACTCGTCCGTGATCGCGGGTACGTCTGCGATGACGCGCGGCGCCGGGCGGGCGGCCGGGTCCGGGGCGTGCGACCAGATGAGGGTGTCGAGCTCGCCCTCGGGCCAGTCTGCGAGCACGCGCGCGTTGGCCAGCGTCGCGTCGATCTTGGCGCGGTTGCGGATGATGCCCTCGTCGCCGAGGAGCCGCTCGCGGTCGGTGTCCGTGAACGCGGCCACGTCGGAGATCTTGAACCCGGCGAACGCGGCGCGGAAACCCTCGCGGCGGCGCAGGATCGTGATCCAGGACAGGCCGGACTGGAACGCCTCCAGGGAGACCCGCTCGAACAGCGCGTCGTCGCCGTGGACGGGGCGGCCCCACTCCTCGTCGTGATACTTCACGTAGTCCTCGGTGGACAGGCCCCACGGGCAGCGCAGCGCCCCGTCCGGGCCCGGTACGGCGCCGCCGGCGCTCTCGTCGCTCACTGGTGGCCCTCTCCGGGGTGCCGGCCGAAACCGGGTCCCTGGGGCCGCATCTGGGCCCGCGCGCCCGACAGGGCGGTCTCGAGGTCGGAGATCCGCTGGTCCCGCTCGGCGAGCTCGGCGCCGAGCCGCCCGAGGGCGTCGTCCACCTCCGCCATGCGGTAGCCGCGCAGCGCGACGGGCAGGCGCAGGGCCTCCACGTCGGCGCGGCCGACGGGCCGGTCGTGGGGCAGCGGGTCGGTGAAGTGCTCGGGCGGCGCCTCCGGGAGCGCCCCGCCCTCGCCGCCGCCGAGCACGGCGAGCGTCACCGCGCCGACGACCACGACGAGCGCGACGACCAGAAACAAGAACATGACCATCTTCGCTGTCCCCTGGCTCGAAGCCCGGATCCGGTCCCGATCCCGGTCCGGAAACTGTCAGGGTCCGATCGTGCCATGAGGGTGTGACAGTTAAGGTCGCAGGCGACCGGTCGACAGGTTTCACAGCAGCCGCAAGGAGAGTCACAGGGGATGCTCAGGCTTGGCCCGCGCGAGTTCGGCGCACACGAGCCGGTGATCATGGCGATCGTGAACCGGACCCCTGACTCGTTCTACGACCAGGGTTCGACGTTCCACGACGAGCCCGCTCTCACCCGGGTCGAACAGGCCGTGGCGGAGGGCGCCGCGATCATCGACATCGGCGGGGTCAAGGCGGGCCCCGGGGACGAGGTCAGCGCCAAGGAGGAGGCCCGCCGCACGGTCGGCTTCGTGGCCGAGGTGCGCCGCCGCTTCCCGGACGTCGTCATCAGCGTCGACACCTGGCGGCACGACGTGGGCGAGGCGGTCTGCGAGGCCGGTGCCGATGTCCTGAACGACGCGTGGGGCGGCGTCGACCCCAGGCTGGCTCAGGTCGCGGCGCGTTACGGGAAGGGCCTGGTCTGCACGCACGCGGGCGGCGCCGAGCCGCGTACGCGCCCGCACCGTGTCACGTACGACGACGTGATGGCGGACATCCTGGATGTGACCGTGGGGCTCGCCGAGCGGGCCGTCGCGCTGGGGGTGCCGCGCGAGTCCGTGCTCATCGACCCGGGGCACGACTTCGGCAAGAACACCCGGCACAGCCTGGAGGCCACGCGCAGGCTGGGCGAGATGGTGGAGACGGGCTGGCCGGTCCTGGTGTCCCTGTCGAACAAGGACTTCGTCGGCGAGACGCTCGACAGGCCGGTCAAGGAGCGGGTGATCGGGACGCTGGCGACGACGGCGGTGTCGGCGTGGCTGGGCGCGCAGGTGTACCGGGTCCATGAGGTGGCCGAGACCAGGCAGGTGCTCGACATGGTCGCCGCCATCGCCGGCCACCGGCCCCCGGCGGTCGCCCGCCGAGGGCTCGCGTAGGCGCCTGTTCTCAGGGCCTTACTTGCCGACTTCCTTGGTCACGAGGGAGATCGCCTCTTCCACGTCGTCCGTGACGTGGAACAGGAGCAGGTCGGCCTCAGAGGCCTTGCCCTGGGCGATGACGGTGTTCTTCAGCCAGTCGACCAGGCCGCTCCAGTACTGCGTACCGAACAGGACGATCGGGAAGCGCGTGACCTTCGTGGTCTGGACGAGGGTGAGCGCCTCGAACAGCTCGTCCAGGGTGCCGAGGCCGCCCGGCAGGACCACGAAGCCCTGCGCGTACTTCACGAACATCGTCTTTCTGACGAAGAAGTAGCGGAAGTTCAGGCCGAGGTCGACGTACTGGTTGAGGCCCTGTTCGAAGGGCAGCTCGATGCCGAGGCCCACGGAGATGCCCTTGGCCTCGACGGCGCCCTGGTTCGCGGCCTGCATCGCGCCGGGCCCGCCGCCCGTGATGACCGCGAACCCGGCCTCGACGAGCGCCTTGCCGATGGCGACTCCGGCCGCGTACTCCGCCGAGTCCGGCTGCGTACGGGCCGAACCGAACACGCTGATGGCGGGCGGGAGTTCGGCGAGCGTACCGAAACCCTCGATGAACTCCGACTGGATGCGCAGGACCCGCCAGGGGTCGGTGTGCACCCACTCGGAGGGACCTTCGGAATCGAGGAGGCGCTGGTCGGTGGTGCCCGGCTGGACCTGGTCGCGGCGACGGATCACCGGGCCGAGCCGCTGCTCCTTGGGGCGCTTCCTGCCCTCGGGGTTGCTCATTCGCTGCTCCCTCCACTGCGTACGTGCAGCAAGGGTAGGTCTACGCGGGTTACGCGCGGGGGACCTCGGAGTGTCAGGCCGTGAGCCAGGAACGCAGACGTTCCTCGGCGGCGAGGATCTTGCGGGTGTCCACGTGCTCGTCCCTCTTGTGGGCGAAGATCGGGTCGCCGGGGCCGTAGTTCACGGCGGGGACGCCGAGCGCGCTGAACCGGGAGACGTCCGTCCAGCCGAACTTGGGGCGGGCCTTGCCGCCGACGGCCGCCATGAACGCGGCGGCGGCCGGGTGGTCGAGGCCGGGACGGGCGCCACCGGTGTGGTCGTCGACCACGTAGTCGTCGATGTCGCAGCCGGCGAAGAAGTCCCGGACGAAGGCCTCGGCCTCCTCGGCGCTGCGGTCGGGCGCGTAGCGGAAGTTGACGGTGACCGAGCAGGCATCGGGGATGACGTTGGTGGCGACGCCGCCCTCGATGCGTACGGCGTTGAGGCCCTCGTGGAACCGGAGTCCGTCGACGACGGGCTTGCGGGGCTCGTACGCGGCGAGGCGTTCGAGGATGGGGGCGGCCTTGTGGACGGCGTTGGAGCCCATCCACGCGCGCGCGGAGTGCGCCCGCTCGCCCTTGGTCGTCAGGATGACGCGCAGGGTGCCCTGGCAGCCGCCCTCGACCTCGCCGTCGGTGCCCTCCAGGAGGATCGCGAAGTCGCCCTCCAGCCAGTCGGGGTGTGCTTCGGCCACATGCCCCAGACCGTTGAGGTGCGCGGCGACCTCTTCGTTGTCGTAGAAGACGAACGTGAGGTCGCGGTTGGGCTCGGTGACGGTCTGCGCGATGCGCAGCTGGACCGCGACGCCCGACTTCATGTCGCTCGTGCCGCAGCCCCACAGGACGCCGTCCTCGTCGAGGCGCGAGGGGACGTTGTCCGCGATCGGGACCGTGTCGATGTGCCCGGCGAGGATGACCCGCTCGCCGCGCCCCAGGTTCGTCCGCGCGACGATGTTGTTGCCGTACCGGTCGACCGTGAGATGCGGCAGGGCGCGCAGGGCCGTCTCGATGGCGTCGGCGAGGGGCTTCTCCTGCCCGCTCGGCGACGCGAAGTCGACCAGCTGGGCGGTGAGCAGCGCGGCGTCCCGCGTGAGGTCAAGGGCGGTGAGGTCCATGGCGTCGACCCTAATGCCCGGCGGCCGGGGCGTGTCCGCCACGTCCCGTCGTCCGCCCGGAGGGCGGGCCGGGCGGCGCGTGGTGCGTGCGATCGCAAGGCGCCGGAGAGTCCTCGTAGCGGAGGGACTTTTCGGTAACGCGGCGAGCGTGCGTGCCAGACGCCGCCCGGCAGGCGGGACTTTGCGGACACGCCCCGAGGCCCTGTCGGTGGCCTCCAGTACCTTGGACGCGTGCCTGAGCCCCCCACCCTCGTCCGGCGCGGCCGCCTCCTCCGTATCGGGGCGGCCGTCGTGGTGCTGCTCGCTGTCGCCGCGTATCTGATCGTCCAGTACGTCTCGGGCGGCAGACCGGCCCCGCGCTGCACGGTCGTCTCGGGGAACGGCGACGGCGCGTCCTACGTGTTCACCTCCGAGCAGGCGGTGAACGCGGCGACGATCTCGGCCGTCGGCACCTCGCGCGGCATGCCCGAGCGCGCCGTCACGATCGCGCTCGCGACCGCGCTCCAGGAGTCGGGCCTGCGGAACATCCACCACGGCGACCGCGACTCGCTGGGCCTGTTCCAGCAGCGCCCGTCGGAGGGCTGGGGCACGCAGGCGCAGATCATGGACCCGGTGTACGCGGCGGGGCGGTTCTACGAGCACCTGGACAAGATCCCGGGCTATTCGCGGCTGCCCCTGACGGTCGCCGCGCAGCGGGTGCAGCGCAGCGGCTATCCGCAGGCGTACGCGAAGCACGAGCCGGACGCCACGCTGCTCGCCGCGGCGCTGACGGGCCGGGCGGGTGCCTCGCTGACCTGCGAGGGGCGGCCGAGCGGCACGGAGGTCAGGAAGCCGGGCGATCCGGCGAAGGTGCGGGCGGCGCTGGCGCGTGACTTCGGGCGCGGGGTGTCGCCGGCGGCGGGCGCGGGCGGACACGACGTGACCGTGCCGGTGCCCGCCACGGTGGACTCGGCCGAGGGCGGGGAGCGGCAGCGCGGCTGGGAGCTGGCGCACTGGGCGGTGGCCAACTCCTCGGCGCTGCGCATCGAGCGGGTGTCCTACGCGGGCCGCGACTGGATCGCGGGCGACGACGGCGGCAAGTGGAGCGGGGCGGTGGCGCAGGCCGCGGCGGGGACCGAGAAGGGCCTCGGAGAGGTCCGGATCGTCACCGCGCAGTAGTGCGGTTGATAGCTCGATCGGGCGATGTACGTCAGCCGAGGGCGACGTACATCGCGGTTCTTCGCAGGACCCGTGGGCATATGCGGAAATCCCTTGTGGGCAAAGGGGCGTAGGCGTTTTACGACCTCGCGGAGTGCGTGGCGTTTGCCCGTTTTTCGCCGCAGTTGATAATGCGACACATTGCCAACTCTTTACGTTGCGCGAGCGAAACCTTCGCGACCTTCGAGCGGTAGTCACTGCGTCCGAGCGCCGGGCACCCGACGCCGGACACCACCGTTCTCTCCCGTCTAAGGAGCATCAATGTCCCTCCCCCTGACCCGCCGGATCGCCCGTGCCGCGCTGCTGATCGCAGCGGGAGCGGCTCCCGTGGTCGGAGCGGCCGGATCCGCGAGCGCCGTAGACCTCCCGGCCACCCCGAACGTGGGCGGCCTCACCGCGCTCGACGGCGCGAACGTCGGCAACACCGTCGACGGCGCCGCCCAGAACGTCAGCGGCCTCGCTGGCGACACGGGCAGCAAGGCCGTGAAGAAGGCCGTGCCGACCGCCGGCAAGGCCGTGGGCCGGAGCGCCAGGACGGCCACCCCCGCCGCTCAGAAGGCGGCCGGTGACGTCGCGGGCAGCGCCGGTGACGTGGTCGGCCAGACCGCGGGCACGGCCACCGACGGCGGCCTCCCGACCGACGCGCTCGGCAGCGGCCTGCCCACCGGCGCGCTCCCCGCCACGGGCGAGCTGCCGACGCAGGGCCTGCCGCTCGGCTGAGCATCCGGCACACAGTGAATGGGGGCGGGGAGCCTGTGACGACAGGCTCCCCGCCCCCTTCGCTGTGCCGTGAGCCCCGGCCTCAAGCTCCCCGGCTCAGGCGCCCAGGCTCAGGCGCTCAACCGCCGCGGCCACGCGCTCGTCGCTCGCCGTCAGCGCCACGCGGACGAAGCGCTCGCCCGCCGGCCCGTAGAAGTCGCCGGGCGCGACCAGGATCCCCAGCTCCGCCAGGTGCGCCACGGTGTCCCAGCAGGACTCGTCGCGCGTCGCCCACAGGTAGAGGCTCGCCTCGCTGTGCTCGATGCGGAAGCCGTGCTTGACCAGGGCCTCGCGCAGGGCCGTGCGGCGGGCGGCGTAGCGCCCGCGCTGCGCCTGCACGTGCTCGTCGTCGCCGAGGGCCGCGACGACGGCCGCCTGCGTCGGGGCGGACGTCATCATGCCCCCGTGCTTGCGGATCTCGAGCAGGTCGCCGAGGACGGCGGCGTCGCCGGCCAGGAAGGCGGCCCGGTAGCCCGCGAGGTTCGACCGCTTCGAGAGCGAGTGGACCGACACGATCCCCTCGTACGAGCCGCCGCAGACGTCCGGGTGCAGGACCGAGACCGGGTCGGCCTCCCAGCCGAGCTCGATGTAGCACTCGTCGGAGAAGACGAGGATGCCGTGCTCGCGCGCCCAGGCGACGATCCGGGTCAGCTCGTCCTTGGACAGGACGCGGCCGGTCGGGTTCGAGGGCGAATTGAGCCACAGGAGCTTGATCCCCGTCGGGTCGAGCTCTGTCGGGTCGTCGTAGGAGACGTGGTCCGCGCGGGCCAGGCGGGCGCCGACCTCGTACGTCGGGTAGGCCAGGCGCGGGTGGGCGACCTTGTCTCCGGGGCCGAGTCCCAGCTGCGTCGGGAGCCAGGCCACGAGCTCCTTGGAGCCGACGATCGGCAGGACGTTGCGGTGGGTGAACCCGCGCGCGCCGAGGCGCCGCTCGCTCCAGCCCACGAGCGCGTCCCGCAGCTCGGGCGTGCCCCACACCGTGGGATAGCCGGGCGAGTCCGCGGCCGCGATCAGCGCTTTCTGGATCAGCTCGGGCACCGGGTCGACCGGCGTGCCGACGGAGAGGTCGACGATCCCGCCCTCATGGGCGGAGGCCGTCTTCTTGTACGGCTCGAGCTTGTCCCAGGGGAACGTGGGAAGGCGGTCGGAGACTGCGGACACCTGGCTCACTTCTTTCGTACGTGTCTCTCGTACGTGCATGCGTACTTGGGGTAAACGCCTCGGTCCCGTACGGCGGGTGTGCCGTACGGGACCGGGGCGGTGCGATGTGCGGCCGCTTACTGGTTCTGCGGCGGAAGCGCGGCGATGAAGGCGTGGTCGCGCTCGATCAGGCCGAGCTTGCTGGCGCCGCCGGGCGAACCGAGCTCGTCGAAGAACTCGACGTTCGCCTTGTAGTAGTCCTTCCACTCTTCGGGAGTGTCGTCCTCGTAGAAGATCGCCTCGACCGGGCAGACCGGCTCACAGGCTCCACAGTCGACGCATTCGTCCGGGTGGATGTACAAGGACCGGGAGCCCTCGTAGATGCAGTCGACCGGGCACTCCTCGATGCACGCCTTGTCCTTCACGTCGACACAAGGCTGCGCGATGACGTAGGTCACGCTGTCGTTCCTCCTCGGTAGGGCGCGGCGGGCCGATCTGCGGCTCGTCCGCGTGGCGCGCGGGAGCGCGGCGTCGTCGATGCCCGCCCCTAGTATCTCCGTTCCTGGGCATGATCCGAACAGGAGGGGTGGACCGAGCTGTGGAATTCACTGCGGGCGGACGGCTCGAGCTTCGCTTGACGGCCTCTGACGTGGGAAAACGCGTCTCTGTGCGACGACTGACCGAGGTCGGCTCGCCGGGTGCGAAGTTCACCGACACGGTCGGAGTTCTCACATCGTGGAACGACGGTGTGCTGCTCATCACAAAACGGGACGGAGGGCAGGTCCGCATTCCGGAATCGTCGCTGGTCGCGGGCAAGGTCGTGCCGGCCGCGCCCGCCCGGCGCCGCGGGCCCGCCGCGTCGTACGAGGAGCTGGCGCGGGCTGCCGCGCGCGCGTGGCAGCCGGTGGAGAGCGAGCGGCTCGGCGGCTGGGAGCTGCGGGCCGCCGGCGGGTTTACGCGGCGGGCCAACTCGGTGCTGCCGCTGGGCGATCCGGGGCTCCCCCTCGACGAGGCGCTCACGCGCGTCCGTGCCTGGTACGAGCGGCGCGGACTGCCCGCGTACATCCAGACCGCGACCGGCGCCGAGGGCACGCAGGAGCTGCTGTGCGCGGAGCTGGAGGCGCGGGGGTGGGTGCGTGAGGTCAGTGCGGAGATGTGGGTGGGCGGGCTCGCGCCGGTCGCGGACGGCGTGGACCTCGGCGACCGGGTCGGGCTGACGCGGGAGCCGGACGAGGCATGGCTCGGCCGGTATCAGCGCAAGGGCGCGAGCGAGGTGGCCCTGAAAGTGCTGACCACCGGGCCTTCGGTGTGGTTCGCGACCGTGCCGGGAGACGGCGGGGAGCCCGACGCGATCGGGCGGTGCGTCGTGGACGGGCGGTGGGCCGGTTTCGCCGCGGTCGAGGTGGCTCCGTCACGGCGGCGCGAGGGCCTGGCGTCGGCCGTGATGACGGCGCTCGCGCGCCGCGCCCTTGAGGAGGGCGCGTCGGCGGCCTGGCTCCAGGTGGAGGCGGACAATGAGGGGGCACGGGCGCTGTACGGGCGGCTCGGCTTCGCCGCGCACCACGCGTACCACCACTATCGCGCCCCGGATCCGGACCGGGACCCGGATCCGGATCCGGATCCGGCCGGACACTGAGCGAGGCACGCATGTCCCCTCACATCTCACCCCGCTCCGAGGAACTGCGCCGGCGGTTCGCCGAGGAGGCGCGGGCGGAGCGGCCCGATCTGTCTCAGCTGTGCCTGCTGGTGGCCGCCGAGGCGGACGGCTCGCTCGACGAGGCCGGGATGGACGCCGTCCAGATGGACCTCGACCGGCTCGCCGGGCAGGTGCCGTTCCGTCCCGGCGGACCGCGGGCATGGGCGACGGCGCTGGCCGACCTGCTGGGCACCCGCTGCGGTTTCCGTGGCACGCCGGGCGACTACGAGCGGCTGGAGTCCTCGCTCCTGCACGAGGTGGTGCGGCGCAGGCGCGGGCTGCCGATCCTGTTGTCGGTGGTGTGGATGGAGGTCGCGCGGCGGGCCGGGGCTCCGGTGTACGGGGTGGCGCTGCCGGGGCACTTCGTGGTCGGATTCGGACCCGCGCAGGATCAGGTGCTCGCCGATCCGTTCGACGGGGGCCAGGTGCTGACCGGGGCGGACGCGGAGCTGCTCGTGGCCGGTGCGACGGGGGCGCCGCTGAACGCGTCGATGCTGCAGCCGGCCGATCCGCTGGACGTCGTGCTGCGGATCCTGAACAACATCCGCGCGTGGGCGGCGGCGAGGCCGGAGCGTTCGGACGTGGCGATGTGGGCGGTCGAGCTGTCGCTGCTGCTGCCCGCACACCCGGCCCGGCTGCGCTACGAGCGGGCCCAGCTCCTCGTCCGCAGCGGGGACTTCCTCGCGGGGGCGGCGGAACTGGACGCGTACGCGGATGTGGTGGGTGCCGTGGACGCCCCGGCGGCCGAGATCGTACGCGCGCAGGCGCGGGCGGCCCGGGCGATGCTGAACTGACCGGCTACAGCCACCCCTTCTCGCGGGCGATCCGTACCGCCTCCGCCCTGTTGCGCACGGCGAGCTTCTGGATGGCCGTCGAGAGGTAGTTGCGGACCGTGCCCTGGGACAGGTGCAGGGCCGCCGCCAGCTCGGCGTTGGTCGAGCCGTCGGCCGCCGCGCGCAGGATCTCGCGTTCGCGGTCGGTCAGCGGGTTGGCACCCCCGGCGAGCGCGGCGACCGCGAGGGTGGGGTCGATGACGCGCTCACCGGCGAGCACTTTGCGTACGGCGTCGGCGAGTTGGGCCGCGGGGGCGTCCTTGACGAGGAACGCGTGGGCGCCGGACTCCATCGCCGTACGGAGATAGCCGGGGCGGCCGAACGTGGTGAGGACGACGACCTTGAGGGCGGGCAGGTGCTCGCTGAGCTGGGCGGCGGCCTCGATGCCGGTCATGCCCGGCATCTCGATGTCCAGGAGCGCCACGTCGGGCCCGTGGGCGCGGGCCGCCTCGAGGACCTCGTCGCCGCGCGCCACCTGGGCGACGACCTCGATGTCGGGTTCGAGGCCGAGGAGCGCCGCGAGGGCCTCCCGCACCATCGACTGGTCCTCCGCGAGCAGGACCTTGATCTGAGCGCTCATGCGCCGGATCCTACGGAGCCCACCGGCACCCGGGCCACCAGCAGGAACCCGCGGTCCCGCCCGGGCCCGGCGTCCAGGGTGCCGCCGACGCCCTCGACGCGTTCGCGCAGGCCCGTCAGGCCGTTGCCGGGTACGCCGCTGCCGCCCGCCGCGGCACCGGCCCCGTCGTCCTCCACCGTCAGCTCCATGACGGGGCCGCCGAGGGTCTGGCGGAGGGCGATGCCGACCGTGCAGCGGTGGGCGCCGCTGTGCCGTACGGCGTTGGTGACGGCCTCGCGCAGGGTCCAGGCGAGGGCGGCCTCCTGTTCGGCGGGGAGGTTGTCGGGCGCGTCCGCGGGGACGTCGGCCTCGATGCCGGCGGCGGCCAGCGCGGAGCGCGCTCCGGCCAGTTCGGTGCCGAGGCGGGCGCGGCGGTAGCCGGTGACGGCCTCCCGTACGTCGACGAGTGCCTGGCGGCTGACCTGCTCGATGTCGGCGACCTGCTGGGCCGCCTTCTCGGGCTGGCCGGGGAGCATGCGGCCCGCGAGCTCGCTCTTGAGCGTGATCAGGGAGAGCGAGTGGCCGAGGAGGTCGTGCAGGTCGCGGGCGAGGCGCAGGCGCTCCTCGTTGGCCGCGAGCTGGGCGACGGTGGCGCGCGCCCTGCGCAGTTCGACGGTCGTGCGCACGAGTTGCCGTACACCCGTCATCGCGAAGCCGCCGAGGAGGGCGGGCACGACGAGGCCGAGGTCCCAGCCGCGGCCGAGCGGGATCCCGAGGAGGACCATCGCGGCCGTGACCGCGACGATCGACCAGCGGGCGTACCGCATGGGCAGCACTGCCCCGCACGACACGGAGACGTACACGAACAGGACGAGCCAGGGGGCGCCGAGCGTGAGGGACATGACGACGGCGACCGCGGCGAGCGCCCCCAGGACCGCGGCCAGCCACCCCAGGCGCAGGGCGCGGGCCGTGTGGCGGAAGACGAGGGCCAGGTAGACGCCGACGAAGGCGACCAGGCCGAGCCAGCCGAGCGCGGTGGCCCAGGCCGGGTGGCCGCCGTTGACGAGGTCGTCGATCGGATCCGCCATGAAGACCAGCCAGATGCCGATCCACAGCAGCTTGCGCAGGGCCTCACGGCGGTTGCGGGGCGACTGCCCCATGCCGGTGAGACTGATCTCGTCCGCCGTCTGGGCGTTCACGCCTTCAGGGTGTCCTTCCGGTACAGCCAGGCCGCGCCGCCGGCGAACACCAGGAAGTAGGCGACGATCAGCGTGACGTCCTTGGCGTGCGGGGCGTTGCCCAGCTCGATGGCCTGGCCGAGGGCAGCGTACGCGTGTGTGGGCAGCCAGGACGCGATGTCGCTGAGCCACTGCGGGAAGCCGGTCGAGGGGAACCAGAGGCCGCCCAGGATCGACAGGCCGAAGTAGACGATCATCGTGATGGGGCGGACGGCGTCGCCGGTCGCGAGGTAGCCGATGGCGACGCCGAGCGCGGCGAAGCAGAGACTGCCGGCCCAGATCGCGACGACGAGCGCGAGCCACTGCCAGGCGTCGAGACGCACGCCCTTGGTGACGGCGGCGACGACGAAGACGACGACGATGGACGGCAGGCTGACCACTGCGGCGCTGGCGGTCTTGGCGAGGACGTAGCCGCGTCCGGGGAGCGTGGTGAGGCGCAGCTGGCGCACCCAGCCGCTCTCGCGCTCCTTGGCGATGCGCTCGCTGTTGCCCATGAGGACGGCGGTCAGGGCACCGAAGGAGGCCATCGACACCATCATGAACGCGGCGAGGTTCAGGCCGGTGCCGTCGACCATGGTCGAGCTGTCGGAGCTGCCCGCGATGAGCAGGAACAGGACCGACGGGTAGACGACGGAGAAGAACAGGAACTTCTTGTTGCGCAGCGCCCGGGTGATCTCGAGCTTGATCAGGCTGTTCATGACGTCCTGGCCTCCTCGGCCGTGGTGATGGCTACGAAGGCCTGCTCCAGGCCGAGTCCCGCGACCTCCAGGTTGCGCGGGTAGAGGCCGAGTCCGTACAGGGCGTGCACGGTGGCGTCGGCGTCGCTCGACTGGAGGCGGACGGTGCGGCCCGACACGTCGAGTGTGGTGAGGAACGGCAGGGCGCGCAGGGCCGGTTCGTCGATGTCGCCCTCCAGGTCGAAGGCGACCTTGCGGACGCCCGCCTTGGCCTTGATCTCGGCGGCGGTGCCGTCGGCGAGGAGGCGGCCGCGGTGCAGGACGAGGACGCGGTCGGCGATCGCGTCGGCCTCCTCCAGGTAGTGCGTGGCGAAGAGGACCGTGCGGCCCTGGTCGGCCTGTTCGCGCATCGTGGCCCAGAACGCCTGGCGGGCCGAGACGTCCATGCCGGTGGTCGGCTCGTCGAGCACGATGAGGTCGTTGGCGCCGGCGGTGGCGAGGGCGAAGCGCACGCGCTGCTCCTGGCCGCCGGAGAGCTTGTTGACCTTGCGGTCGGCGATCTGCGCGATGCCGGCCCGGGAGAGGACGTCGCCCGCCTTGTAGGGCCTCGGGTGGAGGTCACAGGCGAGCTTGACGAGTTCGGCGACGGTGACCTCGTCCATGAGGCCGCCGCTCTGCAGCATGGCGCCGACGCGGCCCTGGACGATCGCGTCCCGGGGGCTGGTGCCGAAGACGCGGACGGAGCCGGTGTCCGCCGGGCGCAGGCCGAGCAGGAGGTCGAGGGTGGTGGACTTGCCCGCGCCGTTCGGGCCGAGGAGGGCGACGGTCTCGCCCGGGTGCAGTGCGAGGGTGAGCCCGTCCACGGCCCTGACGTCCCCGTAGCTCTTGCTCACCTGCTCGAAGCTGACCACATCGGTGGCCTGTGCTGTCGTTGTCATGGCTTCCATGCTGGCGGGCGGGGGCGGGTGCCCGGCAGTGTCGGGAGGCCGGAGTCCGGGATGACAGATGTCATGTCCGCGGATACGACTCCGGGCGGGCCCCCACGAGGGGACCCGCCCGGAGTACGGCGTGCGTACCGGCTATCCGGGGTTCGTGTCGATGACCCCGATGCGCTGGGCGGGCGTTTTGCCCTTCAGGGCCTGCCGCATCGCGCCGGCCACGTCGGTGGGTGTCACCGGCGTCTTCTTGCCGTTGGCGCGCATGATGAGGACGCCGTCGAACGTGTTGCCGTACAGCTTCTTCAGCGCCGGCAGGTTGTAGACGTCGACGAGCTTGCCGTCGACGGCCTTGACGCCGAGGATCTGCGGCAGCGACTTGGCGGGGCCGAGCGGGATCTGCGCGTTGCCCGCCTTGATGACGACGTTCGCGGACATCGCCGGCTCGGCGAACTCCTTCATCATCCGGTCGACCTCGGCGTTCGTGACGGTCGGCTTGCGGGTCGTCGTCGCCATCGGCACGGGCCGCGAGGCGCCCGTCTCCACATGCGTGCGGTACGCCTCCTCGACGGACGAGGAGGACCGGGCGACGTCGATGCCCTTGGCCGTCTTGCCGTACACGGCGATGGCCTTGCCCGGGACGAACTTGATCGTGCCGTCGCCCGTGGAGGCACCGCCTGCGGCCCGTTCGAGGGCCGCCTGGAGCTTCTCCTCGTCCACGGGCATGACCGGCTCCACGACGCGCTCGTTGCCGAACAGCGAGCCGATCACGGAGACCGGGTTGTAGTCGCTGCCCGCGGCCGCCGCCACCGTCGCCGTGCTGTCCAGGCTCAGACCCGCCTGGTCCGGCCTGAGCGGCACGGTCTTGCCGTCGACCGACAGCTGGAGCGGGTCGGTGGTGCGCTTGCCGAACGCGGTGTCGAGCTTGGCCGCGGCCTCGTCACGGGTGCCGCCACCGATGTCGACGCCGAGCACGGTCGTGTTCTTGGGCACGTCCGAGTGGCTCATCAGCAGACCGGCGCCGTACGCGACACCGGCGAGGCCCACGACGCCCGCGCCCACGAGGACCAGCTTGTTGCGGCCCTTCTTCTTGCGGGGCGCGGCCGGGGCGCTCTGGCCGACCGGGTCGGGGAGCTTCGGCGGGGTGTGCGGCAGCGGGCCCTCGGGGCGCGGGCCGGACGCGAACGGCGCGTTCGGTCCGCCGAGGCCCGGCGGGACGACCGGGATGCCGCTGGTCAGCGTCTCGCCGGAGACATGGCCGCCCGGGCCCGGCTCGGGCGCGGGCTTCTGCGGCGTCAGGATCGCGGTGTCGTCGCTCATCTGCGGCGGCCGCTGACCGCCGGGAGGGCCGCCGACCGGTCCGCCGGGGCGTGCCATCGGGTTGTCGCCGCCGGGGCGCGCCATGGGGCTGTTCCCGCCGACCGGTCCCGTGGTCGGTCCCGCGGGGCCGCGCGGGGGGACGCCGGGGCCGGTGCCGTCGGCGTTCCCGGCGAAGTAGGGCAGGTCGCCGCGGTGCGGGTCGCCGGAGCTCCCGGGCTGCGGCGGGCGGCCGTGCGGCACGGTGCCGCCGCCCGACGGGCCGGGCACCGCACCGGAGTTGCCCGGAGCGGGAGCGTCGGCGGAGGCGCCGCGCTGGGGCGGCGCCGACTTGCGCGGCGCGAACCAGTCGCTCGTCTTCTCCTCCGCGGCCGGGGCGCCCTGGCCGTCACTCGAAGGAGCGCTCCGGGGGGCGGGCGGGGCGGGGGGCTCGGGTGCCGGGACCGGCGCGGCGGCCGGGGCGGCCGGAACGGCCCGGTCTTGGGTTCCGGGTCCCGCGTCCACGTCGCTCATGGGCGTGCGCATCACTACGGGGGGGATGGGGCGCGATCCGGGGATGTTGATCCGGATCCGCGTCGTCAGCGTGGTCTCCGTCTTGCGTTCCTCGGGGACCGGCCGGCCGTCGGCGGGCTGCCCGGCATCGCCGGGCGCACCGTCGCCGGACCCGGCGCCCTGGGCGGGGGTGCCGTAGGGAGGCGTCCCCGAGGGGTACGCGGCACCGCCGCGCCCCTGGGGCCCGGAGGACGAACTGTCAGTTTCACGGCTCAAAGCAGGTTCTCCCGGTTGGCTCCGCCGCCCGTCTCGACCTCACGCGGGCTGCTCGGCGGCGCGCACCACCATACTGGCCGCGGCCGGAACGCATCCGGTGACCGCCGACGAAACCCGTACGGGGCACGGGCCGAAGTGGTACGTCACTTCCCAAGTCGGGCGGCGGGTCGGGGTGGTTGCTGCGGCAGGCCAAGGGTGGCGCACATCACAGCGACGGCCATCCCGCCGAGAAGGAACAGATAGGAGCCGGTTCCCGCGCCGAAGAGGAAGTCGCCCTCGGGCCTGGTCGACGTGAGCAGGATGACGGTGACGGCCCAGCCCATGGCGGGCGCGACGGCCCCGCCCCGGGTGCCCGTCAACCGCGCCCCGCCGAGGAACGCGCCGGCCGCGCCGAGCAGCGCGAGGAGCAACCCGCCCGGAAACAGGCCGCCTTGGACCAGGGAACCCGCCACCCCGACCAGTGCGCCGAGCACGAGAAGCCCCGTGAGCACGGCGATGCGCCCGGCGCCGGGGCCGGTCCCCACCGGCCGGACCGCCGGGCCGGCCGGGGGCTTCGCGGCGCCGCTCGACGCCGCCGCCCGCCCGGACTTGGCCGGGTTGCCCGACTTTCCCGCGCCACTCATCACGCCACCACTCCCGCGAACAGGTCCGTCTCGTAAGGCGCCCCCGCCTCACCCCGCGCCAGCTCGTAATACTCCACGTCGAAGACCGGCTGGGCGAGCCCGTTCGACAGGGCGAAGATTGGTTCGCCGCCGGGTGCGATCTCGACCTGGGTGGCGTGGGCGCGCATCGCGGCGGTCTTGGCCGCGACGAAGGCCCTGCCGTCGATCTCGGCGGTGACCCGCTCGTCGTCGACGACGCCCGGCACGTCGCCGATCTCGGCCGCGGTCTCGTACGGGGTCGAGCCGAGGACACCGGCCAGCCACCGGAAGCGCTCCTCGGCCACGGAGCGGGGCACGCGGTTCCAGTAGATCTTCGCGACGGTGTGGGTGTCACCGAGGTCCCGGCGGAACGCGGGCTCGGCCGCGAGCTCGGCGGCGCGCGTGGCGACGCGGTGGGCCTTGATGTGGTCGGGGTGGCCGTAGCCGCCGTCCGGGTCGTAGGTGACCAGGACCTGGGGGCGGACCTCGCGGATCACCTCGACGAGATGGGCTGCGGCCTCGTCCAGGTCTGCGGCCCAGAAGGCGCCGGGCCGGTCGTTCTGCTCGGCGCCCATCATCCCGGAGTCGCGGAAGCGTCCGGGGCCGCCGAGGAAACGGTGGTCGGTGACCCCGAGCTCCTTCATGGCGGCGGTGAGTTCGCCGATGCGGTGCGGGCCGAGGATGTCCTCGCGGTCCGGGGCGAGGTGCGCGAGAACGTCCGGGATGACCTCGCCCTCCTCACCGAGGGTGCAGGTCACCAGGGTGACGTGGGCACCGTCGGCCGCGTACTTGGCCATGGTGGCGCCATTGTTGATCGACTCGTCGTCGGGGTGCGCGTGCACGAGGAGCAGACGCCGGTCGGGCAGTTCCGTCATGCGCCCCAGCCTAGGACGTCATGACGGGGCCTAGGGCCTTTCGTTTGGATCATGCTGGGCTCGCGGGGTCTGGCACGCGCATCTGCGGCGTTGTCGTCAATCACCGACGCTCCGCGTCGCCTCAATCCTCCGCCTTGCAGCTGCACGCACCAGACCCCGCTCCCTGATCCAGCCTGATCCAAACGAAAGGCCCTAGAACTTGATCCCGCCGATCATGCCCGCGACGTTCGTCGTGAGCTCGCTGATGGTGGGGGCGATGGAGGAGCTGGCGAGGTAGAACCCGAGCAGGACGCAGACGATCGCGTGTCCGGCCTTCAGACCCGACTTCCTGATCAGAATGAAGACGATGATCGCGAACAGCACCACTGCCGAGATCGAGAGTGCCACAGCGGTCCACCTCCCTTGATCCGAGTCCAACTGCCGTACGCCACGCGGGAGCCGACCGGTTCATACCCACACAGCGCTATGGATCATAACTATCCGTCCCGCCGCATGAGTCGGTGCATGGCAGCAAGGGGGGCGCACGGCGGCACGGCCCCATAGGGTCGGGGGATGACCACCGAGCCTCTCTCCTTTCCGCGCCAGCACGCCCGCACCCAGCGCTTCACGCTCGGCGCACCACGGGCGTTCACGGTGGCGCCCGACGGCGAGCGCGTCGCCTTCCTGCGGTCCGGGTCCGGTACCGATCGGGCGAACGCCCTGTGGGTCCTGGATGTGACGTCCGGCGAGGAGCGGATCGCCGCCGATCCCCGGGCCCTCCTGGGCGGCGCCGAGGAGAATCTGTCGGACGAGGAGCGCGCACGGCGCGAGCGCAGCCGCGAGGGCGCCGCGGGCATCGTCGCCTATGCGACGGACGCGGCCGTGGAGCTGGCCGCGTTCGCGCTGTCCGGGCGGCTGTTCACGGCGGAGCTGCGCGCGGGCACGACCCGCGAACTCCGCGAGCCCGCACGTCATGGTCCGCTGATCGACCCCCGCCCGTCTCCGGACGGCCGCCATGTCGCGTACGTGTCCGGGGGCGCCCTGCGCGTCGTCGGCGCCGACGGCGAGGGCGACCGGGCCCTCGCCGCTCCGGGCGAGGACGAGGCGTCCACTGTCACGTACGGGCTCGCGGAGTTCATCGCGGCCGAGGAGATGGGGCGCTCGCGGGGCTTTTGGTGGTCGCCCGAATCGGACCGGCTGCTGGTGGCCCGGGCGGACGACGCGGCGGTGCGGCGCTGGTGGATCGCGGATCCTGCGCACCCGGACCGCAAGCCCGTCCGCAACGCGTACCCGGCGGCGGGCACGCCCAACGCGCAGGTGCGGCTCTTCGTCATCGGTCTGGACGGGGCGCGCACGGAGGTGTCGTGGGACCGGGCGAGGTACCCGTATCTGGCGCGGGTGCACTGGTCGGCCGACGGGGCGCCGCTGATCCTCGTACAGGCCCGTGACCAGCTCAGTGAGCTGTATCTCGCGGTGAACGTCGGCGACGGTTCGACGCGGATGGTGCACGCGGACGAGGACGGGCAGTGGCTGGAGCTGTTCCCCGGTGTGCCGTCGTGGTCGCCGAGCGGGCAGCTGGTGCGGATCGCGGACGAGGGCGGGGCGCGGGTCCTCGCGGTCGGTGAACGGCCGCTGACCGGGCCGCAGTTGCATGTGCGGGAGGTCCTGGACGTGGGCGAGAGCGACGTGCTGATCTCGGCGTCCGCGGGCTCGGCGGCGGCGGTCCGGGAGACCGGCGAGGTGCATGTGTACCGGGTCAACGAGCTGGGCGTGGAGCGCGTCTCGGACGAGCCGGGCGTGCACTCCGCGGTGCGCGCGGGCGGCGTGACCGTCCTGGCGTCGGCGCGCACCGGCGAGCCGGGTACGCGGGTGCGGGTGATGCGGGACGGCAAGCAGATCGCGGCGGTCGCCTCGCATGCCGAGCGCCCCTCGCTGAGCCCCCGCCTGGCGCTCACGGAGGCGGCCGGCATCCCGTGCGCCGTCCTGCTCCCGTCCTCGTACGAGCAGGGCGACGGGCCGCTGCCGGTGCTGCTCGACCCGTACGGCGGCCCGCACGGGCAGCGGGTGCTCGCCGCGCACAATCCGCATCTGACGTCGCAGTGGTTCGCCGACCAGGGCTTCGCGGTGGTCGTCGCGGACGGCCGCGGCACCCCCGGCCACTCCCCCGCCCGGGAGAAGGCGGTCCGCGACGACCTCACGCTCACGCTCGACGACCAGATCACGGCGCTGCACGCGCTGGCCGACGCCTTCCCGCTCGACCTGAACCGGGTGGCGATCCGCGGCTGGTCGTACGGCGGCTATCTGGCGGGGCTCGCGATCCTGCGCCGCCCGGACGTCTTCCACGCGGGCATCGCGGGCGCCCCGGTCACGGACTGGCGGCTCTACGACACCCACTACACGGAGCGCTACCTGGGCGACCCGAAGGCCGCGCCGCAGGTGTACGCGAAGAACTCGCTGGTCACCGACGACGGTCTGGCCGAGGCGGCGGAGCAGCACCGGCCGCTGATGATCGTGCACGGCCTGGCCGACGACAACGTGGTCGTGGCGCACAGCCTGCGCCTGTCGTCGGCGCTCCTCGCCGCGGGCCGGCCGCACGAGGTGCTGCCGCTGTCGGGCGTGACGCACATGACGCCGCAGGAGCAGGTCGCGGAGAACCTGCTGCTGCTCCAGGTGGACTTCCTGAAGCGCTCGCTGGGGCTGGCCTAGAAAGGCGACCGGCCGGGGCGACATGGCGCGCCCCGGCCGGTCTACGGCACCCGCACGGCCGTACGCTGTTCAGCCTGACGCGTTCGTATATCGGTGCCGCGACGGTCAAGTTGCCTGCGTGTTAACGCAGTTGGTGCGTATTTGTCACGACACGTACGCCTATTCGCTGGGGACGACGTGCTTCTCCTCGGCGAAGTGGCAGGCCGAGTCGTGCTTCGCCGGTGACTCCCCGATGCGGAACTCGGCGGGCACCGCGAGCGCCGGCACCTCCAGTGCGCACCGCTCCTGCGCCTTCCAGCAGCGGGTGCGGAAGCGGCAGCCGGAGGGGATGTTGGCCGGGGACGGCACGTCGCCGGTGAGGATGATCCGCTCGCGGTGCTCGCGCGCGTCCGGGTCGGGGACGGGCACGGCGGACAGGAGCGCCTGGGTGTAGGGGTGCGTGGGGTGTTCGTAGATCTGCTCGTCGGTGCCGGTCTCGACGATCCGCCCGAGGTACATGACGCCGACCCGGTCGGAGATGTGGCGGACGATCGACAGGTCGTGGGCGATGAAGACGTAGGAGAGGTCGAACTCGTTCTGGAGGCTGTCGAGCAGGTTGATGACCTGCGCCTGCACGGAGACGTCGAGGGCGGAGACCGGCTCGTCGGCGACGATGATCTCGGGGCGCAGGGCGAGGCCGCGCGCGATGCCGATGCGCTGGCGCTGGCCGCCGGAGAACTGGTGCGGGTACCGGTTGATGTACTCCGGGTTGAGCCCGACCACGTCCAGGAGGTCCTGCACCTTGCGGCGCCGGTCGCCCTTGGGCGCGACCTCGGGGTGGATCTCGTACGGCTCCCCGATGATGTCGCCGACCGTCATGCGCGGGTTGAGGGACGTGTACGGGTCCTGGAACACCATCTGGATGTTGCGGCGTACGGCCTTCAGAGCGCGCCCGGACAGCTTGGTGATGTCCTCGCCCCTGTACTTGATCTGCCCGGCGGTCGGCCGCTCCAGGTTGACCAGCATCCTGGCGACGGTCGACTTGCCGCAGCCGGACTCGCCGACGATGCCGAGGGTCTCGCCCCGGCCGAGCACGAAGTCGACGCCGTCGACGGCCTTGACCGCGCCGACCTGCTTCTTGAACAGGATCCCCTGGGTGAGCGGATAGTGCTTGACCAGGCCGCTGACCTCGAGGATCGGCTCACGGGCCGGCACGGGGGCGCCGGCTTGCGCCTCTTTCGCCAGGTCAGCCATCGAGCGTCTCCTTCCAGAAGTAGCAGGCGCTCCGGCGCGTCGGGCTCACCTCGAAGAGCGGGGGCACGTCCGCGCGGCACACGTCCTTGGCCAGCGGGCAGCGCGGGTTGAAGGCGCAGCCGGGCGGGATGTGCATCAGGTTGGGCGGCAGGCCCTTGATCGCGTACAGCTCCTGGCCCTTCTGGTCCAGGCGCGGGATCGATTCGAGCAGGCCCTTGGTGTACGGGTGGGCGGGCGCCTTGTAGATCTCGTGCACGGGCGCCGTCTCGACGATGCGGCCCGCGTACATGACGGCGATCTTGTCGGCGACGTCGGCGACCACTCCGAGGTCGTGGGTGATGAGGATGAGGCCCATCCTGAGTTCGCGCTGGAGGTCGGCGAGCAGCTCCATGACCTGGGCCTGGACGGTGACGTCGAGGGCGGTGGTGGGCTCGTCGGCGATGATCAGGTCCGGTTCCAGGGCGAGCGCCATCGCGATCATGATGCGCTGGCGCATGCCGCCGCTGAACTGGTGCGGGTACTGGCCGACCCGCTCCTTGGCGGCGGGGATCCTGACGCGGTCCATCAGCTCGACGGCCTTGGCCCTGGCGTCCTTGCGGGACATCCCCTTGTGGACGGTGAACATCTCGCCGAGCTGATCGCCCACGGACAGCACGGGGTTGAGGGAGCTGAGCGCGTCCTGGAAGATCATCGCCATCTTCGCGCCGCGGACCTTGCGCCGCTCGTCCTCCTTGAGCCGCAGGAGGTCGGTGCCCTGGAAGAGGATCTCACCGCCGGTGATCTTGCCGGGCGGGATGTCGAGGATGCCCATGACCGCCTGCGCGGTCACGGACTTGCCGGATCCCGACTCGCCGAGCACGGCGAGGGTCTCGCCCTCGTCGACGGTGTAGCTGACGCCGTTGACGGCCTTGGCGATCCCGTCGCGCATCCGGAACTCCACGTGCAGATCGCGCACTTCGAGCAGCATGGGCGCCTACCTCAGCTTGGGGTCGAGGGCGTCGCGCACCGCGTCGCCGAGCATGATGAACGCGAGCACGGTGACCGCGAGGGCGCCGGCGGGCCAGAGCAGCATGTGCGGGGCGTTGCGGATGTACTGGGACGCCGAGGAGATGTCGATGCCCCAGCTCACGGTGGGCGGCTTCAGGCCGACGCCGAGGTACGAGAGCGTCGCCTCGAGGGAGATGTACGTACCGAGCGCGATGGTGGCGACGACGATGACCGGCGCGATCGCGTTGGGCAGGATGTGCCGCAGCATCATCCGGGAGTTGGAGGCGCCGAGCGCCCGCGCCGCCTGCACGTAGTCGTTCTGCTTGGCCGTGATGACGGAGCCGCGGGCGATGCGGGAGAGCTGCGGCCAGCCGAGCAGCACCATGAACCCGATGACCGGCCAGACGGTGGAGCTGGTGACCACGGACAGGAGCACCAGGCCGCCGAGCACGACCGGGATGGCGAAGAAGACGTCGGTGATACGGGACAGGATCGCGTCCCACGCCCCGCCGAAGAACCCGGCGAGCCCGCCGAGGACGCTGCCGAGGAGGGCGACGCCGACGGTGGCGCAGACGCCGACGGTGACGGAGGTGCGGGCGCCGTACACGGTGCGCGTGTAGACGTCGCAGCCCTGGCCGTTGAAGCCGAAGGGGTGGCCCGGCTGGGAGCCCTCCTGGGCCTTGGCGAGGTCGCAGGACAGGGGGTTGCCGGAGGCGATCAGGGAGGGCCAGATCGAGATGATCACGAGGAAGACGATGACCAGGCCCGAGATGATGAAGATCGGGTTACGGCGCAGATCGCGCCAGGCGTCCGACCAGAGGCTTCGCGGCTTGCCCGCGGGGCCGGTGCCTTCGGGGCCGCCCGGCGTCTTCTCCAGGGTCCTCCCCTCGCTCGTGGCGAGGTCCATGGCCCCGCCCGCGCCCGTCGCGGCGATGGCTCCTCCGTTCTCCGGGGCTCGGCCCACGCCCGACGCGTAGGGCTCCGGCGGCTCGGGTTCAGGCATAGCGGATCCTCGGGTCGAGTACGGCGTACAGGAGGTCGACGATCAGGTTGGCCGCCAGGAAGACGAGGACGAGGACGGTCACGAAGCCGACGACGGTCTGGGTGTTCTGCCGGAGGATGCCCTGGTAGAGCTGGTAGCCGACGCCGTGGATGTTGAAGATCCGCTCCGTGACGATGGCGCCGCCCATCAGGGCGCCGATGTCGGTGCCGATGAAGGTGACGACCGGGATCAGCGAGTTGCGCAGCAGGTGCCTCACGATGACGCGACGGCGCGGGAGGCCCTTGGCGATGGCCGTACGGACGTAGTCGGCGCGGCGGTTCTCGGCGATCGAGGTCCTGGTGAGCCGGGTGACGTACGCGAGGGAGACCGAGGCGAGCACGAGGCCGGGGACGATGAGTTCGGAGAACGTCGCCTCGGTGGACACCGCGGGTTTGATGATCCCCCACTCGACGCCGAGCAGGAGCTGGAGGAGCAGGCCGGTGACGAAGGTCGGGACGGAGATGACGACCAGGGTGAGCAGCAGCACGGTCGTGTCGACGGGACGGCCGCGGCGCAGCCCTGTGATGACGCCGAGCGTGATGCCGATGACGATCTCGAAGAGGATCGCCACGATGGTCAGGCGGATCGTCACGGGGAAGGCGTCCGCCATCAGTTCGGTGACCTTCTGGCCGTTGAACGCGGTGCCGAAGTCGCCGGTGAAGACGTTCCCCATGTACGTCAGGTATTGCTGCCAGACGGGCTTGTCGAGGCCGAACTCCTTCTCGAGCTGAGCGGCCGTGGCGGGGTCGCACTGCTTGTCGCCGCACAGTCCCGCGATGGGGTCGCCCATCACGTTGACCATCAGGAAGATGAGCAGCGTCGCGCCGAAGAAGACCGGGATCATCTGCAGCAGACGCCTGATCACATAACGTCCCATACGGGGCTCCGGAATCGGGGGGAGCGGCCGCCCGTCCGTGCCCGGACTGCCGCTCCCCGGGCGTCATTTGACCTTGATCTCGTTGTAGACCGGAACGCTGAACGGGTTGAGGGCGACGTGGGAGACCTTGTCGGAGTAGCCGGCACTGCCGTTCTGGTACCAGAGCGGGATGGCGGCCATGTTGTCCCTGACGACGCCCTCGGCCTGCTGGAAGATCTTGACGGCCTTGGCGCGGTCGGACTCGGCGTTGGCCTGGTCGACGAGCTTGTCGAACTCCTTGTTGGACCATTTGCCGTCGTTGGACGAGGCGTTGGTGTAGTACAGCGGCTGCAGGAAGTTCTGGATGAGCGGGTAGTCCATCTGCCAGCCGGCGCGGAACGGGCCGGTCATCTTCTTCTGCGTGATCTTGTTGCGGAAGTCGGCGAAGGTGCCGGTGGGCAGGCCGACGCAGGCCTTGTCGTTCCCGAGGGCGTTGTTGATGCTGTTGCAGACGGCGTCGACCCACTCCTTGTGGCTGCCGGTGTCGGCGTTGTAGCCGATCTTCACCTGGCCGCCGGGGATGCCGCCGCCCTCCTGGACCAGCTTCTTGGCCTCGGCGGGGTTGTAGTCGCACCCGTCGCCGCACAGCCCGTCCTGGAAGCCGCCGTCCTTGCCGAGGACCGGCGAGGTCCAGTCCGAAGCCGGGGTCCGGGTCTTCTGGAAGATCGTCTCGGTGATCTGCTTGCGGTTGATCGCCATCGACAGGCCCTTGCGGACCTTGTCGCTGTCCGCCTTGTTCCACGCGGGGTCGTAGAACGGGAAGGCGAGCGTCTGGATGATGCCGGCGGGGGAGTTGATGTACCGGCCGCTGAGGTCGGCCTTGACGTTCTTGAGCTGCGAGGCCGGGACGTCGTCGACGAGGTCGAGGTTGCCGGCCGTCAGGTCGGTGTACGCCGTGTTGTTGTCGGTGTAGACCTTCAGGTCCACGCCGCCGTTCTGCGCCTTGTCGGTCCCCGGGTAGGCGTCCCACTTGCGCAGGGACATCTGGGAGCCCTTGGTGTAGCTGTCGATCGTGTACGGGCCGTTGCCGACCGGCTTGCTCACCCATGCGTCGTGGTCGTCGAAGAAGGACTTGGGGAGCGGGGCGAAGGCCGCGTAGCCGAGGGTGTCGGGCCACAGCGAGAACTTCTGGTTGAGCTTGACCGAGAAGGTGAGGGGACCGGTGACCTTGAGCCCGGACAGACTGGTGGCGCTCGGGGTGCCGGAGTCGGGGTGGACCTTGTCGTAGCCGTCGATCTGGCCGAAGAAATAGGCGTTCTTCTGGTTGTTCTTCAGGTCCGCGCCGTAGTTCCAGGCGTCGACGAAGGACTTCGCGGTGACCTTCTCGCCGTTGGAGAACGTCCAGCCGTCCTTGACCGTGATCTTGAAGTTGACCGAGTCCGTCGTCTCGATCTTGTCCGCGAGCATGTCCTCGGCGGCGCCGGTCTTCGCGTTGTACCGCTTCAGGCCGCGGAAGACCATGTCCAGGACCTTGCCGCCCTGCACCTCGTTCGTGTTCGCGGGTTCCAGCGGGTTCTGCGGGTCACCCCAGGACGACCGGACGATCCCCGAGCCGTCGCCGCCACTGCCGCCGCCGTCGCCCCCACCACCACAGGCTGTCGCCGCGAGAGCGACGGCCGCCGCGCATACGGCCCACTTGGCGTGCGTGGCTCCACGCATGAAGTGCCTCCTCGGAGTGCTTCTGGGTCCGTGCCTTACGGCACGTAGGCCCAAATATCATCCTTAAAGGCGCGTAACGCACTCTCAGTCCGCCCGTACGAGCCCCAGTTCGCACGGGTGGGTCAGCAGGTTGCCGATCAGCCCCTCCCGGTCGCCCTCCTTGTACACACGGGCCACCCCGGTCAGCCGCCCCTCGTCCAGACGCAGTTCCAGACCGAGCACCGGACCACTGACCCTCGCATCGGCGGTGGGGAGTTGTACGGGGAAGGAGCCGCGCAGGGCGAGGGTGGCCGTGGCTTCGACGGAGGCGGTGGCGCTCTCGTCACCGGTGGCGAGTTCGGCCCGGGCGCCCGGCAGGATCCGCAGCCGCAGCGGGACCTCGCCCTCCGGCGTCGAGGCGTGGCCCGCCCACTCCCCCTCCTCCAGGGTCAGCGGGCGCGCGGGCACGGAGAACACCGGTGAGATCAGTTCGGGCCTGAAGCCGGGCACCAGCTCGCCCAGGACGTGGGCGACGACCGCGTCACGGGCCGCCTTCGCCGTCGTGTTCGTCAAGACCGCCACCGACAGGCCCAGGTCCGGCGCCGACACCGCCATCACGGCCACACCGCCCATGCCTCCGCCGTGGCTCACCAGGAGCGGCCCCTCGCCGCGCGAGACGCACCAGCCGAGGCCGTACCCGAGGTGCTCGCCGATCGGGACGGCGTCGAGGACCGCGGCGGCCGTCTGCGGCTTCAGGAGCCGCGGCCAGGACTGGGCGAAGAGGGCGAGCTGAGGTGCCGTCGCCCAGCCGAGCGTGGCGCCGGGATGGCTGGTGCGCAGGCCCTGGGGATAGGGGCGACCGTCGGGGGTGTAGCGGGTCGCGGCGCCCGGGAGGTGCGTGGCGATGCACAAGCCGTCGAGCCCGAGCGGCCCGATGACGTGCTCCCGGGCGTACGCGGCGAGGTCCTGTCCGGTGGCGTCCTCCAGGAGCCGGCCGAGGAGCCGGTAGCCGAGGTTCGCGTACTCGAAGCCGGAGCCGGGCGCGCGCTGGAGCCGTGTGTACGGCTCCGCGTCGATGGCCGGCTCGCCCTCCTCGCCGTAGTGGAAGTCGTAGTGCGCGCCGAGCCCGCCCCGGTGCCGCAGGAGCTGACGCGGGGTCGCGCCGAGGGGTCCCGGCGCGTCCAGGTCGAGCAGCCCCTCGTCGGCCGCGACGCAGACCGCCGCGGCCGTGACCGGCTTGGTGACGGAGGCGAGGGCGTACGGGGTGCCGACGGCGGCGCGGATCCCCGCGCCCGTGTCGGCGAGCCCGTACGCCTCGGCGAGAGTCACCTCGCCGTGCGCGGCGACCGCGACCGAGACGGACGGGCATCCGTACGCCGCCATCGCCTCCGCGCACCGCGCCTCGAGATCCTCCAGCATGTGCGGCCCCTCTCCCTCGCTCGCTCGTTCCTGGATCATCGCCCACACCGGGACCGTCCTGACCACCCGCCCGGATACGCCGACGGCCCGTCACCGGTGTGTCACCGGTGACGGGCCGTGGGCGGCCGGAGCGCGGACGGTCAGGCGTCCTGGCCGGACTCGTCCTCGAGGGCCGCGAGGGCCGGGTCAAGAACGATGTCCTCGCCGCGGTCCTCGGTGGTCGGCTCCTCCGGGAAGTGGCAGGCCGTCAGGTGGCCCTCACGGTTGCCGGAGATCTGGACGAGCGGGGGCTCCTCCGTGGCGCACTTGTCCTGCGCCTTCCAGCAGCGGGTGCGGAAGCGGCAGCCCGACGGCGGGAAGATCGGCGAGGGGACGTCGCCCTGCAGACGGATGCGCTCGCGGTCCTCGGCGCCCTCGACCTCCACCTCCGGCACGGCCGAGAGCAGCGCGTGCGTGTAGGGGTGGCGCGGCCCGTTGTAGATCGAGTCGCGGTCGCCGATCTCGACGATCTTGCCGAGGTACATGACCGCGACGCGCTGCGAGAAGTGCCGCACGATCGCCAGGTCGTGGGCGATGAACAGGAACGCGATCCCGAGCTCGTCCTGGACCTTCTTGAGCAGGTTGACGACCTGCGCCTGGATCGACACGTCGAGCGCGGAGACCGGCTCGTCCGCGATGATCAGCTTCGGGTTCAGGGCGAGGGCGCGGGCGACGCCGATGCGCTGACGCTGACCACCGGAGAACTCGTGCGGGAAGCGGTTGTAGTGCTCCGGGTTGAGACCCACGGTCTCCAGGAGTTCACGGGCGCGCTTCTCACGGCCGCCGGGCGGCTCGATCCCGTTGACCTCCATCGGCGACTTGATGATCGTGCCGACCGTCTGCCGCGGGTTCAGCGACGAGTACGGGTCCTGGAAGATCATCTGGATCTCGGAGCGCACCGGCGCGAGCTGCCTGCGGCTCGCCTTGGTGATGTCCTGACCCTGGTACGTGATCCTGCCGCCGGTGGGCTCCAGCAGCCGCGTGATCAGCCGGCCGGTGGTCGACTTGCCGCAGCCGGACTCGCCCACCAGGCCGACGCTCTCGCCCGCGTGCACGCTGAGGTCCACGCCGTCGACGGCCTGGACGGCGCCGACCCTGCGCTTGATGGGGAAGCCGCCGTAGATCGGGAAGTGCTTGGTCAGGCCCTCGACGTGGAGCAGCGCCTCGCCGGTCCCTGCGGGCTCTTCGCCAGGTCCCTGCTGCTTGGGAAGGGTGACGTTGTCAGTCATGTCGTGTACGTCCTAGCCGAGCCGGGGCTTGATCCGGTCGATGAAGATGGTCTGCCGCTGCTCCGAGGTGAGGTGGCAGGCGGAGGCACGGCCGTCCGCGAGCAGCGGACGCTCGGTGGTGCAACGGCCGCCGGACACCTGGTCGGGGAAGCCGCACCGCGGATGGAAACGGCAGCCCGTCGGCGGGTTGAGCAGGGAGGGCGGGGCGCCCGGGATCGGTGTGAGCGCCTCGTTGATGTCGCCGCCGAGGCGGGGCATCGACGAGAGCAGACCCCAGGTGTACGGGTGCTGCGGTGTGCGCAGCACTTCGCTCACCGAACCGCGCTCCACGGCCCGGCCCGCGTACATCACGAGCAGGTCGTCGGCCATCTTGGAGATGACGCCGAGGTCGTGCGTGATGAAGACGATGGCGGAGCCGAACTCCTGCTGGAGGTCCTTGAGGAGGTCCAGGATCTGCGCCTGCACCGTCACGTCGAGCGCGGTGGTCGGCTCGTCGGCGATCAGCAGGTCGGGGTCGCAGACCAGGGCCATGGCGATCATCGCGCGCTGGCGCATACCGCCGGAGAACTGGTGCGGGTAGTCGTCGACCCGCTGCTTCGGCTGCGGGATGCCGACCTTCTCGAGCATGTCGATGGCGCGGATCCTGGCGTCCTTCTTGGAAGCACCGGTGTGCTTCATGAAGGGCTCCATGATCTGGCGGCCCACCGTGTAGTACGGCGACATCGCGGTGAGCGGGTCCTGGAAGATCATCGCGGCCTTGTTGCCGCGGACCTTCTCCAGTTCCTTCTCGGTCGCGGTGACGAGCTCCTGGCCGTCCAGGATGATCTCGCCGTCCACGGTGGTGGACTTCTTGTTGTGCAGCCCGAGGACCGTCAGGTTGGTGACGGACTTGCCCGAGCCGGACTCGCCGACGATGCCGAGCGTCTTGCCCCGCTCCAGGTCGAAGGAGAGCCCGTCGACCGCCTTGACGATGCCGTCCTCGGTGGAGAACTGCACCCTGAGGTCACGGACCGAGAGGAAAGCCTCCGAACCGGTCGGGGCCGGGCTGTCCTCGGTCTTGGTCACAGTGGTCACGGTCGTTCTCCTAGGCGAGGCGCACGCGCGGGTCGATGTATGCGTATGCGATGTCCACGATGATGTTCAGGATCAGGATGAAGAAGGCCCCTACCAGCATCGCGCCCATGGTCAGCGGGAGGTCCTTGTCGGTGGACGACTCCACCGCAAGCCGGCCGAGGCCGGGCAGGTCGAAGGTGTACTCGGTGACCACCGCGCCGGCGAGCAGGCCGGAGAGGTCGATGCCGAGGATGGTGACGATGGGGATGAGCGATCCGCGCCAGGCGTAGCGGAAGAAGACGTACTTGCCGCCCATGCCCTTGGCCTTGGCCGTGCGGACGTGCTCTTCCTGGAGCTGCTCGATCATCGTGGAGCGCGCCATACGCGTGTACTGCGCGGTGAAGATCGTCGCCATCACGACCCAGGGGATGAGCAGGCCCAGGAACCACTTGGTGGGACTGTCGAAGAACGGGACGTACTTCGGGTTGTCCATCCAGCCGGTGCTGTACACGAACAGGCCGAGGACGATCGGGCCCAGCAGGTAGATCTGGAAGGAGCTGAGCACGATCGAGGCGCCGGAGACGAACCGGTCGAGCACGGTGCCGCGCTTCCACGCGGCCAGCAGACCGGTGCCGAGGCCCACCACGAGGAAGACGACCAGACCGCCAATGGTCAGCGAGAGGGTCAGCGGGAAGCGGTCGACGATCGAGCCCCACACGAAGTCGTTGGACTTGAAGGACACGCCCAGGCACGGAGCCGGGCAGTGGCCGACCGGGAAGTCGCGCCCCATCACGATGCCCCGCATGAACTCCCAGAACTGCGCGGCGATGGACTTGTCGAGGCCCAGGTTCTCGCGGATGACCGCGATGTTCTGCGGCGAGCAGTTCTTGCCGCAGGCGAGCTCGGCGAAGTCCTGAGGAACCGTATAGAACAGGAAGAACGTGAACGCCGCGATCAGAATCATGATCACGACCGCACCGGTCAACCGGCGGAAAAGAAACTGAAGCATGGCGGTCGGCTGCTCTCTTCGGAGGCGGTGGCAATGAGGGAGTCTGCAGGCCGTGGGGGTGCGCTCCGCCTGGCGCGCACCCCCACGGGTCAGCCGTGGTCGGCTACTACTTCACGAACAGGTCGTTGATGTCGACGTAGCTCGACTCGGTGCTGTACTTCGCACCGCCGATGCCGGAACCGAAGAGCTGGATCGACTTGGAGTAGTACACCGGAGCAGCCGGGTCGATCTCCTCGACGATGCGCTTGTGCAGCTCGGCCCACTTGGCCTTGGCCGCAGCCGGGTCCAGCTTCAGGGCCTCCTTGATGCCGGCGTCGACCTGCGGGTCCTTGATGTGGGAGTAGTTCGACCCACCGTCCTGGACCTGCTCACCGTCGTAGACCGGGGTGACGACCGTGCCCTCGGACGGCCAGTCCTGGCCCCAGCCGGTCATGTAGAGGTCGTACGGGTTGTTCAGCTTGCCGATCTGCTCGTAGAAGCTGGCCCGGTCGATCTCCTTGGCCTGGACGTCGAAGCCGAGCTTGGTCAGGGTGTCCTTGATGATGACCATCTGGGCCTGGCCGCGCGGGGTGTTCGAGTAGGCGTAGGTGAGCTTGGTGCCCTTCTTGACGCCGGCTTCCTTGATGAGCTTCTGGGCCTTCGCCAGGTCGCCGTTGGGCTTCTTGAGCTTGCCGAACGGGTCGAACTTCGGGTCGAAGTTCGGCAGGGTCGGGGCGAACAGACCGCCCGCGATCTCGCCGCCGTACTTGCCGCCGTCCGCCTGGACCATCCGCTGGCTCGGGATGGCGTAGGTGATGGCGTCGCGGACCTTCTTGTCCTTCATCCGGTCCAGGTTGTAGGTCATCTGCCACACGTAGGGCTGGTAGCCCTTGATCGTGCGCTTGTTGACCTTCGGGTCGGTGACGACGTCCTGGAGCTGGGCCGGGTCGACGATGTCGGTGAACTGGATCGCCGTCTTGGCCTCGCCCTGGTCGGCGATCAGACGCTTGGTCTGGCTGTCCTGGGCGACCGTCAGCTCGAAGTTGTAGCCGTCGACGTACTGGTGGCGCACCGAGTCCGTCTTCGGGTCCCAGTTGGTGTTCTTCACCAGCGTGAGGGACTTGCCCGCCTTGTAGTCGGCGAGCTTGTACGGGCCGAGCGAGGCGGGAGCCTTGTCGTACTTCTCCTTGGTGTCCCGCTTCTCGGGGACGATGCCGTAACCGGCCATGGCGAGCGCCTGCGGCAGGTCGGGGCGGGCCGTGTCGAAGTGGAAGACCACGGTCTTGTCGTCCGGGGTCGACAGGACGGAGTCCGGGAGGTGCTTGCCCTTGTACGGACCGTCCGGCAGCTTCTTGCGGTAGTCGGCGCCGGAGAGCCAGGTCTGGACGTACGTCGGGCCGTCGAAGATGACCTTCGAGTACTGACGCTCGATGGTGTGGCGGACGTCCTTGGACGTGATGACGTTGCCCTGGTCGTCCTTGATGCCGTCCTTGAGCGTGTACGTCCAGGTCTTACCGCCGTCGGACGACTTGCCGGAGTCGGTGGCGACGTCACCGACGACGGTCAGGTTGCCCTTGGCGTCCTCCTGGAAGTTCGTCAGACCACGGGTGATCAGGTTGCCGAACTGACCGGCGTCCGAGACGTAGGTCTGTCCCGGGTCCATGTGGGTCAGGTCGGACTGCGCGTAAACGGTGATCTTGCCACCGTTCTTCGCGCCGGGGATGGCCTCCGCCGGGCCGTTGGAGGCGGCGGCGTCACCGTACGCGACGGGCTTGGACTGGCTCGACGCGTCCTTCTGGTTCTTCGAGTCGTCCTTGGCCTTGTCTTTGCTGCCGCTGGAGCATCCCGTCAGGGCGAGGGAGCCAGCCGCGATGGCGATGACTATGGCGCGTGTGGTGCGCGCGTTGAGAGACTTCATGATGCCTTATGCACCTACCTGTCTTGTTATCCACGTGTGCTGCCGGAAGGCTCCGGTTGCCCGGATCTGGGGTAGCAGCCACCCCCCACCAATGGACGTCAGCGTCCGGACTTGGGGTCGAAAGCGTCCCGGACGGAGTCACCGAGAAGGTTGAACGCCAGGACGAAAATCACGAGCGCAGCACCCGGGAACAGGAGGTAGTACGGGTCCTGTTCATAAATTCCGGAGCCCGTCCTGAACATGCGGCCCCAGTCGGGAGTGGGCTCGACGAAGCCGACGCCCACGAAGGACAGGAACGCGATGTTCAGGATGTTGCTGGGCAGCATGTACGTGGTCTGCACCAGGATCGGGGTGACGATGTTCGGCAGGACTTCCTTGCGGATGATCCGTGCCGGGGAGGCGCCGGAGACCTTGGCCGCCTCGACGAACTCCCGCTCGCGCAGGGAGAGTACGGAGCTTCGGACCAGTCGGGCCAGACCCATCCAGCCGAGGAACCAGGTCACGAGAATGATCGCGACAACGCGCAGGTAGGTCGGCGTCTCATCGCGCGGCGACACGAACAGGGCCGTGACGACCGGCATGAAGGCGATGAAGAACAGCTGCGACGGGAACCCGAGGAAGAAGTCGGTGACCCGGCCGAGCCAGTAGTCGACCTTACCGCCGAAGTAGCCGCCGATCATGCCGATGATGACGCCGGTCAGGACGCTCAGGATGGTGATGGCCACCGCCACGTACAGCGAGGTCCGCATGCCGTACAGGAGCTGGGTGAAGACGTCCCGGCCGAGCTTGGGCTCGACACCGAACCAGAAGTCCCCCGACATGCCTCCGAACGGAGAGGAGGGCATCCCGAAGTCGTCGAGGATGTACGGGAAGTCCGGCTCGGCCGGGTACAGCGTGTACGGGTCCTTGCCGTAAATCTTCGAGATCACCGGCGCGAGCGCCGCGATCAGGAAGAAGAAGATCACTACGACTGCGGAGACCATTCCCGTGCGGTCGCGCTTGAAGCGCATCCACATGAGCTGACCGGGCGAGCGCCCCTCGAGCTTCTTGGACCCCTCCGCGCCGTTCGGTTTCGTCGCGCCGGGATCGTCGTCCAAGACGACGGCGACCTTGGCGTCGCCGGCCTCAACTGGACTCGTCATGATTCGTCCGTTTCACAGGTTTCAGCAGCCAGTCGGCAACGCCGGCCGGCAGATGTCGGATCAGTGTCTGGATCTGGCTCGGAGAGGGAGTACCGCCGCACATCCCCGGTAGAGCTAACGCACCGCCCGGACCCGTCCGGACGCACCAACACACCACGCCTGAGGCGGAGTTGGGGCGACGGTACGAACCGGCGGCACGCCGGAGTGCAGCGGGACCTAACGGCCCGTGCGGCTCCCTGCGGGATCAACCGCGCACAGGGAACTGGATCCGACCACGCTCACCCTTGGGGACTTCGTGACCCAATAGGCGCTTGTGGCACCGAACATGGGCTACCTCCTCTTGAGACCGCTCGTTAATTACGAGGAGAGATGCCCTTCACCAGGTCGACACCCCTGACGACACGCGAACGACATCTCACACTGCTCGAAGAGTCCGCACTCCCCACAGTGCGTGACCCATTGACCCGAGCTCTACGCGCTCAACTATCTGGCATCAGAATCGGACCGACCACAGTGTTTTGGTCTCGGTTCGATCACACCTGAAGCGTACTTAGCCCAAAATCCGGACAAACTGATCCTAGATAGATCCCTGCGAAACGGACTCGTTACACATCTATCGGTCAAGGGAGTCCGGATTCCGGACAGTCGCCTCTGGAAAACGAGTTGCACATCACGAGCCGTTGCGCACGGCTGTGGGAAGACTCTCGGCGGGCGAATCAACGCGCGTGGATCGCGCGGGACGGCGTCCAGGATGCCACGAGGGTAGTGAAGTACCACCAGGTGCGGGCGACGATCCTGTAAAAACTCCTGCGCCGACCTCGCGGCGCAGGACATACGACAAGGGCCCGGGCCCCCGAAGGGGACCCGGGCCCAGCCTGTCTCGGGATCAGCCGTTCTTGGCCTTCGAGGCCGCGCGACCGCGCAGCTTCTGGTCCAGGACGACCTTACGGATACGGACCGTCTCCGGGGTCACCTCGATGCACTCGTCGTCGCGGCAGAACTCCAGGGACTGCTCGAGCGAGAGCTTGCGGGCGGGCACCACGTTCTCCGTGGTGTCCGCGGAAGCCGCACGCATGTTGGTGAGCTTCTTCTCCTTGGTGATGTTCACGTCCATGTCGTCGGCGCGCGAGTTCTCGCCGATGATCATGCCCTCGTAGACCTCGGTGCCGGCCTCGGTGAAGATGACACCGCGCTCCTGGAGGTTGACCATCGCGAAGGGGGTCACCGAACCCGAACGGTCCGCGACGAGCGAGCCGTTGTGACGGGTGCGCAGCTCGCCGAACCACGGCTCGTGGCCCTCGAAGATCGAGTGCGCGATGCCGGTGCCGCGGGTCTGCGTGAGGAACTCCGTGCGGAAGCCGATGAGGCCGCGGGACGGGACGATCCACTCCATGCGGATCCAGCCCGAACCGTGGTTCGTCATGGTCTCCATACGGCCCTTGCGGGTCGCCATGAGCTGAGTGATCGCGCCGAGGTGCTCCTCGGGGGAGTCGATCGTCATGCGCTCGATCGGCTCGTGCGTCTTGCCGTCGACCTGCTTGGTGACGACCTCGGGCTTGCCGACGGTCAGCTCGAAGCCCTCGCGGCGCATCTGCTCGACCAGGATGGCGAGCGCGAGCTCACCACGGCCCTGGACCTCCCAGGCGTCGGGACGCTCGGTGTCGAGGACACGGAGCGAGACGTTACCGATCAGCTCGCGGTCGAGGCGGTCCTTCACCTGGCGGGCGGTGACCTTGTGGCCCTTGCCGCCCTTGCCGACGAGCGGCGAGGTGTTGGTGCCGATGGTCATCGAGATGGCCGGCTCGTCGACCGTGATGAGCGGCAGCGCGATCGGGTTCTCGGGGTCGGCCAGGGTCTCGCCGATCATGATGTCCGGGAAACCGGCGACGGCGCAGATGTCGCCCGGGCCCGCCTTCTCGGCCGGCTTGCGGGTGAGCGCCTCGGTCATGAGGAGCTCGGTGACGCGCACGTTGGACATCGTGCCGTCGCGCTTGATCCACGTGACGGTCTGGCCCTTGCGCAGCTCGCCCTGCTCGACGCGGCAGAGCGCGATACGGCCGAGGAAGTTGTCGGCGTCGAGGTTCGTGACGTGCGCCTGGAGGGGGGCGTCCTCGTCGAACTCGGGGGCCGGGACGTGCGCCAGGATCGTGTTGAAGAACGGCTCGAGGTTCTCGCTGTCCTGCGGGACGGTGCCGTCCTCGGGCTTGGTCAGCGAGGCGACGCCGTCACGGGCGCAGGCGTAGACGATCGGGAACTCGATCTGGTCCTCGTCCGCGTCCAGGTCCAGGAACAGGTCGTACGTCTCGTCGACGACCTCGGCGATCCGGGAGTCGGGGCGGTCCGTCTTGTTGATGCACAGGATGACCGGCATCTTGGCCGAGAGCGCCTTGCGCAGCACGAAGCGGGTCTGCGGCAGCGGGCCCTCGGAGGCGTCGACGAGCAGCACGACCGCGTCGACCATCGACAGGCCGCGCTCGACCTCACCACCGAAGTCGGCGTGGCCGGGGGTGTCGATGATGTTGATCGTGATGGCGTCGCCGCCATCCTTCGGGTGGTACTTGACCGCCGTGTTCTTGGCCAGGATCGTGATGCCCTTCTCACGCTCCAGGTCGTTCGAGTCCATCATGCGGTCGTCGAGCGACTCGGCGGCGTGCGCCGCGAAGGCGCCGGCCTGCTTGAGCATGGCGTCGACCAGCGTGGTCTTGCCGTGGTCGACGTGGGCGACGATGGCGACGTTACGGATGTCGTGGCGCGTGGCCATATTGCGGCGTACTCCCGGAGTGAGTGGACGGCTGCGCGTACGTCTCTTCGTACGCGCGCCCTGCCGGGCTGGACACGCCACGGCCTCACCCCATCGTACGGGGCTTCGGCCGAGTAGGCCTTCTCGGGCCCTGGGGTCAGGGATGCACAGTGAGTGAACGTCGCGGAGAGGCGTGGGGGACGCCCCGGAGAAAACGCAGGTCAGAGGTGATACGAACCTTGCCCGCCGGAGGGACCGGCGGGCAAGGGACTTGAGCGAGATCTGAGCTGGGCGATCTTCGGGACTCTCCCCAGGGGCGCTCAGGGCCGCTTCGGCGCACTCAGGATGCGATGTGCGTCACTTCTTCTCGGACGGACTCGCGGACGGCTCCTCGGACGGCGTCTCGGACGATTTCCCGGACGGGTTCGCCGCCGACCTCCCGGCCGGGCCGGCGGACGAGCTCGCCGGGCCGGAGACGTTCGGCCGGGCACCGGGCCGCGCGCCCGGCTTCAGGAAGCCGATGTCCTCGTAATTCGGCTCCTGGAAGCCGAAGGCCCCCGCGTTGGCCACGGTGCGACGGGCGGCCACCAGCTCCGGGCGCTGATAGAGAGGAATCGATCCTGCAGCGGCCCAGATACGGGCGTCGGCCTGCTTGACCAGGGAGCGCTCCTCCCCCTCGTCGAGCTCACCGATCGCCTGGTCGAAGAGCTGGTCGATGTGGTCCGTGCCGACCCGGGTGTAGTTCTGTTCGACGGTCAGCGAGCCGTCCGCGGCGGGTACCGGCTTGGCGTAGATCGGGCGGGCGTCGGTGGCCGGGAAGGCCGTGGCGGGCCACGAGTAGAGCGCCATGTCGTACTGCCCGGACGCGATGTGGTCCTTGAAGTAGCTGGCGTCGGCGACCTTCGACGTCTCGGTGCGGATGCCGATCTTCTGCAGCATCCGCGAGATCCGGTCGGCGACCGCGCGCAGCGAGTCCGAGCCGGGGCCCGACGGGAGCACGAAGCGCAGGTTCAGCGGCTTGCCGTCCTTCGCGAGCGGTCCGGCGGGGGCACCGGCGGGTGCGGCCGTCCCCTTCGGGGCGTACGCACCCGGAGCACCGCCCTGGGCGGCCTCCTTCGCGTACTGATCGGCGTGCTTCTTCTCCTTGTCGGCCTCGCGCAGCTCCTGCGCGTCGGCCTGGTGCAGGAGCGCGCCGTACTGGTAGGAGGCGGTGCGGGCGGGGGCGAAGAAGGGGCTCTGCCGGTCGCCCGGCTTCTGGTCGCTCTCGCCGACGATGTCCGTGCCGTCGTCGGAGCCCTCGGAGGCGGCCCCCTTCTTGTCCTCCGTGCCCTTCTTGCTCTCCGCGCCCTTCTTCTCCTTGTCGCTGTCGGACTCACCGCCCGCCGTCTTCTGCTTGGTCTTCCCGGACTCGTCCTTCAGGGGACCGCCGGGCACCCAGCCCGCGTCAGCGAGCAGCGCCCGGGCCTCGTCGGTGTCCTGGCTGCCGAGGGCACCACTGTTGTCGGCGTACGCCTGCTGCCCGGCGAGGGCGAGATGGCTGCCGACCGTGTGCACGGGCAGGCCGAGCGGCTTGAGGACGACCTCGGCGAGCTTCTTGCGGTCGATGGCACGGGCCACGGCGCGGCGCACGCGCTCATCGGCCAGCGGACCCTCGGAGCCGTTCAGCGCGAGCTGCGTGAAGGCGGGTTCGAGGGACTTGCGCACGACGTAACCGTCCAGGCGCGACTGCTCACTCTCGTACTTCCTGACGGCCGCACGGGTCTTCTCGCGGGCGTCGAGTTCCTTGTCGGCCGCCTTCTCGTCGTCGCCGTGCGCGACGGCCCAGGACCGCATCGCCTCGGCGGGCGTGAGCGCGGCTCCGGGGCCGTGGGCGAGCGGGCCCGAGCTTCCCTTGTCACGGCCGGCGAGGGAGATGCGGGACGCGTCCTGCGGGTCGACGGCGGCGAGATCGACCTTCCCCGCGACGAGTGCGTCGGCGCGCTCCGCGCGGGGCACGGTCCGCAGGACGATCTTGTCGAGCTTGGCCTGGCGGCCCCACCAGTGCGGGTTGCGCACCAGCGTGACCTCCTTGGCGTCGCGGTCGACCTCCTTGACCGCGAAGGGGCCCGCGGTGACCTTGAGCTTGCGCCGGGCTCCCTCGTTGAAGGCGTCCGGGGTTCCCATGACGTCCTTGGGGTACAGGGGCGAGAACAGTGAGCGCCAGTCCGCGTACGGCTTCGCGAAGGTGACCCGCACCTCCAGGTTGTTCTTGCCGCGCTCGATCTTCTCGATGCGGTCGTAGCCCGCGTTGTGGGCCGTCCAGTACGCGGAGTCCTTGCCGGACAGGGCGCGCCACTGGGCGGCGAAGTCGGCGGCCCCGATCTCGCGGCCGTCGCTCCACACCGCCTGCTGGTTGAGCTTGTACAGGACGACCTGCTTGGGCTCGCGCTCGATGACCTCGGCCTTCTCCAGGAAGTCCGGGTCGCGCACCGCCCTGCCCTGGTTGTCGAGCCGGAACATGGAGGGCAGCACGGCGCCGGCGACACGGGCCGTACCCGCGTCGGCGTCGGCCTGGAAGGAGTTGAGGGTCCCCGGCAGGGCGTCGACGGCCCAGCGCAAAGTGCCGCCGTCGGCGACGTCGCCGCGGGACGCGGGCGCGATGTCCTGGGCGGCTGCCGGACTGCTGGTCTCTTCTTCGTCATCGCCCGAGCTGCAGCCGGCCAGGGCCGACACCGCGAGCGCCCCCGACACGAGGAACGCGGCCGAGCGCAGGACGGGACGCCGCGCGGGACGCCTGGCGAGGCGCGATGTGGCGCCGTCATGGGACATCACGGGAACCTCCGGGGCTAGCCCGGCCGCCCGCTTACCAGGACCGGGCCGGGTTTGATCACGTTTGGCGGTATATGGAGCTGATCACATCTATCGCCCCACTGAAGGGGACGGGTCCCTGCGGGGGGCCGCGACACGGCCATGGGTGACCTCAAGCCCACTCGTGCGGCCCAATGTGGGGCGCCTGAGGGCTGGGGTGGGGCTGTTTCGTCTGCGGGTGCGGGTGTGGTGTGGGCTGGTCGCGCCCACACGGCGGAGCCGCATGTCGACACCGTCCCGCGCCCCTTGAGGACCGGAATCGAGGGGGCGCGCGCCACCGCGTGCACCAGCAATCCCGGCAGATCCCTTCACAAGGCGTGATGTGACGCGCGACACTCGCAGGCGCATGAGCATCTCCGCCGCACCAGCGGAATCGAGGGCAAGTCATGTCCCTGAACGACGACTTGGCGGCAGCCGAGCGCTGCCTCGACGAGCTGTGCCGGACCGTGGGGCGCGTCGAGCGGCAGCTCGACGGCAGCCTCGACGTACGGCGCGTACGCACCGACGCCGACCATCTGCGCGAGAGCGTCGCCCTGCTGCGGGCTGCCGCGGCCGCGGCCGGCGCCGCGCCACCACGCCGGCCCGAGCTCGTGCCCATCCCCGACACCCCGTACGACAGCTCGCTCTGGACCGACTCGGACGACGAAGGACTCGGCGCCCGGGACCGGCACGCCCCCTGACCCTCTGAGCGGAGGCTTCGTTGGCCACCGGCACGGAACCCCATCCCCCATCGGACGCGCACGGCGTCCGGGACAGGACGCGCGCCGCGATCGCGTCCGGGCACCTGCGCACCGACCGCTGGTGGCTGGCGCCCGCCAGTACCGCCGCGGGACTGCTCGCCTTCATCGTCTACTCGACGTGGCGGGCCTTCGCGAACACGGACTACTACCACGCGCCGTACGTCTCGCCGTTCTACTCCCCCTGCATCGCGGAGAACTGCAAGCCGATGCACGCGGGCCCCAACTGGGAGATATTCGGCGGCTGGTGGGGCCTGTCCCCCGCGCTGCTCATCCTGATCTTCCCGCTCGGCTTCCGGCTGACCTGCTACTACTACCGCAAGGCCTACTACCGCGGGTTCTGGGCGTCTCCGCCCGCCTGCGCGGTCGCCGAGCCGCACAAGAAGTACACGGGCGAGACCCGCTTCCCGCTGATCCTGCAGAACATCCACCGCTACTTCTTCTACGCGGCGATCCTCGTGGCGGGAATCCTGACGTACGACACCGTGCTCTCGTTCCGCAACGAGAAGTACGAGTGGGGCCACATGGGTCTCGGCACGCTCGTCTTCCTGCTGAACATCACGCTGATCTGGGCGTACACCCTGTCCTGCCACTCGTGCCGGCACATCGTCGGCGGCAAGCTCAAGCACTTCTCCAAGCACCCGGTGCGCTACCGGATGTGGCAGTGGGTCGGAAAGCTGAACAACCGTCACATGCAGCTCGCCTGGGCGTCGTTGATCAGTGTCGCGCTCGCCGACTTCTATGTGTTCCTGCTGTCGTCCGGCGCCTTCGACGATCCGCGCTTCTTCTAGATGGGGTGGCACTTCTGATGTCTCAAGTGGAGCGACAGCAGTGGGACGTTGTCGTGGTGGGGGCGGGCGGAGCGGGCCTGCGCGCGGCGATCGAGGCGCGCGAGCGCGGCGCGCGCACGGCCGTGATCTGCAAGTCCCTCTTCGGCAAGGCGCACACCGTGATGGCCGAGGGCGGCATCGCCGCGGCCATGGGGAACGTGAACTCCGGCGACAGCTGGCAGGTCCACTTCCGGGACACGCTGCGCGGCGGCAAGTTCCTCAACCAGTGGCGGATGGCCGAGCTGCACGCGCGCGAAGCACCCGACCGGGTATGGGAGCTGGAGACCTGGGGCGCCCTGTTCGACCGGACGGCGGACGGCCGGATCTCGCAGCGCAACTTCGGAGGCCACGAGTACCCGCGCCTCGCGCACGTCGGTGACCGCACGGGCCTGGAGCTGATCCGCACGCTCCAGCAGAAGATCGTGGCGCTCCAGCAGGAGGACTTCAAGGAGTTCGGCGACTACGAGGCGCGCCTCAAGGTCTTCCAGGAATGCACGGTCACGCGCGTGCTGAAGGAGGACGAGAAGGTGTCCGGCGCCTTCTGCTACGAGCGCGAGAGCGGCCGCTTCTTCGTCCTGGAGGCGCCGAGCGTAGTGCTGGCGACGGGCGGCATCGGCAAGTCCTTCAAGGTGACGTCGAACTCGTGGGAGTACACGGGCGACGGCCACGCACTCGCGCTGCTCGCCGGGGCGCCGCTGCTGAACATGGAGTTCGTGCAGTTCCATCCGACGGGCATGGTCTGGCCGCCGTCGGTGAAGGGCATCCTCGTCACGGAGTCGGTGCGCGGCGACGGCGGGGTCCTGCGCAACTCCGAGGGCAAGCGGTTCATGTTCGACTACGTCCCCGACGTCTTCAAGGAGAAGTACGCCGAGTCGGAGGACGAGGGCGACCGCTGGTACGACGACCCGGATCACAACCGGCGCCCGCCCGAGCTGCTCCCCCGCGACGAGGTGGCACGCGCCATCAACTCCGAGGTGAAGGCGGGCCGCGGCTCCCCGCACGGCGGCGTCTTCCTCGACGTCTCCACGCGCATGCCGGCCGAGCGCATCCGGCGCCGGCTGCCGTCGATGTACCACCAGTTCAAGGAGCTGGCGGACGTCGACATCACGGCCGAGCCGATGGAGGTCGGCCCGACCTGCCACTACGTGATGGGCGGCATCGCCGTCGACTCGGACACGGCGGCGGCACGGGACGTGCCCGGCCTGTTCGCGGCCGGCGAGGTGGCCGGCGGCATGCACGGCTCGAACCGCCTGGGCGGCAACTCGCTCTCCGACCTCCTCGTCTTCGGCCGCCGCGCCGGACTGCACGCGGCCGAGTACGCGGCCGGGCTCGACGAGCGGCCCGTCATCGACGCGGTCCAGGTCGACACGGCGGCGGCGGAGGCGCTGCGCCCGTTCTCCGCGGAGGGTCCCGCGGACGGGGGCGTCGCCGAGAACCCGTACACGCTCCACCAGGAGCTCCAGCAGGCGATGAACGACCTGGTCGGCATCATCCGCCGCGAGGAGGAGATGGCCGAGGCGCTCGACCGGCTCGCCGGGCTGCGGCTGCGGGCGCGACGGGCCGGGGTGGAGGGGCACCGTCAGTTCAACCCGGGCTGGCACCTCTCGCTCGACCTGCGCAACATGCTGCTCGTCAGCGAGTGCATCGCGCGCGCCGCCCTGGAGCGCACGGAGTCGCGCGGCGGCCACACCCGTGAGGACCACCCGACGATGGACCGCGGCTGGCGGCGCACCAACCTGCTGTGCCGGCTCGCCGATCCGACCGGCGGCCTCGCGGCCACGGATCCGGTCCGGGGCCAGATCGACCTCGTGCGCGACACCACCGAGCCCATCCGCCCGGACCTGCTCGCCCTCTTCGAGAAGGAAGAGCTGGTCAAGTACCTCGCCGAAGAGGAGCTGTACGAGTGAGTTCGTACGATGCGCGTTTCAGGGTCTGGCGCGGGGACGCCGAGGGCGGTGGCCTGACGGACTTCTCCGTCGAGGTGAACGACGGCGAGGTCGTCCTCGACATCATCCACAGGATCCAGGCGACCCAGGCGTCCGACCTCGCGGTCCGCTGGAACTGCAAGGCGGGCAAGTGCGGTTCGTGCTCGGCGGAGATCAACGGCCGGCCCCGCCTGATGTGCATGACCCGCATGTCGGTCTTCGACCGCGAGGACGTCATCACGGTGACGCCGCTGCGCGCCTTCCCTGTGGTCCGCGACCTCGTCACGGACGTCGGCTTCAACTACGCGAAGGCCCGTGAGATCCCGGCCTTCGTCCCGCCGGCCGGGGTCGGCCCGGGCGAGTACCGCATGCAGCAGGAGGACGTGGACCGCTCGCAGGAGTTCCGCAAGTGCATCGAGTGCTTCCTGTGCCAGGACACGTGCCACGCGGTGCGCGACCACGAGGAGAACAAGGCGGCGTTCGCGGGCCCGCGCTTCCTGATGCGGGTCGCCGAGCTGGACATGCACCCTCTCGACGCGGCGTCGGACTCCGGCCTCGACCGCAAGCGCACGGCCCAGGAGGACCACGGCCTCGGCTACTGCAACATCACGAAGTGCTGCACGGAGGTCTGCCCGGAGGGCATCCACATCACGGACAACGCCCTGATCCCCTTGAAGGAGCGAGCGGTCGACCGCAAATACGACCCGGTGGTCTGGCTGGGGAACAAGATCCGACGGAGGCCGTCCTCGTAAGGGCACTACGGAGTGCTCACCCGGCGCATCAGCGCGCCCAGGTCCCCCGCCACGAGCGGCCGCAACCGCTCCGGCGTGACGCGTCCTGCGGACGGCCCGGCGCTCACGCTCAGGGCGAACTCCGCGTCGCCGTCGAGGACGTGGACGGTCACCGTCCGGCCATGGACGACCGTGTACGCCCGGTCGCCCAGGCCCTTCGCCGTACGCACCTCGGCCCGGCCCGGGATCCGCTCGGCGGCCGTCGTGCGCGCCGCGTCGAACTCCGCGCCGGGGTCGGTCCGCTTGTGCAGGACCACGGACGCCGAGAGCGTGGCGGCTCGCGCCGTGCCCTCCTTGCGCTCCAGGTCCCCCGAACAGTCCGCCGTGTCCACCGCCTCGCTGCTGCTGCGCGTGGACTCCCAGCGGGATCCGCGGTCGAAGACCGTGGCGAGGTGGGGCATCGCGAGGAGGGAACAGAGGCGGTCACTCACGCGGTAGCCCCTGAGGTCGGGGCCCTGCGCGCCGAACGCGTACAGGCCGGCGCCCCAGACGGCGGACGCGGCGAGCGCGCCGACGAGCAGCGCGCCGAGAGGGCGCCGTCCCCTGGACCGCTGGGGACTGTCGAGGGGACCGGGCCGGTCCGGGGAGCCGGCGGATCCGGACACCACGAGCTCCGGCTCGCTGATCGCGCCGCCCGCGGCCCAGGGTCCGTTCTCCATGCCGGAAACCTACGTTGAGCAGCGGTTTTGCCGGAAGGGCCGGTGATAACAATGCGGATTCGCCACAACCGGACCGGGCCGATCCCGGTCGCGGTACCCCAGATCCGGTCATACGCTCCCAACTGTGACGCCGCCTCCCAGTCGCCCCCGTCCGGTACGGATAGCCGCGCGGTCGGCCGTGGCCGCCGTGCTCGCGCTCTGCTGGGCGCTGCTGCCCGCCACGGCCTCCCGCGCCGACGACCCCGTCACCCTGTCGAGAGCCGGCCAGATCACCGACAAGGTGGACGCCCTCCGAGACCGTGAGCCCGATGTCGCCTCGGCCCTCGACTCGCTCGACCGCAAGCGCAACACCCAGCTCTTCGTGGTCTACGTACGCGACTTCTCCGGCCGCTCCGCCCAGGACTGGGCCGACGACACGGCCTCCAAGAACGGCCTCGGCCTCAACGACGTACTCCTCGCCGTGGCCACGCACGACCGGCAGTACGCCTACTCCGTCGACCAGGACTCCCAGCTCACCGACGCGCAGCTCAAGGACGTCGCGCAGACCGCGATCGAACCGGCGCTGCGCAGGAACGACTGGGCGGGCGCCGCGATCGGGGCGGCGGGCGGCATCTCCGCCACCCTCGCGGGCAGCCCCGTCCCCACACCGGCGATCACCCCGGGCCCGGCCGACCCCCGCGGCCCGGACACCGGTCCCAGCGCGGCCGATCTCGCCCTGCCCCTCATCGTGGTCGGCGGCGCGGGAGCCCTCGCGGCGTTCACGTACACCCGCCGCACAAGGCGTACGCGTACCCGCACCACGCCCGGCGGCGGCTGGGGCGGGGGCACGGGACCGAAGGTCACGCCGCTGCCCGAGCTGGACAAGCGGGCCAGGCAGATGCTGGTGGAGAGCGACGACTCGATCCGCACCAGCACGGAGGAACTCGGCTTCGCCACCGCGCAGTTCGGCGAGGAGGCCGTCAAACCGTTCACCGAGGCGGTGGCGTATGCGCAGTCGGAGCTGACGGCGGCCTTCCGGCTGCGCCAGCAGCTCGACGACGCGTTCCCCGAGGACGACGCGACGAAGCGGCAGATGCTGGACGAGATCATCAACCGCTGCGCCGAGGCGGGGCGCAGGCTCGACGCCGAGGCCGCGGACTTCGACCGGCTGCGGGCCCTGGAGCGCACCGCCCCCGAGGCCCTCGCGCACGCGGAGCTCGCCGCCCGCGACCTGGCCACCCGCACCACGACGGCCGAGGAGACGCTGACGGCGCTCGGCGCCCGCTACGCGCCGTCCGCGCTGCTTCCCGTGGCGGGTCACGTAGAGCAGGCCAAGGACCGGCTGGTGTTCGCCACGACCAACCTCGAACAGGCGCGCAGTGGCGTCGACGCGGGCGACAACGGCAGGGCCGCGGTGTTCCTGCGGGCCGCCGAGTCGGCCGTCGACCAGGCGGGCACCTTCGTGGACGCGGTCGACCGGCTGGGCCATGAGCTGGCCGAGGCCGCCGAGAAGCTGCCGGCCGCGCTCACCGAGTCCGACTCCGACCTAGCGGACGCCCACGGACTGCTCGAAGGGACGGCCGAGGGCGCGTCCACGGCCGATCTGCGCGGGCGCATCGCGCGCGTGGAGACCGTCGCCGCGGGCGTGCGCAAGGAGATGGCCGCCGGCCCCTACGACCCGATCGACGCGTTGCGCCGCGTGGAGGAGGCCGACTCGGCGCTCGACGCGGCCCTGAACGAGGCGCGCGAACGCGAGTCGGGCACGGCCCGCGCGCGCTCCCTGCTCGGCCAGGCGGAACTCACGGCCCGCAGCAGCGTCGGCGCCGCGTCGGACTACATCACCACGCACCGCGGGGCGGTCGGCAGCGAGGCCCGTACGCGCCTGGCGGAGGCGCAGCGGCACCTGGAGTACGTCACGACGACGGCGCAGGCGGATCCCGCGGCCGCCCTCGCCGGTGCCCAGCGGGCCGACGCGCTCGCCCGGCAGGCGCAGCGGCTCGCCGAGCAGGATGTGCGGTCCTTCGGGAATCCGTACGGCGGCGGCGGGGGCGGCGGGCGCGGTGGCGGGGGCATGGGAGGCGCGGTGCTCGGCGGGATCATCCTCGGCGAACTCCTGGGCGGCGGGCGCGGCGGGCGCGGCGGCGGGGGGTTCGGCGGGGGCGGGGGCTTCGGGGGCGGGTTCGGCGGCGGCGGTCCGGGGAGTTTCGGCGGGGGCGGGACCCGTGGCCGCAGGGGCGGTGGCGGACGGTTCTGACCCGGCGGCATTCACCCAGTTCCTGCGTAACTCCCTTGTACAAGGAGCACTCTCATGACCAAGCAGACCGTTCTCGGCCGCGTCGCCCAGCTCGCGAAGGCGAACATCAACGCCCTTCTGGACGGTGCCGAGGACCCGCAGAAGATGCTCGACCAGCTGATCCGCGACTACTCGAACAACATCGCCGACGCCGAGCAGGCCGTGGCGGCGACCATCGGCAATCTGCGGATGATGGAGCAGGACCACAAGGAGGACGTCGAGGCGGCCGACGAGTGGGGCGGCAAGGCGCTCGCCGCGAGCAAGAAGGCCGACGAGCTGCGGACGGCGGGCAGCGCGGCGGAGGCCGACACGTTCGACAACCTCGCCAAGGTGGCGCTCGGACGGCAGCTGAGCTCCGAGAAGGAGGCGAAGGGCGCCGAGCCGACGATCGCCGCGCAGAACGAGGTCGTCGGAAAGCTGAAGTCCGGCCTCGACCAGATGAAGACGAAACTGGCCGAACTCCAGTCGAAGCGCGACCAGTTGGTGGCGCGCTCGAAGACGGCGCAGGCCCAGAACCAGATGATGGACGCCGCCAGGAACATCGACGTCCTCGACCCGACGAGCGAGCTGAGCCGCTTCGAGGAGAAGGTGCGCCGCGAGGAGGCCAGGGCACTGGGCAAGCAGGAGCTCGCCGACTCGTCGCTCGACGCGCAGTTCGAGCAGCTGGAGGGCCTCGGCGACACGGCCGAGATCGAGGCGCGCCTGGCGGCACTCAAGACGTCCGCGTAAAGGCAGGAAGGCGGCGCACCCGGTCAGTACAGGCTGAGCAGCGCCTCCGTCGGGTCCACGGCCGCCGAGTCGCCGTCCGGCAGCGGGAGTTCGAACCAGACGGTCTTGCCGCGCGGCGTCCTGCGCGAGCCCCAGGACGCGCTGAGCAGGCCGACGAGCTGAAGCCCGCGGCCGCCCTCGTCCGTGTCGCGGGCGCGGCGGCGGCGCGGCTGGACGAGGCCCGCGTCCCACACCTCGCACACGAGGGTGCGGTCGAGCAGGAGACGCAGCCTGATGTCACCCTCGCCGTACCGCAGGGCGTTGGTGACCAGCTCGCTGACCAGGAGTTCCGTCGTGTCGACGAGCGGCTCCAGGTCCCATTCGGTGAGCTTGGCGCGGGTGAACTCGCGGGCTCGGCCCACCGAGCGCGGCTCGCGCGGCAGCGTCCAGTCGCCGACGGCATCGGCCGGCAGGCCCTGCACGCGGGCCATGAGCAACGCGATGTCGTCCTCACCGTGGTGCGTGTCGAGCGTGGCCAGCACGTGGTCACAGACGTCTTCGAGCGCGGGCGAGGGATCGTCCAGGGCGCTGCGGAACGCGGAGAGGCCCTCGTCGAGGGGATGGTCACGGGACTCGACGAGCCCGTCGGTGTAGAGGGCGAGGAGTGAGCCCTCGGGCAGCTCGACCTCGACCTCCTCGAAGGGTTCCCCGCCGACGCCGAGCGGCATCCCCGGGGGTACGTCGAGCATGAGCGCGCCCTCGCCGGGCTCGACCAGGACGGGCGGCAGATGGCCCGCGTTGGCGAAGGTGCAGCGCCGGGTCACGGCGTCGTAGACCGCGTACACGCAGGTGGCGAGGTAGACCTCGGACAGGTCGGCGTCGCCGGTTCTGCGGGCGGCGCGGGTGGCCTGCTGGACGCCACCGCGGGGGCCGAGGGCCGGCGACGAGGGGCCGCCGGGCGCGCCGAGGCCACGGGCGATCTCGTCGAGCGCGGAGAGCACCTCGGCGGGTTCGAGGTCGAGGAGGGCCAGGGTCCGTACGGCGGTGCGCAGTTCGCCCATCGCGACGGCGGCGCGCAGGCCGCGGCCCATGACGTCGCCGACGACGAGCGCGGTTCTGTGCCCCGGCAGCTCGATGACGTCGAACCAGTCGCCGCCGACCTCGGTGGCCGCGTTGCCCGGCAGGTAGCGGCAGGCGATGTCGAGGCCGGACGCCTCGGGGTCGTCCGGCGGGAGCAGCGACCGCTGGAGTATCAGGGCGCGCTCGTGCTCACGCCGGTAGAGGCGGGCGTTGTCGATGCAGACGGCGGCACGGGCGGCGAGTTCGACGGCGAGGGCGCGGTCGCGGTCGTTGAAGGGCTCGCTGCCCTTCGTACGGGCGAAGCGCGCGAGGCCGACGACGGTGTCGTGGGCGACCATCGGCACGGCGAGCGTGGACTGGATGAGGCCGCCGGACGCGGCGGGGACGAACTGGGGGCGGGCGGTGCGCAGGGCGTCCGCGCAGGGCGAGTTGAAGGAGTAGCGGTGGACGGCCCCGACCTCGACGACCCCGTCACCGCCGGACGCCTCGAGGAACGGCACGTCGGCGACGGCGCTCGCGGCGGCGACCCTGCGCAGCTCGGCGCTGCCGTCGGCGAGGCTGCGGCTGTTGAGCGCCGACTCGTCGCCCGCGAGGAGGCCCTGGTAGAGGTCGACGGACGCGAGATCGCAGAAGCCGGGGACGACGACGTCGAGGAGCTCGCGGGCGGTGGTCTCCAGGTCGAGCGAGTTGCCTATGCGGGCGCCCGCCTCGTTGAGGAGGGCGAGGTTGCGGCGGGCGTGGGCCGCCTCGCGGGCGGCGGCGTGCCGCCGGGTGACGTCGGTGGCGAGCCCTGCGACGCCGATGGGCCGGCCGCTGCCGCTGTGCACGCGGTAGAGGTTGATCGACCAGTGGCGACGCTCGGCGGAGTCGGGCGCGGGCCCGACGAGCTGCATGTCGGTGACGGAATCGCCGGTCTCCAGGACGCGGCGCAGCGCGGCCTGCACGCGGTCGGCCTCGCCGCGGGGCAGATAGTCGTGGACGGTGCGGCCGCGGTGGTCGTCGGCCCGGCCGCCGAAGACGGCGGCGAAGGGCCGGTTGGCCCGCTGCACCTTCAGGTCGGTGCCGAACAGCAGGAAGCCGAAAGGAGATTGGCCGAAAATGGCCTGCGACGCGGCGAGGTCCGTCTCGATTCGGCGCAGGGCGCGGACATCGACGACGATGCAGACGGCGGCGCGCTCGCCGGACTCCGTCTCGGTCGGCATCACATAGACCTCGGCGATCCCCTCCGTATACGGCTCGGGGAGGTGCCGGCCTGGGCCGTGCTGATCAGGGACGTGCGGATCGCGCTCGTCGGACCCGGTGCGGCCCGGGTCCGACGCCCGGCCCCTCGGCATCCGGAAGGGGACGACGCCGGTCCACTCGCGGCCGTCGAGGATCTCCGCCATCTTGCGGTGACCGCGCTCGCGCAGTTCCGTGGAGACGAAGGCCTCGATGGGGTCCTTGCCCACGGCTTCCTGTGCCCGGACGCCGAAGAGCTGCGCCGCGCGCCGGCTCCACTGGTCGATCAGGCCGTCGGGGCCGATGGAGAAGGAGGCGACCTTGATGTAGTCGTACATGGACCCGGGCGGACTGGTCTGCCATGTCTCGGCCCGGGGCGGGCCTGCCGCATCGCGCGCGGCCGTCCCGCCCGAGTTGTCCTCGGACGACGTGGCCTTCGCTGGTATCTCGCTCACGCGAACCGTCCCCTCCAGCTCACCGCGTCCGGCACCGGTCACCGGGGCAGCTGCCCGCAGTATCCAGCACTACGGAGCCGCGCAACACGGTGTTCACGATCACACCACGGTCCCGACGCTTTTTGGCCCGTCCCCGCGTAACAGGACGACAACCAGATCCGCGACTGTTCCGTGCCCTTCCCGGCCGGCCTCTTCACCGGTCGGCATGCTCCCTGTCTCCTAACCAGGGAGGGTTCCTCTTAACCGGGGCGACGCCACCGGTTCCGGCCGCCGGGTCCAGCCGCTGTTTCCGGCCGCCCGTCAGTGCCGGCCGGGCAGCGACAGTTCGAACCACACCGTCTTGCCCGCGTCACCGGGCCGCGTCCCCCACCGCCGCGCGGACCCCGCGACCAGCTGGAGCCCCCGTCCGCTCTCCTCGTCCGGTCCCGCGACCCGCTCCAGCGGCGGATCCGGAAGAGGATCGGAGACCTCCACCCGCAGGGTGTGGGCCGGCTCCGCCGACCGCAGGAGACGTACGCCGATGGGGCCGGAAGCGTGCCGGAGGGCGTTGGTCACCAGCTCGCTGACGAGCAGTTCGGTGACATCGCCGAGCGAATCGAGATCCCAGACGCCGAGCTGGCCGCGGACCGCGGCACGAGCGGAACGGACTGCGCCCGGCTCCTCGGGGAAGACCCACTCGGCGCACTCCCCGTCGGTGTCGATCACGCCGATCACTTCCCAGGCAGCAGTAGAACCCCGTCCACCCCTTCGGATCACGTCCGATTTCGTAGGGTTAATCGGCATATACCCGGGTGGGCGTAGGGGCTACCGTCTCACGCGAACACTCCGCGAACGGAGGACGCGGGGCGCCCGACCAGCGGCACGACGGGTGACACAACCCGCGGCGCGGCGGACCCGCGGACAGGTCCCCCGGCGTACGGATCACGGCTGCCGCGCCGCGAGCACCGCCTTCACCGCCGGCACGTCCTGGTCGAGCCAGTCCACGGACCAGATCTCGTCGGGCCCGAGCCAGCGCAGGTCGTCGTGGTCCTCCAGAGGGCGCGGCCGGCCGGACAGCAGGCGCGCGGTCCATACCCGCAGCACGTATCCGGGCTTCAGGGGCCACTCCCCCGGGACGCGGGCCACGAGCTCGGCGCCGATCCCGAGTTCCTCGCGCAGTTCCCGTACGAGCGCCCGCTTCGGGTCCTCGCCGGGTTCGACCTTGCCGCCGGGGAGTTCCCAGCGGCCCGCCAGTTCGGGGGGCGCGCTGCGTCGTGCGGCGAGCAGGCGGCCGCTGTCGTGGAGGGCCGCCGCGACGACGACGGTCGGTTCAGTCATGGGCCGGAGCCTACGGCCGCGGACGGGAACGTCAGCGCGCGGTGCCGTTCTGCGTCTGGCCGAGGCGCTCGACCCAGTAGAGCTGCTTGTGGCCGCGGTCGTCGAGACTGTCGGCGATCTGCTGGGCTTCCGCCCTGGTCGCATACCTGCCGACGCGATAGCGGTTGCCGTTGTCGTCCTGGCGTATGACGAGCCACACAAGCGTGGTCGTGCCCTCGTTCATGTCGCCCCTCCACTCCCCGACCCCGGCTCGCACAGCGCCCCGCTTTCTGAGGAAACCCCACTCCGCATATGCCCGAGCGTACGCCTGACCTTCACGCAGCGGATACGCATTGGCACAAAGAGATACGCAACCAGCCAATCCACAGGGGGCGCACTCCGAAGAGTGCGCCCCCTGGGCGTTCCGTGGCTTCCCCGCTCCGGGTGTCAGCCCGTACGCACCGTCGGCATCGGCATGAGCACCGGCCCCGCTTGCGACTCCTTGCGGCACACGTCGCCGCACTCCGCGTCGAGCGAGCAGCACAGCGAGCAGATCGGGCCCGACCGGACGGGGCAGTCCGCGATGTCGGGGAGTTCGTACGCCGTCTCGCAGACGCTGCACGTGTGGGTCGCGGTGATGTCGGCGATCTCGACGCCGGGGCCGTTCACGGGGTTGGGCCTGGCCAGGTAGTACTTGCCCTTGGTGGCCCAGGCGATCAACGGGCAGAGCGTCAGGGCGAGTCCGGCCGCGATGAACGTCGAGAAGGCCTCCGCGTACGCACCGAACACCCCGAAGAACGCGACGATCGAGACGGTGGACGCGATGACCATGGCGCCGAAGCCGGCCGGGTTCACGGCGTACAGATAGGCCCGCTTGAACTCGATGTACTTGGGGCTCCAGCCGGCCCGCTTGTTGATGACGAGGTCGGCGGCGACGGCCGCGATCCAGGCGATGCCCACGTTCGAGTAGAAGCCGAGCAGCTTGTTCAGGGCCGCGAACATGTTCATCTCCATCAGCGTCAGCGCGATGGCGAGGTTGAGGAAGATGTACCAGACGCGGCCCGGGTGCCGGTGGGTGATGCGGGAGAAGAAGTTCGACCAGGACAGCGAACCGCTGTAGGCGTTGGTCACGTTGATCTTGATCTGGGAGACGACCACGAAGAGCGCGGCGGCGGGCAGGGCGACCGAGCCGAGCCACGGCTTGAGGGCCTCGACCTGCGGCGCGATGGGTTCGAGCGCGTGGGTCCTGCCGACCGCTTCGAGGGCTACGAAGGCGAGGAGCGCGCCGCCGAGTTGTTTCGCGGCCCCGATGATCACCCATCCGGGTCCGGCCGCGAGAACGGCCAGATTCCATCGCTTCCGGTTCTGCTCGGTCTTCGCCGGCATGAACCGCAGATAGTCGGCCTGCTCGCCGATCTGCGCGATGAGGGAGAGCGCGACGCCGGTGCCGAGGCCGAAGCCGAGCCAGGAGAACCCGCTGCCCGCGCCCTCCGTGCCGCCGAAGTGGGTGAAGTCGCCGAACGAGCCCGGCGAGTGGAAGGCCAGGATCACGAAGGGCAGGACGAGCCCGATGAGCCAGACCGGCTGCGTCCACGCCTGCACCTTGGCGAGCGCGCCCATGCCGCGGAAGACGATTGGGATGACGATGAGCGTGGTGAGCAAGTAGCCGACGGGCAGCGGCAGTCCGACGACCTCGTGCATGGCCTGCGCCATGATCGAGCCTTCGAGCGCGAAGAAGATGAAGGTGAACGAGGCGTAGATGAGGGACGTGAGCGTCGAGCCGAAGTAGCCGAAGCCCGCGCCCCGGGTGATGAGGTCCATGTCCAGGCCGTACTTGGCGCAGGCGCGGGCGATGGGGATGCCGGTCAGGAAGATGATCGTCGCCGCGCACAGGATCGAGGCGAGCCCGCTCGTGAAGCCGTACGTGAAGACGATGGAGGCGCCGATCGCGAAGTCGGCGAGATAGGCGATGCCGCCGAGCGCGGTGGACGCGACCATGGTCGGTGACCAGCGCCGGTAGGAGTGGGGCGCGTAGCGCAGCGAGAAGTCCTCGCGGCTCTCGTCCGCGGCGAGCTTGGCGTAGCTGCGCCGCGGCGCGGCCGCCTCTGTGTCACGGGTGACCGTGTCCGTCATGAGGGTTCCTGTCGTCCGGCCGATTGCGGGTACGGACGGAAGTTAGGAGCCGTGCATGACAATGCGGGGCGGCCGGTGATTGCCCCGGCGTTACGGGAAGCGGCGGCGCGTTAAGTCGTGGTCACACCCTGCGGACAGGGCGTTCGCGTATCGGTCACTTCACGGGCAGGTGGTATGCGATCCGGTACCGGTCGGCGGGGACGACGACGTCCGCCGTCTCGACCGGTCTGCCCGACGCGAAGTACGTGCGCTGGATGACGAGGACGACATGGCCGGGCACTCCGCCCAGCGCCATGAGCTCCTCGGCGAGGCCGGGGCGGGCGCCTACCTCCTCCGTCACGTTGTCCACGATCACGTCGATGGCGGACATGCGCTCGACGACGCCGCAGCCGCCGAGGGGGCCTTCCTCGGGGAGCATCACGGGGGTGCGCCCGGTGACCGCCAGGGGCTCCCAGGAGGTGGAGAGCATCATGACCTCTCCCGCGTCCCGGTAGACGTACTTCGTGCACATCACGCGGTCTCCGGCGCGGACGCCGAGGCGCTCGGCGATGGCGCTGCTCGCCTCGGCCTGCTCACTGCGGGACTCCCAGGTGCCACGCGCCGTCTCGTCGGCCTGCTCCTGCTTGAAGGGGGTGGAGCCGCTGACCGGCCGGTATCCGGAGCGGGCGACGCGGCGCGGGACCGGCGTCTCGCGCACATACGTGCCCGACCCCGAGCGTCCCTCGACGAGCCCTTCGGCCATCAGCACCTTGCGGGCTTCGAGAGCGACGGTGTCCGAGACGCCGTACTCCTCGCGGATCCTGGCCTGTGAGGGGAGGCGCGTGTGCGGTGGCAGCGATCCATTGACGATCTTCTGGCGAAGATCACCCGCGACGCGCAGATACGCCGGCTGCTCACCGAATGTCACTGGCTGTACTCCCTAAGACCCATGGCGACCCATCAGATTGACAGACAGCAACAGCGTCGCAACCCTGGGTTGTGCGCCGCAAGCAAAGGCCAAAGAATCACTCGAAGTGATGACATGCGCGGCCGCAAGCCTTTACCCAGGGAGTTTCTCCGGGTAAGGGAATCCTTACACCCTGGCGTCGAGCAACCGTCGAGCGGCGCTCGACCTTCCGTCGAGGCAGGGCGTGACATGCGGCACCCCCGCCATCCGTGGGACCTCCGTCGCGGGTTGCCCGGCTCCCGGCCGGGGCCGCCCGCATCGTCGGTTGCGTGACCCGATCCCGCCGATCCCCCGCCCGCCTCACCGTCCTCCTCGCGCTCGCGGTGCTCGGCGCCTCACCGGGCGCGGCCCTGGCGACGCCCGGCCCCGGCCCGGCACCCGCCGCACCCGCCCCCGTGCCGGCGGGCTCCCCCTCCGAGGCCTCCGAAGCCTGCACCGGCGACCCCGCCTGGGCCCCGGCCGCCACCCGTATCGACCCCGCGAACACCTATCACGCGTACACCGGCAACGGATATCTCGGCGTGCGCGTCCCGCCGTCCGGCGCGGGCTACGCCGAGCCCGGCGACAAGACCGGCTGGCCGCTCTACACGCCGCGCTATGACGGGGCGTTCGCCACCGGGCTCTACGCGCGCGGTCCCGAGAACACGGCGCACCGCGAGGCCATCGCCGCGCTGCCGAACTGGACCGGGCTCGACCTGACGGTGGGCGACGAGACGTACGGCCCGACGAGCCGGATCTCGCACTACCGGCAGACCCTCAGCCTGCGCTGCGGATTCGTCCGTACGTCGCTGACCTGGACGCACAAGGACGGCCGGCGCACCGATCTGACGTACGACGTGCTGGCGGACCGCTCCCACGCGCACACCGGAGCGGTACGGCTGCGCGTCACGCCGCACTGGAGCGGTGAGGCGACCGTCACCGACCGGATCGACGGGCGGGGCGCGCGCCGGATCGCGCCCACCGGCTCCGGCCCCGCGGGCAAGCGCACGATGGCGGTGGGCTTCCGCACGGACGGCACCCGCCACGACGGCGTCGTCGCCTCCACCCTGCGCGCCCCCGGCCGCACCCAAGCGGCGGGCCGCACCGATACGCTGACGAACCATCAGTCCGCTACGTTCTCCGTCGGCACCGGCCGCACGTACACCGTCACCAAGTACGTCGGCGTGGACACGGCCCTGACCTCTCGCACCCCGCACGACTCGGCCGTCGGCGCCTCCCAGCAGGCGGCCGCGGCCGGGTGGGACGAGCTGTTTCGCGAACACACCGCGGCCTGGCGGACGTTGTGGACGTCGGACATCGAGGTGCCGGACCGGCCCGAGATCCAGCAGCAGGTGCGGGCCGCGCGGTACGGGCTCCTCACGGCGGTGCGCGCCGGCGGCCGCGACAGCATCGCGCCCGCCGGGCTCACCAGCGACGCCTACGCGGGCATGGTCTTCTGGGACGCCGAGACGTGGATGTTCCCCGCGCTCCTCGCGGACCGGCCCGACCTGGCGCGCCCGGTCCTCGAATACCGCTACCGCACGCGCGAGGCCGCCGCCGACAACGCCCTCAAGACGTCGGTCAAGGGCCTCATGTACCCATGGACCAGCGCGAGCCGCGGCGCCCTGTGGACGGAGTGCCAGAGCTGGCAGCCGCCGCACTGCGTCACCCAGAACCACCTCCAGGGCGACATCGCGCTCGCCGCCTGGCAGTACTACCTGGCCACGGGCGACCGCGCCTGGCTGCGCTCGCGCGGCCTACCGCTCCTCAAGGGCCTTGCGGAGTACTGGACTTCACGCGTCACGAAGAACGCCGACGGCTCGTACTCCGTCAAGGACGTCGCGGGCCCCGACGAGTACAGCAACGGCGTCGACGACGGGGTCTACACGAACGCCGTCGCGGCCACGGCCCTGCGCTCCGCCGCCCGCGCCGCCCGGCTCGTGGGCGCCGTGCCCCCGGCCGAGTGGACGACGATCGCCGACAGGCTCCGCATCCCGTACGACCCCAGGCGCAAGATCTTCCTCCAGTACGAGGGCTACAACGGCTCGACGATCAAGCAGGCCGACGCGGTCCTGCTGCTGTACCCGCTGGACTGGAAGCCGATGCCGAAGGGCGCGGCGGCGGCGACCCTCGACTACTACGTCGCGCACACCGACCCGGACGGGCCCGCGATGACGGACTCCGTGCACGCGGTGGCCGCCGCGTCGATCGGGGAGCCGGGCTGTGCCACGTACACGTTCCTGCGGCGCGCCTCGAAGCCGTTCTTCCGTGAGCCGTTCGGGCTGTTCTCGGAGGCGCGCGGCACGAAGGCGGGATCCAGTGACCCGCTCGCGGGCACGCCCGCACAGGACTTCCTCACCGGGAAGGGCGGCTTCCTCCAGGTGTTCACGCACGGCCTGACCGGTCTGCGCCTCGAGGAGGACGCCCTGCGGCTTGACCCGTCGCTGCCGCCGCAGCTCGGCAGGGGCGTGACGCTGCGCGGGCTGACCTGGCGCGGACGCACGTACGACATCGCGATCGGGCCGGAGCGTACGACGGTCAGGCTGACCGCGGGCGAGCCGTTCCCCGTCGTCACGCCCACCGGACGCGCCACGGTCGACCGCGGCGGGCTCGTCCTGCGCACCCGGCGCCCCGACCTCGAACCCACCTCCGACCTGGCCCGCTGCCGCACCACGACGGCGACGTCCGAGGAGTCTGGCCTGTACGCGGAGGCGGCGGTGGACGGCAACCCGGTCACCGCCTGGCAGCCGGCGACCGCGCACGCCTCCCTCACGGTCGACCTCGGCCGGACGGGGAAGGTCTCCGGCGTCGACGTGACGGGCACGCGCGCGTACGCGGTGACGACGTCGGCCGACGGTGCGGCGTGGCGGGCCTTCACGCCGGGGCGGGCGGCCCGGTTCGTACGGGTCACCGAGGACGGCGAAAGGCCCGAACCCGTAAAGGAGTTGAGGGTGAGGTAGGGCCCTGCCGCCGACCGGCAGGGCCCTGAGGACGCCGGGCGCCGTGTGCGGCCCCACACCGCGCGACGGCGCCCGGCGGCCGGTCAGCCGGCCTCGGCCGGTACGGCGGCCAGGGAGCGGGACCGCACGACGAACTGGGCGACCGCCGTCACCACCAGGTTCGGGGCGAGCGCGATGAGCCCGGTGTCGACCGTGCCGACGTCCACGCTCCCGAAGGTGAGCCAGATCAGGACCCCGACGCCGGTCAGGATGCCGAGCAGTGCGGGCACGGCGTCCAGACGCACCTTCCTCGCCAGCCCCATGACGATCGCCGGGGCGAGCTGGGTGAGGCCTCCGTAGGTGAGCAGCAGCAGGTCGGACAGGAGTCCGGGCCTGGTCAGGCCGAGCACGAGGGCGAGCGCGGCGGCCGCGACCACACAGAGGTGGTTGGTGCGCAGCTGCGTACGTTCGTTGCGCGCGCTCAGCAGATTGCGGGACAGCAGGCTGGAGATGCCCACGACGATGGCCGCCGAGGGGACCATGGCGGCCGAGGCCGCGGCGACCGCGACGACGCCGACGAGCCAGCCCGGCAGGGTCTGGCCGGCGAGGGTGAGGGCGACGGAGTTCGCGGGCGATCCCGGCTTCACCAGCAGGATTCCGGCGAAGCCGACGATCACCGGGATACCGAGGGCCAGCTGGTAGAGCGGCAGCCAGACCGCGTTCTTGCGCAGGGCGCGCCCGCTTCCGGCGGCGAGGACCGGCGGCCACAGATGGGCCATGGTGCCGAGTCCCCCGCCGATGCCGGAGATGATGACGGCCGTGACGAAGAACGTGGCGTCATAGCCTTCCTGATGGAGCGTCAGGAGCTGCGGGTGACTGTCCCGTACGGTCTCGAAGAGGCCGCCGATGCCCCCCTTCACGGAGACCGCGACGCCGATGAACAGCACCACGAGCCCGACGATCATCAGGGCGTCCTTGAGGTAGGCGACGCGGGCGATGCCGCGGATCCCGGACCACAGGACGAAGCCGACGGTGAGGACGGTCGCGAGGACCATGCTGAGGTTGCCGCCCGTGCGGCTGCCGGTGGCGAGCTGGACGATCATGCCGAGCCCGGTGATCTGGAGCTGGAGGTACGGCAGCAGGAAGACCGCGCCGACGACGGCGACGGCCTTGCCGAGCAGAGGGCTGCGGTAGCGGTCGGCGAAGAAGTCCGCCTGCGTCAAGTAGCCGCCCTTGCGGCCGAGTTCCCGCATCCGGGGTGCGGTGAAGTACTGCAGGACGAAGTTGATCGCGAGGTAGCACAGGGCGAAGGCGGCTGCGACGCCTCCGCCGAAGGCGATGCCGGCGAGGCCGAGGAAGCTGAACGTCGTGAAGGACTCGCCCGCCTGGAGGAACCAGGTGGTGAAGGTGGAGAACTTCCGTTTCCCCACGGTCCATTCGCCGAGTTCCCCGCGGCGCGGTCTGCGCCCGCTCACGCCGACGACGGCGATGGAGACCATGCCGATGAGGGTGATGGCCATGGTGGTGTTCATGCGGCGGCCTCCTCGGCCTCGTCGCGGTCGGCGCGTGCGTTGTCGGTGCGCGCGAAGTGCTCGACGAGGGCGAGCGAGGCCGTCGTACCGGCCGTCCACAGCAGACACCAGGCGAGGACGGACGGGATGCCGAACCAGAGGTACGGGCCGTTGACGAAGGGCAGGAACGGCGTGCTGAGGAAAGCCAGTACGGGCACGAAGGCCCAGATCACGTGCGGTTTTCTCATCAGGGCTCCATACGGCTGCGGGAGGTGCGGCTAGGCGGGAAAGGGGCGGCGGCGTCCGTGTCCGGTGGCGGCCTCGTAGGCGGCGCCGACCTCGAGCACGGTCCGCTCGGCGCGGGGCGGGCCGACGATCTGAAGGCCGACGGGGAGCCCGGCGGCCGAGAAGCCGGCCGGCACGGACAGGGCGGGTGCGCCCAGGACCGAGATGAAGTACGCCGAGCGCATCCAGTCGAGATAGGTGTGCTGCGGCTGCCCGTCGATGACGGTCGGGTACTCCGCCTCGACGTCGAAGGGGGTGACCTGGCTGACGGGTGCGACCAGGACGTCGTAGCGCTCGAAGAAGCCGACGGCGGCGAGGTGGATGCGGGCGTGCTCGGCGGTGGCGCGGGCGAGGTCGGCGCCGGTCAGGCGCCGCCCCTCCTCGATGTTCCAGACGAGGCTGTCCTTCAGGGACGCGCGGTCGCTGTCGAGGAGCGCGCCGAGGCCGTGGTTGAACTCCTGGGCCCGCAGCGTGCGGAAGACGTCCTCGGCGCCGTCCAGGTCGGGACAGTCCTCGACGACGGCGCAGCCGAGGTCCTCGAAGACCTTGGCCTGCCGTTCGAAGACGTCGCGCACGTCGGGGTCGACGGCGACCCGCCCGCCGAGGTCGGGTGCGAACGCGACCCGCAGCCCCGCCGTGTCCCGCCCGAGCGGTGCGCGGAAGGCGGCGCCCGGCCCCTCCAGGGAGATCGGGACGCGCGGGTCGGGCCCCGCCATGACGGACAGCAGCAGCGCGGTGTCGGCGACGGTGCGCCCCATGGGCCCGGCGACGGCGAGGGTCTCCCACAGGTTGCCGGCCGGGTGCGAGGGGACGCGGCCGGGGGTGGGGCGCAGGCCGACGACGTTGCAGAAGGACGCCGGGTTGCGCAGGGAGCCACCCATGTCGCTGCCGTCGGCCAGCGGCTGGAACCCGGCGGCGAGCGCGGCCGCGGCCCCGCCACTGCTGCCGCCCGCGGACCGCGTCGTGTCGTACGGGTTCCTGGTCGCGCCGAACACGGGGTTGAACGTGTGCGAACCGGCCGCGAACTCGGGGACGTTGGTCTTCCCGATGCGGATGGCGCCCGCGTCCTGGATGCGCCGCACGAGCAGCTCGTCCTCGTCGGGGACGTGGTCGGCGAAGAGGGGCGAGCCGTGCGTGGTGCGCATGCCGCGGGTGAGGTGGGTGTCCTTGAACGCGATGGGCAGGCCGTGCAGCGGCCCGAGCTCCTCGCCGCGCGCCTGGCGCGCGTCGGCGGCGGCGGCCTCGGCGAGCGCGCCCTCGGGGTCGAGGGTGACGATCGCGTTGACGGCGGGGTTGAGGCGTTCGATGCGGTCGAGGTGGGCCCGGACGACCTCACGGGCCGACAGCTCACCACGACGGACACGTGCCGCGAGGTCGACGGCGTCGAGGACGCAGATTTCGTCCGGTGCGGGAGCGGAGCCGGCGGGGCCGGTGGGAGCGGGCATGGCAGTCCTAGGGCAGCGGGCGCGGGGGACGTCGCCGTGCGGGGCCGGACAGGTCCGGGGCAGCGGCGCGCGTGGTGCACCACATTGAAGCCATTGACCGTTTCAGTCAACACCTAAGACTCAATGAACTTTTAAGACACCACTCCTTCACTCGTGAATATTTCGGTCACGTCATCGCCGTCAACTGGACGCCGACTAAACGTCAGCTGGACGTCGGGAACTCCACCCCACTGCGCTTGAACGCGTCGACCACCAGATGCGACTGCACGGCCTCCACGTGCCGCACCCAGGGCGAGGCGGTCAGGAACTCGTACAGCGCCGCCTTCGACGGCTGCGTCACGTCGACCAGGAGCTGATGCTCACCCATGACCACGGCCGCGTACCGCACGAGCGGCGACTCCACGAGCAGCCGCCCCACCTTCTCGACCTCGTCGGGGCGGGTCCTGATCCACAGGAGCGCCTCGACCGGGAGGCCGAGCAGCGCGGGCTCGACGGCGGCCCGGATGCTCACGTGCCCGTCGCGGGTGAGCGTCTCGACGCGGCGGCGGGCGGTCGCCACGGAGACCCCGGCGACGGCGGCCAGGTCCTCGTGCGTACGCCGCCCGTCTTCGGCGAGCGCCCCCAGGATCGCGTGCTCCTCGGGCCCGACCTCGACCTCCGGGAGCCCGATCTCGTCGACGATGCCCGACAGCCCGCCGAGCGCCTCGATCTCCCCGGCCCCGAGGATCCCCGGCGACCACTCGTGCACGGTCCTGAAGTACCGCAGTACCGGCGACACGCTCTGGGAGACGAGACCGGGCAGCGCGGGCACCTCGTCGAGCATCAGCGGCGCCAACTGCCCCTGAGAAAACTGAAGTTCGGCCACACAGTCGACGGGTCCCGCGAGCGCGTACGAGAAGATGCAGTCCGCGCGCCGGGCCGCGGCCACGGCCGCGTCGCGCACCGATCCCGGCCGGCATGTCATCCGCAGAATCACGGTCTCGCCCCGCACGACGAGCCCCCGCACGGCCACGTCCCCACTCTCCAGCAACCGCAGCCCACGCCGCGCCACCTTCCGCTCGGGCTCCCCGATCGCGGCCGCGATCCGCCGCCACGACGCCCGCCCATCGATCTGAAGGGCGGCAACGATGCGCCGGTCGAGGGGGTCGAGGGGGGTGGGGGCCGGGTGTGCGGGGGCTGTCGGGGCGGCAGGGGCTGGGTGCTTCACAGGACTGACCATAACGAGCGGGTGTGGTGGGCTGGGCCGGGGCTGTACGGCCGGTCGACTGCCTCGAACCGGACAGGAACCACAACCACAACCGCAAGCGCAACCGGAGCAGGGACAGGAACCGGGCCCCGCCCCTACGCCGCCCCGGCCGCGAGCCGGGCCTGCTCGTCCTCCACGATCCGGCGGGCCAGCGACGTATCGGAGACGTCCACGGCGTCGGGGGTCGCCTCGGCCGTCGCGCTGCGGCGCGCGTAGGCGTCGAAGAGCCGGGACTTGTTCTCGAGGAGCTTCACCATGCGCTCGTCCACGCCCCCCGTGGCGAGCAGCCGGTGGACCTGGACCGAGCGCACCTGCCCCATGCGATGGGCGCGCGCCACGGCCTGGTGCTCAACGGTCGGCTTGACCTGGGGCTCGCAGATGATCACGACGGTCGCGGCCTGCATATTGAGCCCCACGCCCCCGGCCTCGATCTGCGCCAGGAGCACCGCGTGACCGGACACGGCGGCGAACTCGTCGACGAGCTGCTGCCTGCGCGCGGGCGGCACGCTCCCCGAGACCGGGCCGAACAGGGCGGCGCCGTCGAGCGCGTCCTTCACCACGGCGAGAACGTCACGGAAGGTGGAGAACACCACGACCTTCAGCCCGTTCTCCGCCGCGTCCTCGACGATCTCGCGCAGCCGGTTCAGCTTCGCCGACGACTCGGGCCGCGCGTACGCCGCACGGCGCATCGCCATGAAGTTCCCGGCCCGGACCGCCTCCCGATAGGCCTCCTCGTCCGACGCGCTCAACTCCTCCCATTCGTCGGTGTGCTGGAGCGCCGGGAGCTCGGTCAGCACGTCCTCCTGGTTGCGGCGGAGATAGACGGGGGCGACGGCCTTGCGGAAGGCCTTCGAGCCGGCCACTCCGTCGCGGTCGCCGACGACGTCGGCCAGATCGGGCCGGAGGATCTGCACGAGGCTGCGGAACTCGGCGACGCGGTTCTCCATCGGCGTACCGCTCATGAAGAGCACGCGTTCGCAGCGCCCGGCCCACTCGGCGACGGTGCGGGAGCGGCGGGTCTGCGGATTCTTCACGTAGTGCGCCTCGTCCACGACCAGCATGCCGAGCTCGCCGCCGCCGGGGACGGGGAAGCGGCGCAGCGCGTCGAAGGTGGTCACGCCGACACCGCCGCGGCCCTTCCAGTCGGCGTACGCGTCCTGCCGGTCGGGGCCGTGCAGGGGCAGGACGCGCAGCTTGCTGCGGGACTCGATCTCGCGCGTCCAGTTGATCAGTACGCTCGCCGGGCAGACGACCATGAAGTGAGTCCTGCCCTCTGCCGCGAGATGCGCCAGGGCGGCGATGGCCTGGATGGTCTTGCCGAGCCCCATTTCGTCGCCGAGGATCACCTTGCGCTGGGCCAGGGCGAACCGGGCGCCGAAGGCCTGGTAGCCGCGCAGCGACACCCGGCGCCGCGTGTCGTCGAGCGCCTGCCCGCGGACCCGTTCGGCGACCTCGTCGGGCAGGAACCCTTCGGAGGCGGCCGTGTCAGGGGCGCGCCCCGAGATCTCGGCGAGCAGGCTGTAGTACTCGGCGGACCGCAACTCGAAGTCGACCCAGGCCGCCACGTCGTCCGGGGAACCGCGCAACAGGTCCACCGACGCCTGGGCGAGCAGCTCCGGGTGCCCGGCGCGCACCGCCTCCTCGGTCAGCGCACGGATCTCCGCAACAGCCCCAAGTGCCCGCGCCCGCTTGGCCTTCCCGACCAGCAGCATCCGAAACCGCCCGGCGGCCGGTCGAGCGTCGGCCAGCAGCGGACCGAGCCGCTCGGCAAGGGCCGCAGCGGTCTCGACGGCACGCCGCGCCTCGGGCCCCGCCTCCACCAGAACATGCAGGGCGCTGACGAGTGCGGTGGTACGCGGCTCGGGCCGGTCCACATCGATGTGGACGGCGACGGTCTCCCGGACGGCATCGGAAATCTGCCGAGCGGCAGCGACCAGCTGATTGGCGGTCTGCTCCCCCACGCCAGGAATCTGCCGCAACCGATAGGTCCCGGCCTCAAGAACCTGAAGAACGGAGGACAGCCCGCTCCTCTCCACCTCCCCGAGCCTCAACCGCCCCTCGGTGACGTCCTTGAGCCGAGCCACAGAAATAGCCGCCAAGGCCTGCGCGGCCTCGGCCTCATGAATCGGCTGCAAAGCGCTCCTGACGGCCTCGACGGCCCGAGCATGATCCTCAACAACCCCCCGAGCGGCCCCCTCCAGCCGCACGCCCCCGCCGACAACCCCCCGCTCCCGCCGCCCCATCCCAGCCCTTCCTCGCTCCCGTCCCGGCATCCTGCCACCGCCGCCCCCACGAACAACGCCCGCCCGACAGCAAACCAGGGCCCACCCCCGAAGAGGCGGACCCTGGATGACCTGCGGGTGAGGCGGATCAGACGTTGAACCGGAACTCCACCACGTCCCCGTCCTGCATCACGTAATCCTTGCCCTCCATGCGGGCCTTGCCCTTGGCGCGGGACTCGGCGACCGAGCCCGTTTCCATCAGGTCGTCGAAGGAGATGACCTCCGCCTTGATGAAGCCCTTCTGGAAGTCGGTGTGGATCACGCCGGCTGCCTCGGGGGCCGTGGCGCCCTTCTTGATGGTCCAGGCGCGCGTTTCCTTCGGGCCTGCCGTCAGGTACGTCTGGAGGCCGAGGGTGTCGAAGCCGACGCGGCCGAGCGTGGCCAGGCCGGGCTCTTCCTGGCCCATCGACTGGAGGAGTTCGAGCGCCTCGTCGTCGTCGAGCTCGATCAGCTCGGACTCGATCTTGGCGTTGAGGAAGATCGCCTCGGCAGGGGCGACCAGGGCGCGCTGCTCGTTCTTGAAGTCCTCGTCGACCAGCTCGTCCTCGTCCACGTTGAACACGTAGAGGAAGGGCTTGGTGGTGAGGAGGTGCAGCTCGTGGAGCAGGCGGCCCTTCTCCGTGCCGGCGGTGATGCCCGCGGCGAAGAGCGTCGTGCCGGACTCGAGGATCTTCTGCGCCTCCTCGACCGCGGCGAGCACCGCGACCTTCTCCTTCTGGAGGCGGGACTCCTTCTGGAGGCGCGGGACCTGCTTCTCGACGGACTGGAGGTCCGCGAGGATCAGCTCGGTATTGATCGTCTCGATGTCGTCCTTGGGCGAGACCTTGCCGTCGACGTGCACGACGTTCTCGTCCTTGAAGGCGCGGATGACCTGGCAGATCGCGTCCGACTCGCGGATGTTCGCGAGAAACTTGTTGCCCAGGCCCTCACCCTCGGAGGCGCCGCGCACGATGCCCGCGATGTCGACGAAGTCGACCGTCGCCGGGAGGATCTTCTGGGAGCCGAAGACCCCGGCGAGCTTGGCGAGGCGGGGGTCGGGGACACCGACCACGCCCACGTTCGGCTCGATCGTGGCGAACGGGTAGTTGGCCGCCAGCACGTCGTTCTTGGTCAGGGCGTTAAAAAGGGTCGACTTGCCGACATTCGGCAGGCCGACGATTCCGATCGTGAGCGACACGTTGCGACTTCCCGTACGTGAGGATGGAGGACCCCCAGTCTACGGCGTGCCGCGCCACCCCCCGGCGCCCTCTCGAACGCTTGGCCAAGGTCGGCGAAACCGCGTGTCCCGGAGCGGATTCCACACATAACCCGACCTAAGTTGGTGCGGTGGAACAACCCAGTCGCACTCCGCCGCGCGCCCCGCAGAACCGGACCCGCCGCACACCCCCGCTCCCCCCGCAGGCGCAGGGCGGCAGCGACGGACGCGACGGGCCCTCCGGGTCCCGTTCCGGAACGGTGTACCGGGCGTCGGGCAAGAGCGGCGCCAAGGCGCCTCGCCCCGTGCCGCCGGTCGTCCTCGCGCTGCGCCGCTTCCCCGATCCGCGCCTCACCGGCCTGGGCAGCGGGCTGTTCTGCACGGCCTCGATGTTCGCGCTCGCCCTCCTGGACGCCCTGCTGTTCGGCGGCTCGATCGTCGTGTACGGGGTGCTGTTCCTGCTGATGAGCACGCTCACCGCGATGTGGGTGCGGCCCGCCGACCTGGTGGCCGCGCCCGTCGCCGTGCCGATCGGCTTCGCCGTCGGGATCCTGCCGGTGGCCGACGGCTCGGGCGGGTTCGGCGGGCAGGTGATGGGGCTGGTGACGGCCCTGGCGATGCACGCGGGCTGGCTCTACGGCGGCACGCTCGTCGCCGGACTCGTCGTGACCGTGCGGGGCATCCGCCACATGGCCCGTCGCGCGGCCCGCCGCCGAGCCCTCGCCCAGGCCCGCGCCGGCTCCCCCGGCACGCCGGCACAACAGGTGACCTCGGCCCCGCGCCCCCGGCGGCACACGGCCTGAAGGCCAGGGGGCAGGGGGCAGGGGGGCAGGAGGCCAGGAGGCCCGCGCCCTTTACCCCTCCCCCCTCCGCCTCCGCCTCCGCGACCTCTACATCTGCTGCGCCGCCGCCATGGCCGCCCCCACGATCCCCGCGTTGTTCTGCAGTTGCGCCGGGACGATCTCCGCCTTGATGCCCTTGATCAGGGGCAGGAATCTGTCGGCCTTGCGGCTGACGCCGCCGCCGATGATGAACAGTCCGGGCGAGAACAGCATCTCGACGTGCGCCAGGTACTTCTGGACGCGGTGCGCCCAGTGCTCCCAGCTCAGGTCGTGGTCTTCCTTCGCCTTCGTCGAGGCGTGCTTCTCGGCGTCGTGGCCGTTCAGCTCCAGATGACCGAGCTCGGTGTTCGGGACGAGCTGTCCGTCGATGAACAGGGCGCTGCCGATGCCGGTGCCGAAGGTGAGGAGCAGGACCACGCCCTTGCGGCCGCGGCCCGCGCCGAAGTGCATCTCGGCGACGCCCGCCGCGTCCGCGTCGTTCAGGACCGTCACGGGGAGCCCGCCGAGCCGCTCGCCGAGGAGGGCGCGGGCGTCGACGTCGATCCACGACTTGTCGACATTGGCGGCCGTACGGATCGTGGCGCCGCCCGTGACCACGCCGGGGAAGGTGATGCCGACCCGGTCGGGCCGGGTGCCGAAGTGCTCCACTACCTCTTTCACCCCGCCGGCCACGCCGTCGGGCGTGGCCGGGTGCGGGGTGAGGACCTTGAACCGCTCCTGTGCCAGGTCTCCGCGGTCCAGGTCAACGGGTGCGCCCTTGATCCCTGATCCGCCGATGTCCACGCCGAAGATCTGCATGGACACCACGTTACGACGAGTGGCTGAACGTCACTCCTCGGAAGAGCCGTCTCCCGTGAGGGCGGCGGCCTCCGCGCGCAGGTCCCGGCGGAGTTCCTTCGGCAGCGAGAAGGTGATGGACTCCTCGGCGGTCTTCACGGTCTCCACGTCGGCGTAACCTCGCTCGGCCAGCCACTCCAGTACGCCGTCCACCAGCACGTCGGGGACCGAGGCGCCGGAGGTGAGGCCGACCGTGGTGACGCCCTCGAGCCAGGTCTCGTCGATCTCGGCGGCGAAGTCCACCAGGTGGGCGGCGGGCGCGCCGGCGTCCAGGGCGACCTCGACCATGCGGATCGAGTTCGAGGAGTTCTTGGAGCCGACGACGATGACGAGCTCGGCGTCCTCGGCCAGCTTCTTCACCGCGATCTGGCGGTTCTGCGTGGCGTAGCAGATGTCGTCGCTGGGCGGCGAGAGCAGGTTCGGGAACTTGGCCTTGAGGGCGTCGACCGTCTCCATGGTCTCGTCCACGGAGAGCGTGGTCTGGGAGAGCCAGACGACCTTCGACTCGTCCCGCACCTCCACGTTCGCCACGTCCTCGGGGCCGTCGACCAGCGTGATGTGGTCGGGGGCCTCGCCCGAGGTGCCGATGACCTCTTCGTGTCCCTCGTGGCCGATCAGGAGGATGTCGTAGTCCTCCTTCGCGAAGCGGACGGCTTCCTTGTGGACCTTGGTGACGAGCGGGCAGGTCGCGTCGATGGTGGCGAGCTTGCCGGCCGCGGCCTCGTCGTGGACGACGGGCGCGACGCCGTGCGCCGAGAACATCACGATGGAGCCCTCGGGGACCTCCTGGGTCTGCTCGACGAAGACGGCGCCCTTCCGCTCCAGGGTCTGCACGACGTACTTGTTGTGGACGATCTCGTGGCGGACATAGATCGGGGCCCCGTACTGCTCAAGGGCCTTCTCGACGGCGATCACGGCACGGTCCACACCGGCGCAGTAGCCCCGGGGGGCGGCGAGCAGGACGCGGCGGGGGCCAGTCGTAGCAGTCATGCCCACCATCGTAAGGCCGCGTCCAACAGGTCAAAGATCCACCGTTTGGTGAGACTGGAGGCCCGTGCGCGACGACGTGCGCGACAAACGGAGGCCCGATGTCCGCCCACACCGCTCCACCAGCCGGGGAAGAAGGACTGCCGCCCGCGGGAGAGGACACGCTGCGGCGCAGCCTCGGCTTCCGGGACCTCGTCGTCTACGGGCTCCTGTTCATCGCCCCGATGGCCCCCGTAGGCGTCTTCGGCACCCTCGACGCCAAGTCGCACGGCGCTGTCGCGCTGGTGTACGTCGTCGCGACCGTCGCGATGGCGTTCACCGCGTTCAGCTACGCGCAGATGGTGCGGGTCGCCCCGCAGGCCGGCTCGGTCTTCACCTACGCGCGCGTGGGGCTCGGTGAGGCGCCGGGGTTCATCGCCGGGTGGATGGCGATGCTCGACTACCTGCTCATCCCGGCGGTCGCCTATCTCTTCTCCGGGATCGCGATGAACGCGCTGGTGCCGTCGGTGTCGCGCTGGGTGTGGACGGCGCTGGCCGTGATCATCACGACGCTCCTGAACCTGTGGGGCGTGCGGGCGGCGGCCCGCGTCGGCTTCGCGGTCCTGGCGATGGAGATCGTCGTTCTGCTCGTGTTCCTCGCGTCGGCGATCGTCGTGCTCGTACGCGACGGGGCGGAGCGCGGCTGGCTCTCGCCGCTGACAGGGGACGGCTCGCGGGGCGCGTTCGCGCTGTCGGCGGTCGTCGGCGCGGTGTCCGTCGCCGTGCTGTCGTATCTGGGCTTCGACGCGATCGTGTCGTTCGCGGAGGAGGTCACGGGCGGCTCGGCGAAGGTGGCGCGGGCGGTGCTGTTCTGTCTGGCGCTCGCGGGTGTCCTGTTCATCGCGCAGACCTATCTCGTGGCGCTGCTCGAACCGGTGTCGTCGGCGGAGCTCGCCGCTGACCCGGCCAAGCAGGGGTCCGCGTTCTACGACGCGATCGACGTGTCCGTCGGCGGATGGCTGCACGATCTGGTGGCGGTCAGCAAGGCGATCGGCGCGGCGTTCGCGGCACTGGCCGGGCAGGCGGCGGCCGGGCGGCTGCTCTTCGCGATGGCCCGCGACCGGCGGCTGCCGAAGGCGCTGTCACGGACGGACTCCGGGGTGCCGCGGGTCGCGCTGCTGTGCGCGGCGGTGGTGACGCTGGTGGCGGCGGTCTGGGCGGCCCGCAGGGACGACGGCCTCGACCATCTGGTCTCCGTGGTGGACATCGGCGCTCTCACGGCGTTCGTGCTGCTGCACGCGAGCGTGGTGGGCTGGTTCGTGGTGCGGCGCGGCGCGGGGACATTCAGCTGGTGGCGGCATCTGCTCGTGCCGGTGCTCGGCGCGGCCGTCACGATCGCGGTGATCGTGGAGGCGTCGGGCACGGCCCAGGTGGTGGGCGCGATCTGGCTGGCGGTGGGGCTCGTGGTGCTGGTGGCGCAGAGGGGGCGGCGGGGCGAGCGGGTGGTCTGACGGAGCGCGGGGGGTGACGGGGCGAGCGGGTGGTCTGACGGGGCGCGGGGGTCTGACGGGACGTCCGGCTGCTGTGCGCGTACGGGCGCCGGCTCCCTCCCCGTACACCCGGGCTATGCCCCGTCCCCGTACGCCCTCCGTACGTCCCTCGTACGTCCTTCGCGTCACGGAGCGTTGTCGGTGGGTGCGGCTACGCTCACCGGCATGGCTGTGAATACGTCCGCGGACGCCCCGCTGCCCGTCGGGGAGGTGTCGCGGCTCATCGGGCGGTGGATCGACCGGCTCGGTGCCGTGTGGGTCGAGGGACAGATCACCCAGCTGTCCCGGCGCCCCGGCGCCGGCGTCGTCTTCCTGACGCTGCGCGATCCGTCGCACGACATCTCGGTCGGCGTCACCTGCTACCGGCAGGTGTTCGACGCGGTCGCGGACGTCGTGACCGAGGGCGCGCGCGTCGTCGTCCAGGCGAAGCCGGAGTGGTACGCGCCGCGCGGCCAGCTGTCGCTGCGGGCCTCCGAGATCAGACCGGTGGGGGTCGGTGAACTGCTCGCCAGGCTGGAGCAGTTGAAGAAGTCCCTGGCCGGCGAGGGGCTCTTCGCCCCGGAGCGCAAGAAGCCGCTGCCGTTCCTGCCGCAGCTCATCGGGCTCGTGTGCGGGCGCGCGTCGGCCGCCGAGCGGGACGTCCTGGAGAACGCGCGGCACCGCTGGCCCGCCGTCCGCTTCGAGGTGCGCAATGTGCCGGTCCAGGGCGTGCACGCCGTGCCGCAGGTCGTGCAGGCGGTCAAGGAGCTGGACTCGCTCGACGACGTCGACGTGATCATCGTGGCGCGCGGCGGCGGCAGCGTGGAGGACCTCCTGCCGTTCTCGGACGAGCAGCTGGTCCGGGCGGTCGCCGCCTGCCGCACGCCGGTCGTCTCGGCGATCGGCCACGAGCCGGACAACCCGCTCCTCGACCACGTCGCGGACCTGCGCGCCTCCACACCGACCGACGCGGCCAAGAAGGTCGTGCCGGACGTCGGCGAGGAGTACGAGCGGGTGCAGTGGCTGCGGGACCGGGCGCGGCGCAGCGTCGAGTCGTTCGTGGACCGGGAGGAGCGCGGGCTCAGACAGGCCCTCGCCCGGCCGGTCATGGAGGACCCGCACCGCATGATCGAGGTGCGCGAGGAGCAGGTGACGGCGCTGGCCGAGCGAGGCCGGCGCACCCTCGGGCACCTCCTCGACCGCGCCGAGTCGGAGCTGTCGCACACGCACGCGCGCGTGGTGGCCCTGTCCCCCGCCGCGACCCTCAAGCGGGGTTACGCGGTGCTCCAGAAGGCGGACGGGGACGTCGTGCGCGCCGCGGACGACGTGGCGGCGGACGAGGTGCTGCGGGCGCGGGTCGCCGAGGGCGAATTCACCGTACGGGTCGAGACCGCGAACCAGGAGAGCGCATGACCACGAAGACCGACGAGGCCGGGCTCGGCTACGAGCAGGCGCGGGACGAGCTGATCGAGGTCGTCCGGCGGCTGGAGGCGGGCGGCACGTCGCTGGAGGAGTCGCTCGCGCTGTGGGAGCGGGGCGAGGAGCTGGCGAAGGTGTGCCGCCGCTGGCTGGACGGTGCGCGGGCGCGCCTGGACGCGGCGCTGGCGGAGACCGGGCCGGACGGGGGCACGGACGACGAGGAGTGAGCGGCGGGGAGCTGCGGACGGTGAGCGGGACGAGGCACGGCGTCAGGGCTTTGTGAAGCGGGTCACGAGGTTCCGGCTTTGGTTGAAAGTTAAACGGTGCCGACGTACTGTCGTGTGCATCGGCCGATCCGTTCGCAGCGTCGCGACGGACCGGCCGCACCCCCAGCACGTACGTATCGAGAAGGTTGATCCATGTCTCTCGTTCTTGACCCCGCCGCCCAGGACCTGCTGTTCCGCGAGGCCCGCACCGCGAACACCTTCACCGACGAGCCGGTGACCGACGAGCAGGTCCAGGCGATCTACGACCTGGTCAAGTTCGGTCCGACGGCGTTCAACCAGTCGCCGCTGCGCATCACCCTGGTCCGCTCCCCCGAGGCCCGCGAGCGCCTCGTGCAGCACATGGCCGAGGGCAACCGTCCGAAGACGGCCTCCGCCCCGCTGGTCGCGATCCTCTCCGCGGACAACGAGTTCCACGAGGAGCTCCCGGCGCTCTTCCCGCACTTCCCGCAGGCCAAGGACGTCTTCTTCGCGGAGCGCCCCGCCCGTGAGGGTGCCGCCGCCCTGAACGCCGCCCTGCAGGCCGCGTACTTCATCATCGGCGTCCGCGCCGCCGGCCTGGCCGCGGGCCCGATGACCGGCCTCGACTTCGCCGGTGTCCAGAAGGAGTTCCTGGACGACGACCACACCCCGCTGATGGTCATCAACATCGGCAAGCCGGGCGAAGACGCCTGGTTCCCGCGCTCCCCGCGCCTGGAGCACGACCAGGTCATCACCACGATCTGAGTGCTCCCGCCGGGCACTCCCTGCGGGTGCTCCCGCACGCGTGACGAGAAAGGCCCCCCGGCAACGGCCGGGGGGCCTTCCTCATGCACCGAAGTGCCTGAATTACCCGAGATCCCCGAAATCCCGTGCGCCGGGATCCCTGGAACACCTACTTCGTCCGCAGCGCCTCGGCCATCTTCGTCAGCTGCGCGAACGACGCCGTACCGGTCACGACGGTCGTCGACTTGTCACCCTTGAGCACCAGGGCGTCGTACTGGCCGCCCTTGTAGCGCCGCCAGGTCTCGCCGCCGATGCGCTGCGTCGCGCTGGTCTCGGTCGCGCCCTGGCTGGCCCGGTCGATGAAGGCCGACGCCTTCTCCGTGGACTGCTCGACGCCCACGTACTGGCCGTCGGCGTCGTGGAAGCCGAGGTGCCAGGCGTCGAAGTTCGAGCCCTGGAACCGCACCGACGTCGCCTTCCAGGACTTCGCCAGCCCCTCGGGCGCCGCCACCGGGTACGCCGCGGCGCGCCGCGCCGTCAGCAGCTCCACGCGGTAGTCCACGCGCTTCATCGGCGGGGTGCCGGAGTCGTCGTGCGGGACGAACATGTAGATGCCTGCCGCCGCGAGCACGGTCGCGCCCATCGAGAGGACCAGACTTCCCACGGTCTTCTTGCCTTTGGTACCTGCCACGCCCCCCATCGTCGCAGGTACGTGAGCGATCACCGCACGTGGGCCCGGTCCGCTCAAACGTGGGGCCCTCTGCTCATTTTGTCGGCCTGACGATAGAGTCTGTGGACATCACCCTCATCCGGCCGTCGTCGTATCAGAAAGGTGCGTCTCGATGACCGAGCAACACCAGCTGCCGTCCGAACTCGAAGTCCCCGCGGAGGCTCCCGACCGGAACCTCGCCCTGGAACTCGTCCGGGTCACCGAGGCCGCGGCCATGGCCGCCGGCCGCTGGGTCGGCCGGGGCGACAAGAACGGAGCGGACGGCGCCGCCGTGCGCGCCATGCGGACCCTCGTCTCCACCGTCTCGATGAACGGCGTCGTCGTCATCGGTGAGGGCGAGAAGGACGAAGCCCCGATGCTCTACAACGGGGAGCGCGTCGGCGACGGGACGAGCGCCGAGGTCGACATCGCCGTCGACCCGATCGACGGCACCACGCTCTGCGCCAAGGGCATGCCGAACGCCATCGCGGTCCTGGCCGCCGCCGACCGCGGCACCATGTTCGACCCGTCCGCCGTCTTCTACATGGACAAGCTGGTCGCGGGCCCCGAGGCCGCCGACTACGTGGACATCAACGCCCCGGTGGAGGTGAACATCCGCCGTATCGCCAAGGCCAAGCGCGCCGCTCCCGAGGACGTCACGGTCGTCATCCTGGACCGGCCGCGCCACGCGGGCATCATCAAGGAGGTCCGCGAGGCCGGCGCCCGGATCAAGCTGATCTCCGACGGCGATGTCGCGGGCTCCGTGCTCGCGGTGCGCGAGGACAGCGGCGTCGACCTGCTCCTGGGCATCGGCGGCACCCCCGAGGGCATCATCTCGGCGTGCGCCATCAAGTGCCTCGGCGGTGTCATCCAGGGCAAGCTGTGGCCCAAGGACGACGCGGAGCGCCAGCGGGCGATCGACGCGGGCCACGACCTGGACCGCGTCCTGTCGACGAACGACCTGGTCTCCGGCGAGAACGTGTTCTTCGTCGCCACCGGCATCACGGACGGCGAGCTGCTGCGCGGTGTGCGCTACCGCGCCGAGAGCGCCACGACGTCCTCGCTCGTGATGCGCTCCAAGTCGGGCACGATCCGTCAGATCGATTCGCAGCACCGGCTGTCGAAGCTGCGCGCGTACAGCGCGATCGACTTCGACCGCGCCAAGTAGGTCACGCGCGGCAGGTTCTTTCCGCTACGCGTTCGGGGCGCCCCTTTGTGCGGAGGGGCGCCCCATTCGCGTATACGGGAGGGTCGTCAGCCGGCCGCGCGGATCTGGTCGACCGAGCTCGCCGCCTTCTGCAGCTCGACCTCGCGCCGGCGCCTGCGGGCGAGGACCACGCGGCGCTCGGCGGCGGTGAGGCCGCCCCACACCCCGTAGGGCTCGGGCTGAAGGAGCGCGTGCTCGCGGCACTCGACCATCACGGGGCAGCGGGCGCAGACCCGCTTGGCCGCCTCCTCGCGGGACAGGCGGGCCGCGGTCGGCTCCTTGGACGGGGCGAAGAAAAGGCCGGCTTCGTCGCGCCTGCACACGGCCTCCGTGTGCCACGGGGCGTCCTGGTCCCGATCTCGCACTGGCCCCCGCTGCGGGGGGACGGCGGCGACCTGCAGGGACTGATGCGGCGGATGCAGCACGGTCTACTCCTGACGACGGCTTCGCGAGCGAGCGACGATGCAGCAACCTCTACCCGCTGTGTGTGCGCCTATGCACTGAGTTCCGAAGGACGGGAGTTCCCCGGCCACCGGCCGCCGTGCTTCCGCCGCGCGTCCGCCGCCCCGGAGACGCGTCAGCTGTCGAGGTGTTTGCGCACGCGGTCGTGCAGATCGCGCAGGCGCTTGCCGCGCTTGGGCTTGGCCTCGATGTTGCCGAGGACCGCGATGCCGTCGACGTAGACCACGGGCGCGTCCGGGTCGGCCGAGTCGAGAGTGTGCACCTCGAAGTTGCCGAGGACACCGCCGCCGCTGCCGCGCAGCGAGATGTTCTCCGGGACACGGACCTCCACGTTCCCGAAGACGGAGACGGCCTTGATCACGACCTGCTGGTACTCGAAGATCGCCTCGCTGAGGTCGATCTCGATGTTGCCGAAGACGGCGTACGCGTGCGTCCTGCGGCCCACGCGCCAGCGGCCCTTGCGGGCCGAGGTGCTGAAGACGGCGACCAGGTTCTCGTCGGCGACCGCGGGGACCGCGCCCGTGGCGGGACGGTTCGGGGCCGGCGACGAGGCCGTGGGCCGGTGCTGCGTGTGGGCGCCGGGCAGGTCTCTGACGAGCGGCTCCAGCTCGGCGTGGGTCTTGGCGCGGTACACCCCGTCGATCCGCTCGGAGTGCTCCTCCGCGGTGAGCCGGCCCTCCGCGAGGGCCTCGCGCAGGATCTCCGCGGTGCGGTCGCGGTCGGCGTCGGAGGCACGCAGATCGGTCTGCGGCGCGGGCTGCTCGGAGCGCTTCTCAAGGTCCACCCGCTCAGCGTACCCAAACGCGATAGATCGCGACTAGGGGGCGACTGCGGGAACTGAGCCTTACCTCACAGGTTCGCCCGTGCCGTCAGGTTCTACGCTGGTTGGCGCTGCCAACGGATGCCAGCTGCTACCGGCCGAAAGAGGAATGGGCGAGATGCCTGAGTTCGCGTACACCGATCTGCTCCCCCAGGGCGAGGACACCACCCCGTACCGACTGGTGACCACGGAGGGCGTCTCCACCGCCGAGGGGCCGGACGGCCGTACGTTCCTGAAGGTCGAACCGGAGGCGCTGCGCAAGCTCGCCGAAGAGGCGATCCACGACATCCAGCACTACCTGCGCCCGGCCCACCTCGCGCAGCTGCGCCGCATCGTCGACGACCCGGAGGCGTCGGGCAACGACAAGTTCGTCGCGCTCGACCTGCTGAAGAACGCGAACATCGCGGCGGCCGGCGTGCTCCCGATGTGCCAGGACACCGGCACCGCGATCGTCATGGGCAAGCGCGGCCAGAACGTCCTCACGGAGGGCGGCGACGAGGCGGCCCTCTCCCGCGGCATCTACGACGCGTACAAGAACCTCAACCTGCGCTACTCGCAGATGGCCCCGCTGAACATGTGGGACGAGAAGAACACCGGCTCGAACCTGCCGGCGCAGATCGAGCTGTACGCGACCGACGGCGGCGCCTACAAGTTCCTGATCATGGCCAAGGGCGGCGGCTCGGCCAACAAGTCCTTCCTCTACCAGGAGACGAAGGCGGTCCTCAACGAGGGCTCGATGATGAAGTTCCTGGAGGAGAAGATCCGTTCGCTCGGTACGGCGGCCTGCCCGCCGTACCACCTGGCGATCGTCGTCGGCGGCACGTCCGCCGAGTACGCGCTGAAGACCGCGAAGTACGCCTCCGCGCACTACCTGGACGAGATCCCCGCCGAGGGCTCCGAGCTCGGCCACGGCTTCCGTGACAAGGAGCTGGAGGAGAAGGTCTTCGAGCTGACGCAGAAGATCGGCATCGGCGCGCAGTTCGGCGGCAAGTACTTCTGCCACGACGTGCGCGTGGTGCGCCTGCCGCGGCACGGCGCGTCCTGCCCGGTCGCGATCGCCGTGTCCTGCTCGGCCGACCGCCAGGCCGTCGCGAAGATCACCGCCGAGGGCGTCTTCCTGGAGCAGCTGGAGACGGACCCGGCGCGCTTCCTGCCGGAGACCACGGACGAGCATCTCGACGAGTCGGGCGACGTCGTGAAGATCGACCTGAACCAGCCGATGGACGACATCCTCGCCGCCCTGACGAAGCACCCGGTCAAGACCCGCCTCTCCCTGACCGGCCCCCTGGTCGTGGCCCGCGACATCGCGCACGCCAAGATCAAGGAGCGCCTGGACGCGGGCGAGGAGATGCCGCAGTACCTGAAGGACCACCCGGTGTACTACGCGGGCCCGGCGAAGACACCGGAGGGCTACGCGTCCGGCTCCTTCGGCCCGACGACGGCCGGCCGCATGGACTCCTACGTGGAGCAGTTCCAGGCGGCGGGCGGCTCCAAGGTCATGCTGGCCAAGGGCAACCGTTCGCAGCAGGTCACCGACGCGTGTGGCGCGCACGGCGGCTTCTACCTCGGCTCGATCGGTGGCCCTGCCGCCCGTCTCGCGCAGGACTGCATCAAGAAGGTCGAGGTCGTCGAGTACGAGGAGCTCGGCATGGAGGCGGTCTGGAAGATCGAGGTCGAGGACTTCCCGGCGTTCGTCGTCGTGGACGACAAGGGCAACGACTTCTTCAAGGACCCGGCCCCGGCCCCGACGTTCACCAGCATCCCGGTGCGCGGCCCCGGCCTCGCGTAACAGCTGACGCACGACACAAGGGCCGCCCCGCCGACCTCACGGCGAGGGGCGGCCCTTGTGCTGTCTGCCGGAAGGTCAGGCGAACCGCTGGCCCGCCGAGCCGTCGCAGTTCTGGAGCCGTACGTTGTCCTTCGCCGAGGCGAGGGTCAGGCACAGGCCCGTCGAGGCGGCCGGGCGCAGGGTGTCGCCCTGGCGGACGAACTGCTGGTTGGTGCCGCCGTGGCAGTTCCACAGGACGAGGGCCGTGCCCGCCGTGTAGGCGCTGCCGGGGACGTCCACGCAGCGGTCCTGGGTGAGTTCGGAGTGCAGGGACCGGCCGGCCGTGTCGTACCACCAGCCCTGGTTACGGGTTCCCGAGCAGTCCCAGCCGATGACGGCCGTGCCGTTCGCGCTGCTTCCCCCCTTGGCGTCGGCGCACGTGCCGGTGGCCGCGTTCTTCAGTGGCCGGTACGCGTCGTCCCAGCCGCCCTTGTAGAGCTTGGGGGTGCCGGTGCCGGCCGGATCGGCACAACCTGCCTCCTGGTAACCGGAGTTGTAGAGCTGGGTGAGGCAGGAGGCGAAGGCGCCGTGGCCGCGCACGTTCGGGTGGAAGGACTGTCGCACGGAGTTGGAGTCGGGCGGGAACGGGTTGGAGACGTCCACGTAGAGGCCGCGGGCCCAGGTGTCCTCCATGCAGACCTCGTGGCCGTGGAAGAGGCGGGAGTTGTCGAGGTAGACGGCGCCGGACTCCAGGGCGGCCTTGCGCATGCCGCGTTCGAAGGCGGGCACGGCGGCGTTGCGGCCCCAGGCAGCGTCGGAGTCGTAGCCGAGGCAGCCGCCGGGGAGCTTGCCGGGGAAGTTGGGGTTGTCGTGGATGTCGGGGCCGATGGGGCTGGGGTAGCCCATGACGACGAGCTTGTAGTCGCTGTCGGCGTAGCCCGCGCCGCGCATCACGGTCTTCAGGTCGGCGACGGTCGCCTCGACCTTGGGCACGAGCCCGTCGACCCTGGCCTGCCAGCCCGGCGCGTACTTGGGCTCGCACGCGCCCTGGAGCGTGAGGTAACGGGTCACGCAGTCGGTCATGACGGGACCGAACTGGAGGTCGTCGTTGGCGCCCGCGACGAGCACGATCATCTTGATCTTCGTATTGCGCGCCTTGACGGCAAGAGAGTCGCTCTGCACCAGCTCGTCGGCGTACTGCTTGGTGCCGCCGATGCGGATGTTGCCGGTGTACGCGCCCGAGCAGGAGACGTTGTACGTCACGTCGGCCGGGATCCCGGTGCGGTGGATGGCGGAGTCGGGCGAGCGGTGGCACCAGTTGTCCGGGCCGTTCGTGCCGGCCTCGTACGTGCCGACGCCCTCCCCCGAGATCTCGCTGTCCCCGAGCGAGATCAGGGCGGTCCTGCGGTCGGCGAGGGGCCGTTCGGCCGGGTCCCCGTAGAGCTTGGTGGCCTCGGCCGCGCGGATCTTCTCCAGGTCCGGCGGGAGCGGGCTGGTGGCCGCGGTGGCGGGTGCCGCGGACGCGGTCGGCGCGGTCAGGCCGACGAGTGCGGCGGCCGTCGCCGCGACAACGGCGACGGCGCATCTGATGCTGGGTCTGGTGCGGTGCAGGACGTTCATGACGCCTCCCCGGTTTGGGTGTTACCCGAGGTATTTACTGGCGAGTAAGAGACTTGGGAATAGCCAGAACAAGACAAGTGCTCACGTTTTACGGAGGGATGACGATGACGACGGCGATGAATGACGGCGGCGGCGACAGCGGCCGGTACCGGATCGAGCACGACTCCATGGGCGAGGTACGGGTCCCCGCGGACGCCAAATGGCGGGCCCAGACGCAACGGGCCGTGGAGAACTTCCCCATCTCGGGCCAGCGCCTCGAGCGCGCCCACATCGAGGCGCTCGCCCGCATCAAGGCGGCCGCGGCCCATGTGAACGCCGAGCTCGGCGTCGTGGACAAGGACATCGCGCAGGCGATCGCGGAGTCGGCCGGCGAGGTCGCCGACGGGCGCTGGGACGACCAGTTCCCCGTGGACGTCTTCCAGACCGGCTCCGGCACGTCGTCCAACATGAACACCAACGAGGTCCTCGCGACCCTCGCGACGGAGCGCCTCGGCCGCGACGTCCACCCGAACGACCATGTGAACGCGTCCCAGTCCTCGAACGACGTCTTCCCGTCGTCGATCCACATCGCGGCCACCGCCGCCGTCACCCATGACCTGATCCCGGCGCTCGGCCATCTGCGGGCGGCCCTGGAGCGCAAGGCGGAGGAGTTCGCCGACGTCGTGAAGTCGGGGCGCACGCACCTCATGGACGCGACGCCGGTGACCCTCGGGCAGGAGTTCGGCGGGTACGCGGCGCAGGTCGCGTACGGCGTCGAACGCCTTCAGGCCTCGCTGCCGCGCCTGGCCGAACTGCCGCTCGGGGGAACGGCGGTGGGCACGGGGATCAACACGCCGCCCGGGTTCTCGGCCGCCGTCATCGCGGAGGTGGCGCGGACCACGGGTTTGCCGCTGACGGAGGCGCGCAACCACTTCGAGGCGCAGGGCGCGCGCGACGGCGTCGTGGAGACGAGCGGGCAGCTGCGGACCATCGCCGTCGGCCTGACGAAGATCGCCAACGATCTGCGCTGGATGGCGTCGGGACCCCGCACCGGACTGGCCGAGATCAGCCTGCCGGACCTGCAGCCGGGCTCGTCGATCATGCCGGGCAAGGTGAATCCGGTCATTCCCGAGGCGGTGCTCATGGTCGCCGCTCAGGTCACGGGGAACGACGCGACGGTCGCCGCCGCGGGCGCCGCGGGGAACTTCGAGCTCAACGTCATGCTGCCGGTCATCGCCAAGAACGTCCTGGAGTCGGTCAGGCTGCTCGCCAACGTCGCGCGTCTGCTCGCCGACCGGACCGTGGACGGCATCACCGCGCACCGCGAGCGCGCCCGCGAGTACGCCGAGTCGTCACCGTCCGTGGTGACCCCGCTGAACAAGTACATCGGCTACGAGGAGGCCGCGAAGGTGGCCAAGAAGTCACTGGCCGAGCGGAGGACGATCCGCGAGGTCGTCCTGGAGGGCGGCTACGTGGAGCGCGGCGACCTCACGGTCGAGCAGCTCGACGAGGCGCTGGATGTCCTGCGGATGACGCGCCCGTAACAGCGTTTGGCGACTGACCGAATTCGTGACGCGTACCGCGGCGTCACGTGCCGGGGGCACCTAATATCTGTCCATGACGGACCGGACGAGCATTCTGGCAGGTGAGACCGACGGCAGCGTCGGGCGCTGGGCGCCCGGCAGCCGGATTCTGTGGCGGTACCGGACGAACGGCGGGGACGGCTTCCACATCTGCCGCCCCGTCACGGTCGTCGAGGACAGCGCCGAGCTGCTCGCCGTGTGGCTGGCACCCGGCACCGAGTGCGTGAGACCGGTCCTGGCCGACGGCACACCGGTGCACGAGGAGCCCCTGGCCACCCGGTACACGAAGCCGCGCACCGTCCTGCGCGACCGGTGGTTCGGCACCGGCGTCCTGAAGCTGGCGCGGCCCGGCGAGCCCTGGTCGGTGTGGCTGTTCTGGGAGCCGGGCTGGCGGTTCAGGAACTGGTACGTGAACCTGGAGCAGCCGCGGGTGCGGTGGGCCGGCGGCGTGGACTCCGAGGATCACTTCCTCGACCTGTCGGTCTACGCGGACCGCACCTGGCGCTGGCACGACGAGGACGAGTTCGCGCAGGCGCAGATCGCGGGCCTGATGAGCGCGGCGCAGGCCGCATCCGTACGGAGAGCGGGGCGCGCCGCGGTCGAGGTGATCGAGGGCTGGGGGCACCCGTTCCCCGACGGCTGGCAGCACTGGCGGCCCGATCCCGCGTGGCCGGTTCCCGCGCTTCCGGGTGACTGGAACCGTACGCCCGCGCATGTGTCCTCATGAGACCCTTGATGCGCCCCCGTGGTTCAAACGTAGGATCGTCCTCCGCAAGTGCACACAGGTACAACTCTTCGCGCTTGCAGCAGGTCTGACACGATGTCAACGAGGTCATCGAGGGGCGGCGGGACCGTGAGTCACGGCAGCGAGGGTTACGAGACGTACGGGAGCGGCCGCCGGACCCCGGCGCCGGACCGTACGGGCCAGGCCGAGGCCTTCGACGCGATCGGCGCCCGCTACGACGACGCCTTCCCGCACAAGGAAGGCCAGTTGGCCGCGGTGGACGCGCTGCTCGCGGGCCTCGCACCGGGCTCGCGCGTGCTCGAGGTCGGCTGCGGCACGGGAGTTCCGACGAGCCGCCAACTGGCCGACGCGGGGCACCTCGTGGTCGGCGTGGACCTGTCGGCCGGCATGCTGGAACTCGCCCGCAAGAACGTCCCCGAGGCCGAGTTCCATCAGCTGGACCTCGCCTCATTGAGACCCGAACAGGGCGAAGAGCCGGGCGAGTTGGGCGAGTTCGACGCTGTCACCTGCTTCTTCACGCTGCTGATGCTGCCGCGCACCGAGATCCCTGCGGCCCTGCGGCTGCTGCGCTCGATGCTCCGGCCGGGCGGGCTGCTCGCCCTGTCGATGGTCGAGGCCGATCTGGACGACGCGGAAATTCCGTTCCTGGGACACACAATCCGGGTATCGGGATTTCTGCGGGACGAGCTGCGCCAGGCCGTACGCGACGCGGGACTGGAGATCACCGGCGAGCACACGTACGCGTACGCTCCGGCGAGCACCGAAGTACCACCCGAACACCAGCTGTTCTTCAACTGCCGGCGTGCCGGGAAGTGAAGCGGCACGTCGTTAGGCGCGCAGCCCAGGACGGACGGATTCGAAACGCGTGACGGAGCACCCGACCTCCCACGAGGGCCGCCGGCCGGCCGCCCGCCCCGCCGCCCCCGCGGACCCCCGCGGGGCCCTGAGGCGCGCCTCCGACGCGCTCCCCGCACAACAGGGGCGCCCCGGACCGACCGCGTCCGCCGACGACGCCGATCCCGCGCGCCGGGCGCCCGCGCCGGGCGCCTCCGCACCGCGCGACGCCGCGGCCGAGCGCTCCGGAGCAGCGCCCGTCGAGCCGCCGCGTCGTGAGAGCGGTGGCGGTGGCGTGCCCGGGCGGCGCAAGCCCGGTTCAGCTTCCGGGGACGCCGACAGCGCGCCCGAACACGCCCTGTCGGACGCCGGACCGGACGATCCCCACCGGCCGAGGCCCGTGCCCGACCGCCGGAGCGGACAGCCGCGCCCGCCGGGGACACCCTTCCCGATGCGGCGCGACGGTGACCGGCTGCGCTTCGTGGGCGCCGCGACCCGGCGGATCGCCCGCGGGATAGACCTCGACGAGATCGTCATGGGCCTGTGCCGCGCGTCCGTACCCACGTTCTCCGACGTGATCCTGGTCTATCTGCGGGACCCGCTGCCGGTGGGCGACGAGCGGCCCACCGGGCCTGTGGTGCTGCGGCTGCGCAGGACGGACCGGCTGCGCCTCATCGAGGAGGGCGCCGAGGATCCGGACACCGACGGCGGCGGACTCCTGACGATGGCGGCCGGCGCCGCCCAGGGCGACCCCGTCACCGCCGAGCTGTGCGAGGTGCGGACCGGCGGCGCGCTCGCCGAGGTACTGCGGGGCGTACGGCCCGTGTTCGCGGACTCGCCCGCCGCGCTGGCCGCGCTGCCGGAGCTGCTCGGCGACGACCCGGACCTCGCCCTGCCCACCGGGCAGCGGGCGATCCTCGCGCCGCTGCGCGGGCGCCGCCGGGTCATCGGCGCGGCCGTCTTCCTGCGCCGCCCCGAGCGCCACGCGTTCGAGAACGACGACCTGCTGGTCGCGGGGCAGCTCGCCACGCACAGCGCGCTCGGCATCGACAAGGCCGTCCTGTACGGCCGCGAGGCGTACATCGCCGACGAGCTCCAGCGCACGATGCTGCCCGAGACGCTGCCGCGGCCCACGGGCGTACGCCTCGCGTCCCGGTATCTGCCGGCCGCGGAGACCGCGCGCGTGGGCGGCGACTGGTACGACGCGATCCCGCTGCCGGGCAGCCGCGTCGCCCTCGTCGTGGGCGACGTCATGGGCCACTCCATGACGTCCGCCGCGATCATGGGCCAGCTGCGCACGACCGCGCAGACCCTCGCCGGCCTCGACCTGCCGCCGCAGGAGGTCCTGCATCACCTGGACGAGCAGGCCCAGCGCCTCGGCAGCGACCGCATGGCGACGTGCCTGTACGCCGTCTACGACCCGGTCTCGCACCGCATCACCATCGCCAACGCGGGCCACCCGCCGCCGGTCCTGCTGCATCTGGGCGGCCGCGCCGAGGTGCTGCGCGTCCCGCCGGGCGCGCCGATCGGCGTCGGCGGGGTCGACTTCGAGGCGGTCGAGCTGGACGCCCCGGCGGGCGCGACGCTCCTCCTCTACACGGACGGTCTGGTCGAGTCGCGGCTGCGGGACGTGTGGACCGGGATAGAGCAGCTGCGCGAGCGGCTCGCCGCGACGGCCCAGCTGACCGGCCCCGACCATCCGCCGCCCCTCGAGGCGCTGTGCGACGAGGTCCTCGACATGCTCGGCCCGGGCGACCGGGACGACGACATCGCGCTGCTCGCGGCCCGCTTCGACGGGATCGCGCCGAGCGACGTCGCGTACTGGCTGCTCGAGCCAGAGGACGCGGCGCCGGGCCGGGCCCGCCGCCTGGCGCGCAGCGCGCTCGCCCGGTGGGGTCTGGAGGAGCTGACCGACTCGGTGGAGCTCCTCGTCAGCGAGGTCGTGACGAACGCCGTGCGCTACGCGTCCCGGCCCGTCACGCTGCGTCTGCTGCGGACCGACGTGCTGCGCTGCGAGGTCGGCGACGACGTGCCGCAGCTGCCGCGGCTGCGGCAGGCCCGCGCCACCGACGAGGGCGGGCGCGGCCTGTATCTGGTCAACAGGCTGGCGCGGCGCTGGGGCGCGACGCGGCTGAGCACCGGGAAGGTCGTGTGGTTCGAGCTGCCGCACGGGAACGGCACTTCCTGAACCTGGACAGGCGAGGGGGCCCGCGACCGTACGGTTGCGGGCCCCCTCGCGTGCGTCACTGTCAGCCGGTCTGCCCGCGTGGCTTGTTACTGCCCGAACCGGCCGGGTTCTCCGGGATTCCGAAGGTCGGCGACGAGGAGTCCGTCGGGGGCGTGACGCCGCCTGACGGCTCGTCGGTCGGCGGGGTGGTCTCCGGGCTCGACTCCGGGGGGCTCGGGGTGTCCTCCGGGGTGGACTCCGGGGCGCTCGGCGTGTTCTCCGGGGTGGACTCGGGGGCACTCGGGGTGTCCTCGGGAGTGGACGGCACCTCGACGGCGGCGCCCATGTCCGTGTCGAGGTCGAACTCGCTCGGCGCGCCCATCGCGTTGAACGTGTACGCCGCCCAGATCTCGGCCGGGAAGCCGCCGCCGTTGACACGGCCGCCGCCTCCGGCGCCCTTCAGCGTCAGCTGCGTACCTTGCTTGATCGGCTTGCCGTCGGAGTCCTTGGCGCCCGGCGCCGCCTCGCCGAAGAGACCGACCGAGGTGACGAGCTTCGGCGTGTAGCCCGTGAACCAGGCCGACTTGTCCTCGTCGGACGTACCGGTCTTGCCCGCGACGTCCTGGCGGGAGTTGCGCACGGCGAAGCCCGTACCGTCATCGACCACGCCGGTGAGCACCGAGGTGACGGAGTCGGCGGCGCCGCGGCTGATGACCTGGGTGCCGATCGGGTCGGGCAGCTCGACCGTGCGGTCCTTGTGCTCGGCGCTCTTGAGGATCGCCGGGGTGACCTTCTTGCCGTGGTTGTCGAGGGTCGCGTAGACGCCCGCCATCTCCAGCGGGCTCGCGCCCATGGAGCCCAGGGTCTGCGCGGGAACGGCCTGCTGGTCCTTGACGTCCATGCCGAGCTCGCCGGCCGTCTTCATGACCTCGTCCATCCCGACATCCACGCCCATCTGCGCGAAGACGGAGTTGATGGACTTGTTCATGGCCTTCTGGACGGTGGAGGGACCGTAGTCGACGCCGTCCTCGTTCGGCGGGGCGAAGCCGACCTTGCTGCCGCCGTCGACGACGGGGCGCTTGCTCGTGCCGTCGTAGATCGTGTTCGCGGTGATCGGCTTGCCGGTCTGCGTCTGGGCCTGGTTCTCCAGGGCCGAGGCGAAGATGATCGGCTTGAACGTCGAGGCGGGCTGGTAGTCACGCCGCATCGCGTTGTTCGTCCAGTGCTTGGTGAGCCCCTCGCCGCCGTACATCGCGAGGACGCGGCCCGTCTTGGGATCGACGGAGACGGCGCCCGCCTGCACATTGGCGTCGGTCTTGCGGGACTTGGGGTTCAGCTTGCTGGTGAGCTTGGCCTTGACGGCCTTCTCCAGCTGGTCCTGCTTCTTCTTGTCGATGTTGAGCGTGATGGTCCAGCCGCCGTCGTTGACCAGTTTCTCGGCGTCCTTGTCCGAGACGCCCTGGGCGACGAGCTGCTTCTCCAGGGAGGCGTCGGCGGCCTTCACGAGATAGCCGGTCTGGCCTTCGAGGCCGGGCGCGGCCTTGGGCTTGTCGGGCACGGGGAACTTCAGGCCGGCTCGCTCGCCCGCAGAGAGCCAGTGCTTCTCGACCATGTTGTCGAGCACGTAGTTCCAGCGCTGCTTCACCAGCTTCTTGCCGGTGTCGGAGGCGACGGCCCAGTCGTACTGGCTGGGGGCCTGGAGCAGCGCGGCGAGGTACGCGCCCTGCGCCACGGTCAGCTCGCTCGCGTCGACGCCGTAGTAGGCCTGGGCGGCGGCCTGGATGCCCGAGGCGCCGCGGCCGTAGTAGCTGGTGTTGATGTACCCGGCGAGGATGTAGTCCTTGGACTTCTCGCGGTCCACCTTCAGCGAGATGACGATTTCCTTCAGCTTGCGGCTGACCGTCTGGTCCTGCGTCAGGTAGTAGTTCTTCACGTACTGCTGGGTGATGGTCGAGCCGCCCTGCTTGCCCTTGCCGGTGACCGTGTTGATCAGGCCGCGGGCGGTGCCGCGCAGGTCGACGCCCTTGTCGGCGTAGAACGACTTGTTCTCGGCGGCGACGAAGGTGTGCTGCACGCCAGTGGGCACCTCGGAGAGGTCCACGATCTCGCGGTTGACGGCGCCGGTGCGGGCCATGACCGAGCCGTCGCTGTACTTGTAGACGTTGCTCTGCTTCTTCGCGAGGGCGTTGCCCTCGGGTATGTCGATCACCAGGTACAGCACGATGAACGCGCCCATGCCGAGCAGGCACAGGCCGAGGAACGTGCCGAGGATCTTCTTCCAGGTGAAGAAGCGGCGTATACCCGTCCGCCGGGTGGACGAGCCCCCGCGCGCCGCCCGGCGCGCGCCGCCGCGCTGCCGTGCTCGTCTCTCGTCCGCTCGACCCATGGCTCCCGGTACTCCGCTTCTAGTCGCTGACACGTCCGCGCGCCCACGGCGCACTTCACACTCATCGGTGCTGAATCAGCTCATGAAGCTAACACCGCACCTAAGGGCAAAAGGCTGCCGATCCGGGCATTTCCGGACGTGACAATCAGCACCTACCCCATGGGAACCGACGAGCGACGGGCTCGGATGGTTGCGTGATTCTCGATCGTGTGAACCGGATCGCACCAGACAGTACGGGTTCGGGCGTCCTACGATGATGACCTCGGCACCAGTCCATGGGGAGGCGCGAGATGTCCGCAGCGCCTGTCGAGCACACCTGCCCCGAGCCCCAGTCGGCCCCTCGTCCGCTGACACTGCTCGAGCAGGCCGACAAGCTCACGGATCAGCTCCCTGGCTATCGGGTCGAGATCCTCGGAGGCGTGCTCACGGTGACCCACTCCCTGACCTCGCCCACGCGAGAGCTCTGTCCCGCCTCAGGCGCCCGTTCGTCGCGGCCGGCTTGGACGGCGGCGAGACCGAGGTCCTGGAAGGCGTCGGCCTGTGGCTCCCGGACGGCCCCGAGGACTTCGCCGTACCGGACCTCTGCGTGATCGATGCGGACGCAGAGGATCACCTGGTCGAACACAATTGTTACGACCCGGCGCCCTTCCGCCTCGTTCTTGAGGTGACCTCCGGCAACTACCGCAACGACCTCCGGACCAAGGTCGCCGCCTACGGCAACGCGAAGGTCCCGGTCTACGTGATCGTCGACCGCAAGCACAACCGCCTGCACGTCCTGACCGAGCCCATCGAGAACGGATACGGCAGCCACCGCCTCCACGCTCCCGGCCGGCAGGTCACGCTCCCGGAATCCCTCGGCGCGAGGTCACGCTCGACGTGACCGAAGTCCTCTCGGCGGCCACCACGGTCACACCACAGCGCTGAGGGCCCAGCCGGTCCTGAACACAGGAACGCTCTACCGGTGAGCCCCTCGGAAGAGGAGCGCGAGGGTCCCCCCGAGGGGCCCGCACGCCGGTCGCGGCCGCAGCGCAAACAGGTACTGGACCGCTGCCGCGGCGGGGGCGGCCGACCAAGGGATCACAGGGCGACGAGGCGGAGTGAACGGTCCGGGGCACGCGCCCCGGACCGTTTTTTCGCGTCCCCCGAACTCCTCCCGGACTCCTCCCGAACTCCTCCCGAAGACCTCCCGAAGACTTCCGGGAATCCCGCCCGCGTCGCGCTATACACGCCACGTATACCCACTATGTATAGTGACGGCCATGTCCATCGGTCACACCCTTCTGGGACTTCTCGAGTCCGGGCCACGACACGGCTACGACCTCAAGCGCACCTTCGACGCCACCTTCGGGCACGACAAGCCGCTGCACTACGGACAGGTCTACTCGACCATGTCCCGGCTCCTGAAGAACGGTCTGGTCGAGGTCGACGGGATCGAGGCCGGCGGCGGCCCGGAGCGCAAGCGCTACGCCATCACCGACGCCGGCATCACCGATGTCCAGCGCTGGCTCGCCACCCCCGAGGCGCCCGAGCCCTACCTCCAGTCCGTCCTCTACACCAAGATCGTCCTGGCGCTGCTCACCGAGCGCGACGCCGTCACGGTCCTGGACGCCCAGCGCGCCGAGCACCTGCGCATGATGCGCATCCTCACCGACCGCAAGCGCAAGGGCGACCTCGCCGACCAGCTGATCTGCGACCATGCCCTCTTCCACCTCGAAGCGGACCTGCGGTGGCTCGAACTCACCGCCGCGCGCCTGGACAAGCTCGCCGCGGAGGTGCGCAAGCCATGACCCCTGCCGGTTCCCTCCTGGCCGCCGACGGTCTCCACAAGACCTACGGCGCCACCAAGGCGCTCGACGGCGCCGAGTTCTCCGTCCACCCCGGCGAGGTCGTCGCCGTCATGGGCCCCTCGGGCTCCGGCAAGTCGACTCTCCTGCACTGCCTCGCCGGCATCGTCACGCCCGACGAAGGCACCATCACCTACGCGGGACAGAACCTCGCCGGCATGTCCGACGCCGCACGCAGCGCCCTGCGCCGCAGCGACTTCGGCTTCGTCTTCCAGTTCGGCCAGCTCGTCCCCGAACTCACCTGCCTGGAGAACGTCGCCCTGCCCCTGCGCCTGGGCGGCGCCAGGCGCAAGGCCGCCGAGGCCACCGCCCGTACGTGGATGGAGCGCCTGGAGGTCGACGACCTCACCGGCAAGCGCCCCGGCGAGGTCTCCGGCGGCCAGGGCCAGCGCGTCGCCGTCGCCCGCGCCCTGGCCACGAGCCCCCGCGTCCTGTTCGCCGACGAACCCACCGGCGCCCTCGACTCCCTCAACGGCGAGCGCGTCATGGAACTGCTCACCGAGGCCGCCCGGTCCGCCAACGCCGCCGTCGTCCTCGTCACCCACGAAGCCCGCGTCGCCGCCTACTCGGACCGCGAGATCATCGTCCGTGACGGCAGGTCCCGCGACATGGAGCGCATCGCATGAGCGCGACGCGCACGAAGCCGCAGCCCGCGCCTGCCGCCACCGCGTCGGGCTCCGCCCCCACCGGCGTGCCCGCCTGGATCCGCGACCTGGGCATGGGCATACGCTTCGCGGCCGCCGGCGGGCGCGAGGGCTGGATCCGCACGATCCTCACCGCTGTCGGCGTGGGCCTCGGCGTCGCGCTGCTGCTCGGCGCCGCGTCCGTGCCGTACCTGACCGACCACCGCAGCGACCGCTCCTCGGCGCGTGAGGCCGCGGACCGGATGGCCCTCGCGGGCAAGATCAAGCGGTCGGACACGACCGTGCTGATGCGGGACACGTTCACGACGTTCCGCGACCGCTCGCTGGAAGGCAGGTTCGTACGGGCCGAAGGCGGCCGGCCCGTCCTGCCGCCCGGCCTCGGCAAGCTGCCCGGCGACCACGAGATGGTGGTCTCGCCCGCGCTGCGCGACCTCCTCGACGACCCCGGCGCGAGGCTCCTCAAGGAGCGCTTCCGCGACTACCGCGTCATCGGAACGATCGCCGACGCCGGCCTGGTCTCCCCGCAGGAGCTCTTCTACTACGCGGGATCCGACACCCTCACGCCCCGCGACGGCGGCTACCGCGCGGCGAAGTTCGGCACCGACCTGTCGGAGCCGCTGAACGCAATCCTGATGGTCCTCGTCGTCCTGATCTGCGTCGTGCTGCTCACGCCCGTGGCCGTCTTCATCGGTACGGCGGTGCGGTTCGGCGGCGACCGGCGCGACCGGCGCCTGGCCGCGCTGCGCCTGGTCGGCGCGGACGCCAGGGCGGTGCGGCGGATCGCGGCGGGCGAGTCGCTGTTCGGGGCCCTGCTCGGCCTGGCCGTCGGCGCCGTGTTCTTCCTCGCCCTACGGCAGCTGATCGGCGTGGTCGACCTCGACAGGGTCAGCGCGTTCCCGTCCGACCTGCAGCCGGTGCCGGTGCTCGCCGCGCTGATCGTCCTGGCCGTGCCGCTCTCTGCGGTCCTCGTCACCGTCTTCTCGCTGCGCTCGGTGGCCATCGAGCCGCTCGGTGTCGTGCGCGGGGGCGTGCCGCGCAGGCGTCGCCTGTGGTGGCGGCTGCTCCTGCCCGTCGCGGGCATCGGGATCCTCCTGGCCGTCGGCCGGGTCAGCAGTGCCGACCAGGACATCAACGCGTATGCCATCGCGACCGGCGCGACCCTGGCCCTGGTCGGGCTGAGCACGCTGCTTCCCTGGCTGCTCGAATCGGTCGTGGCCCGGCTGCGCGGCGGCCCGGTGCCGTGGCAACTGGCCACACGGCGGCTCCAGTTGAGCAGCGGCACCGCGGCCCGCGCGGTCAGCGGCATCACCATCGCGGTGGCCGGCGCGGTCGCCCTGCAGATGATGTTCGCGTCGATGCACGACGACTTCAACCGCGCGACGGGCCAGGACCCGCACCGCGCCCAGCTGACCGTGAACTCCCTGGCCGGCGACGGCAGGCTCGCGCAGCGGATGATCGACGACTTCCGTGACACGAAGGGCGTCAAGAGCGTCATCGGCACCGTGTCGACCTACGCCACGCGCCCCGGCCCGGTCCCGGAGGGCGGGATCCCGCCCACGACGATGATCAGCATCGGCACCTGCGCGACCCTGCGCGAACTGGCCCGCGTCGGCGACTGCCGCGACGGCGACACGTTCGTCTCGCACACCGGCGACCGGAAGATGAACGACTGGGTCGACGAGTCGGCGCGCCCCGGCAGGCCCGTCGACGTAGGACCCGGCGACGGCGGGAAGTCGAGCCAGGTCCTGTGGACGCTGCCCGCGGACGCCCGCACGGTCCGGGCGCGGCCCAGTCCGACCGGCGACGAGGTCGACGGCATCCTCGCCACCCCCGGCGCGATCGACATCGCGAAACTGACCGAGGCCACGACCACCGCCATGGTGCAGATCGACCCGGAGGCGCCGGACGCCGAGGAGTACGTGCGCAACACCGCAGCCCATATCGATCCGATGCTCGACGTGATGTCGATCAAGGCGGTCAACCGCGACCAGCAGTACGCGAGCATCGCGCGGGGACTGCAGATCGGCGCCGCCGCGACGATGGCCCTGATCGCGGCGTCCATGCTGGTCTCCACGGTGGAGCAACTGCGGGAGCGCAAGCGGCTGCTGGCGGCCCTGACCGCGTTCGGCACGCGACGCCGGTCGATGGCCTGGTCGGTCCTGTGGCAGACGGCGATCCCGGTCGCCCTCGGCCTCGGCCTGGCGATCGGGGGCGGGCTCGGCCTGGGCTACGTCATGACCCGCATGATCGACAAGCAGGTGACCGACTGGTGGGCGTTCGCACCCCTGACAGCGGGCGGCGCCGGACTCGTCGCGGTGGTGACACTGCTGAGCCTGCCGCCACTGTGGCGCATGATGCGGCCGGACGGCCTGCGCACCGAGTGACACACCCTGCCGGTACGGGACTTGCCCCCAAGAGCTGGGGTCACAGCACCCGTACCGGCAGCGGCCGCACCGCCTCGCGCAGGGCCGCGGCCAGCTCCTCGTACTCCGCGCCGCGCGCGGCGCCCGTCCGCATGGCGAGGGCGATGCGGCGGGTCGGCGCCGGGTCCTCGAAGAACCCGGTGAGCAACTGGCTGCTGCGGCTGGCCTCCACGGCGAGCGCGGTGCGCGGCAGCAGCGTCACGCCGAGCCCGCCCGCGACCAGCTGGACCAGCGTGGACAGGCCGGCCGCCGTCGTGGTCACCGGGGCGTCCGCGCGGCCGGCCTCGCGGCAGATGTCGAGCGCCTGGTCCCGCAGGCAGTGCCCCTCGTCGAGCAGCAGCAGCCGCAGCTCGCGCAGCGCCTCGCGCGGGATGCCCTCGCGGCCCCCGAGCCAGTGGTCGAGCGGCGTGACGAGCACGAAGTCCTCGTCGAACAGGGGCAGTTCGGTGACGCCGGGCATCCCGAGCGGCACGGCGAGGAGCAGCAGATCGAGCCGCCCCGCCGCGAGCCCTTCGAGCAGGGACGACGTCTGCTCCTCGTGGACCTGGAGGTCCAGGTCCGGGTACTTCTCGTGGACGAGGCGCAGGACGGCCGGCAGGAGGTAGGGCGCGACGGTGGGGATGGCGCCGAGGCGGAGCGCTCCCGTGAACGGCGCCCGTACCGCCTCGGCCTCCTCCATCAGCGCGCCCACCTCGTCGAGCACGGCCTTCGCGCGCACCGCGAGCCGCTCGCCCTCGGGCGAGAGCAGCACCTTGCGGGTCGTGCGTTCGAGCAGCGTCACGCCGAGGGACTCCTCCAGGGCGGACACGGCGCCGGAGAGCGCGGGCTGGCTCATGCCGATCGCGGCCGCGGCGTCCCGGAAGTGCAGATGCTCGGCGACGGCGGCGAAGGCCCGCAGCTGCGCGAGGCTCGGCTGTCGCCGCTTGGTGCTGGCCACGGTCACTCCCCTTACCTACGGCTACTGATAGCCGGGTCCGATCAACACAACCGAGTCTAGCTATTTCCATAATCAATGCACCCTGTGCCACGATCGGGCCCAGTCCAACCCCCCTTGGAAAGCCCTCAAAAGGGGCCCCTCCATGCTGCAAGGAGTAGTGCGTGCTCACTGTCGGTGACAAGTTCCCCCAGTTCGACCTGACTGCCTGTGTCTCCCTGGAGAAGGGCAAGGAGTTCGAGCAGATCGACCACAAGACCTACGAGGGCAAGTGGAAGATCGTCTTCGCGTGGCCCAAGGACTTCACCTTCGTGTGCCCGACCGAGATCGCCGCGTTCGGCAAGCTGAACGACGAGTTCGCCGACCGTGACGCCCAGATCCTCGGCTTCTCCGGCGACTCCGAGTTCGTGCACCACGCCTGGCGCAAGGACCACCCGGACCTGACCGACCTCCCCTTCCCGATGCTCGCCGACTCGAAGCACGAGCTCATGCGCGACCTCGGCATCGAGGGCGAGGACGGCTTCGCGCAGCGCGCCGTCTTCATCGTCGACCAGAACAACGAGATCCAGTTCACGATGGTGACCGCCGGTTCCGTGGGCCGTAACCCCAAGGAGGTCCTGCGGGTCCTCGACGCCCTGCAGACCGACGAGCTGTGCCCGTGCAACTGGACCAAGGGCGAGAACACCCTCGACCCGGTCGCGCTCCTGTCGGGCGAGTGATCTGACATGGCTCTCGACGAACTGAAGTCCGCCGTCCCGGACTACGCCAAGGACCTGCGCCTGAACCTCGGCTCGGTCATCGGCAACTCGGACCTGCCGCAGCAGCAGCTGTGGGGCACCGTGCTCGCCTGCGCGATCGCGTCCCGCTCCCCGCGCGTCCTGCGCGAGCTGGAGCCCGAGGCGAAGGCGAACCTGTCGCCGGAGGCGTACACCGCCGCCAAGTCGGCCGCCGCCGTCATGGCGATGAACAACGTCTTCTACCGCACGCGCCACCTGCTCTCCGACCCGGAGTACGGGACGCTGCGCGCCGGCCTGCGGATGAACGTCATCGGCAACCCGGGCGTCGAGAAGGTCGACTTCGAGCTGTGGTCCCTCGCGGTCTCCGCGATCAACGGCTGCGGCCAGTGCCTCGACTCGCACGAGCAGGTGCTCCGCAAGGCGGGCGTCGACCGCGAGACGATCCAGGAAGCGTTCAAGATCGCCGCGGTCATCCAGGCCGTGGGCGTCACGCTGGACTCCGAGGACGTCCTGTCCTGACGGACGGATCACCTCGGTAGGCGCATACGCGAACGCCGGGCGGGCTGAAGGAAATTCAGCCCGCCCGGCGTTCTCGTGCGTCCGGCGTTCTCGTGTGTCCGGACGAATGGCCCTAGGCCTTCCCGGCCGTCGGATCGACCGGTGCCACGTCGACGGCGGTCGCCCCGTGCGGCGGAGGCGACTGCCGCAGCGCCGCCTCACGCGAGTACGAGCGCAGATAGCCGACGACGGTGTTCGTCACGGCCACGAGCGGCACCGCCACCACGGCCCCGCCGATCCCGTTCACCAGGCCCCCGGCCGCGACGGAGAGCACCACCGCGAGCGGATGCACCCGCACGGCCCGGCCCAGGATGAAGGGCTGGAGGATGTGGCCCTCGATCTGCTGCACGGCCAGTACCACCGCGAGCGTCATGACGGCCGTGAAGACGCCCTGGGTCACCAGGGCCACCACCACCGCGAGTGCTCCCGAAATCACCGCGCCCACCAGCGGGATGAACGCGAACAGGAAGATGAAGACGGCGAGCGGCACCGCCATCGGGACCCCGAGGAAGAAGATGCCGAGCCCGATGAAGATCGCGTCGATGAGCGCGACTATCACCGTGCCGCGCACATACGCGGTGAGCGTGCGCCAGGCCCGCGGCCCCGCACCGGCGATGCCCGGACGGGCCTGCGCCGGGACGAGCCTGGTGGTCCACTCCCAGATGCGCCGGCCGTCGTAGAGCAGGAAAAGCGTCGAGAACATGGTGAGCAGGATGCCGGTGAGGGCCTCGACGATGACGGTCACGCCTTCGAGGCCCGCGGACGTGATCTGGTCGGTGTTGGCGCCGACCGCGTCCCGCAGGGACTTGGCGATGTCGTTGATCTGGCTCTCGGTCACATGGAACGGACTGTTGAGGAGCCAGTTGCGCAGCTCGTCGATGCCGTCCTGGATCTGGCCCGAGAGGTTGTCGATGTTCTCCTGGACCTGCCAGACGACGAACCAGCCGACAAGTCCCATGATGACGAAGCCGAGGATCGCGGTGAGTGCGGTGGCCAGGCCCCGCGGCACGCCGTGCCTCCTCAGGCGGGCCACGGTCGGCTGGAGGAGCGCGGTGATGAGCATCGCGGCGACGAACGCGTACACCACCAGCTGCACCGCGCTGATGACCCTCATCAGGACCCAGAGGGCGCCCGCCAGGACGAGCAGCCGCCAGCCGGCCTCGGCCGCGACGCGCATCCCCCACGGCACGGCCGCGACGGGGTCGGGCCTGGCCGCTATCGCGGGGGCGTACGCGGGCGGCGGGGGTACGTGGTCGCCGCCGCCGTTCTCCGGCCGGGTGACGGGCACTTGGGTCGCTTCGGCGGCCGCGTGCACGGGTGTCTGAGCGGCATCACGGGTGGGACGAGGGGCGGGTCGAGGGGCGGACCCGGTGGCGGCATCCGGAACGTAGTCGTCCCCGCGGTCGTCGCGCTCGGCCTCGGCGCGGCGCTCGTCCAACCGCTCCCCCATCCGGCTGAGTTCACTGCCGAGCCGGCCGAGCCATCCTGGAACTCGCGACATGATCCGCCCTCTTCCCCCGTGCTCTCTCACCACTCCCCCGGGAGTCGTCGGCTCCGACCGTACATGCCCGAAGCCCCTCACCGTAGGACGGCGAGGGGCTCAGGAAGGTTGACGGGCCAGGGGCCCGTCATGAAGCTGTACCGGCTTCTAGTACCAGTGGTTGGCCTGCCAGAAGCTCCAGGCCTCGCACGGGCTGCCGTAGCGGCTGTCCATGTAGTTGAGGCCCCACTTGATCTGGGTGGCCGGGTTGGTCTGCCAGTCGGCGCCCGCGGTGGAGTACTTGGACGCGGGCAGCGCCTGGAAGAGACCGTAGGCGCCGGAGGAGGCGTTGGTCGCGCGGTAGTTCCAGCTGGACTCGTGGTCCACGATGTTGCTGAAGCACTGGAACTGCCCGGCGGGGACCATCTGACGCGCCATCGCCTGAATCTGCGACGTCGAGTAAGAGGCCTGCGCGGCGAAGCTGGAGGCGTCGCGGGTGGCCGAGCGACTGGCGGCCTTCTTGGCCTCCTCGCGCTCCTTGGCTTCCTTCTCCGCCTTGGCCTTGGCGTCGGCGGCGGCCTGCTGCTTGGCAACGGCGTCCTCGGCGGCCTTCTTACGGGCTGCTTCCTCCGCCGACTTCTGAGCGGCGTTGTCCGCGGCGATGGCCTGCGTCTCCGCCTGCTGCGTCAGTGTGGCGGTCTGCACCTGGGCCTGCTGGCCCGCGGGTATGTCGGCGAGGAGGGTCGCGTCGCTCGCCGTGGCCTCAGCCTCGTTGTTGGAGGGCTGAGCGGTGCTGCCCGAGGCAACACCCACGACTGCGCCGACTGTGGTGACCGCGGTGGCCGAAGCCACTGCGAATCCCCGGACCGAAATCCGGCTCACACGGTTTCCTTCCAGCATCGCCCGCTGTAGGTGACCCTCGCGGACGCAATCGTGCCCCTGGCGCTGGCCTCCCAACTGCGGGGTCACGGGAGACACGGGCCCGATGGGCAACTCCCGCTAAGGGAGAGCCGCGTGGTGCACGGGCGGCATACGACGGCCTCTGTGAAGTTCTGGTGTCCGTGGTGCTCGTAATGCTGTGGATGCACAAGTGTCGTATGCGGGGCCTGACAGGACTGAGACTCTGCCGGACGCGGTTGCCTCAAGGCAATTCTCATCCAAGTGGGAAAGCTCACACCTCGTTTGCCCCAGCGGTTTCACGGAAACAAGCGCACGGCACAACGCCGCCCGGCTAAGCTCCTGCGCTTCGCCGGGCGGCGCCAACTACCGCGTAACCCCTACAAGATGGGGCGCTTCGCTCCCTCTCTCCTCACAGGGGGCCGTCCTCCAGCATCTCGGTGACCAGGGCCGCGATCTGCGAGCGCTCCGACCGCGTGAGCGTGACGTGCGCGAACAGCGGGTGCCCCTTCAGCTTTTCGACGACGGCGACCACTCCGTCGTACCGGCCGACCCGGAGGTTGTCGCGCTGTGCCACGTCGTGCGTGAGCACAACCCGTGAATTCGCCCCGATCCTCGACAGAACGGTCAAAAGGACGTTCCGTTCGAGGGATTGGGCCTCGTCCACGATCACGAACGCGTCGTGCAGGGAACGGCCGCGGATGTGGGTGAGCGGCAGGACCTCCAGCATGCCGCGCGCGGTGACCTCCTCGATGACGGCCTTGCCGGCGACCGACCCGAGCGTGTCGAAGACCGCCTGCGCCCACGGGCCCATCTTCTCGGCCTCGGTGCCGGGCAGATAGCCGAGCTCCTGGCCGCCCACCGCGTACAGCGGGCGGAAGACCATCACCTTCTGGTGCTGGCGCCGTTCGAGCACCGCTTCGAGGCCCGCGCACAGCGCGAGCGCCGACTTGCCGGTGCCGGCCCGGCCTCCCATCGACAGGATCCCGACGTCCGGGTCGAGGAGCAGATCGAGCGCGATGCGCTGCTCGGCGCTGCGTCCCTTGATGCCGAACGCCTCGCGGTCGCCGCGCACCAGACGGACGTTGCCCTCGGCCGTGATCCTGCCGAGCGCCTTGCCGCGCTCGGACTGGATGGTGAGGCCGGTGTGGACGGGCAGCTCCGCCGCCTCCGGAACGTACAGGCTCTCCTCCTCGAAGAGGAGGTCCACCTGTTCACCGGAGAGCCGCAGTTCGGACATTCCGGTCCAGCCCGAGTCCGTGATGGCGAGCTCGGCGCGGTACTCCTCGGCGAGCAGGCCCACCGACGACGCCTTGATGCGCAGCGGCAGGTCCTTGGAGACGACGGTGACGTCGTACCCCTCGGCCTGGAGGTTGCGGGCGACGGCGAGGATGCGGGAGTCGTTGTCCCCCAGGCGGTACCCCGCCGGGAGAACGCCCGGATCCGAGTGGTTGAGCTCGACGCGCAGGGTCCCGCCCAGATCGCCGATGGGGATCGGGGCGTCCAGGCGTCCGTGCCGGATACGGAAGTCGTCGAGCAGGCGCAGGGCCTGCCGGGCGAAGTATCCGAGCTCCGGATGGTGCCGCTTGGCCTCCAGTTCCGTGACCACGACGATCGGGAGCACCACTTCGTGCTCGTCGAACCTGGTCAGGGCGTTCGGGTCGGCCAGCAGGACGCTGGTGTCGAGAACATAAGTGCGCCGGTCGGGCTGGCGCTTGTTGCTGGTCACCACGGAAGGACGTACCCCCTCGGATGAGGTCGGGGAGCGACAGAGGGATCCAGGGCCGGGCGGGGCGGGTCGTACCCGCCGGTCGACGGCCGCGATGCGTGGGCCGTGGACCGGCCCCCAGCCTCTCCAGCGGAGCATGTGCTCCCCGCAGGGTCGTCGTGGCGCAAAGGGCCTCCCGGGCGGACAGCCCCGTGCCGTCCGCTGAGACTCGACGTCCGTGAATCGGACATCGACCTGGAAGGCTTATTCCCTCGAACACGCGCGGCCATGCCACGGCATATGACGGCGCGCGCGTTAACTCCTGGTGACGTACGTCCCCGGGGTCAGCCGCCGTAACGCCGGTGGCGGGCGGCGTAGTCGCGCAGGGCGCGCAGGAAGTCCACCTTGCGGAAGGCGGGCCAGAAGACTTCACAGAAGTAGTACTCGGAGTGGGCCGACTGCCAGAGCATGAATCCGGACAGGCGCTGCTCGCCGCTCGTGCGGATGACGAGGTCCGGGTCGGGCTGCCCGCTGGTGTAGAGGTGCTTCGAGATCTGGTCGATGTCGACGCTCTCGGCGATCTCCTCGAGGCTGGTGCCCTTGTCCGCGTGGTCGAGCAGCAGGGAGCGCACCGCGTCGGCGATCTCCTGGCGGCCGCCGTAGCCGACCGCGACGTTCACGAGTATCCCCGCGTTGTCGGCGGTGGCCTGCTCGGCCTCCTTGAGGACGGTCTGGGTGCGGGCGGGGAGAAGGTCGAGGGTGCCGACGTGGTGGACGCGCCAGCGGCCGTCGACGGCGAGGCTGCGGACGGTCTCCTCGATGATGCCGAGGAGCGGCCTCAGCTCCTCCTCGGGACGGTCGAAGTTGTCCGTCGACAGCATCCAGAGGGTGACGACCTCGACGTCCGTCTCGGCACACCAGCCGAGGAACTCCTCGATCTTGTACGCACCGGCCTGGTGGCCCTGCGCCGCAGTGCCACCGGAGGCCTTGGCCCAGCGCCTGTTCCCGTCGAGGATGACCCCGATGTGTTTGGGCACCTGATCGTGGTCGAGGCGGCCTTCCACCCGGCGTGCGTAAAGTCCGTACACCAGGTCGCGCAGGTTCACTGTCTTTCAGCCCCTCCGTGCAGACGGCAGTCCCCGAGGGCGAAGCCTACCGCTGCTGGGCGCCGTCCTCACTGTGGGGTGTCTGCGCTCCGGTGCTGTGGGCTGTCGGTGCTCTGACGTAGCTTCGTACCCATGAACGACATGTCTTCGTACCGCGCCGCCGCGGACCGCTACGACTCGATGGAGTACCGGCGCACCGGCCGCAGCGGGCTCAAGCTGCCCGCGATCTCGCTCGGCCTGTGGCACAACTTCGGTGACGACCGCACCCTGGACTCGCAGCGGGAGATCCTCCGCCGCGCTTTTGACATCGGTGTCACCCACTTCGACCTGGCGAACAACTACGGGCCGCCCGCCGGCTCCGCCGAGCTGAACTTCGGCAAGATGTTCGCCCAGGACTTCGCCCCGTACCGGGACGAGCTGGTCATTTCGACCAAGGCGGGCTATCTCATGCATCCGGGCCCGTACGGGGAGTGGGGCAGCCGCAAGTACCTGCTGTCGTCCCTCGACGCGTCCCTGTCCCGGATGGGCCTCGACTACGTCGACATCTTCTACTCGCACCGCTTCGACCCGGACACCCCGCTCGAGGAGACGATGGGCGCGCTCGCGTCCGCCGTGCAGCAGGGCAAGGCGCTGTACGTGGGTGTCTCCTCGTACAACAGCGAGCAGACCGCCGAGGCGGCGCGCCTGCTGAAGGAGATGGGCGTCCCGGCGCTCATCCACCAGCCCTCGTACTCGATGATCAACCGCTGGACCGAGGACGACGGCCTGCTGGACACGCTGGAGACGGCCGGCATGGGCTGCATCTCCTTCGTGCCGCTCGCGCAGGGCCTGCTCACGGACAAGTACCTGAAGGGCATCCCGGAGGGGTCGCGCGCCACACAGGGCAAGTCCCTCGACCCGGGCCTCGCGGGCGACTCCGAGGTGATCCGCCGGCTGAACGGGCTGAACGACATCGCCCAGCGCCGCGGCCAGTCCCTCGCGCAGCTCGCGCTCAACTGGGTGCTGCGGGACGAGCGGATGACGTCGGCCCTGATCGGCGCTTCCAGCGTCCGCCAGTTGGAGGAGAACGTGGCGGCTCTCGCGGGCCCGAAGCTCACCGAAGAAGAGCTGTCCGAAATCGACTCGTTCGCGGTGTCGACCCCGGGCACGAACATCTGGGCCGGGCGGAGCTGACTCCTCCCGTTCCGTTCCGCGGGCCGCGGCCCTCGCGCTGTGCGCCGGGGGTACGCGGCCCGCGGAACCACGCGCCCGCGCTCGCCTGGCTGAGCAGGACGACCACGACGACCGCTCCGACCAGCGCGATGGGGCCGCCGATGTTGCCGCGCAGCGTTGCGCTCAGGCCGAGCAGGATCTGCACGCCCGCGATGACGATCGACGTGACGCGCAGCCCGCGGCCCGCCTTCCCGTAGAAGCAGGCGAGGGCCAGCAGCGCGACGCCGAAGACGTTCCCGCCGAACGCGGCGCCGGCGCCCCGCGCCCCCTCCGTGACCCCGACGGCCACGGAGGCGAGGAGGGCGAGGCCGACCATCACTTACGCGCTCGTCCGGGCGGCGCGGAGCGAGGACGGCATGCTCAGGGGCGGCGCGGGGGCGCGACTGCGGGTTCTCCCCGTACGGCCCGGGCGCGTTGCAGGGGCCGGGGATATAGGGGAGGGGAGCGCCGCGCTGACCTGGGCTGCCGTACGGGCCGGGGGCGCTGGGCGGCGCCTGGTGCGGATGGTCGTTCGGCATGCCGCGGACTCCCATCCCGGCGCCACGACCCGGGGGCGCACCCGCGCGGCCCGGCCGGAGACAAAAAACGGGCCGGTCCGTGGGGGGGAGACGGACCGGCCCGAGGGGGGGGTTTCCACCATAACCCTTCGTAAGTGATGGTGGGTGCATCGGCGTGCCACAACTACTCTCCGAAGTCGCGCGGCGACGGCTGGAGGTATGTTTCCGGCCGCTTCGCGCGGGGTTTCGCAACGGTTTTCCCGGCTTACGGCCCGTGCGGGGCGTCCCCCTCACGGGTTAGTCGCGCGATGAACGCGGGCTTGACGTCCGAGCGGCCCGGAGGTTGGCTGCGCACCCATGGCGACCTTCACCGTGCCGGGAATCGAGGCCGAACTGCCGCTGGAAATCGCGGAGTCGGGGCGGGCTCGGCGACGCGGGCTGCTCGGCCGGGACGGGGTGAACGGCGCGCTCCTGCTGACGCCGTCGTCGAGCGTGCACACCCTGGGGATGCGCTTCGTCATAGATGTGGCGTATTTGGACCGGCGTGGCACGGTGCTCGCCGTGCGGACGATGCGGCCGGGCCGGATCGGACTCCCCCGGTTGCGCGCCCGGCGCGTCCTGGAGTCGGAGGCGGGGGCGATGGCCCGCTGGGGGGTGCGGCGGGGGGTGCGGGTGACGGTGCTGGGGCGGTGACGGCGTCTCGCGTCTCGCGTCTCGCGTCTCGCGTCTCGCGTCTCGCGTCTCGCGTCTCGCGTCTCGCGTCTCGCGTCTCGCGTCTCGCGTCTCGCGTCTCGCGGGATGGTCTGGTGATCGCGGGAGGTCCAGTGACCGTAGATGAGGGGGAGGCTCGCGGCACCGCGCAGCCCCCTCCACTGCACGGTGCCGCCGCGCAGCTTTGCTCACGCGAATCGCCTTGGTCTGAACCTACGTGACGGTGACACGTGTAGCGAGCCATTGTCGATAACGATGCGGAATCGGTTGGACGGAGGGCCTCCGCAAAGACACCCCGAACTCCGCCCGGTTGCACACCAATTGCCATGAATCACCCTGCGATCGGCTTGCGGGCCTCGATGAGGTGGCGGGTGCTGTGGGCGACGAACGGCCCTTCCTCCGCGATCCGTTCATGCAGTTCCAGGAGCTGCGGCCGGTACGCCTCTACGGTGAAGCCCGGGACCATCCAGATCACCTTGCGCAGGAAGTGGACGACGGCCCCGACGTCGTAGAACTCGATGCGCAGACGCTCCGCCCGCAGGTCGACGACGTCGAGGCCGGCCGCCTCGGCCTCGGCGCGCTCGCCCTCCGGGTCACGGCCGTTCCTGACCTCTTCCGGCTGCGGACCGAGGAAGAACTCGACGACCTCGAAGACGCTGCTCGGGCCGACGTGCTGCGCGAAGTACGTACCGCCGGGCGTCAGCACCCGGGCGATCTCGGCGAACGGGGCCTTCACGGGGTGGCGGCTGGTCACCAGGTCGAACGTGCCACCGGCGAACGGCAGCGGCGCCCCTTCCGGCGAGGCGACGACCACGACGCCACGCGGGGCGAGCAGCGCCGAGGCCTTGGCGACGTTGGGCGGCCAGCCCTCGGTGGCGGCGATCAGCGGCGGCAGCTTCGGGGCGGAGGCGAGGACCTCGCCGCCGCCGGTCTGGAGGTCGAGCCCGGCCGAGGCCCGGCCCATGCGCTCGCCCATGGCGCGCGCGTATCCCCAGGAAGGCCGCTCCTCGGCGGCCCGGCCCTCGAACCAGGAGAAGTCCCAACCCTCAACGGGGGCGACGGCCGCCTCCGTGACGAGCTCGTCGAAGGGGCGGCCGGCGTGGGTGGGGGGTGTGCTCATGGGGCCATGTTGGCAGCGCCGTACCCGCGACGGCACGTGCTTTTGTACCGGCCGCGCCGCCCGTTGATTCGGCGCTCCTCGGGAGGGCGTGCTGTCGGCGGGCGCTGCTACGTTCCCCGGCATGGGAATCCACGTGCCCTACACCGGGGGCGAGAAGGAAAGTCTGCTGGCGGCGCTCGACCGGCATCGTGACGTCGTGCTCTGGAAGCTGGAGGGCCTCGACGAGGAGCAGGTGCGGCGGCCGATGGCGCCGTCGGGGAACAGCCTCCTCGGCCTGGTCAAGCATCTGGCGTCGGTCGAGTACAGCTGGTTCTGCCAGACGTTCGGGCGGCCGGTGGAGCCGCTGTGGTTCGACCCGGAGACGGACGACGACCTGCGGGTGGGCCCCGAGGAGTCCACGGAGAGCATCACCGCGTTCTACGGCCGGGCGCGGGCCGCGGCCGACGCCGTGATCGCCGGGGTCGGGCTCGAAGAGACCGGTACGTCGTGGGACGGCAGGAAGGTGTCGATGCGGTGGGTGCTCATCCACATGCTGGAGGAGACGGCCCGGCACGCGGGCCACATCGACATCCTGCGGGAACTGATCGACGGGGCGGCGGGCGATCACCAGGGAACGTCCAGGGCGTGATCGTCGGGTGCCGGCGACGGATTGCGGGGCGGCCGGCGGCTCCGTGATCGGGGGGCGCCGGGGCTGGAATTGCGGGCGACGGCGGCCTGATCGGGGGGTGCCGGGGGCTGGAATTCATGGCGACGGCGGCGTGATCGTGGCCGGGCTCTGACCGAGACCGGGCGCTGCGTTGTCGCGCGGCTGCCGCATCATCGTCGCCGGGGCCAGACCGAGACCGGGCGCTGCGTTGTCGCGCGGCTGCCGCGTCATCGTCGCCCGGCTCTGCCCGAACTCCCGCCCGGTTCACGGGCCGGCCCGCTGACGTGGGCGGGGGAGGCCACCGTCCGCCCGGCCTCGGCCCACGGGGGTTCTGCACGTACTCTGGGCGGATCCGCTCCGGGCACCGCTGCCCGACACAGGTAACGGCACCGTCCGTCCCGCGCCGAAATGCGAGCACATGTCCGATCGTTCCCTCCGCTCCGTTCGTTCTGCCCGTTCAGCGATAGCGGCCTGGCTCACCCGCCTCTACTTCGCCCGGCTCCGGAAGAAGGGCGGACTCGACCTCTCCGTCCTCTCGAAGCTGCCCGACGCCGCGCTCCTTCCGCTGCGCCGCGAGGGCCTCGACCCGGTGGCCGAGATCGGCGAGCTGCGCGACCGGGAGCCGGTCAGCAGACTGCCCATCCCCGGCATGACCGTCTGGCTGGTCACCGGCTACGACGAGGCGAAGGCCGTACTCGGCCACGGGTCCGCCTTCAGCAACGACTTCCGGAACCTGGTCGGCAACACCGGTGTCACCGACGACCAGAACCCGGGCGGGCTCGGCTTCACCGACCCGCCGGACCACACCCGGCTGCGGAAGATGCTGACGCCGGAGTTCACGATGCGCCGGCTGTCCCGGCTCACGCCCCGTATCCACGCCATCGTCGAGGAGCGCCTCGCCGACCTCGCGAAGGCGGCGGACGGCGACGGCGCCGTGGACCTCGTCGAGCACTTCGCGATGCCGGTGCCCGCGCTGGTGATCTGCGAACTGCTCGGCGTCCCCTACGAGGACCGGGACGACTTCCAGCAGTTCTCCGTGGCCCGCTTCGACGTGTTCGGCGGCGCGGGCGCGTCGTTCAGCGCCGTGTCGCAGTCCCTCGACTACCTGCGCGGGATCGTCGCCGAGCAGCGCCGCAACCCCGGCGACGGCCTGCTAGGCATGCTCGTACGCGAATACGGCGACTCCATCACGGACGAGGAGCTCACGGGCCTCGCCGACGGCGTCCTCACCGGCGGCCTGGAGACCACCGCGAGCATGCTGGCGCTCGGGACGCTCATCCTGCTCCAGAACCCCGAACACTTCGCGGCGCTGCGCGACGCGGAGGACCCGGAGGCCGTCGCCGCGCCCTTCGTCGACGAGCTGCTGCGCCATCTGACCGTCGTCCAGACCGCGTTCCCGCGCTTCGCGCGCGAGGATGTCGAGATAGGCGGGGTCCAGATATCCGGCGGGGACATCGTCCTCGTCTCCCTCAGCGCCGCCGACCGCGACGCGCGCCTCGGCGAGGACATGGACCGCTTCGACCCGTCCCGCCAGGTCACCGGCTCCCACCTCGCCTTCGGCTACGGCATCCACCGCTGCATCGGCGCCGAACTCGGCAAGATGGAACTCCGCGCGGCCTTCCCCCAACTGGTCCGCCGCTTCCCGGAGTTGAAGCTCGCCGTCGAGCCCCGCGACCTGGAATTCCGCAAGCTGTCGATCGTGTACGGGGTGGACTCACTGCCGGTACGGCTCGGCTGACGGATTACTGGCCCGATCCGGTGGAGCCGGCCGAGTCCGTGGCCGACCCCTTCGGGAAGGTCACCTCCACGCGGCGGTTCTTCTTACGGCCTTCTTCGCTGTTGTTGTCGGCGATCGGGTAGTCCTCGCTGTAGCCGCGCACCGCGAACGTGATGTCCTGGTCCTGTGAACCGAGGGCTGCCGCCAGTTCGTCGTGCACGGCCTCCGCGCGCTTCTTCGAGAGCGTCAGCCCGTGCGCGTACGAGCCGAGGTCGTCGGTGAAGCCGAAGACGCGGACGTTCGTGGCGTTCTGCGCCTTGATCTCGTCGGCGATGGCCTGGATCCGGGACTTCGCGTCCGGATTCAGCTTGGAACTGTCCTTCGGGAACAGCACCTCCGCCTGGAGCGCGAACTTCACGTCCTGGTTGGTGTCCTCACGCCGCTCGTCGCCCGACAGGTCCTCGACGACGGACTTGATGTCGAGCACCTTGGCCGGCGCGAGCGTGGCGCCGTCGGCGAGCTTCAGCCCCGGACTGTTGGCGTCGACCTCCGGGGGCGGCGAGGTGGTCGTACTCCCCGGCGGAGCGCCCGACGGCTCCGGATCATCGGCGTAGGCGCTGCCGCTGAGGCTTGCACCGAGGGTGATCAGGGCGACGGTGGTGAGGGCGGCGAGGCGATGGGTGGGGGGCATGGGGTTACTCGCCCTCGGAGATTTCTACGGGGGCGGGGGGCATCGTCGGCACCTGGAACTGAACCTTCGTGGTGCCTTCGGGAGGCGCGGGGAATTGGGCGAACCAGTCGATGGTGCCGCCTTGTGCCACACCTCCTTGGAATTTCGTGCAGAGGCAACGCCCTGAGGTGTCACGGAGGATGAGGTACTTCTTCTTACCCGCCTCATCGACAAGGCTCGCTCCGGCCAAGGAGCCGCCGTTCTTCTTGAGTTCCGTCTCGTCGCTGATCCATTCAGCACCGATCCAGCGTCCGTCGGTGCCGTTCGTCACTCTTCCGCTGACGGTGACGAAGCCGCCCCCGTCGCGTGATGCCTGGGTAACGGTGAGAGTAATGCCGTTGCTCTTCACCTCGGCCAGGGTCTTGTCTGTCGGCGTCGTCGGCGATTCGCTTTCCTGCTTCTCGCCACCGTCCTGCTTCGCAGGTGTCGACGATGAGGTCCCCTTACCGGAATTGCCGTCATCACCCCCGCCACAACCGGCCACAGAGAGGGCCAGCCCAGCCGTGATCGCTACCGCGGTCAGTACCTTTCGGCCCTTCATTGTGTTTCCCTCTCGTCGTTCGCTCATCAGTCGGCCAAGTGCACGGAGAACAGGACGGATGCGTCAGGCAGGTCCTCCGGAGTGAAGTCGCCCGGGTCGATCTCGAAGTCCTCACCGCCATCGCAGTGGAAGACCACGTCCTTCTTCGGGTCTGAGTCGGGATCGGCCTCACAACGCGGCTGGATGACCGCTGTGGCCTCCGCGTTGGCGTGCTTGGACTCGGTTCCTGGAATGATGGATTCGCCCACTGTGTACTGGGTCCGAATCTCCACCTTGTAGCCCGGATACCCGTTGACGGTCGTGGGTCGGACAGTGCCCAGCACCGTGGAATCGTTGTCCGCCGCCAGCTGCTCGGCAGCCACCTGGGCGCCGTCTCCGGTGAATCCCTCGCCGGCCAACCAGTCGAGCCAGTCGTCTCCGTCCCCTATGCCCAGCCCGAGACCGTCGATCAACTCCTCCCGGCTGTCCTGCGCCGCGGCCAAAGCAGCCGCATCAGCGGCCGACTGGGCTCCGTTGCGAGCGGATGCAGCCTGAGCGAAGGCGAAGAAGGCGAACGCAGCGAAGAGCAGAATCCCTGTCAGCCATATATAGATCGGGAGTGTCTGCCCTGAATCGCTCAGCAGTCGGCGATGGATCAACCCCCGCCGATAACGTCGTCGACCGCGTTGCCGATGGCCTGGGAGATCCGACCGTTCAAGCCGAGCTGATCGATCAAGGTATAGATCCCCGCAATCAGAATCATCAGGCCCGCGTACTCCACGAACCCCGCCCCCGCGTCCCGCTCTCTCCCCCGGATACGGGACTGCACCGTCACGGTCCACTTCACCCACACCCCGAGTACGCGTTCCTTCAGCACGGTTTCCCCTTCGTTCCCGCACGACTTCGCCGCCCCGAACCTCCCGGGCACCATACGCAACGTACGGGAACTGCAACCCTCTGTGCCGTGTTTCGCACATTAACGGTGCGCGCTTGACCGGAAGTTGGTCGCTTCCTGTCATGCCCTTCACCGCCCGTCGTACGCCACCACGACCCCACCCAGGTCGCGGGCGGCGCGGCCCCCGTCGCCCACCCAGCACATCTTCAGGGTGCCGGCGATCGTCGCCGCCTTGATACCCAGGTCCGGATCGCCGGTGGCGCCCCGCGTGGGACTCGCGGTCGGCCCCGGAGTCGGTGATGCGGCGGACGCGAGGCTCATCGCCGGGTCTCCGCCCCCGGCGTCCACCCTGCGCTGTAACTGTTTGAGCTGAACCCAGCCCTCTTCGACTGACATGTGGCCCCCGTCAGTGAGTCGCCACAGTTGCCGAATTCGCAACTGCCAACTAATCGCTCACACCACTGTACCCACGCGACGTCTCGTGCCGCAGTCCCTCAACGCCCCAGAATCGACCCGAAGTCGGACCCGGAGCCGAGGAACATGCCCGTCGCGATGAGGATCATCGTGGCCGGGAGCATGAAGACGAGGGTGACCATCGTGGCCTTCGGGATCGTCTTCGCGGCCCGGCGGCGGGAGTTCTGGGCGTCGGTGCGCCGCATGTCCGTGGCGATCTGGATGAGGGTCTCGGCGATGGGTGAGCCGAGTTCCTCGCCCTGTTGGAGCGCGGAGACGAACTGGGCGACCTGTTCCGACGCGTTGCGGCGGCGCAGTTCGTCGAACGCCTGGCGCCGGCTGACGCCCATGTCCATTTGCCGGAGCGTAATGCGCAACTCGTCGGCCCACGGCCCCTCGTACTTCTCCGCGACCCGGTCGAGCGCCTGCCGGAAGCCGAGGCCCGCGCTGACGACGACGGCGAGGACGTCGAGGAAGTCGGGGAGCGTGCGGTCGATGACCTCTTTGCGCTCGCGTGTGGCCTGCCAGATGAGGCCGTCCGCGGCGAGGAGGCCGAACGCGAGGGTGAGGGCGGCGAACAGGGTCTGGCCGTTGGTGAGGAAGACCAGGCCGAGGACGACGCCGAAGATCCCGTAGACAGCGCGTCGGGCGGCGTAGCGGTCGATGGTGAGGCCACCCGGGTTCCCCGCCATGTCGATCTTGCGGCGCTTCGAGGCGACGCGGCGGGGGCCCATGGCCCGCAGCACGAGGGGGGCGAAGCGCATGCCCAGGCGGTCGACCGCGGACCCGGTTGCGGACACGCGCGTCGCGCCGACCTCCAGGGCGATGGCCAGGTCGCCGGGGAGCTTCGCCTCGGCGCGGTACATGCGGATGCCCAGGAAGATCCCGAGGACCGCGAGGCCCATCGCGAGGGCGAGCAGCAGCCCGATCAGACCCGTACTCATGACCTACCTGCCTCGCTCGGCGTGGGCCGGATGGCGGACGCCCATGTCAGACCTCGATCTTCCCGAGCCGGCGGATCACGAAGAACCCGATCCCGTACAGCCCGAGCGAGACGAGGATCAGTGCCTGGCCGACCGGCGATCCCGTCACCCTGGCCAGCGCGCCCTCGTTCGACGAGTTGATCAGGAGCAGCGAGCCGAGGCCGAGGAGCGGCACGGTGAACGCGGTCGCGTTGACCTCGGAGAGCATCGTGCGGATCTCGCGCCGGGTCTCCTTGCGGTCCTCCAGGGTCTGGGTGAGGTTCCGCAGGGACGACACGACCGAGCCGCCCGCCTTGTTGGCGAGGACGAGGGTCGTGACCAGGACGACGAGTTCGCGCGACGGCAGGCGTTCGGCGAGCTCGCCGAGGGTGTCGTCGATGGTGCGGCCGAGCGCGAGCTGGTCGGCGACCATGGACAGCTCCTCGCCCGCGGGCGCCTCCAGTTCCTCCGCGGCCATCGCGAGCGACGTGCGCAGGGCGAGCCCGGCGGCGGTGGCGTTGGCCAGGAGGCGTGCCACGTCCGGGAGTTGGTTGATGAACGCCTCGATGCGCTTCTGCCGCTGCCAGTTGAGGAAGATCACCGCGCTCCACACGCCGACGAGCCCGGCGATCGGCCCGAAGAAGGGCGCGAGAGCGGCGGACGCGATCAGCCAGAGGGCGACGACCACGGCGAGTACGTACGTGAAGAACTCCCCCGCGGTCAGGTCGAGCCCCGTCGCGGACAGGCGCAGATGGATGGCGCGGCCGAGCCGGGTGCGGCGCAGCCTGCGGTCGACGGTGGCGAAGCGCCGTACGCGACCGGAGCCGCCGCCGTGCGGGCCCGTGCCCGACAGGCCGTCGAGCCGGTCGACGAGGGCCTGGCGTTGGGCACGCCCTGACGCGTACGCGTGAAGGCCGGCGACGGCGAGTACGCAGGTCAGGATGGTGGCGCCGAGGGCGATGAGAGTGCGGTCGCTCATGATCCGCCACCCTCGCCGACGGGTCGCTCGGTCCTCATCCGATGGCCTCCCTCGTGTTGCGTCCGTCGATGCCGTCCAGCACGCCGAATGCCGGCGGGATCGGCTCGTTCGCGACGTACAGCCGCTCGGCCACGCGGCGCGGCAGCGGCAGATGTTCGAAGGTGCCGCGCACGCGGTGGTCGTGGCCGAGGGGGTGGGGCAGGAAGCGGGAGACCGTGGAGATCCTGAACTGTTCCCGGCCGTGCGAGACGAGCAGGGCGATCTCGGTGACCTTGCGCGAGCCGTCGGCGTGCCGGGTGAGCTGGACCAGGACGTCGACGGCCGAGTTGATCTGGTCCTTGAGCGCCTCGAACGGGATCTGCACCTCGGACATGGACCCGAGGGTCTGCAGGCGCATGAGCCCGTCCTCGGCGGTGTTCGCGTGGACGGTGGCGAGCGAGCCGTCGTGGCCGGTCGACATGGCCTGGAGCATGTCGAGGGTCTCGCCGCCGCGGACCTCGCCGACGATGATGCGGTCGGGTCGCATGCGCAGGGAGTTGCGGACGAGGTCGCGGATGGTGATCTGGCCCTTGCCCTCGACGTTCGGGGGCCGTGATTCGAGGCGGATCACATGGTCCTGCTGGAGCTGGAGTTCGGCGGAGTCCTCGATGGTGATGATGCGCTCGTGGGGCGGGATGAGGCCGGAGAGCGCGTTGAGGAGCGTGGTCTTCCCGGAGCCCGTACCGCCGCTGACGATGACGTTGAAGCGGGCGCGGACGAACGCGGACAGCAGCATCAGCATCTGCTCGTCGAGCGAGCCGAGCCCGATCAGCTCGGGCAGCGTGTAGGCGCGCGGGAAGCGGCGGATCGTGAGGGTGGGGCCGGTCAGGGACAGCGGCGGAATGATCACATTGACGCGTTCACCCGTGGGCAGGCGGGCGTCGACCATGGGGGTCGACTCGTCTACGCGCCGGTTCACCGTGGAGACGATGCGCTCGATGGTCTGCATGAGCTGTTCCTGCGAGGCGAAGCGCAGGGGGAGCTGCTCCACGCGCCCGGCACGCTCCACGAAGATCGCGTCCGGGCCGTTGACCATGATCTCGGTGATGGACGCGTCGGCGAGGAGAGGCTCCAGTACGCCGAGTCCGAGCGCCTCGTCGACGACGCGGCGGACCAGCTGGCTGCGTTCGGACGAGGAGAGGACGGGGCCCTCGCGGCTGATGATGTGGCCGAGGACGCGTTCCAGGCGGACCCGCCGGTCGGCCGCCGCGAGCGACGACATCTCGGCGAGGTCGATCTCCTCCAGGAGCTTCGCGCGGTAGACGGCGACGAGGCCGTCGTCGCGGGAAGGGCCGGGCTCCTCGCGGACCGTCACCCGTGATCGCAGGCTCATGTTCCGGCTCAACCCCCTTCCGGGGCACGGTCGTTCGGCATCGTGGCGGTGCGCTGTATGTCCCACCGGTCGTCGAGGAACGGGACGAGGACCGGGACGTGCACGGTGACGGTGGCGGTGGTCGTGTCGCCGCCACCGCCCCCGGCGTCGATGTCCGCGTCGAGCCAGCCGCTCATCGCGGCCTGCCCGGCGCCGGTACCGTCGCCGCCCTGGGACTGCACGCGGGCGGCGGCCCGGGCGGCGGAACCGGCCTGGTTCGCGCTGTATCCGACGAGGCCGAGCTGGATGGCGGCCATGCCGATGAGGAGGAGGAACGGCAGAAAGCCGGCGAACTCGAGGATGGAGACGCCTCGGTCGTCGGTGCGCAGGCTGCGACGGGGGGCGATTTCCGTGCGCGGGCTGCGGGGGGCGTTTCCCGCGCGCGGGCGCCGGGAGCCGTCGATTCTCGTGCGTGGGTGCCGGGCGCCGTCGATTCCCGTCCGAGCGGGCAGCCGGAGGCGGGCCGATGCGTCGCCCGAGCGCCGGCGCCTCACGGCGTGGCCCCCTGGTCGTCCTCCCTCGCGGCGCCCGCCTCGCCCTGGACGGTCCACCCGGCGTCGATCCCGGGGAAGAACACCGGGACCCCGACGCGCACGGTCGCCTTCATCACCGACCCGTCGGGTACGCAGGTGATGGCGGCGCCCTGCCACGCGCCGGGCAGATTCTTCTCGCCGGCGGTCTGGCACGCGCCCGCCGTGTCGCCCGTCCCGGCCTCGGCGGAGGTCGCGGCCCTGGCCGCCTCGTCCGCCGCGTTCCCGGCGAGCGAGTACGTGTACCCGTACAGGACGCACTGCCACAACAAGCCCATCACCACAAGCAGCAGCGGGAACATGCCCGCGAACTCCAGGGTGACGGCTCCCTTGTCGCCGCGGCGGCGGGCGCGGCGGCCGGACTCGGGCGCGGCGGCATCGACCAGGCCGAGCTCGCCCGCGAGCCCCCACAGCGCCTGCTTCACGGTCGACCGGCTGTCGAGGTCCTGCATGCGGCCCGCGTCGACCGCGCCCTGGAGCTCCTTGTACCCGGCGGGCACGCTGGCGCGCGCGACCCGGGTGCCCGTCACGCGCTCCACAAGCGACGCGGTGATCTCGGAGCCGCGCGCGTGACGGTTGATGACGGTGACGGTCTCCTCGGCCTTACGGATCTGGAGGCGGTCCCACATACGGATCATGCGCTTCGCCGCGCGCACGGCGACGACGTCAGGGGTGACCAGCAGGACGGCCTGGTCGGCCAGTTCGACGGCCGCCGCGTTCGCTGACCCCATCTGCGTACCGCAGTCGATGACCACGAGGTCGTAGCGGCTGCGCAGGGCCTGGACGACCTGGCGGGCCACGCGGTCGGTGACCTCTTCGCCGCGTTCGCCGTCGGACGGCGCGAGCAGGAGGCCGAGGCCGGTCTCGTGCGTGAAGACGGCGTCTTGGAGAACGCGCGGGGTGATGTCGCGGATGGCGGCCAGGTCGGCGACGGAGCGGCGGAACTGGACGTCGAGGTACGAGGCGACGTCACCGGACTGGAGGTCGAGGTCGAGGAGTGCGACCGAGCGGCCCGAAGCCTGGGCGGCCAGGGCGAGTTGGACGGCGGTGACGGTGGTGCCGACGCCGCCCTTCGCGCCGGTGACGGTGATGACGCGCCCGCCGGACGTACCGGCCGTGATGGCCAGCTCACCGCCGCTGCCGAGGTGCCTGCGCATGCCGCTGGACCAGGACGCGGCGGCCTGCACGCGCTCGGCGAGCGCGTCGTATCCGAGGGGGAACCCGACGATGCCGCGCGCGCCCGAGTCCATTGCCGCGGTGAGCAGGGCGGGGCTGGTGTCGGCGGTGGCGAGGACGACGCCGACGGCCGGGAAGCGCAGGACGAGGTCCCGGATCAGTTCGAGGGCGGGCACGGGCCCGATCCGCTCGTGGACGAGGACGACCTCGGGCAGTTCGTCGAGCGACTCGCCGGCGAGCCGGGCGAGGGTGTCGAGGAGGGCGGTGGAGTCGGCGACGGGCGGCGCGGGCTCGGCGTCGGGCAGCTGCCCGAGCAGCGTGACCAGGGACCGGGCGGCGTCCAGGTCTCCCACCGCGGGAAGAATACGGATGCTCACAGGCGGCTCGCCTCCTCTCTGAGTCTATTTGTCGGCTTTGCTGGTCTGCTTGTCGCTGGGCTACTTGTCCTCGTCGAGGGTGTACGAGCGGTCGCCCGGCGGGACGGCCGCGTCGCTGCCCGCGGCGACGAGGGCGAGCCGGACGTGGGTCGCGAACGACTCCGCGTACGCGACGCGCTGCGCGTCGGCGGGGTCGAGGGCGAAGGTGATCGGCACGGCCTCGCCCTGCCGGCGCCGGCCGTTGTCGCCGCCCTGTTCGTCGATGGGCGTGAGCTTGCCGACGTCCATGACCTCCGCGTTCTCGACGATGACCTTGGACTGGTCCTTGGCCTTCTCGTTGGCGGCCTTGAAGGTGGCATAGATGTTGACCTTCGACCCGGGCGTGATCTTCCCGGCGACCCCGGTCTCCGCGTCGATCATGATGGCGATCTCCTGCTGCCCGTCCCCGAGCCGGGGCCGGGCGACGATCATGTCGGTCTGGAGCAGGGACCCCCTCTTCAGCGTCGTGACGGCGATCTTGCCGCGGATCTGGCTGAGGCTGGTGACGGCGGTCTTCGAGAGCCACCGCTCGGGCATCTCGACCTTCTCGAACCGGTCGGCGGTCAGCTCCTTGTAGGGCGCGACATCGTCCTTCAGCCGGTACGCCGCGACTTCCGGGCCCACCTTCGAGTTCACGTCGCGGATCACCGAGAGGACCCCGGCGAAGGCGCCGACGGCGCACAGGGCCGAGATGACCAGCAGGATGACGCCGCGACGCTGACGTGAGTTCATGGACCGGACTACCTCGTGGGGATCTCGTCGGGGATCGCTTGGGGGATCAGGATCGGGCGCCGGGTGGCAGGGCTGCGCGGGCCGGTCCGGCGACGGGGGCCAGGGCGGTGGCGGGTGGGAGGCCGGCGGCGGGCGCGAGACCACTGCCGCCTCCGCGACCGCCGGGCGGCTTCGCGGCCGGGGCGGGCGGATCGGCGAGCGGCGCGGCGCAGAAGCCGCAGCGGTCACCGATGAGTTCGAGGCCGCACCAGTGGCACGCCTCGCGCCGGACGGACGAGACGAGCTGGTAGAGCACGGAGATGTCGGGGATGGCGGCCGCGAACTCGGCGAGCTTTCCGGGATTTCCCGGCTTCCCGGTGGCCCACCAGCGCCCCGACTCGGCGGGCAGCCGGGTCTCGACGGCGCCCTGCACCTGCCAGGCGGGCGCGAGGGTGCCGGTGATCCAGTCGGTGGGCTGCTGCCCGGCGGCGTAGTACATACGGGTGCCGAAGGCGGGCCCGCTCAGCCGGGGAGGCTCGGGTCCGGTGAGCCGTACGAGTTCGGGCTGGGGGGTGGCGAGCACGGCGAACTGGGCGCCCGGTACCCACGACTTGGCGTGGGAGGTGAGGCTGACGGGGACGCGGTCGAGGCGGGCGACGGAGCCCAGTACGGCACCGGCGTAGATGTAGTGGGCGAGGAGCCGCGCGGCGGAGGCGAGCACGCCCGGGCTGAAGTCGCACATGGTCAACTGCCGCAGCTGGAGCACGAGTACGGCGAGGCCGAGCGGCGGCAGATCCGGCCGCAGGATGGCGATCCGGTCACTTTCCAGCACGGAACGCACAGCGTGCAGCCGGTGAACGACCAGGTCCGGCACGGAAGCAGGACACAGGACGATCACGTAGCCGTGGTGCTCGATCAGGGTGTGCATCTCTACGATCGCGCGATCGAGGTCGTACGGCTGTGCCCTGCCGCCCTTGTCCTCGGCCGAATGCAGCACGGCGGCGGACGGCGTATGCCGGTCGGACGCGGCGAGGACCAGGTCAGGGCTGGTCACGGCTATCGCGGTCGGCACGCTCGTACACCCCCCGGTCTCTGTGCACTCCTGTCTCAGCACCATATCCGCGCATTGCCCGCTCAACACCCAACTTCCCGGTGTTCACCGGGTGGTTGCCCAGGCGGTCGTTGCGGCCTGGCCAGGAACCGGTAATTCCAGAGGTCTTGACAACCCAAATGGTCTGGACCAGTTTGTACAACCAGCAACTGCCCCTCCCCCCACATCTGAACCGGAGGCAGCAATGGCACGTACGACGGCAGAACCCGCGCGGAAGCGTTCATTCCTAGCGGCGGTGCTGACCACTCTGGCCCTGGCCCTGACCGGCACGGCGACGGCCACCGCCAACCCCGCCAGGGCGGCCGCGGCACCCCCGGCCCACGCCGTCACCGGCTACTGGCAGAACTTCGACAACGGCGCGACGGTCCAGAAGCTCAGCGACGTACCGGGCGACTACGACATCATCGCGGTGGCGTTCGCCGACGCCACGACGACGCCGGGCGCGGTCGACTTCACGCTCGACTCGGCGGGCCTCGGCGGCTATACGGAGGACGCGTTCAAGGCCGACATCAAGGCGAAGCAGGCCGCCGGCAAGTCGGTCGTCATATCGATCGGCGGCCAGAACGGCACGGTATCCGTCAATGACGCGAATTCCGCGACGAACTTCGCGAACTCGGTCTCCTCACTGATGCAGGAATACGGCTTCAACGGCGTCGACATCGACCTCGAGAACGGCCTGAATTCGACGTACATGTCGCAGGCCCTGAAGTCCATTGCCGCGAAGGCGGGTTCGGACTTCGTCCTGACGATGGCCCCGCAGACGATAGACATGCAGTCGACGTCGGCCGAGTACTTCAAGACCGCACTGGCCGTGAAGGACATTCTGACGGTCGTCAACATGCAGTACTACAACAGCGGTTCCATGCTCGGCTGCGACGGCAAGGTCTACAGCCAGGGCTCGGTCGACTTCCTGACCGCGCTCGCCTGCATCCAGCTGGAGGGCGGCCTGGACCCGTCCCAGGTCGGCCTCGGCGTACCGGCCTCCACCAGCGCGGCGGGCAGCGGCTACGTGTCCCCGTCCGTGGTCAACGCGGCCCTGGACTGCCTGACCAAGGGCACGAACTGCGGCTCCTTCAAGCCGTCGAAGACGTACCCCGGCCTGCGCGGGGCGATGACGTGGTCGACGAACTGGGACGCGTCGACGGGCAACAGCTGGTCCTCGACGGTGGGCCCGCACGTACACGGCCTCTGAACCACCACCCCCACCCCCGCCCGAACCACCACCACCCCAACCCCGGCCCGAACGCCCGCAATCTCCCCTCCGATCCGCAGCGCCGCCGCTCCCCCGGCGGCGCTGCCGTGCGTCGGGGGTGCGCGCGCCGGACGGGTTACTCGGCGCGGGAGTGGACGATTGGGGCCACCCCTCCCCCGCCACCGATACAGTCCACTGGCCCAAAACCTCCAATCCCCCCTGGGAGACGTCACCGGGGCTGCGACCATCACCTGGGAAGACGGCGAGGCCGATCACCTGCTCTGATCCGGCTCCGTGACGCGCAACGTGGCGTCCGCGTCCGCGTGGCGGCCCGCCCGTACCGCCCCCGTCGCGCACACGAACGTCGCCGCCAGCAGCGTCCATTCCAGGGTCGCCGTCCAGCCCGGGACCAGGTCGTACGTCCTGCCGTCCGCGTAGACGCACGTCGTCTGCGCGGGGAAGGGCGTGCGCTGGACCGACTCCGCCCGTTCGTAGATGCCCGTGGTGAGCGCCGAGCAGGTCTGGAGCGGGTCACTCTTCGGCGAGCCCGTGGTGAGGAACGCGAGGGCGTAGACGGCGGCGAGTGCGGCGGCGCCGGTGATCGCCAGCTTGCTCAGGCGGGACGCCGCCTTCGCGCCGCGGATGCCGCTGAGTTCCAGGGCGAGTGCGCCCAGGCCGGACACGGTCAGGACCACGAGCGCCGCCCAGAAGAGCCAGACGAGGGCGCCGGCGCTGGAGAGGGTCGTGCCATCCTCGTACACGCAGCTCACGTTGGGCGGGAAGCTGCTTCCCTCCAGGCGGAAGTTGCCACCCGGGCCGATCATTCCCTGGGCGCACCGCTCGTCCTGCTCGGAGATCCCGGTGACGAGCCAGGACACCGCCCACACGACGAACGTGGCCCCTAGGGCAACCCCGAAGACTCCCCACAACCGGTCGGCGTCACGCTGCGATGCACGTATGTTCGGCATGACGCGGGAGCCTAGCCCGTGCCCGGGGGAGGACTCAGAAGAAGTCCGACCAGGGCTGGTCCCAGATCTGCTGGGCGCACAGGACTACGAAGAGCAGGCCCGCCACCGTCAGCATTCCGTTGCTCAGCCAGCTGTTGCGCCACTCCCGGGGCGTGCGGGAGGAGTTGAGGAGCCAGATCAGGGTCAGGGCCAGGAAGGGCATGAAGGCCGCGCCCAGTACTCCGTAGAGGATGATCAGGCGGAACGGCTGGCCCTGGAAGAGGAGGACGATCGGGGGGAAGGTGAGCCAGAGCAGGTAGGCGCGGAACGGCCAGCCCTTCTCACGTCGGCCCGTCGCCACGCCCTCGCCCGTCACCGACACCCGGTCCGCGCGGACGCGGATGCGGCGGTAGCGCTCCACGAAGTCCGCGAACATGAGGCTCACCCCGTGCCATACGCCGATCAGGGACGTGAACGACGTGGCGAAGAAACCGATCAGGAAGAGCTTGGCCGTGGCGGTGCCGTATTGGGTCTGCAGGATGGCTGTCAGGTCGATCAGGCCCTTGTCGCCCGACGCGATGGACGTGTGTGAGGCGTGGAGGAGTTCCGCCCCGACGAACAGCATCGCCACTACGAAGATGCCCGTCGTGATGTACGCGACCCGGTTGTCCAGGCGCATGACCTTCATCCAGCCCGCGTTCGTCCAGCCCTTCGCGTTGACCCAATAGCCGTACGCCGCAAGCGTGATGGTGCCGCCGACGCCGCCGATCAGGCCGAGCGTGTTGAGGACCGAGTCCTTCTCGTCGGGCAGGACCGGGAGCAGGCCCGCGAACGCGTCGCCGAGGTGCGGCGTGACCCGGATCGCCAGGTAGACCGTCACGACGAACATGACGCCCACCAGGGCTGTCATGACCTTCTCGAAGACGGCGTACTTGTTGAACCAGACGAAGGCCAGGCCGACCAGGCCGCAGATGATCGCCCACGGCTTGATCGACCAGTCGGCGGGGAACAGGCCGGGGAACAGCGCCTGGAGCGGGAGCGCGCTCGACGACATCGCCGCCGCGCCGTACACGAAGCCCCAGACGACGACGTAGACCACGAAGAAGTACGTCGTCCAGCGGCCGAGGCTCGCCCAGCCGTCGAACAGGGTGCGGCCCGTCGAGAGGTGCCAGCGGCCCGCCGCCTCCGCCAGGCTGATCTTGACCAGACAGCCGATCACGGCCGCCCACAGGAGCGTGTAGCCGAAGTTGCTGCCCGCGATCAGCGTGGCGACCAGGTCGCCGGCGCCGACGCCCGTCGCGGCGACGACGATGCCGGGGCCGATGTACTTCCAACTCGACTTGCGGGGTCTCGCGTTGAGGCCTGCGGTGCCGGTGCCCGTTCCTGTGGTGCCCGTGGTGTCCGCCATACCGTCAAGGAAGCGTAAAGCGCGGCAGGGGGCAAGAGGGCATGCGGGAACTTGTGCCGGTCAGTCCTCGAAGTACGCGTCCAGGACCTTGTCGAGCTCGTCCGCCCACTCCTGGGCGCGCGCCTTGTCCGGGGCCTCCACGTCGTTCGGGTACCAGCGGCTGTCCGGGGTGTGGACCGTGACGGTGAGACGGCGCCGGGACGTGCCCACCTCGACCGCGCCGATCTCGTCCCAGCGGAACTCGGCCTCCTGGTCGTCGAGTCGGAGGCGTACTCCGGTCGCGTCCGCCGTGATCGAGCCCCGGCGGTCGGAGGCGGTGAAGTCCGTGTCGGCCGTGTCGGCCGTGTCGGCGGAGGTGGGGTCGGCCGGGGCGTCGGCCGGGTCCGCGGCGGGCTCGGACTCGGACTCGCCCTCGGTCTCGGTCTCGGTCTCGGTCTCGGAGACAGACTCCGGCCCCGACTCCGGCTCCGGCTCGTCCGCCGGTTCCGACGGTTCCGCCTTGTCCAGCGGGAGACCGTTCTCCTCCAGGGCCTGGCGCGGGGGCATGAGGCCGGGGACGGAGGCCGGGTCGGCGCCTGCGGCGTCTACGGGCGTGACCTTCTGAGTGTCTATGCGCTGCTCCACGGAGCGAAGTATGGCGGACGAGCCTGTGGGGCGGGAGCCTCAGCCCTGCGGAAGATCCGTGCGCCGCGCGCCGGGGAGCCGGTCATGGTGTGCGCGGTTCTCCCCCTGTTGCTGCTGTGCGTGCAGGTCGTGGCGCTCTGCTGGGTGTACGCGCCTGATCCCTCGGGGGGTTACGGGTGTTCCGGGATCGCGGGCCTCACGCAGTGAGGCGTCGGGTCCGCGGAGTGTTGCTCCGTCGGTCCGACGCCTCAGCCGTCAGTGCACAGCCCGTGTGCTAGACGAACAGGCTGATCACCGCCGCCACCGCGAAGCCCGCCACCGACAGGACCGACTCCAGGACCGTCCAGGTCTTGAGCGTGTCGCGTTCCGAGATGCCGAAGTACTTCGCGACCATCCAGAAGCCGCCGTCGTTGACGTGCGAGGCGAAGATGGAGCCCGCCGAGATGGCCATGATGACGAGGGCCGTGAAGGGCTGGGAGTAGTGGCCCGCCTCGATCAGCGGCCAGACGATGCCGGCCGTCGTGACGATCGCGACCGTGGCCGAGCCCTGGGCGACGCGCAGGACCAGGGAGATCAGGTAGGCGAGGACGATGACGGGCAGGCCCACGTCGTTGAACGTGTCGGAGAGGGCCTGGGCGACGCCGCTGCCCTTGAGGACCGCGCCGAAGATACCGCCGGCACCGACCACCAGGAGGATGTTGCCGACCGGCTTGAGGGAGGCCGTGGACACCGTCTCCAGGGACTTGCGGGACCAGCCGCGGCGGATGCCGAGCAGGTAGTAGGCCAGGAGCAGGGCGATCGTCAGGGCGACGAAGGGGTGGCCGAAGAACTCGATGACCGAGCGGACCGTGGAGGGGTCGAAGGCGATCGAGGAGAACGTGGCCAGGAGGATCAGGACGAGCGGGGTGCCGATGATCGTGAAGACGGTGCCGAGGGGGACCGGCTTCTCGGTCGGCTTCACGCCGGCCTTGCGCTGCTCCTCGGCGAGCGCGGCCTTCGCCTCGTCGGCGGCCTCGACCATGTCCTGCGGGACGGGCACGAAGATGCGCTTGCCGATCCACGCGGACCAGACCCAGGCGGCGAGCACGGCGGGGATGCCGCAGATGATGCCCATGAGGATGACCCAGCCGAGCTGCACGTGGAGCAGTCCGGCGGCGGCGACGGGGCCGGGGTGCGGGGGCAGGAACGCGTGGGTCATCGACAGGCCGGCGAGCAGCGGCATGGCGTAGAGGACGATCGACTTGCCGCCGCGCTTGGCGGCCGCGTAGACGATCGGCGCGAGGACGAAGATGCCGACGTCGAAGAAGACCGGGATACCGAAGATGAGGCCGGTGAGGCCCATGGCGAGGGGGGCGCGCTTCTCGCCGAAGAGGTTCAGGAGGCGGGACGCCAGTACCTCGGCGCCGCCGGAGACTTCGAGCACCGCGCCGAGCATGGTGCCGAGTCCGATGATGATCGCCACATGGCCGAGGGTGCCGCCCATGCCGGACTCGATGAGGGAGACGGCGTCGGACTTCTGGACGGTGCCGAAGAGCTCGGTGACGGAGAGGCCGGCCGCGAGGCCGACGGCTATGGAGACCGTCAGGAGGGCCACGAAGGGCTGGAGTCTGACCTTGATGATCAGGAAGAGCAGAAGGACGATGCCGAGCGCTGCGCAGGTGAGCAGGCCCGCGGTGCCGCCGATGACCGTCAGGAGGCCGCCGGTGTGGGGTGGCGCTGGGGCGGGGGCGGTCGCGGCGAGTGGCAGGAGGGACATGAGGGGGGACCTCGTAATTCCATGCGGCTTTCGGGGCAGGGGGAATCGCGGCGCGGCGCCTCGGGGATCGGCGCCGCACCGTGATGACGTACGGGGGTTACGGGTGTTGCCGGGGCGTCAGCTCAGGACGGCGAGCGCGTCGATCTCGATGAGGAGACCCTTGGGGAGACCGACGTAGACGGTGGTGCGGGCGGAGGCGGGGGCCTTGAGGCCCTGCTCCTCGAAGTACGCGTTGTAGATCGCGTTCATCTCGGCGAAGTGGTCGACGTCGGTGAGGTAGACGCGCATCATCATGACGTCGTCCCAGGTGGCGCCGCCCTCTTCGAGGATCGCCTTGACGTTGGCGAAGGTCTGGAGGGTCTGCTCGCGCAGGGTCGGGCCCGCGGGGGTGGGGGCCTGGCCCTCGACGGCCGGCAGGAAGCCGACCTGGCCCGCGACCTGAAGGATGTTGCCCTTCTTGACGCCGTGCGAGAACTTCGCGGGCGGGGTCGTGTGGGTGGCGGGGGTGAGCGCGGTCTTCTCGGTCATCGTGAAGTGACTTCCTTCGTGGGGGCTTCGTTACTGGTGGCCTTGGTGGCGGCCTTGGTGGCGGCCTCTTTGGAGCCGGGTACGGCTCCGGAGTACTCCCGGCTGATCGCGTCGGCCGTGCGGCGGACCAGCGGGAGCAGGGTGAGGAGTTCCTCGGCCGTGACGACCACGTTCGGCGCGGAGACCGACATGGCGGCGACGACGCGGCCGTCCGCACCCCTGATGGGAGCTCCGACGCAGTTGATCGACTCCTCGTGGCCGCCGAGGTCGGTGGCCCAGCCCTGTTCGCGGACGACGGCGAGTTCCTTGAGGAAGGCGCCGGCGTTCGGGGTCGAACGGGCCGTGTACGTGGGGTAGTCGAGCTTCTCGGCGATGGCGCGGCGCTCGGCTTCGGAGAGGTCGGCGAGGAGGAGCTTGGCGACGGCGGCGACCGTGATGGCCACCGGCTTCCCGATGCGCGAGTACATGCGGACGGGGTAGCGGCTCTCCACCTTGTCGATGTAGAGGACCTCGTTCTCCTCGTACACGGCGAGGTGGACCGTGTGGCCGCACTTCTCGTTGAGCGCGGTCAGGTGGGGGTGGGCGATCTCGCGGACGTCGAGGTTCTCGACGGCTTCCTGGGCGAGGGCGAACAGGCGCGCGCCGAGGCGGTAGCGCTGGTCGGACTGGCGGTAGACCAGGCCGTGTTCGTGGAGGGTGCGCAGCAGGCGCAGGGCGGTGGACTTGTGGACGCCGAGGCGGTCGGCGACCTGGCCCAGGTCGGCGGGGCCCTCGGCGAGCAGCGGCAGGATGCTCAGCGCTCGGTCGACTGTCTGGCTCATGGCCTACGTACCTCCTCGTCGGCCCTCGCGTCGCCGGCGGTCCAGCCGGGGCCGAGGTGCAGTGTGCCCCAGGAGGCGTCGTCGAGGTCGGCGAGCCGGTCGGCGTGGGCGCGGCTCGGGGGTGCGGCGAGGTCGCCGGGGGTGGTGAGGGCGGCGGCGGCCATGAGGTGGCCGTGGCGCAGGCGGGCGGGTACGGGCAGGCCGCGCAGGGCGCCGGAGAGGTAGCCGGCGGCGAAGGCGTCGCCGGCGCCGACCGCGGCGACGACGTCCACGCGGGGGGCGGGCTCGGTGTGGCGTACGCCGTGTTCGTCGTAGGCGACCGCGCCGTGGGCGCCGCGCTTGACGACGAGCGTGGCGGGTTCGGGGAGGGCGGCGCGGATGGCGTCGGGGCCGCCGGTGATGCCCCAGGCGTCCTCGGCCTCGTCCTCGCCGACGAAGACGAGGTCGGCGCCGCGGGCCAGGTCGAGCAGGACGCGGGCGTCGTCGGGGCGGGGCCACAGGCCGGGGCGGTGGTTGACGTCGAAGGAGACCAGGGGCCGGCCGGCGGGGGTGCGGGCGGTGAGGTCGGCGGTGAGGTCGAGGCAGCCGGGCGAGAGCGCGGGCGTGATCCCGGACAGGTGCAGGACGCGGCCGGAGCGGATCGCGGCCAGGTCCATGTTCTGGCTGGTCATCGCGGAGGCGGCGGATCCGGCGCGGTAGTAGGCGACCTCGTGGGCGTCGGTGGCGCGGTCGCCCGCGGTGCGGAAGTAGATGCCGGTGGGGCGGACCGGGTCGCGGCGTACGGCGGAGGTGTCGACGCCGTACGCGCCGATGGTGTCGACCAGGTGGTCGCCGAAGCCGTCGGCGCCGACGCGGCTGATCCAGCGGACGGTGTGTCCGGCGGCGGCGAGCACGCACGCCACGTTGGACTCGGCTCCGCCGATGCCGCGGTCGAAGGACGGTACGTCGGCGAGGCGCCCGGGTACGGAGGGCACGAAGGTGACCATGGACTCGCCGAGCGTGACGACATCCACGGGTGCGTGGTGCGCGGGGGCGGCAGGTCCGGTGGCGGTCACGGTGGTTCGGGCTCCTCGTGGGATCTGGGCTCATGCAGGAGGGGTCAACGGCTCCGTTGACCCGGCGTTGGCTCGGATGTTAGACAGCAGTAAGCGACATACGCAATGACCGTTGCAATATTTGCAACGGCCTTCTTACGAGGAGGCTCCATGGCCGCCGACAGCGCCGTCAACGCCGTAGCCCGGCTCAGGGATCTGGATCTGGAGCGGGTCGACCACCGCTTCAAGGGGCTGCCCCCGGACGCGGAAGGCCTGACCGTCGGCGAGCTCGCGGCCGAGCGCCGCAACCTCTTCACCGGCGGCTTCACCACCCCGGTCCTCGCCCTCTCCGCCGAGCGCCTTGAGCACAACCTCGCGCTCATGGAGACCTACGCCACTCGCCACGGCCTGGCCTTCGCGCCGCACGGCAAGACGTCGATGGCGCCGCAGCTCTTCCACCGCCAGATCGAGCACGGCGCGTGGGGCATCACCCTCGCCGTCCCGCACCAGGTGCGGATCGCGCGCGCCTACGGCATCCAGCGGATCTTCCTCGCGAACGAGCTCGTCGACGCGGCGGCCCTGCGCTGGCTCGCGGGCGAACTCGACCGCGACCCCGGTTTCCGCTTCATCTGTTACGTCGACTCGGTGCGCGCCGTCGAGCTGATGGACGCCGCACTCGCCGAGGCCGGGGCGACGCGGCCGGTCGACGTGGTCGTGGAGCTGGGCGCGGGCGACGGCGCGCGCACGGGCGTGCGGACCGAGGCCGAGTGCTTCGACATCGCGAACGCCATCGCCGCGGCGGACACGCTGCGCCTGGTCGGGATCGCCGGTTACGAGGGCGAGGTGCCGGACGCGTCGCCCGAGACCGTGGGCGCCTGGCTGCGCCGCATGACCGCGCTGCTCGTCGATTTCGACAAGGCGAACCGCTTCGCGGACCTGGACGAGATCGTGGTCAGCGCGGGCGGCAGCGCCTGGTTCGACGCGGTGGCCGAGGTCTTCGCCGAACTGCCCGGACTCTCCGCTCCTGTACTGAAGTTGCTGCGCTCGGGTGCGTACGTGTCGCACGACGACGGCCACTACAAGCACCTCACGCCCTTCAACCGGGTCCCCGAGGAGGGCGCCCTGCACCCGGCGTTCCGGCTGTGGGCGCAGGTCGTCTCGCGCCCGACGGCGGAGCAGGCGTTCACGAACGCGGGCAAGCGCGACGCGGCGTACGACCTCGACCTGCCCGAGGCGCAGGTCGTGCGGGACGCCCGTACGGGCGAGGTGCGCGAGGCCACCGGTGTGACGGTGACGGGGCTTTCCGACCAGCACGGCTGGGTGCGTACGGACGGAGGCGAGGACCTGGCGGTGGGCGACTGGCTCGGCATGGGCCTGTCGCACCCGTGCACGTCCTTCGACAAGTGGCAGCTGATTCCTCTCGTCGAGGCGGACGGCACGGTTGTGGACTACGTCCGGACGTTCTTCTAGGCCCGTGATCTTCTGCGGCTCCGGTGGGGGTTGTCCGCGCCCCGCGGCGGAGCCGCTGAGGGCACAGCCCCGACGCACCCGCACCCGAACACCCGCACCAAGAGAGGCACCCTCCATGGACCTGGTCATCCGTGACGCGCGCGTCATCGACGGCACCGGCACCCCGGAATACCGCGCCGACGTGGCGATCACAGACGGCCGCATCGAGACCATCCACCAGCACCGGGCCGGAGGCCCCCGCCCCTCCGCCCGGAGAACGCTGGAAGCGCACGGCCTCGCCCTGTCCCCCGGCTTCATCGACATGCACGCCCACAGCGACCTGGCGCTGCTGCGCGACCCCGACCACAGCGCGAAGGCCGCGCAGGGCGTCACGCTCGAAGTCCTCGGCCAGGACGGCCTCTCGTACGCGCCTGTGGACGACCGCACGCTCGCGGAGGTCCGCCGCGCGATCACCGGCTGGAACGGTGGTGCGCCCGGGGACACGTCCGTCGACTTCGACTGGCGCACGGTCGGCGAGTACCTGGACCGCCTCGACCGCGGCATCGCGGTCAACGCCGCGTACCTGATCCCCCAGGGCACCGTACGGATGTACGCGGTCGGCTGGGACGACCGGGACGCGACGCCCGAGGAGCTCGACCGCATGCGGCAGCTCGTCGCCGAGGGCATGGAACAGGGCGCCGTCGGCATGTCGTCCGGCCTCACGTACACGCCCGGCATGTACGCGAAGGACGCCGAACTCACCGAGCTGTGCCGGGTCGTGGCCTCGTACGACGGTTACTACTGCCCGCACCACCGCTCGTACGGCGCCGGGGCGCTCGACGCGTACCGGGAGATGGTGGAGCTCACCCGGGAGGCGGGCTGCCCCCTCCATCTCGCGCACGCCACCATGAACTTCGGCGTGAACAAGGGCAAGGCGCCCGAGCTGATCACCCTGCTCGACGCGGCGCTCGCGGAGGGCGCCGACATCTCGCTCGACACGTACCCGTACACGCCCGGCAGCACGACCCTCGTCGCGATGCTGCCGAGCTGGGCCAGTGAGGGCGGCCCCGACGAGATCATGAAGCGGCTGCAGGACGACGCGACCGCGGAGAAGATCCGGCACCACATGGAGGTCATCGGGGCGGACGGCTGCCACGGTGTGCCCATCGAGTGGGACGCCATCGAGATCTCCGGCGTGTCCGACCCGGGGCTCGCGTCCTGCGTCGGCAAGACCGTCCAGGAGTCGGCCGACCTGCGCGGCGAGGCGCCGTGGGTGACCGCGCGCCGTCTGCTCATCGACGACAAGCTGGGCTCGACGATCCTCCAGCACGTCGGCCACGAGGAGAACGTCCGGGCGATCATGCAGCACCCGGTGCACACGGGCGGCAGCGACGGCATCCTCCAGGGCCTCAAGCCGCACCCGCGCGCCTACGGCACGTTCCCGCACTACCTCGGCCGGTACGCGCGCGAGCTCGGCATCATGTCGCTGGAGGAGACGGTCGCCCACCTCACCTCCCGCCCGGCCGCCCGTCTGCGCCTGCCCGACCGGGGCCTGGTCCGCGAGGGCTACCGCGCCGACCTGGTCCTCTTCGACCCGGAGACGGTCGCGGCGGGCTCCACCTTCGAGGCCCCGCGCACCCTTCCCCTGGGCATCCCGCACGTCCTGATCGACGGGAAGTTCGTGATGGAGGACGGCCGCAGGACGGACGTGCTGGCGGGGCGGGCGGTACGCCGGACGCCGTGAGGCCCGGTGCGCCGCCCGCCCCCGACAACCCCTACGGCGTCGGCGTCTTCCAGATCCCCCTTCCGTGCGTCGCCACGTACATCTGGCGGCCGTCCGGGCTCGGCGACAGATAGACGGCCGGCGCGGTCGGCAGGCCGGTGCCGAGGCGCTGCCAGTGGCCGTCCGCGCGGGCGGTGGTGAACACGCCGAGGTCCGTGGCGACGGCGAGGGTGCCCGACGGCGTCATCAGGAGCGCGTTCGCGGGCGCGTCGGGGAAGGAGTCCGCGGCGGTGGGGTCGCCGCTGACGTCCTGCCAGGTCGCCCCGCCGTTCGTGGTGCGCCATACATGGCCGTAGCCGGCGCCGGGGCCTTCGTTCCAGTGCCGCGAGAAGCCGTTGACGACGGCGTAGACCGTCCCGCCCGAGGCGTCGGAGGGGTCGATCGCGACGTCGGAGATGTAGCGGTTGGGGAAGTCGGCCGGGAGGGTCACCTGGTGCCATGTGCCTCCGTAATTGGTGACGATGCCCCGGCCGAACGTGGCGCCCGGGTTGCAGGAGCCGCACCAGGCGCCCCACACGACCCGGTCACGGCTGGCGACGGCGGTCGTGGAGTGGCCCGCGCCGGTGTCGTAGAGCTGCGTCCAGTCGTCGCCGTCCTCGGTGTCCCAGGTCTTGGTGTCGCCCCAGATGTACTGGCCGCCCGCGACCCAGTAGCCGGAGTCCTTGTCGTCCGCGGAGAACGGCGCGATGAAGCGGGCGTTCGGGTCCTCGGGCGCGATGTCGGTGATGACGTCCTCGGCGCCGTCGTCGCTGGCCGTGTAGCCGCAGTTGCGGGTGATCTGGAGGGCGAGGTTCGTGTACTCGCCGACCGTCTCGCAGCCGTTGGCCGGGTTCACGAGCTGGTCACCGCCGTCACCGCCGAAGGGGGCCACCATCTGCCCGTCGGGGTTCAGCCGCTGCCCCTGGTACGTCGACCCCTTCGGCGCGAGCAGGGAGACGCCGTTGTCCTGGAGGCCGCCCCAGACCGCGTCGCCGGAGCCGTCCGTCATCCTGCCCGCGCCCACCGAGTAGTACTGCAGGGAGCGCAGGGTGCCGGACTCGTTGAGGTTGCGCCAGCCGGGCGTCTTCTGGGCCGTGGGCCGGGCGTAGGCGCCGCCGTCGTTGCCGACGTAGACCTGCGAAGTGGCGCCCTTCCACTGGGAGAAGGCGATCGCGTGCTGGTCGGAGTGCATGACGTCGCCGTCACAGGTGTTGCTGTCCTGGTCGTACGAGAAGCAGGAGAGGCCGAAGTTCCAGTAGCGGCCCACCGCATGCCAGTTGGCGCCGCCGTCCCGCGTCTCGAACATCTCCTCAAGACCGAGGTAGACGTGGTCCGGATCGGCCGGGTCGACGGCAACGGTCTGGTCGTACCAGGCCTGGGAGCCGGGCTGGTAGCCGGCGCCTATCTCGTTGACCTTCATCGCGGAGCCGCTCGCGGAGAGCTGCGCGGCGTTCGCGATCTGCTTGAACGGGCCGTCGGCGTTGCCGCTCCGGCTGACGTACACGCCCGCGAGGACGGAGTAGACACCCGAGCCCGAGGCCTTGTTGAGGAGCTTCGGGGACTCCATGGAGACGTAGAGCTTGCTGCCGTCGGCCGCGTACGCGAAGGACGCGTTGCCTATCTCGGCGGGGTTGACCGCGCCGGCCGGGTTGGCGCGGTGCCAGCTGGTGCCCGCGTCCTCGGAGTAGTAGAAGCCGTTGTATCCGGCGCCGCCGCGCCAGGCGACGTCGGCGAGAAGCTTCTTGCCGCCGCTGCCGGGCTGGACCGCGATGTCGTTGGCGATGTCGGCGAACTCGGGGGTCGTGCCGCAGGCGATGCCGCTGACGCCGGTGCCCGCGCAGGGCGCGAGGACCTTCGTCCAGGGCGTCGGCTGCGCTGCCGTGAGCGGGCGCCGGTACACGCCGTGCGAGGAGGCCGCGAAGGCGTATCCGGCCTCCTTGTCGAAGGTGACGGTGTGGATGGAGGTGCTGTCGAGCTCCGTCCCGCCGACCTTGTCGCTCTCGCTGAAGGTGCCGGTGGCCGGGTCGGCGAGCCGGTAGACGCCGCTGCCCAGGTAGTTGTCGGCGGCTGTGTTGGCCTCGCCGGTGGCCAGCCACAGGGAGCCGTCGGACCCGGTGGCGAGGGCGCCCACCGAGAGGGCGGGCAGGTGGTCGGCGATCGGCGTCCAGGTCGCCCCGTCGTCGGTGGAGCGGAACACGCCGCCGCCCGCGGCGCCCGCATACACGACACCCTTGTGTGTCGGGTCGGTGGCGAGCGCGGCGATGCGCCCTGCCGAATGACCCGCGCCGCCCCCGGAGTTGGAGGCGGACTGATCGCGGTAGTGGAGCGCGTCCTCGTTGTACGGGGAGGTGGTGACCTCGCTCCAGGTGCCGGTCTTCACCGGCATGTTCTTGATGTGTTTCCAGGCGTCGGTATAGGCGCCCGCCGCGACCTGGCCGCTGGGTGAGAGCCTCGGGTCGTTGAACGAGTCGATGGACTCCATCAGTTCGTGGGACTCGTCGCCCGCCACCGCGTGTCGGCCGTGCCCCCCGTCGTCCTCCCCGTACGCGGCGACGGATCCCGTCCCCGCGACAAGGAGCGCCGCCGCACCCAGGGCGAGGGCCGTTCTGGCCCGCCCGCCGGGTCTGCGTCCGTCGGAAAACCAGTGCATGGTCTCTCCGGTTTCTTCGGCACGGAGCGGCGGCCGCCCCACACGACCACGCTGGATCTCCTGCTGCCGAGCGCCGGGAGCGTACGCCCGCGTTCCGGATCAACTCCTGGGGTTTGCAAGGACTTTGGAGAACCTGTCAGGCGGGCCAACGGTCCAGGGTCCCGGTAGCCGTTCCGGTGCGCTGCATCCGCTGCAGGCCGAGCCGGTTGCCGAGCAGCGCCGTGACGACGGAGGGCACGACGACGAGGTACATGAGCTGCCGGTAGACGAAGATCTGCAGGGGCAGCGTCCACAGCGGCTCGAACTTCTCCCGGTCGAGGCGGAGCGCGTACACGGCGCTGAAGACCTGTACGGCCGTGAACGCGAGCCACACCGGGGCGGCCTGTCCGGCTCCCTGGAAGAGGAGTCCGTACAGCGCGAAGATGTCGACGAGCGGGGCGAGCAGCGGCAGGATCGTCTGGAGGACCGTGAGGTACGTGAGTCCGCGGCGGCCGAACGTGCCGGCGGGGCCGTTCGATCAGGGCGCGGCGGTGCTTCCACATCGCCCGGAGCGTGCCGTAGCACCAGCGGTAGCGCTGCTTCCACAGCTGGGAGACGGTCGACAGGACCTCGGTTCAGGCGATCGCCGACTCCTCGATGACGGGGCCGCCGGTGAAGAGCCGCTCGGGCGCCTTCCGGCAGGATCCCGCGGGCGGCTGCGTGGCGGCTGTCTCGTGGCGCCCGTAGCCGCTGAACAGCGGGGCGGTGGCGGCGACCGCGAGGGTCAGCAGGAGCAGCACCCAGTGGCCGCGCGGGTTGCGTCTGCGACCTCGCCGGGAGGGGGCGGATCGGGACCGGGTGGGGCGTGAGGGGGTGGAGGTGGTTGAGCGCCTGGCTCGGCTCACTTGGGTCCCTTGGTCGTACCCGAGGAGCTGTGGCCCCGCCCCGGGTTGTCACCGCCGTTTCCCCTGGCCGGTGCTGACGTGGTGGGCGCCGTGGTCGAGGGCGCCGTGCCGGCGGAGGGCGCTGCCGACTGCTTGCCGGTGTCCTTGTCGACGCTCGCGCTGGGGCTCGCGGACGGAGTGCCGGCGGGTGCTGCCGGGTCGCGGGACTTCCCCGGGGTTGCTTCCCGCTCACTGGCGGACGACGAGGGCGAGCGCTCGGCACGCGGCGCCTTCGTGCCGCCCTTGTGCGGCCCCCAGGGCAGCGGGCCGCCGGCAGGTCCCGAGCCGAAGAGCCCGGCGACCACGACGCCGAGAAACACGACGCAGGCCGCGCCGAACCCCACGGCGACGCGCCGCATGAGCTTCCGCCTGCGCCCGGACCCGTCGACGAAGACCGCCCGGCCTTCGTCGGAGGGTACGAGTACGGGCAGGGGCGAGGTGGATATGAGGTCGCCGGCGGGGGCTCCGGCCGGGGCGTCCAGGTATGCCGGGGCGTGGTGCGGCAGGTCCGGGTACGGCTCACTCCGGTAGGGATCACCCTCGTACGGCGCATCCGGGTGCGACCAGGTCGCCGTCGCCGTGCTGGGGGTGCTGCCAGGACATGAGCGCGGAGCGTAGGGAACCGGAGTGCTTCCTGCGAAGCTGTCGGCGAAATGGGGGCAAAGCGACACGCCCGTGATGCCCCACGTGTCCGAAAACACGGAGCGTCCCGCGGTACCCGGCCGTAAGCTCACGGCATGCAGGTGATCCAGTCGACGAAGCTCGCCAATGTCTGTTACGAGATCCGGGGCCCGGTGCTCGAGGAGGCGATGCGTCTGGAGACAGCGGGCCACCGCATCCTCAAGCTCAACACCGGCAACCCGGCCGCCTTCGGCTTCGAGTGCCCGCCCGAGATCCTCGAGGACATGCTCCGCAACCTCGGCGACGCGCACGGCTACGGGGACGCGAAGGGCCTGCTCGCGGCACGCCGCGCGGTGATGATGCACTACCAGACCCTGGGCGTGGAGACCGACGTCGAGAGCGTCTTCATCGGCAACGGCGTCTCCGAGCTGATCGTGATGGCGATGCAGGGGCTCCTCGACGACGGGGACGAGGTCCTCGTCCCCGCGCCGGACTACCCCCTGTGGACGGCCGCGGTCTCCCTCTCCGGCGGCACCGCCGTGCACTATCGCTGCGACGAGCAGTCCGACTGGATGCCCGATCTCGCCGACGTGGAGCGGAAGATCACCGACCGCACCAAGGCGATCGTGATCATCAACCCGAACAACCCGACGGGCGCCGTCTACAGCGACGGCATGCTCCGCGGCCTCACCGACATCGCCCGCCGCCACAACCTCCTGGTCTGCTCGGACGAGATCTACGACAAGATCCTCTACGACGGCGCGACGCACACGCCGACCGCCGCCATCGCCCCGGACCTGCTGACCCTCACCTTCAACGGCATGTCGAAGGCGTACCGGGTGGCCGGCTACCGCGTGGGCTGGATGGCGATCTCCGGGCCGCGCGCGCACGCCGACTCGTACATCGAGGGCCTCACGATCCTGGCGAACATGCGCCTGTGCGCGAACATGCCCGGCCAGCACGGCGTCGTCGCGGCGCTCAGCGGGCGCCAGACGATCAACGACCTGGTGCTCCCCGGCGGCCGCCTGAAGGAGCAGCGGGACACCGCGTACGAGCTGCTGACGCAGATCCCGGGCGTGACGTGCGTGAAGCCGAAGGGCGCGCTGTACCTCTTCCCGCGGCTCGACCCGAAGGTGTTCAAGGTCAAGGACGACCGGCAGATGGTCCTCGACCTGCTGCGCGCCGAGAAGATCATGGTCGTGCACGGTACGGGGTTCAACTGGCCGGAGCCGGATCACTTCCGGGTGGTCACGCTGCCGACGGTCGGCCAGCTCACGGAGGCCGTGACCCGCATCGGCCGCTTCCTGGACGGCTACAGCCAGCCCTGAGCGCCGCCCGCCCCCCTTTCGGGGACAGGACTCAACTTTAGACTGAATCTAAGCTAGGATGGTCTTCAAGCTACCCGCCTGGAGGCCATCCCATGTACGAGCCGATCCGCAGCAAGTCGGTCCATGCCATGGCCGACCCCGGCGACTTTCCGCACCGCTCCCGCGAGGAGGAGCTCGACATCCAGCTCGCGGGGCACCTGGCGGCCCTGCTCGCCGTCACGGACGAGCTGCGCGCCCTGGCTCCGTCCGCCGACCTGGACACGGCGGCCGAGCGCCTCGCCGCACAGGTGGCCCGGCTCCGCGGCGGACGCACCCCCCTGCGGGCGAAGCCGTCCGCAGCGTGCGAGCCCGAGGTTCTGCACGCGCGGGCCCACGCGCTCGCGGGCCGCGCCCTCGTCGTCGCCGCCTCCCGGGCGGACACCGCCGTCGCCATCCTCGCGGCCGAGCGCATGGACGCCCACACCGTCGCGCCGGCCGAGCCGAAGCAGCTCAGCACGGCCCGCTGACCGCTGCGGGTTCCCTCGAACGGCCCCGGTCCGCGTGCACCCTCGCGACGCGCGGACCGGGCGCCCCACAGCATCCGTTCCGGCCGACGACCCCGCCGATCCATCGGCGGGAGCATGAAGAAGGCCGGCCTCCCGTACCCGGGAAGCCGGCCGGACCCCACTGGGCCGATGCTCAGGGGCAACTGATGCGCGTGTCACCCGGGTCAGTGCTGCAGTTGTCGAAGTTGGGGCCACCGTTGGCCGTGTCGTTGCCGGACACGCTGTCGGTGGTGACGATCCGGTCGGAGCCGTAATTGCCGTACACGGTGTCGTTCCCGGCGTTGCCGTACAGGGTGTCGTCGCCGGAGCCGCCGTCGATGTTGTCGTTGCCGTAGTCGCCGTAGACGACGTCGGAGCCGCCGTTCGCGGTGATGGTGTCGTTGCCTCCCAGGCCACAGATCACGTCGCGGCCGGACGTGCCGCTGAGGGTGTCCGCCCCGCTGGTGCCGACGATCGTGCAGCCCCGGGAGTTGCTGACGGTGCTCGTCGCCGTGGTCGTGTTGTTGCCGCTCGCGGGGTCGGTCTCGTTGGCGCGGACCGTGGCGGCGTTCGTGAGCGTGCCGGTGGTCCGGGGTTCGCCGACCACCGTGACCGTGGCGGTCGCGCCCGGGGCCAGCGTGTTCAGGGAGCAGGTGGCGCTGGTGGCGGTGGTGGTGCAGCTGCCCTGCGCGGTCGTGGCCGACACCAGGGTCGCACCGGCTCCGGAGAGCGTGTCGCTCAGTGCGACTCCGGTGGCGGACGCGGTGGAGGTGGCGGCGTTGGTCACGCGCACGGTGTAAGTGGCCCGGTCGCCCAGGGTGACGGAGGACGGCCCGGTCTTGGTGACCGAGAGGTCGGCGGTGGGCGGGGGCGGCGGGGTCCCGCCACCCTGGTAGCGGGCCAGGGCGAAGTCGATGTTCGTTCCGCCCTGGCCGGCGGCGACGATCGCGCCGTCGGACTGGAGCGCCACGCCGTGGGCGACGTCGGTGGCGCCGAAGCCCGTGATCGCCTTGCCGCCGGCGCCGAAGCCGCTGTCCAGGCTGCCGTCGGTGTTGTAGCGCAGGACCGCGAAGTCGTCGCCGGAGCGGCCGGCGACGACGATCCGCCCGTCGCTCTGCAGCTTCATGTCCTCGGCGCTGCCACCGGGGGTGACGACCCGGCCGTCGCCGTCGAAGCTGGTGTCCAGGGTGCCGTTGGTGGTGTAGCGGGCCACCGCGAACCGGTCGCCGCTCGCGCCGGCCGCGACGATCTTGCCGTCGGACTGGACCGCCAGCGCCTCCGCGGAGTCGTAGTCCCCGAGGTCGGTGCGCTGGATGCCGTTGCTGCCGAACCCGGTGTCGAGGCTGCCGTCGTGGTTGTAGCGGATGAGCGCGAAGTCGAAGCGGGTCGTCCCGACCTCGCCCCCGACGAGGATCTTTCCGTCGGGTTGCAGGACCAGGGCCCGCCCGTCGCCGCCTTCCTCCGTGGACGGCCCTGCCGGATTGGTGGTCACCATGCCGTCGCCGCCGCCGAAACTCGGGTCCGGGTTGCCCTCTGAGGTGTAGCGGGCCACCGCGGCCTGGCCACCGACATAGCCGGCGGCGACGATCTTTTCGACGCCGGTGTCGGGGTCGGTCTCGATGGCGACGTCCGTCGCCTCTTCGGGTTGGCCGAAGTCGGTGAACACCCTGCCGTCGCCGCCGCCGAAACTCGTGTCCAGCGAGCCGTTGCTGTTGTACCGGGCCACCACGAACCAGCAGCAGTTCTCGTACCCTCGCCAAGCGCCGCCCGCCACCACGATCTTGCCGTCGGACTGCAGCGCCACGGCGCGGGCCTCGCCCCACTGGAACGGGAACTCTTCGGGCGGGAACCTGTTGTTGATGGCGGTCTTCACCTTGCCGCCGCTGCCGAAGCTGGTGTCCAGGGTGCCATCGGCGTTGTGGCGGGTCAGCGCGAAGTCGCTCTCCTGGCTGGAGCTGTCTTCGGAAGCGCCGACGGAGACGATCTTGCCGTCGGGCTGCACCGTCACGTCGTTGGCGTGGTCGGTGCCGCCGAGACCGGTGAGGACCTTGCCGCCGCTGCCGAAGCCGGGGTCCAGGTCGCCGGGGGCGGCGACCGCCGCGCCGGGCAGGGCCAGGACGAGCGCCAGGACGGTGGCCGCCACCGTCCCGGCGCGGGCCGTGAGGGACCGGTGGCGCGGTGCGGAGCTTCGGCGCCACCCTGATCGCGCAGGACGGGTGAGCGATCTCAGACGAAGTGCGACCGATCGCACCTGAGGTGTGAACATGGGCGACAGCCTCGCGCCCCTCACACACAAGCCCGTCTGCCACGAGCCGCCTTGCGCCCACCGGGCGCAGCAAAGTACCCACGCGGGTGAGGGCCCGGCGCCCGTCGGACGAACAGGGCCCCGCACGCCGTTGTGCGGGGCCCTGTCACCTGTCGTGCTCCGAGGGGCGTCAGCCCAGGCGCTTCACCAGCGCCCGGTACTCGTCCCACAGCTCCTTCGGCGTGTGGTCACCGAAGGTGTTGAGGTGCTCGGGGACCAGAGAGGCCTCATCGCGCCACACCTCCTTGTCGACCGTCAGCAGGAAGTCGAGGTCGGAGTCGGCCAGGTCGAGGCCGTCCGTGTCGAGGGAGTCACGCGTCGGCAGGATGCCGATCGGCGACTCGACGCCCTCGGCCTTGCCCTCCAGGCGCTCGACGATCCACTTCAGGACGCGGCTGTTCTCACCGAAGCCGGGCCACACGAACTTGCCCGCGTCGTTCTTGCGGAACCAGTTCACGTAGTAGATCTTCGGCAGCTTCGCCTGGTCCTTGTCCTTGGCCACGTCGACCCAGTGGGCCATGTAGTCGCCCATGTTGTAGCCGCAGAACGGGAGCATCGCGAACGGGTCGCGGCGCAGCTCGCCGACCTTGCCCTCGGCGGCGGCGGTCTTCTCGGAGGCGACGTTCGCTCCGAGGAACACGCCGTGGTTCCAGTCGAAGGACTCGGTCACCAGCGGCACGGCGGAGGCGCGGCGGCCGCCGAAGAGGATCGCCGAGATCGGCACGCCCTTCGGGTCCTCCCACTCGGGCGCGATGATCGGGCACTGCGAGGCGGGGGTGGTGAAGCGCGCGTTCGGGTGCGCGGCCGGGACGCCCGACTCGGGGGTCCAGTCGTTGCCCTTCCAGTCGGTGAGGTGCGCCGGAGTCTCCTCCGTCATGCCCTCCCACCAGATGTCGTTGTCGTCGGTGAGCGCGACGTTCGTGAAGACGGAGTTGCCCCACAGCGTCTTCATGGCGTTGGCGTTGGTGTGCTCGCCGGTGCCGGGCGCGACACCGAAGAAGCCGGCCTCGGGGTTGATCGCGTAGAGGCGGCCGTCCTCGCCGAACCGCATCCAGGCGATGTCGTCGCCGATGGTCTCGACGGTCCAGCCGGAGATCGTGGGCTCCAGCATGGCGAGGTTGGTCTTGCCGCACGCGCTCGGGAAGGCGGCGGCGACGTACTTCGACTCACCGTGCGGCGGCGTCAGCTTGAGGATGAGCATGTGCTCGGCGAGCCAGCCCTCGTCGCGCGCCATCACGGACGCGATGCGCAGGGCGTAGCACTTCTTGCCGAGCAGGGCGTTGCCGCCGTAGCCGGAGCCGTACGACCAGATTTCGCGGCTCTCCGGGAAGTGCGAGATGTACTTGGTGGAGTTGCAGGGCCACGGCACGTCCTGCTGGCCCTCCTCCAGGGGCGCGCCCAGCGTGTGGACGGCCTTCACGAAGAAGCCGTCGGTGCCGAGCTCGTCGAGGACGGGCCGGCCCATGCGCGTCATGGTGCGCATCGAAACGGCGACGTACGCGGAGTCGGTGATCTCGACGCCGATCGCGGAGAGCTCCGAGCCGAGCGGGCCCATGCAGAACGGGACGACGTACATCGTCCGGCCCTTCATCGAGCCGCGGAAGATGCCGCCGTCGCCCTCGCTGCCCTGAAAGATCTCGCGCATCTCCGCGGGGGCTTTCCAGTGGTTGGTGGGGCCCGCGTCCTGCTCCTTCTCGGAGCAGATGAACGTCCGGTCCTCGACGCGCGCGACGTCGGTCGGGTCGGAGGCGGCGTAGTACGAGTTCGGGCGCTTGATCGGGTCGAGCTTCTTGAACGTTCCCTTGTCGACCAGTTCCTCTGCGAGGCGCTCGTACTCGGCCTCTGACCCGTCGCACCAGACCACCCGGTCCGGCTGCGTCAGTTCAGCGATCTCGTTGACCCACGAGATCAGTTCCTGGTGCTTGGTGGGGACATTGCCCAAAGAAACGGGAGCCGCGATGTCGCGCGCCACGATTGCTCCTAAATGAGGGGTTTTTGTGTTGTTGCCCCTTGGGGGCTGCGACCCGGATGCTTCACGTGTTGATCCCTCTGGCGCTCATCCGGTGCCGACCGCACTCATATGATCATCCGACGCGGGCGCCCATATGTCCAGAGGGCCTCACAGCTGAGCGAAGTGAGGATCGCCACTCGTATGCGTCACTGACCGCCACTCGCATTCGTCACTTACGGTCCCGTAGGTACGATGCGGCACATGACTGCCGCCACGCCATCCGAAGTGACCGCGACAGAGCCCGTTCCGGTGAAACCCCGGCTGCGCGGCTGGCTGCACGCGGGGATGTTCCCCGCAGTCGTCATCTCCGGCCTGGTGCTGACCGCGCTCGCGGACTCCACCCGCGGCCGGATCGCGTGCGGGATCTACGTCCTCACAGCCTGCCTGCTCTTCGGCGTGAGCGCGCTCTACCACCGGGGCAACTGGGGCCCGCGCGCGGACGGCGTACTGCGCCGCCTCGACCACGCGAACATCTTCCTGATCATCGCGGGCACCTACACGCCGCTCACGATGCTGCTGCTCCCCGAGGCCAAGGGCCAGTGGCTGCTGTGGGGCATCTGGGCCGCCGCCGCGGCGGGCATCGTCTTCCGCGTCTTCTGGGTCGGCGCCCCGCGCTGGCTCTACACCCCCTGCTACATCGCGATGGGGTGGGCGGCCGTCTTCTTCCTGCCCGACTTCCTGCACGCGGGCGGCACGGCCGTGCTCGTCTGCGTGATCGTCGGCGGGCTTCTCTACAGCGCGGGCGGCGTGATCTACGGGATCAAGCGCCCGAACCCGTCACCGCGCTGGTTCGGCTTCCACGAGGTCTTCCACTCGCTCACGCTCGCGGCGTTCGTCGTGCACTACGTCGGCATCTCGCTGGTGGCGTACCAGCACGCCTGAGGCCGCCGCCCCGCGGCTGGACCGACCCTGTGGCGCTGGCCCCTGTTCGCGGCCCCCGTCGCCCTGGTCACGGCCCTCGTCCTGCGCGAGCGGCGCAGCGAGCGGCCGCTCCTCGACCTCACCCTGCCGGCCGGCCGCGGCTTCCTGCTCAACACGCTCGCGGCCACCCTCGGCATGAACATCGTGCTGCTCGTCGTGGGCGCCGCGTCGCTGGTCACCGCCCTGCTCGCGGCCGCGCTGCTCCCCCGTACCGCGCCGTCCGCCGGCGTGGCCCCGGCCCCCGGTGATGCCCGAGAATGAGCCCCATGGCCGCCTCCACACGCTCCACCCCCGCCGCCGACCACCCCGGGATGGGCCTACGCGAACGCAAGAAGCTCAAGACCCGGGTCGCGATCAGGGACGCGACGTACCGCCTGATCACCGAGCAGGGGTACGACGCGACGACGGTCGAGCAGATCGCCGAGGCCGCGGAGGTGTCGCCGTCCACGGTGTTCCGGTACTTCCCGACCAAGGAGGACATCGTCCTCACGGACGAGTACGACGCGGTCCTGGAGGCCGAGCTGCGGGCGCGGCCTTCGGACGAGTCGATCATCGACTCGCTGAAGCACGTGACCGCGCAGGCCGTGCACCTCGGGTTCGACGACAATCCCGAGATGTCACGCCTGCGGACCAGGCTCCAGGTCGAGGTGCCCGCAGTGCGCTCCCGGATGATGGAGTCCATGTCCGTCACCGGGCAACTGCTGTGCCGGGTGATCGGCGAGCGCACCGGCCGCGACGCCGACAGCCTTGAGGTTCGCGTCTACGCGATGGCGCTGGTCGGCGCGCTCATGGAAGCCACCCTGTACTGGGCCGAGCACGGCCACCAGGAAGAGCTGCGCGACCTGCTGGACCGGACGCTGGAGACGTTCAGGACCGGCCTCTAGGCGCCGGACACCCCCTGGCGCCTGGCAGCGCCCGGCCCGTTTCAGTCCTGCAGCTTCGCCGCGAGCTCCTGGGCGTCGGTGACAGGGGCGTCGCAGGTGAAGTTGCGGCACACGTACGCGGCCGGGCGGCCGTCGACGAGCGGCCGGTCCGCCAGCAACGGCAGTTCGCCGGAGCCCGCTTCGCCCACCGCGACAACCGCGCCCGGCGCCGTGCCGAGCAGCGCCGTGCGATGAAGTTCACCGCCGATCTCGCCCACGACGGCGACCTCCTTCGGCCCGTCGAGCAGCGCCTCCGCGACGGCGAGCCCGTGCCCGATGAAACGCGGGGCACGCGGCCCGAGCGCCCGCACCACACCCAACGCCCGCTCGGCGGCGGTGCGATGGGGCTCCGAACCGGTCTGAGCCGCGTACGAGAGCAGCGCGCCCGCCGCCGCGCTCCAGCCCGAGGGCGTGGCGTTGTCGGTCGGGTCCTGCGGCCTGCGGATCAGCTGCTCCGCGTCCGCCGCCGTGTCGTACAGGGCGCCGGACTCCGCGTCGGTGAACTGGTCGAGGACGTGGTCCAGGAGGAACCCGGCGAACTCCAGCCAGACCCCCTCGCCCGTCACGGACGCCAGCGTGAGGAAGCCCTCGGCGACATCCGCGTAGTCCTCGAGGACCCCGGCGTTCGCGCCGGCCCGGCCGTCCTTGCTGGTACGGGCGATGCGCGCCCGCGCGTCCATGTGGAGCCGTACGAGCAGGTCGGCGGCGGCGAGTGCGGCCTGCACCAGGTCCGGCCGGTCGAAGTACGCGCCGGTCTCCGCGAGCGCGGCGATCGCCAGGCCGTTCCACGCGGCGACGACCTTGTCGTCCCGCCCGGGGGCCGGCCGCTCGGCGCGCGCGGCGAACAGCCTGCGCCGGACGTCCTCCATGCGCGCGGCGTCGAACTCGGCCTCTTGCTGCGGGAGTTGGAGGACGGAAGCGCCCTCCTCGAAGGTGCCCTGCTGCGTCACGCCGAAGTACTCGGCGGCCAGCTCGGCGTCCGCGTCGCCGAGCACCTCGCGCAGCTGCCCCGGCGTCCACACATAGAACGCGCCCTCGACGTGGCGGCCGTCGGCGTCCTCGCTGTCCGCGTCCAGCGCGGACGCGAACCCGCCCTCGTTCGTCCGCAGCTCCCGCACCATGAAGTCCGCGGTCTCCAGTGCGACCCGCCTGGCCGTCTCCGAACCCGTGGCCCGCCACAGATGCGCGTAGGCGCGGCACAACAGCGCGTTGTCGTAGAGCATCTTCTCGAAGTGGGGCACGACCCATTCGCGGTCGACGGAGTAGCGCGCGAAACCGCCGCCCAGCTGGTCGTAGATCCCGCCGTGCGCCATCCGCTCGCACGTGTCGTCGGCCATCTGGAGCGCGCCCTCGGCGCCGGTGCGGGCGTAGTGGCGCAGCAGGAACTCGATCACCATCGACGGCGGGAACTTGGGGGCGCCGCCGAATCCGCCGTTCGCCTCGTCGTACTCGCGGGTCAGGCCGAGCAGCGCCTGCGCGAGCTCGCCCTCGCCGGGGATCTGCGTGTCCCCGTACGGCAGCTCGCGCCCGGCCAGATCGCCCACGATCTTCGCGGCGACCTCGGCGACCTCGTCCTTGCGCTCGGCCCACGCCTGCGCCACGCCCTCCAGGATCTGCGGGAAGGACGCCATTCCGTGCCGCGGCTCGGGCGGGAAGTAGGTGCCGAAGTAGAACGGCTCGGCTTCGGGCGTGAGGAACACGGTCATGGGCCAGCCGCCCTGGCCGGTGGCGGCCTGCACGGCCTCCATGTAGACGGCGTCGACGTCGGGGCGCTCCTCGCGGTCGACCTTGATGCTGACGAAGCGGTCGTTCATGAGGGCGGCGGTCGTCTCGTCCTCGAAGGACTCGTGCGCCATGACGTGGCACCAGTGGCAGCTGGAGTATCCGACGCTGAGCAGCACCGGGACCCCGCGCCGCCGCGCCTCCTCGAAGGCGTCGGCCGACCAGGGCCACCAGTCGACGGGGTTGTCGGCATGCTGGAGAAGGTAGGGGGACGTCTCATGGGCCAGTCGGTTCGGCATGCGCCCCATCCTCGCGCACACCGGTCGCCGATCGGCCCTTTGATCCCGGGCCTCTCGCGCCGTGACCCCATACGCAGCACACTTGACGCGGAACCGTTGCCGCCGGAGGGGGACCTGAGATGCGAGACAGCCATCGGGCGGAAGCCGAGGGGCTGTTGGCCCGGGCCGTGGAGGAAGAAGTACGGCGTTCGGGCGGGCGCACGGACGGCGGGGTGCTGCTGTCCCGTGCGCGCGGTGCGCTCGACGCCATGGCGGAGACCGCCACCGAGGAGTACACGCAGTACACACACGCCCTGGACGAGGCCGAGGCCGGGCAGATGTCGTTCGGGCAGCGCTTCGCCCAGGAGCGGGGATCGACTCCGCTGCTGGTCACGGCCGTTGCCGCGGTGGGCGCCTGCCTGGCCGACCTGCTGCTCGGCACGGGCGCGGGGACCGCGGTCGGCGCGGGCGCGGCCGTCGCCGTGCTGGGCGCCGCCACGACCGTCGCGAAGGTGACGGCCTCTCACGTGCCCGCCGCGAGCCGCCGCGCCGGGGCGAGGAGCCAGCCCGGCGGGCCCGAACAGCTGAGACTGCAGTGGCTGACGGCGCTCGACGTGCGGGGGATCCGGCCCTTCCTCGATCAGCAGCGCGTCCTCGCCGCCACCGCGGGGACCGGCGCGAAGAAGCCGACACCGCAGTTGCGCCGTACCGACAAGAGCGCGGCGGCCAGGCGGCGCAACGTCCTGGAGCAGTCTTTCGGCCAACTCCCGGAGCCGCAGGGCCCGTTCGCGGGCCGCAGGGCGCAGATGCAGCGCATCGCCCAGTGGGTGCACGCGGCGCGCGCGAGCACCGAGACCCGGCCCACCGTCGTCGTGCTGCACGGCGCGCCCGGCTCCGGCCGCACGACGCTCGCGGTGCGGGCGGCGCACGAGCTGCGCGACCAGTTCCGCGGCGCGTGCGTCGTGGACCTGCGGGGCGACGCGCCCGAGGCCCCGCTGTCGACGCGGGACGCGCTGCTCCATCTGCTGAACCGGCTCGGCGCGCCGCGCGAGCAGCTGCTCTTCCGGGAGCGTTCCTCGCAGGAGCAGCAGGTGCGGCGCCTCAGCGAGCTGTACCACCAGCATCTGACGGGGCTCGCGGTCACGGTCGTCCTGGACGACGCGAACGACGCGGAGCAGGTGCGCACGCTGATCCCCGAGCGGTCCGACAGCCTCGTCCTGGTGACGGCGCGCAAGCCGCTCGACCTGCCGGCGGACGTCCCGGCGTGGGTGCACCAGGTGCCGGTGGACGCGCTGGACGCGGCGGGCTCGGAGGAACTGCTGCGCGAGTCCGCGGAGGACGACTCGGGGCCCTACGACTCCGAATCATCGGACACGGTAAGGGAGTTGTGCGGTGGTCTGCCGCTGGCGCTGTGCATCGCGGGCTCCGCGATCGGGCCGCGCACGACGCGCGCACTGGCGTCCGACCTGGGCGCGTACGGGCCCGTGGAGCCGGTCGAACGGGTGCTGTGGCTGCGCTACACCGACCAGCCGGAGGCGGCCCGGCGGCTGCTGCGGCGGCTCGCGCTGGCCGGGCGGGCCTCGCTCGGTGCGGCCGCGGCGGCCGCGCTCCTCGCGACGGACGAGTCGGAGGCCTCCCGCCATCTGACGGCGCTGTCGCGCGCCGGGCTGATCGACCACGTGCGGGGCAGCCGGTACCGGCTGCACGACCTCGTCCGCTCCTTCGCGCAGGCCCGTCTCCTCGACGAGGAGGAACCGGCCGAGCGGACGGCCGCTCAGGAACGCCTCATCCAGAACTACGCGGAGCTCGCGGACTCGGTGATCCGGCTCGTCGACGGCAAGATGTCGACGCGCGCCGGCCAGGTCGGCCCGCACGGCTTCACCTCGCTGGACGCCGCGCTGCGCTGGCTCGACGACGAGTCCAGCTTCATCACGGCGACGCTGCGTGGCACGGAGGGCGTCGACCAGGCGGCCGTGCTCAATCTGCTCGGCGCCCTGTGCGACTACTGCCTGTTGCGCGGCGACCTCTACCGGCTCGGCGAGATCAGCGAGCTCACCCAGGCCGTCGACCAGGGGCTTCTCGTGCGCTCGGTCCAGTGGCGCACGGGTATCGCGGCGCGCCAGCTCGGCGAGCTCGACAAGGCGCGTACGACGCTGGCGTCCGTGGTGGACCTCTACTTCGAGGCGCACCACAACGCGGGCGCGGCCCGCGCCCTGTGTTCGCTGGGCATCACGCTGCACCACCAGGGTCAGCTCAAGGAGGCGGCGGCGAAGCTCCGCGAGGCCCTCGACCTCCAGGTCACGGAGGAGACGGCGGGCGACCGGGGCTGGACGATGCATGCGCTCGCCGCGGTGGAGCGCGACCGGGCCCACGTACAAGAGGCGCTCGATCTGCTGACCTCGGCGCTGGCCCTGCACCGCGAGAACGAGTCCGTGCACGGCGAGGCGTGGGCGCACTTCCAGCTGGGGCAGCTGTGCCTGCGCATCGGCGACGTGCCGGGCGCGGAGCGTGAGCTGCGCACCGCGCTCGACCTGTACAGCCGTACGCGCGACAGCCGCGGCGAGGCGTGGGCGCTCACGCAGCTGGCGCGGGTGCACCTGGTGGACGGCGATGCGTCGGCGGCCGTCGACGGACTGCGCCAGGCCGCCTCGCGCCACCGCGACAACGAGGACGCGCGCGGCGAGGCCTGGACGCTCTACTACCTGGGCCAGGCCCTGGAGGAGAGCGGCAACCTCGACCAGGCGGTACGCGAGCTGGAGCGCTCCCGCACGATGTTCTCGCGGATGCGCGACGTGTACGGGCTCGCCTGCGCCCGCCACCACTCGGCCCGGGTCACGCGTGACCAGCGCGCCGCGCAGACGGGCTCGCTGCGCAACTCCGGGTTCGCGCGCCAGCTCCTGGTCGACGCCCGCGCCGACTTCCAGCGCATCGGCGTCGCGCACGGCGAGGGGTGGACGTGCCTGGAACTGGCGGTGGTGGACGCGGGCAACGGGCGCGCGGCCCAGGCCCTGACCCTGTGCGAGGAGGCGGCGGCGCTGTTCGCGTCGTACGGCGACCGCCGCGGTGAGGACTGGGCGGACTTCCTGCGGTGCACGCTGCTGCCGTACGCGTCCCCGGGCGGCTCGGAGATCGGCACGGCCGTGGCGCAGGAAGAGCTGTCCCAGCTCGCCCGCGCCACCCACGCCGGCCGGGACGCCAAGCTCGACGACTACGTGGAGGCCTACCAGCTCCTCCTGGAACGCGGCGCGGATCTGGAGGCAGGCTGGCAGGCCTGGCGCCTGGGCATGGTCCCCAAACGCCACGCCCGCGACGTGATGGGCGTGGAGGTGGGGGCGGTGAGGTGAGAGGGCGGGGCACTGCTGGGCGGCGCGTGACGCGAGGACGCTCAGCGCGAGACGGTGCGTGGCGCGAGGGCGCGAGGCGCTTCGGGGGCCTGAGCGCGTAGGGCCGGGGATGTGGCGCCGGATACGAGGGGGCTGCGGGCGCGCGCGAGCGTGCCAGCGCAGCGCGAAAGCGCTCGGCGCGGCTCACTGCCGTGCCGAGCGTGTTCCGTTCAGCGGGGCGTCAGCCCTTGGCGGGCGAGGCCGGGGAGCCGGCCGCGGGGTCCGCGGCGGCGTCCGTCTTCTCCTTGAAGTCGACCTTGCCCATGTGGCGGTTCATCGACTTCATCAGGCCCCAGACGGCGACGGCCATCACCGCGAAGACGATGAAACCGAGGACACCCGGGGTCACCTTGTTCTCGTCGACCTCCTTGGCGAGGGGGACGAGGTGCGTCATTGCCAGGCTTGCGCTTGCGCTCATGTCAGGCATTGTCGCGGATGCCCGCAAAGAGGTCGTCCTCGGGGAGGGAGGTATCGACGAAAGACTTCGCGAGCTCGTACTCCTCGGTCGGCCACACCGCCCGCTGGAGCTCCATCGGGACCCGGAACCAGCCGCCGTCGGGGTCGATCTGCGTGGCGTGCGCGATCAGCGCCTTGTCGCGGATCTCATAGAAGTCGGCGCACGGAATGTGCGTGGTGAGCGTCCGCTCGACCCGCTCGAACTCGTCCCACCGCTTGAGCCACTCCGCGTAGGGCGACTCCAGGCCGTTGTCGAGCATCGCCTGGTGCAGCGCCTCGGTGCGCGGGCGGTTGAAGCCCTGGTTGTAGTAGAGCTTCTGCGGCTGGTAGGCCGCGCCGTACTCGGACTCCGGGTACTTCTCGGTGTCCGCCGCGCCCTCGAAAGCCACCATCGAGATCTTGTGGGTCATGATGTGGTCGGGGTGCGGGTAGCCCCCGTTCTCGTCGTACGTCGTGACGACCTGCGGACGGAACGAGCGGATCTGCCTGACCAGCTCCCCGGCGGCCTTGTCGACGTCCTCGAGCGCGAAGCAGCCGTCGGGCAGCGGCGGCAGCGGGTCGCCCTCGGGCAGGCCCGAGTCGACGAAGCCCAGCCACTCCTGGTCGACGCCCAGGATCTCGCGGGCCTCGTCCATCTCCTTCTTGCGTACCTCGTGGATGTTCTCCTCGATGTACGTGTCCCCCTGAAGCTTCGGGTTGAGGATGGAGCCGCGTTCCCCGCCCGTGCAGGTCACGACAAGGACGGCCACCCCCTCGGACACGTACTTGGCCATGGTGGCCGCGCCCTTCGACGACTCGTCGTCGGGGTGGGCGTGAACGGCCATCAGTCGCAGCTGCTCAGTCAAGACAAGATCCTCAGTGAATGACTCGGTGAATAAGGCGCCCTCGGTCATACAGCGCATTGGGCGGCTTCTATAGTGACGGAACCGGGGGGCGGAAAATTCCGGCAGTCTGTCCGGGGCCGGTCCTCGACCCGCCCCGCGCGAGAGGAACGATCATGAGTGCGGTGAGTGAGCAGCTCCCGGACGGCCGCTACGGCCGCTCCCGCTCCGCCGACGAACGAGCGGACCGCACCCTGAAGATCGTCGGCGCCGTGCTCGGCGCCCTGCTCGTCGTCCTGATCGGCTGGTTCGGCTACCACTACGTCTTCGGTACGAAGATCAGCGCCGAGGTCATCACCTTCAAGGCCTCCGACGCGGCGGTCAAGGTGCACCTCGAGGTCCGTAAGGACAGCGACGCCAAGGGTTACTGCACCATCCGGTCGCAGTCCGCCGACGGCGCCGAGGTGGGCCGCGCGGACTTCCGCTTCGACCAGCGCGACAGCCGGATCGACAAGGTCGTGACGCTGCGCACCACGGCCCGCGGCACCAGCGCGGAACTGCTCGGCTGCCACACGGGGTGACCACACGGCGACCGTACGTTCGGCCGTACTGCGGCCGTACGGGTTTCGGCGCCTGACCTGCGGTGACGAATTCTTGATGGCATATGTCCTCCCCCTTCGGCACGTGAATTGTTAGGCTCGTGGTTTCGCCCACCCGTGAAGGCACATGCTTCTGGGTAGGGCGATGCTTTGTATTCCCAGTACCTACGAGGAGCACCTGTGACCCAGACCAGCGAAGACGTCACCTGGCTCACGCAGGAGGCGTACACCAAGCTCAAGGACGAGCTGGAGTACCTGTCTGGTCCCGCGCGCGCCGAGATCACCGTGAAGATCGCGGCGGCACGCGAGGAGGGCGACCTGCGCGAGAACGGCGGGTACCACGCGGCCAAGGAGGAGCAGGGCAAGCAAGAGCTCCGCATCCGCCAGCTGACCCAGCTCCTGGAGAAGGCCAAGGTCGGCGAGGCGCCTGCCGCGGCCGGCGTCGCCGCCCCCGGCATGGTCGTCACGATCGCCTTCGACGGCGACGAGGACGACACCATGACGTTCCTGCTCGCCTCGCGTGAGTACGCGAGCGCCGACATCGAGACGTACTCGCCGCAGTCCCCACTGGGCTCCGGCGTGAACGGCAAGAAGATCGGCGAGGACGCCCAGTACGAGCTGCCGAACGGCAAGCTCGCCTCGGTGAAGATCCTCGCGGCGAAGCCCTACAACGGCTGAGAAGCCGTACGACGGCTGAACCGACCGTATGGCGAAGGCCCCCGGCGCGTGCTGCGCCGGGGGCCTTCGCGTGTTCGCGCGCGGGGCCGAAGCCGTCAGGCCGTCGCGTTGCGGTACTTGCGGACCGAGAGGGTCCGGAAGACGACGATGATCACGACGGACCAGAGCAGCGAGGCCCACACGGGGTGCTGCATGGGCCAGGCGGGGGAGCCGGAGACGCCGGGGTTGCCGAACAGCTCGCGGCAGGCCTGCACCGTGGCGCTGAACGGGTTCCAGTCGGCGATGTGGCGCAGCCAGGGCGTCATCTGGCTGGAGTCCACGAACGCGTTCGAGATGAACGTCACCGGGAAGAGCCAGACCAGCCCGCCCGACGTGGCCGCCTCGGGGGTGCGTACGGACAGGCCGATGAGGGCGCCGATCCACGTGAACGCGTATCCGAGGAGGAGCAGCAGGCCGAAGGCGCCGAGGGCCTTCGGGACGCCCTCGTGGATGCGCCAGCCCACCAGGAGCGCGACGATCGCGAGGACGAGCAGGGTCAGGGCCGTCTGCACGAGGTCCGCGAGGGTGCGGCCGGTGAGAACGGCGCCACGGGACATCGGCAGCGACCTGAAGCGGTCGATGAGGCCCTTGTGCATGTCGTCGGCGATGCCCGCGCCGGCGCCCGCCGTGGCGAACGTGACGGTCTGGGCGAAGATGCCGGCCATCAGGAACTCGCGGTAGACCGCGGGGTCGGTGGTGCCCCCGATGTTCATCGAGCCGCCGAACACGTAGCTGAACAACACCACGAACATGATCGGCTGGATCAGCCCGAAGATGACGACCTCGGGGATCCGCGTCATCCGGATCAGATTGCGCTTGGCGACGACGAGGGAGTCCCTGGCGGACTGCACGGGGCCGCCCGCGGGGCGGGGGGCGAGGGTCTGGGTGACGGCGCTCACTTGACGGCCTCCTTCTTCCGCTTGGGCTGCCTGGCGGCGCCCGCCCCCGGGCCGTTCTCGTCCTCCTTCTCCTCGGCCACGTGACCGGTCAGGGAGATGAAGACGTCGTCGAGCGTGGGCCGGCGCAGACCGATGTCGTCGATCTCGATGCCGCGGGTGTCCAGCTCCCTGATGACCTCGGCCAGGAGCTTGGCGCCGCCGGAGACGGGGACGGTGAGCTTGCGGGTGTGCTGCTCGACGGTGGTCTCGCCCTTGCCGAACCCGGCGAGGACCTCGGCGGCGGGCGTCATGTGCTCCCGCTCGTGGACCACGAGCTCGACCCGCTCGCCGCCGGTCTGGGCCTTGAGCTGGTCGGACGTGCCGCGCGCGATGACGCGGCCGTGGTCGATCACGCAGATGTCGTGCGCCAGGTGGTCGGCCTCTTCGAGGTACTGGGTGGTGAGCAGCAGGGTCGTGCCGCCGGCGACCAGCTCCTGGATGACCTCCCACAGCTGCAGCCTGTTACGCGGGTCGAGTCCCGTCGTCGGCTCGTCCATGAACATCACGGGCGGCGAGACGACGAGCGCGGCGGCCAGGTCGAGCCGGCGGCGCATGCCTCCGGAGTACGTCTTCGAGGTCCGGTCGGCGGCGTCGGCGAGGTTGAATTTCTCCAGCAGCTCGGACGCGCGGGCCTTCGCCTCCTTGGCCTTCATCTGGTACAACTGGCCGACCATCTGCAGGTTTTCACGACCCGTCAGATACTCGTCGACCGCGGCGAACTGGCCGGAGAGTCCGATCGAGCGCCGCACCTCGTTCGGATGCTTGAGAACGTCGATGCCCGCGACGACGGCCTTGCCGCTGTCCGGCGTGAGCAGCGTCGTCAGACAGCGCACGGCAGTGGTCTTCCCCGCCCCGTTCGGACCGAGCAGGCCGAGGACCGTGCCCTCCGGGACATCGAGATCGACGCCGTCCAGAGCCCTGACGTCGCCGAAGGTCTTCACCAGACCTTCGGCGTAGATGGCGCCTGGCATGTGGCTTCCCCCATGGGTTGTGGGTGACCTGTTTGGTTGCCTTGCTCAGGAAAGCTTAGGTACGTCCGTCCGGGCATGCCCGACGGATGGGTGATGTGCACCACACGGTATCGCGATACATCGCGTCTCATCAACTGGTTTCCGTAATCTCCCGGCGGCTCCGCCGGTCAGTCGATGACGAGGTAACCCGCGTCCCGCAGTGCCGCGCCCACCTCGGCGCAGTGCACCGGCCCCTTCGTCTCCAGGTGCAGCTCGACCTCGGCCTCCGTGAGCCCGAGCCGGGGATCGGTCCGTACATGGCTCACGTCAAGGACGTTGGCGTCGACCACCGACAGCACGCCGAGAAGCGTGGCCAGGGCGCCGGGACGGTCCGTCAACCGCAGCCGCAGCGACAGATAACGGCCGGCGGCGGCCATGCCGTGGCGCAGGATCCGCTGCATCAGGAGCGGGTCGACGTTGCCGCCGGACAGCAGCGCCACGACCGGGCCCTCGAAGGAGCGCGGGTCGCTCAGGAGCGCCGCGACCGGGCTCGCCCCGGCCGGTTCGACGACCAGCTTGGCCCGCTCCAGGCAGAGCAGCAGCGCGCTCGACAGCTCGTCCTCGGAGACCGTACGGACCTCGTCGACCAGCTCCTCGACCAGCCGGAACGGCACGTCACCGGGCCGCCCCACCCTGATGCCGTCGGCCATCGTCGCCGGATACGGGATCGACACCGGCCGCCCGGCCTCCAGCGAGGGCGGGTACGCCGCCGCGCCCGCCGCCTGCACGCCGATCACCTTCACATCGGGGCGCACCGCCTTGACCGCCACCGCGACGCCCGCGGCGAGCCCGCCGCCGCCGATGCCCACGACGATCGTGCGCACCTCGGGGCACTGCTCCAGGATCTCGAGGCCGACCGTGCCCTGTCCGGCGATGATGTCCGGGTGGTCGAAGGGGTGGATGAACACGGCGCCCGTCTCGCGCGCGTACTCCTGCGCCGCCGCCAGCGTCTCGTCGACGACCTGCCCGTGCAGCCGCACCTCCGCGCCGTAGTCACGGGTCGCCGCGACCTTCGGCAGGGGCGCGCCGACCGGCATGAAGACCGTGGAGCGTACGCCGAGGAGAGAAGACGCGTGCGCTACACCCTGCGCATGGTTTCCGGCACTCGCGGCGACCACGCCCGCGGCGCGCTCCTCGGGAAGCAGGCCCGCGATCCTGACGTACGCGCCGCGCAGCTTGAAGGAGCCGGTCCGCTGGAGGTTCTCGCATTTGAGGTGCACCGGCGCCCCGACCAGCCCCGAGAGGTACCGGCTGCCCTCCATCGCCGTCATCCGCGCGACCCCCGAGAGCATCTTCTGCGCGCCGCGCACATCGTCCAGGGTCACCGTCGGCAAGGAGTCAGCCGTGCTGTAGCTCATGACGGCAAGTCTCGCAGCTCACGCCGTACGGCTCCCGCTGTGACCACGGTCCGAGACTGGTTTGCGCAGCGTCGGTACGACCCGCCTTCCGGCCGCGTACCCTGTCCCCCAACCCACCACCCCCGCATGAAGTGAGCCCCCGGCCATGCCCACACCACCGGAAACGATGGACATGACGACCGCCGGCGACACCGGCCTCCTCGAAACGCTCCAGCACGAGGTGGCGGTCTTCGCCCGCCGTGCCGAACAGACCCGGCTCGGCGGGGTCGGGCAGGTACGCAACTCGATGGACCGAGCCGCGTATCTGCTGCTCAACCGCCTGGACAAGGAAGGCCCGATGGGCGTCAAGGCGCTCGCCGCGAGCATGGGCATCGACTCGTCGACGGTGACGCGCCAGGTCGCGCCGCTCGTCGACACGGGCCTCGTCAAGCGGACGTCCCACCCGGAGGACGGACGCGCGGTCGTCCTCCAGCTGTCGCCGCGCGGCCTCGCCCGGCTCGACGAGGTACGCACGTCCAGGCAGTCCCTGATGGCCGAGTTGACGCAGGAGTGGACCCCGCAGGAGCGCGAACAGTTCTGCGCGCTCCTCACACGCTTCAACACCGCGCTGTCCGCGCGGCAGGCGGGCCAGGCCGGCGCCTCCGGGGAAGCCGCTCCCGGCTCTTGACCCCGGGCCCGCACCTGCCCTCATATGAGACCGGGCCCCTGTCGCACGCGGCCGGGGCCCGTCCCGTCCCAGCGACCGGCCGCCGAGCGGCCCGGCTGGAGGTGCGGTGCGAGAACGGCGCGCGTTCCAGGACGCCCGCCGGGCCCGGGAGTTCGAGGCGTTCGTCGCGGGCGCGGCAGGGCGGCTGCTCCATGCCGCGACCCTGCTCACCACGGAGCCGTCCGACGACAACCCGCGCGCGCGGAAGCTGCTCGTGGCGGCGCTCGCGCAGACGTACGCCTCCTGGGACCGGCTGCGCGGCGAGGACCCCTACGACCGCGCCCGCAAGGAGCTCGCCCTGCGCTTCGCCCGCGCGGCCTGGCACCGGCACCGCGGGTACGGCGGCGTACTGCGCCACCTCGGCCCGCAGGCCCGGCTGATCCTGGTGCTGCGCCTCTACGAGGGGGTCGGCGAGGAGCAGGTGGCCGCGCTGCTCGGGCTCCCCACGGAGCGCGTCCACGTGATCCACGCGCGCGCCATGGCGCTCGTCCTCCACCCGCCGCGCGGGCCCGCCCCGGCCCTTGAGGACGAGCCGTCCCTGGAGGAGGTGCCGTCATGAACCCACACGCCCACAGGGAACGCGAGGTCCGCGCGGTCCTGGAGGCCGCTCAGGGAGCGCTGCCGCCCGGGATCCACACCGAGGCGGTGCGCAGGGGCGGACGGATCCTGCGCCGCAGGAGAGTGCTGCGCCGCCTGATGTGGCTCGCGCTGTGCCTGGGGATGACCGCGTTCTTCGTATGGGCCCTGCTGGCCAGGCCCTGGGTGGAGCCGCCGTCCGGGACGACTCCACCCCTCACGGGCTGGTGACGGCGCGCCTCCTCGCGGCGGCCGTCCTCGGTGTCAGCCGAGCGCCTGCTGGAGGTCGGCAAGCAGGTCGTCGGCCGACTCGATGCCCACGGAGAGACGTACGAGATCGCCGGGCACCTCGAGCGCCGAGCCCGCGACCGAGGCGTGCGTCATGCGTCCCGGGTGCTCGATCAGGGACTCCACACCGCCCAGGGACTCGCCGAGAGTGAACAGCTTCGCCCGGTCGCAGACCGCGACCGCGGCCTCCTCGCCGCCCTCGACCTGGAACGACACCATGCCGCCGAACGCCTTCATCTGCTTGGCGGCGACCTCGTGACCGGGGTGCTCCGGAAGGCCCGGGTACAGAACACGCGTCACGCGCGCGTGCCGGGACAGCATGTCGGCGACCTTCGTCGCGTTCTCACTGTGCCGGTCCATGCGCACGGGCAGCGTCTTGATGCCGCGCAGCACCAGCCACGCGTCCATCGGCCCGGCGACGGCGCCCATCGCGTTCTGGTGATACGCCAGTTCCTCGCCGAGCGCCGGGTCGGCGACGATCAGCGCACCGCCGACGACGTCCGAGTGACCGCCCATGTACTTCGTCAGGGAGTGCACCACGACGTCCGCGCCGAGCGCCAGCGGCTGCTGGAGGTACGGGCTCGCGAAGGTGTTGTCGACGACGAGCCGCGCCCCCGCCTCCCGCGCGACGTGCGCGACGGCGGCGATGTCGGTGATCCCGAGCAGCGGGTTGGACGGCGTCTCGACCCAGATGACCTTGGTCTTCGGCGTGAGCGCCGCACGCACGGAGGCCGGGTCGCTGGTGTCGGCGACCGACCACTCCACGCCCCACCGCGAGACGACCTTCGCGAACAGACGGAACGTGCCGCCGTACGCGTCGTTCGGGATGACCACGTGATCGCCGGGGCTGAGCAGCGTACGGAGAAGGCAGTCCTCGGCGGCGAGCCCGGAGGCGAACGCGAGGCCGCGGCGGCCGCCTTCGAGGGCGGCGAGGTTCTCCTCCAGGGCGGTCCTGGTCGGGTTGGCGCTGCGGCTGTACTCGTAGCCGCCGCGCAGCCCGCCCACGCCGTCCTGCTTGTACGTGGAGACCTGGTAGATCGGGGGGACAACGGCGCCCGTCAGGGGGTCGGCCGTGTTGCCCGCGTGAATGGCCACGGTCTCGAACCCGTGACCGTCGTGGGCGTTCTGGCTGTTGTGCGTGTCACTCATGCGGCCAGAGCGTAGTGCGCGCACGGGCCGCGCGGCGGCCCTGCCGGGCCTCATTCGCCAATTGTCCGACCCTTCTGGTTCGCTTGGACGCATGGGAATTCTCTGGGTCCTGATGGCAGTGGTCATGTTGGGGGCGGTGCTGGGCCCGTACCTGCTGCGCAGGCGCGGCGGGATACGCCAGGTCGCGCCCGGTTCGCCGGACGCGGCGGACCCCGCGGAGTACGGCTTCATGCGCCAGGAGGACCTGGACGTGCGGCTCCCGGGCCCCGACCAGGACCTGTTGAACGTGATGTCGGTGGTCCAGCGCAACCAGGACTTCACCGCCGCCAAGCAGCTCCTCGCCGGCACGGGCAAGGAGAGCGAGCAGCGCTGGGAGCGTGTGCAGGCGATCGCCGGCGCCGCCGCCCTGGAGCTCGCGCAGACGCCGCGGCTCGGTGCCGGGTGGCTCCACGCGTGGCGTGCCCAGGAGCCCAAGGACCCGGGCGGGGCACAGGTTTTCGCGGAGTTCCTCGTCCAGCAGGCCTGGCGGAACGCGGGCGGTGAAGCGCAGGCCGACGAGCGGCGGATCATCCTGGAGGAGGCCAGGTCGGCCTGCGAGGACGCGGCGCTCCTGGCCCCCGGCGACCCGGTCCCCCACATCACACATCTCGCCGTGGCCCGCGGCCTCGGGTACTCCCAGCACGACTTCGAGCAGCTCTGGCTCAAGATCCTCGACACGGCGCCCGGCCACATGGGTGCCCACCTGGCGGGCCTGCGGTACTGGTGCGAGAAGTGGCACGGCTCGCGCGAGCTCGCCTTCTCCTTCGCCGAGGCCGCCGCCGCGCGCGCCCCGCGCGGCTCGCTCCTCGCCGCGCTCCCCCTCTTCGCGCTCTACGAGCACCTGCCCGACGTCAATCTGGTGCGCAGCTTCTACCAGAGCGAGGTCGTCACCAAGTCGGTCCACGGCGCGCTCTTCGCCGTCCAGGCCGCCCGCCCGGACGACCCGATGCTCGCCCACGTCCGCCACCTCCTGGTGTTCTTCCTGGTCCGCTGCGAGCGCTGGGCCGAGGCGATGGAGCAGCTGCTCCACGTCGACGGTCACGTCGGCGCGCTCCCCTGGACGGCGGGCTCGGACCCGGCGGCGGACTACGCGGTGTACCGGGCGCTCGCGGTCGCGGGCTACGAGGCGAACGGCGGGAGCCCGGCGACGCTGCGCCACTGACCGCCCCGAGCGGCCCGGAATTCCGGGCCGCTCGCCCGGCGCGGGGCTTCCGTCAGGGCGACGACGTCGGCGGTCAGCCCTCCGCGCGGGCCGGCAGCCGCCATCCCGGGCGCGGGAAGTGGCAGGTGTAGCCGTCCGGGTAACGCTCCAGGTAGTCCTGGTGCTCGGGCTCGGCCTCCCAGAAGGGGCCGACCGGCTCTACCTCGGTGACGACCTTGCCGGGCCACAGTCCGGAGGCGTCCACGTCCGCGATCGTGTCCTCGGCGATCCGCTTCTGCTCGTCGTCCACGTAGTAGATCGCCGAGCGGTAGCTGACGCCGATGTCGTTGCCCTGGCGGTTCTGCGTGCTCGGGTCGTGGATCTGGAAGAAGAACTCCAGGATCGCGCGGAAATCGGTCTTCGCAGGGTCGAAAAGGATCTCAATGCCCTCCGCGTGCGTTCCGTGGTGGCGGTACGTCGCGTTCGGCACGTCACCCCCGGTGTATCCGACCCGGGTCGCCGTCACGCCCGGGAGCCGGCGGATCAGGTCCTGCATCCCCCAGAAGCATCCGCCCGCCAGCACGGCCCTCTGCGTCTGCCCAGCCATCGTGGTCCCTCCAAATATCTGTCAGCTCGGTCACTCGGCTCGCACACCCATCCCACGGCCACTGTCCTCAACACGTGAGGGTTCCCAGCGATTCCGTGCCCGAGGCGCCGACCAGGGGCGCACCCGGCAAGCAGGCGTCATCCTTCAGCCGATAGGTGATCACTTTCGGTCAAGGATCTCCTGCGCTGCACGACAGCACCGCTCGCTTGCCACGATGTCCCTCATGGCGGCTTCGGGGGCAAAGGGCGGGCGTTTCGGCGGACTGGACCGGTGGTGGGGCGTCCTGGCCGGCGCTCTTCTGATCGCGGCATGGATCAACTCCTCCGCTGGTCCGGCGGTGGTCATCACGCTCTCCGCGGCCGTGCTCCTGTGGTGCTTCTTCCAAGCCCCCGTGACGTGCGGCGCACCGGTGCGAGGACGGGTGGACGGCTGCCGCAACAACGCCTCGGGACTGCTGCTGGGCTGCCACATTCACCAGCACCGGTGGCAGAAACTCAAGATGCTGATCTTGCGGCGACAGGTGCGCGCGTTCTGCTCCGGCCTGTTCTCGGACGGCAAGGCGGCGATCGTCACGCTGGCCGGTGTGGGCAGCTTCATTTCAGGTCTGGCGGCTCTGGTCCCTGGCGTAGTCGTCACATGACGGCACCCGCCGCCCGAACCCCCTCCTCCGTCGCCGTCCCGGTCATCGGGTGGTCAACGGGTGGCCAGGTCGTGGCCAAGGCGCCGTATGCGTTCGGCATGTGGCCCTGACGGCAGGCGACATAGCGGGATTCGCCCTTTCCTTTGCTGGCTAGTGTGACGGAACGAAAGCGTCCGCGGCGAAGGGGAGACCAGCGGTGGAGGTGCCGATACGTTCGCGGCTTCTCGACTATGCCGAGCACGCCGAAGCGAAACCTCCCGCAGGGGCCGACACCGGTCCGGCGTACAGGCGTTCACGGCTCCTCGACTACGTGGGCGGCGTCGACGCGGGGGCGCTCGCGCACGATGACGGGTCGGGCCCGAAGCCCGGTGTTCCCGCCTACCACACGGCCGTGTACGTACCGGCGCATCCCCGCTATGCCGACATCACGGACGCGGAGGGCCGCCCCGCCCGCGTTCCTTTCATCGCCTACGAGCTGTTCGCGCACCCCTCGGACAAAAGTGTGGCCCTCGCGTTCACCACGCTGGAGAAGCTGGTGTCCGCGCTCGGCCCGGCCCAGCCGTGGATCGCCGCCTCGATCGGCCCGCTGGCCGAGGGCATGCGTGAGCACGGCGCGCGTGTCCGCCTCGACCCCGAGGTGGCGCCGGGGCACCACAACTGGCAGCCGGCCGACCTGGTCGCCTACGCCCGGGAGGTGTCCTGATGGCCGATCTCAAGGTGGTCATGAGCGACCTCACCTCCATGGCCGGCACCTTCCACCGCGAGGCCGGCCACTACCGGGAGCTGCACCCCCAGGTCGCCCCGCCCCTGGCCGGCGGGGGCGACGCCGGGCTCGATCACGCCGTCAAGGAGGTCGCCGACCTCATCGTCGCCCTGCACACCGGCTTCGCCGACCGGCTCGACGACCACGGCGACAAGGTCACCGCCGCCCGCGACTCGCTGCGGCGGCACGACATCGACGTACACGGCCTGTTCGAGGACCTGATGGCGGGCGAGGGCTGATGGCCGACAGTTGGGTCGGCGGTGACATCGGCGCGCTGCGCACGATGGCCGAGACGTACCGCAACGCCAAGAAGGCGCTCGAAGGCGTCGTCCATCCGCTCGGCGGCGCCGTGGACTCGCTGGTGGACGACGCGGGCTGGAAGGGCGAGGCGGCGGAGAGCTTCCGTGCCGCCTGGAGCGAGGACGCCCTGACCGCGGGCGCCTTCGCGGGCCTCGTGCACGACGCCGGGGACATCCTCGGCACGCTCGTCGACGCGCTCTCCGCCTGTGACACCGCACTGAAGAACGCCGAGCACATCGCCACGCGCAAGGGCGTTCCCATGGGCGACAAGGGCGTTCCGCAGGCGTTCGTCACCGCCGATCCGCCCAGCGCCGACGACCAGAAGACGATCTCCGCGGCCACGGAGTACGACACCGTGCGCAAGGAGGTCCTGCACACCGCCCAGCACGCGCGCCTCGTCGCCGCCGACCGGCTGCGCGGCCTGTACGCCCAGGCCACCGCGAAGGTCTCCCCCGGCGACAAGGTCACCCTCGCCGACTATCTGCGCGGCCTGTACGCCTACGACGCAGAGGACGCGCGGGCCGGCGGCAAGGAGGCACGGGCGAGGATCGACGACGCCAAGTCCGAGGAGAACGCCGCCAAGAAAGCACTCCGCAAGGAACGGAGGACGTTCCAGCAGCAGGGCCGCCGGCTGCCCGACGACCTCCCCGCCAAGGGCGCCTATCGCGACGCCGTCGCGGACGTCGAGTCGCTGGAGCAGGACATCGCCCGCGCCGATCACGGGAGCACCGCGCTGCCCTACGACCGCGCTCTGAACGTGAAACTGGCCGATGCCGCGGACGCGCTGCGCGTCGGCGAGGGAGTGGAGAAGCTCCCGGACTTCCTCAAGGAGATCCCGGTCCTGGATGTCGCCGCCGCGGGCACGTGTGGTCTGCTGGAGGCGTCGGACGACCACGACAAGGGCTGGTCCTGGCAGCACTCGATAGCCGTGGACGGCGGTGCCAACGTCGGCGGCCTCGTGGCCGGTACGGCCATCACCGCGGGCCTGGTGGCCGCCGCACCCTTCGACGTCCCCGTAGCCGTGGTGGCCGGGGTCGGCGGCGCGGTCGTGATCGGCGCGACCGGTGTCGTCGACCACGCCTTCCACGAGCACTGGAGCGAGGACATCCACAAGGACGGCGTGGTGGGCGGCGTGCTGCACGGCAGCGGCCATGTCCTCTCCCAGACCGGGGACGACTTCAAGCGACTCGGGAAGGATGTCTGGGGTGGCATCAAGAGCATCTTCTGAGGTTCCCGCCGCGGGGGCCGCGCCCGCGCCGGGCGGTGGACGGATTCCGGTGCTGCCCGGACTCGGGACCAGTTGGTACGAGCGCGGGGCGCGGTACTGGATGCGGCGTACCGGGACCGGTGTGCTGTGGCTGGTCGTGCTGGCGTTCTTCTGTTTCGTCTCGCTGAGCCTCTACTCGGGGTTTCGTGGGGCGCTGCCGTCGGGCGTGCGCACCGTGTGGGACGTGGCGCAGGTCGTCGCGGGCTGTGTGGGCGCCGTGTGGGGCTGGATCGTGCAGCGGCGGGCGCACCGCAGGGACCTGCTCGACCCGCCCAGGCCCGGGCGGGCGCGTGCCGCGCGGCGTGCTTCCGTCCGGCGCTCCACCGGTCTGGCCGTCCTCGGCCGTGGCCTCGTGGTGATCGCGGCTCCTGTCATGCCGGCGTTCGCCGCGTTCTGCGTGGGGTGGAGCGTCGCCGCGCTCACCGTGCGCGAGTATCCGACCGAGGTCGGCGCGCGGCGGGCGATGCAGGGCTAGGCGGGGCGGGCTCGCCTCATCGGCGGGCGTACCGGCGGGCGTTCCGGCGCGACCACTGACAACGGGATCCTCGTACGCGCGTGTCCGATGCGGCGTCCTCAGGCCGCGAGGCGTACCTCGCCCTGGCGCGGGGCGGCCCGGCGGGCGGTGTGGCGGGCGGGCGGAGTCGCGAGGCGGAGCAGTTCGCACCGGCCGAGGGCCAGGACGTCGGCGAGGCCGAGACCCAGGGCGCGGGCCGCGGCCGCCAGTACCTCGGACGACGCCTCCTTGAGGCCGCGCTCGATCTCGGAGAGGTACGGGAGGGAGATCCGGGCCGCGTCGGCGACGTCCTTCAGCGTGCGTTCCTGGGCGAGGCGCTCGCGGCGCAGGACATCACCCACGACGTCGCGCCAGAGCGGCTCCTTGGGCGGCGCCCCGGCGGGCTCAGCCGGGGCGGGGCGCGGGCCCGGGCGCAGGTCCGGGCGCAGAGGGATGACGCGGGCCTGGTTCGACGCGTGGCTGCTCACGGGCTCAGCGTAGGAGCGGCGCACGGCGTGCGGCACATCGTTCTGCCCGCGGCAGAAAACGATGCCCCCACGTCTTGCGTCCACGTCACGCGCCCCGCCCCGCCTCCGCCCGCATCCGCGCCGCCGTGGTCGACGGGTCGTAGCCCTCCGGAACCCCCTCCACGAAGATCACCTCGCCGTCCAGGTTCCGTGTCCGCAGCGGGATGAGCTCCTGGTAGGCGTCGGAGTCGTACCAGCCGTGGGCCGCGGCCTTGTCAGGGAACGAGATGACGACGACGCCCCCCGGCCACGACCCCTCGATGTCCTCCGGCTGGGCGCCGTGCACGAGGAAGCGGCCGCCGAACGGGTCGAGGGTCGACTGGATGCGCTCCATGTAGTCGAAGACCTCTTCGTTCGGCACGGTGGTGTTGCGCAGGGCGGCGATGGCGTAGGCGGTCATGGGGTCCTCCCCGGCAGGATCGGTTCGATGACTCGATCCTGCCGGGGGACGGCCGGACCGTCGATTACGCCTCAGGTAATGCCCTGGGCAGTGCCCCGGACAAAGCCCCGGACAGGGTCCAGGGGATCAGATCGTCGCCGTGTCGATCACGAACCGGTACCGCACGTCGCTCGCGAGCACGCGCTCGTACGCCTCGTTGATCTGGCTCGCCTCGATCAGCTCGATCTCGGCGCCCAGGCCGTGCTCGGCGCAGAAGTCGAGCATCTCCTGGGTCTCCTGGATGCCGCCGATGCCGGAGCCGGAGAGAGACTTGCGGCCCGCGATCACGGAGAACAGGTTGAGGGAGATGGGCTCCTCGGGGGCGCCCACGTTCACCAGGGCGCCGTCGGTCTTCAGGAGCGAGAGGAACGCGCCGAAGTCGAGCGGGGCCGAGACCGTCGACAGGATGATGTCGAAGGTGCCGGCCAGCTCCTCGAAGGTCTTCGGGTCGCTGGTCGCGTAGTAGTGGTCGGCGCCCAGCTTGAGGCCGTCCTCCTGCTTGCGCAGGGACTGCGACAGGACGGTCACCTCGGCGCCGAGCGCGTGCGCGATCTTGACGCCCATGTGGCCGAGGCCGCCCATGCCGAGGACGGCGACCTTCTTGCCGGGGCCCGCGTTCCAGTGCTTGAGCGGGGAGTACGTGGTGATGCCCGCGCACAGCAGCGGCGCGGCCTCGTCGAGGGCGAGGCCCTCGGGGATGCCGACGGTGTAGTTCTCGTCGACGACGATGTGGGTGGAGTAGCCGCCGTAGGTGGGCTCGCCGTTCTTGTCGAGGGCGTTGTAGGTGCCGACGTTGCCCTTGGCGCAGTACTGCTCGAGGCCCGCCTTGCAGTTGTCGCACTCGCGGCAGGAGTCGACCATGCAGCCGACGCCGGCGCGGTCGCCGACGGCGAACTTGGTGACGCCGGGTCCCACCTCGGTGACGATGCCGGCGATCTCGTGGCCGGGGACCATCGGGAAGATGCCCTCGCCCCAGCCGTCGCGGGCCTGGTGGATGTCGGAGTGGCAGATACCGGCGAACTTGATGTCGATCAGGACGTCGAACTCGCCCACCGGGCGGCGCGGAATGGTGGTGCGCTCCAGCGGGGCCTTTGCGGAGGGTGCGGCGTAGGCGCTGACGGTGGTGATGTCTGAGGTCATGCGTCAAGCCTGCCCCAGCCGGAGGCATCCTCCGAGCTCAGGGCCTTGCCCCGCTTTGCGTACGCCCAGTGGTCCTACTACTGGCGGGGTCAGGATCACCTTCGTACGACTGTGGCCGCCCGGCGATACTTGAGGCATGGACGATGACGGGACCCGCGCCACTCCGGCCGCCGGCGAGCCGATGGACCGGCGTGCCGAGCTGAGCGAGTTCCTGCGCACCCGGCGGGCCCGGCTGAAGCCGCAGGACGTGGGGCTGCCGGACTTCGGGCGGCACCGGCGCGTGCCGGGCCTGCGCCGCGAGGAGCTGGCGCAGCTGGCCGGCGTGTCGGTGGCGTACTACACGCGCCTGGAGCAGGGGAACGGGCGGAACGTGTCCGCGGAGGTGCTCGACGCGATCGCGCGCGCCCTGCGCCTCACGGACGCGGAGCACGCGCATCTGACGCATCTCGCGAAGCCGAAGCAGCACAAGAAGAAGCGGGCCTCGCGGGAGCAGCAGCAGGTGCGCGGGGCGCTGCGGCATCTGCTCGACAGCCTGGAGGGCGTGCCCGCGTACGTGTCCGGCCGCCGCTCCGAGGTGCTCGCCTGGAACCGGATGGCCGCGGCGGTCTTCGGCGACTGGAGCGAGCTGCCGCCGCGGGAGCGGAACTGGGCGCGGATGGTGTTCCTCGCCCCGGCCTACCGCGACCTGTTCGTGGAGTGGGATGCGAAGGCGTCCGACATGGTCAGCTATCTGCGGCTGTACGCGGGCTGCCACCCGGACGACCCGGAGCTGTCGGCGCTGGTGGGTGAACTCTCCGTCAAGAGCGAGGAGTTCAGGCGGCTGTGGGCGACGCACGACGTCAAGGAGAAGAGCCACGGCGTGAAGCGGCTGCGGCATCCGCTGGTGGGTGAGCTGAGCCTGAGTTACGAGAGCATGAGCCTGCCCGACGACGAGGAGCAGTATCTCGTGGTCTACCACGCCGAGCCGGGCTCCCCGTCGGCGGAGGCGTTGCGCCTGCTCGCGAGCTGGGGCACGGACGCGGTCCGGGCGGGCCTCGGCGAGAACCTCGGGATCCACCCCGACCGCTGACGTAAGGCCCACCCGCACCCGTCTCGCAAGGTCCTACGGCTGATAGGGCGGCGCCGCCCCCCAGTTCCACAGCGGTACGGGCTGCTCGGCGGGCCGGGCCGCGTCGGGGCCCGAGAAGTACACGGCGAGCCGGGTGCCCCACTCGATGTAGGCGCTGAACGCGGAGCGGAACTCGGCGTCGGACGGCAGGTCCGCCTCGTCCGCCGCGTCCTGCATCAGATTGACCCAGCGGCGGCGCTGCGGCTCCGTGATGTGCTTGCCGACGTGCTTGGCGACCATGTGGCTGTGGCCGCCCTGCTGTTCGGAGTAGGTGGCGGGCCCGCCGAAGACCTCGCCGATCCACAGGGCGACGTGCCCGGCGTGCTCGGGCGGGAGGTCCGCGAAGAGGGGGCCGAGGAGGTCGTCCTTGAGGACCTTGGCGTAGAAGACGTCGGTGAGCCGTGCGAAGGCGTCGGCGCCGCCGGCCCAGTCGTACAGGCTCGGCACGGACGCGCCGGTGCCGCGCACCGAGGTGGGCTTGTAGTGGCGCATCTCGTCGATGTTCCCGACGTACGGCCTGATCTCGGCGAGGAAGTCCTGGAAGAGCTCGGATGTGCGGAAGCCCTCGAGGTGGTCCTCGGTCGAGGTCCAGGTGATGCGCAGGATGAAGTGCTCGAAGTCCTCCTCGCAGCGCGCCAGTTCGTAGTCGACGCATTGGGGCGCGGCGGCGAGTCCGACGGCGGCGCGCGTGTAGGCCGCGAGGAACTCGGCGGACCGGTCCTCGGGGATCCGGTAGCGGATGTACTCGACGGTCTGATTCGTCATGGCCGACAGACAAACACGGACCGGCTCAGCCGTCGACCGTGACCGGGCGGTCCGCGCGAAGTTCGGCGAAGAGACGGGCCTCCTTCCGCTTGTCCCACACGTCTTCACACGGCGGGAGGGCGGGAGGACGTCGCCGCCCTCCCGCCCTCCCGGGTCAGGACAAGGGTTACTTGCCGTAATAGGCGTTGTAGACCGAGATCGTCGCCTTGTTGCCCTTCTTGTCGGCGATCTTGGCGTGGAAGGAGACGGCCTTGCCCTTGGCCGGGTTCTTCACGGTGACCTTGCCGTTCTTGACGTCCAGCTTCTTCCACGTCTGGCCGTAGTCGTAGGAGACGTACACGGACAGCGACTTGAGGTTGCTGCCCGCGGCCGCGCCCTGGACGGTGACGGGGACCGACTGGGTCCTGTCGGCGGGGACGGTGCTGTCGAGGCCGACGGCCGCGTTGAAGCGGGCCGTGGACAGCGGCAGCCTGACCGCCTCGTTCGACGAGGCCGGCTTCTTCGAGCGGAACGTCCAGCTGGCGTCGACACGGGTGGAGGCCGCGGCGATCTTGACGCTGCGCCTGATGGACGTCGACAGCTTGTACTCGGCGTCGCCGGAGGTGACCTTGAAGGGCTTCTCGCCCACCAGCGGGTCGTCGTTCTCTCCGACCTTGGTGCTGCCCTTGTAGAGCGTGGTCTTCACCGAGAGGTACTGCGAGTAGCCGGCGTGGGTCTTGCCGTCGGCGTACATCGGCAGGTTGCCGTAGATCTCGTTGCCGTCGCGGAAGACGCCGTAGTCACCGCCGATACGGGGGCCGAAGACGCCGGTGTTGAACGTCTTCTCGTACGCCTTGCCGCCCTGGAACGACTGGGGCGTGCCGAGCGTGTAGGAGGCCTCCTCGGTCGGGAAGCCGTCGCTGTCCTCGGGGCCGTTCTGCGAGAACTCCAGGCCCCACTTCACCTTGTCGCCGGTGGACAGGTGCAGGGTGCGGGTGCCGGGGAGCTTCTGGTCGACGGCGATGGACCAGCCGCCGTCGCTGACGGGCAGCATGCCGAGCGCGCCGATGGAGCCGGTCTTGTCCTTGGCCGCCCCGCCGAGGCCGACCTTCACCGTGGCCAGGTCGCTCGCCGTGTAGTGCTTGGTGTAGCCGGTGGCGAGCTTCTTCACGGCGCCGCCGGAGACGGTGTCGTACTCGGTGTCGGCGCCCTTCGTCCACACGCCGGTCCACTGCTGCTGGAGCCCGATACCGGTCGGCTCCGGGCCGATGCCGGCCGTGCGGAAGTTGGTGTACGAGTCCAGGAGCCAGCCGTAGCTGGACGAGGAGTCGGCGGTGTCGACCGTGAACTCGGGCGCGGCCAGGACGCCCTTGGCGGCGGCGTCGGGAACGGTGACGGACACGGGCCTGGTGGTGCGGGCGTCGAGCGTGACCGTCGTGTTCTTGGTGACGTCCAGCTTCGGCTGCACCAGCCAGTCGGCGCCCTTGGAGAAGTCCTCGGGGTCGGCCACCAGGTACTCGTTCAGGATGTAACTGCCCTTGGGAACACGGACCTTGACGGTCCCCGAGGACGGGTCGTACGCGTCGAAGGTCGCGCCCGCCGAGGTGCCCGTCAGGGCGGCCAGGGACGTCTCGTAGCCCTGGGCGTCCTTGCCGTCGCGCCCGATGTGCTTGAGCGTCACGTCGTACGACTCGACCTCGCGCTGCACGGCGGCCGCGGTGCGCACGGACTGGCCGCCGCCCGTCGCCACGACGTACGCGGAGTACGCGCCGTCGACCGTGCCGCCGAGCTTCGTGTTCGCGGTCAGGTCCACGGAGGCGGTGCCGCCCGCGGGGACGGTCAGCTTCGCCGCACCGAGCGTGAAGAAGCCGGCCGGGGCGGCCTGGCCCTTCGGGTTGGTGCCGGTGGCCGTCAGGTCGAGGGTGACGTCCTTGTCACCGGTGTTCCGGTACGTCACCTTCTTGGTGATCGCGGTGTCGTCGGTGTGCGGCCACTGTGCGACGCCGAAGCTCACCGAGACGGGCTCGGCGAACACGGTCTGCCCGATGGCCTTGTCGACCTGGATGCGGCCCGAACCCTGCTCGAAGGGCGTGTACGTGCCGCCCTTGGTGGAGCCGGTGAGGACGCCCTTGAGCTCGGCGGACTTCCAGTCCGGGTGCTCCTGCTTGAGGATCGCGGCGGCGCCCGCGACGTGCGGGGTCGCCATCGACGTACCGGAGATCGTGAGGTAGCCCGCGGGGTTCTCGCCGACCTCCTTGTCGATGACGCTGCCCGGGGCGGCGGCGGCCGTGATGTCGACGCCGGGGGCGGTGACGTCCGGCTTGACGGCGCCGTCCCCGATGCGCGGGCCGCGGCTGGAGAAGTCGGCCAGCTTGTCGTTGCCGTCGACCGCGCCGACGGTCAGGGCGGCGTCCGCGCTGCCCGGGGAGCCGACGGTCGAATCGCCGAACTCGCCCTCGTTGCCCGCGGCGATCGCGAAGAGGATGCCCTTCTCGGCGGACAGCTTGTTGACCTCGGCCTCGAGCGGGTCGATCTCCGGGGTGTCGCCGCCGCCGAGGCTGAGGTTGACGACGTCGGCGCCCTGGTCGGCCGCCCACTCCATGCCGGCGAGGATGCCGGAGTCGTCGCCGTAGCCGTCGTCGCTGAGGACCTTGCCGTTGAGCAGCTTCGCTCCGGGGGCGACGCCCTTGTACTTGCCTCCGGACTTGGCGCCCGTACCGGCGGCGATGGACGCGACGTGCGTGCCGTGGCCGAAACGGTCCACGGCGTCGGCGGAGGTGGAGAAGTTCTTCTCGGCGACGACCTGGCCCTTGAGGTCGGGGTGGGTCGCGTCGACGCCCGTGTCCAGGACGGCGATCTTGACGCCCTTGCCGTCGTAGCCGGCCGCCCACGCCTTGGGGGCGCCGATCTGCGGGACCGACTTGTCGAGGCTGGCCTTGCGCACGCCGTCGAGCCAGATGCGGCTGACGCCGGAGGCGGCGGAGCCCCGGGAGGTCGTGACGGCGTCCCAGAGGCGGGTGGCATCCTGCTTGGGCGTGGTGACGGCGTCCGCGTTCAGCGACTTGAGGGTCCTGCGGACCGTGGTGTCACCGGCGTCGCGCACGTCGGCCCGGGCGGCGGTCGCGGTGCCCTTGTAGCCGACGATCACCTTGAGGCCGTGCTTCTGCGCCTTGCGGTTGGCCGACTCGGAGAGCTCGGTGACGTCGAAGAGCCGCTGGTCGAGCTTGCCGCTCGCGACCAGCCGCTGCGCGTCGGCCGGCACTACCAGGGTGTGGCCGCCGACGGTGCGCGTCTGCGCGGGGATGTGCTCGCGGCCCTTGGCGTGCTGATAGCCGACCGGCTTCCCCTTCGCGTCGACGGTGACGCGGTCGCCGGTGATGAGCGTGATGTGCTGCTGAGGCGCGGCCTTCGCGGCCTCGCCGGGGTGTGCCGCAGGGGCGGCGGCCACGGCCGGGGCGGTCAGACCCGCGGTGAGGACGACGGCCGCCGCGGCGGCCACAGTCGTGGCGCTCATTCTCTTTGAGGTTATTCGTGCCTGTCTGTGCAACTTTCCCCCTGGTGACGGTAGTTCACCGGCGGGAGGCCCGAGTGGCCCCCCTGCAGAGAGATGATGCAGGGGGGTCACAGGTTGTGCACTGAAGTGATTGAAATCAGACAGCTTTTGAGTTTTCGGTGATGGTGATCCGGCCCTTGCGGATGGTGGCGAGCCGCGGCGCCCTGCGGGCGATCGACGAGTCGTGGGTGACCATGATGAAGGTCAGCCCGTGCTCCTTGCACATGGTCTCGAGCACGTCCATGATCTCGTCGCGCATGGACTCGTCGAGATTGCCGGTGGGCTCGTCGGCGAGCAGGACCTTGGGGTTCTTGACGAGGGCCCGGGCGATGGCCACGCGCTGCTGCTGGCCGCCGGACATCTCCCCGGGCAGATGGCCGAGCCGTTCGCCGAGGCCGACCGAGTTCAGGGCCTGCGCGGCGCGTTCGCGGCGGTCGGCGGCCTTGAGGCCGAGCGGCACGAGGGCCGTCTCGACGTTCTCCTGGGCGTTGAGCGTCGGGATCAGGTTGAAGCTCTGGAAGACGAACCCGATGGACTCGGCGCGGAACTTGGTGAGCCGCGCCTCCGGGAGCTTCGCCAGGTCGACGCCGTCGAGCTCGATGCTGCCCGCGGTCGGCCGGTCGAGCCCGCCGAGCATCTGGAGGAGGGTGGACTTGCCGCCGCCGGTGGGGCCCTGGATGACGAGCCGGTCGCCGTCGCCGATGGTCAGGTCCACCCCGGCGAGCGCGTCGACGGTGTCCTTGCCGCGCCGGTACTGCTTGGTGACGCCTCTCAGCTGATACATGGTGCAACTCCTGCGGTACGTAGAGGTGTTCGGGAGGCCGCGCGGCGCGGCTACTCGACGCGGCGCAGGGCGTCGGCCGGGCGAAGGCGGGAGGCGCGCCAGCCGCCGAACGCGCCGGCGATCAGACCTCCGGCGACGGCGAGGCCGACGGCGAGCGTGATGGTGGTGGCGCTGACGGGAGCGCTGAGGGCGATGTCGAGGGTCTTGTCGGCCGCCTGCCGCATGCCGGGGCCGCCCATCACCACGCCACTGCCACCACCCCCGCCACCGGCGCCGAGCTGGGCCGTTAGGGTGGGGCTGATGGCGGTGACGGCGTAGGCGCCCGCGAGGCCGACGGCTATGCCGAGGGCGCCGCCGACGAGCCCGTTGACGACGGCCTCGCCGACGACCTGCCGGGTGACGCGTCCGGACCTCCAGCCGAGCGCCTTGAGCGTGCCGAACTCCCGTACGCGGCGGGAGACCGCCGACGAGGTGAGCAGCCCGGCGACCAGGAAAGCGGCCACGAGCACCGCGATGGACAGCCACTTGCCGACGTTCGACGCGAGGTCGGACGCGGTGGACAGGGAGCCGGAGACGGTGTCGGCGAGATCGGCGGACGTGGTCACCGTCGTGCCGGAGATGTTCTTCTGGATGGTGCTCTTGACGGCGGCGATCTGCTGCGAGTCGGTCGCCTTCACATAGACCGTGGTGATCTTGTTCTTGGCGTCGGCGAGGCTCTGCGCCTGCTTCAGCGGCACGTACAGGTTGGCGGCCGCGTCCCCGCTGTCCGCCGTCGCGATGCCGATGACCTCGTACTTGTCGCCCTTGATCTTGACGGTGTCACCGACGGCGAGCTTCTTCTCCTTGGCGTACGCCGAGTCGACGACGGCCACCTTGGCGTCGGTCTCGGACGTCTTGAACGTACGCCCCTTCGTGATCTTGGAGGAGGTGAGCGGACCGAGGTTCTGCTGGGCGACGTCGGTGCCGTACACGCTGTAGGAGTTGACGTCGAAGGAGGCACCGCCGCCCTCGACGCGGCCCTGCGGACCACCGGTGCCGCCGGGCCCGCCCTTGACGGCCCCGCTGCCCTGGTCCTGCTTGAACTGGCCGCGTTTGAACTCGCCGTTGACCTTCAGGACCTGGAGGCTGAGGCCGCCCACGGAGTCCGCGACGCCCTTCTGCCGGGCGACCTTGTCGACGGTCGAGGAGGCCAGGGTCTGGAAGCCCTGCACCATGACGCGGTCGCTGCTCTGCTCCTCGCCGTCGTCCTTGGCGCCGAACTCGAAGCGCGGCCGCCCGGTCTCACCGCTCTTGGGCGCCTGGGCGGCCTTGGTGACGGTCATGTCGGTGCCGAGGCCGTACAGGGACTGGAGGACCTTGTCCTGGGCCTGGTTCATGCCGGAGGACACGGAGTTGACCACGATGACCAGCGCGATGCCGAGCGCGAGCCCGGAGGCGACGACGAGGGCCGCCTTTCTGCGGCGGCGCAGTTCGCGCCTCAGGTAGGTGAAGAACATGCCGTGAAGCTAGGGACACACCGTGATGTTCGGATAAGCCCGGGATAAGAGACCGATGAGAACTCGCGGAAAGCCCGAAGGCCCGCACCCCGTCCGGGGTGCGGGCCTTCTGCGAGGACTGTCGGACTCGGGACCGTCAGACGGCCGAACCGGCCGTCCACTGCGCCCAGTCCAGGTTCCAGCCGTTGAGGCCGTTGTCGGGCTGGATGGTCTTGTCGCCCGTGTTCTTCACGACGACGACGTCACCGACCATGGAGTTGTCGTAGAACCAGGCACCCGGCGTGTTCGGGTCATCGGCACCCTTGGCGTCGGACAGGCCGACGCAGCCGTGGCTCGTGTTGGCACCACCGAAGATCGACTTGGCGCCCCAGTAGTTGCCGTGGATGAAGGTGCCGGAGTTCGACAGACGCATCGCGTGCGGCACGTCCTTGATGTCGTACTCGCCCTTGCCGTCGTCGTCCTTGAAGCCGACCGTCGAGCCGTCCATGCGGGTCTCCTTGAACTTCTCGGAGATCACCATCTGGCCCTGGTACGTCTTGTTCTCCGGCGAACCGGCCGAGATCGGGATCGTCTTGACGACCTTGCCGTCCCGCGTGACCGTCATGGTCTTGGTCGCCGCGTCGACGGTCGAGACCTGGTTGCGGCCGATCTTGAAGGTGACCGTCTTCTGCTGCACGCCGTAGACGCCGTTCGCACCCTGGACGCCGTCGAGGTTCAGCTTCAGCGTGACCGTGGAGCCGCCGGTCCAGTAGTCCTGGGGGCGGAGGTCGAGGCGCTGGTTGCCGAACCAGTGGCCGACGACCTCCTGACCGCTGCTCGAGGAGACGGTGATGCCCTTCTGGACATCGGCCTTGTTCGTGATCGCCTTGTCGAAGTTGATCGAGACCGGCATGCCGACGCCGACGGTGGAGCCGTCCTCGGGCGTGAAGTTGCCGATGAAGCTGTTGGCCTGCGAGACCGTCGTGAACGAGGCGTTCTCGTGGGCCGCGCGGCCGCTGGAGTCCTTGGCCTCGGCGGCGATCTTGTAGACAGTGGCGCGCTGGAGCTGGCCCGCGGGCTTCCAGCTCTTCTTGTCAGCGGATATCTGCCCCGGGACCGCCGCGCCCTCGGCCGTCGTCATCTTCACGTTCGTGAGCGAACCCTTGCTCACGGTGACAGCTGCGGCGTTGTTGATGCTGGCGTTGTCGGAGCCGTCCTTCGGCGCGATCTTGATCAGCGCCTCCGACGTCTTCTGGGCGGCGGCCTCGTCCACGGCGGCCTGGGACTTCGTGCCGCCGCCATCGGCACCACGGGCGTCGCTGCCGCTTCCGCTGCAGGCGGAGAGCACCAGCACTCCTCCGACCAGAGCGGACGCGGCCATCAGACCCTTGCGCCGCTTACTGTCCGTCATCACACGCATCTCCATCGTCGCCGATTTCCCAACAACCCCGAAGGCCCTGCGGGCCCCGATCCCCGCCAAGCGGGATTCCCCAATAGCCCATGTAACGCCATGACCGGTTCGTCCCGTTCAAATTCCGTCCCCGATGTGGGGGATGCCACGCCCGAACTGCCGTGACCAGGCATTCACCCGTGGTAACAGAACCCTCCCGATGCCCTCTGCGGGACGGGGGAGCCCCGGCCGGCGGCTGCCACCCGGGGCTCCCGGGTCCACACGGTCCGACCCGGCCCCGCATCCCGCCCCAGGACCTTCCGAAAGCCCTAGTCGTCCGCGTCGAGGGCGTCGCCGGAGTCGTCATCATCCACGTCGAGGTCCCAGTCGGGCGAATCGGGGTCGTAGTCGACCTGCTCGCTGGACCAGGAGGCCTGTACGAGGTCCGTCCCGGGCACCTCGCTGACCAGGTCGAACGGGTCGACGAGATAGGCGAGTGCCTCCGCCTCGTCGTCGTTGACGGCGGCCTCGGCATGGGCGCGCTCGTCGCCCGGCATGTCATCGTCCTCGGCGATGCGCTGCAACGCCGCCCCCGTGAGGGCGGCGGTGTCCTCGATCTCCAGGACCAATTCCACGCGGAGCCGAACAAATCGTGATGTCTCAGGGGTGCTCATACGACGGAGCGTAAGCCTCACCCCACTCGTGACTTTCCTGTGACCCGCACCTTTCACTAACATCGCCTCACACGGCCAATTCGCCAGCTCCACAAGGGGGATCGATTCCGTGTCCGCCGCACGACGATCGCTGCTCACCGCCACTGCCGCCGGGACACTCCTGGCTGCTCTGTGGTTCGTTCCGTCCGCCACCGCGACGCCCGAGAAGACAGCGGAGGCAGATCAGCAGCAGGCCGCGACAGCGGTACACACACAGGCCGAGGGCCAACTGCGCCTGGCCGACACGGGGACGGTCGATACGACGCCGTACGTGATCGGCGGCTCGACGTTCCTCGGGATCGGCGCCGGCTTCCTGACGTACTCGGCCAGGAAGAGCCGCGCCGCGGCCTTCTGAGCACAAAAGAGCCGGGGCGCCCCCCCCGGGGGGGGGCCCGCGCGGGGGCCCCCAGCCCGCGGCCCCCGGGCGGGGGCCCCCCCCGCCCCCCGGTGTGCGCCCCCCCCCCCGCGGGGGGCGGCCC
>NZ_JBSHLM010000014.1:0-6578 GCF_053644375.1 Streptomyces sp. NPDC055400 | reverse complement strand
GTGCCTGGGTTTGGGCCCGGCCGTCCGTAGTTCCGCGGCCTTTACGCGCGGCGCGGGGCCCTTCCTCGCACAAACCCGCGGGGCCCCCCCCGGGGGGGGCGGCCCGGCTCGTGACCCCTAGGCCAGCGGCCCCGTGACGGGCTCCACCGCGGCGACGAGGTGTCCGCCGCGCACGAAGGCGTCGGCGGCCGCGAGGTCGGGCGCGAGGAACCGGTCGGGGCCGGGACCCTGAACTCCCGCGGCCCGTACGGCATTGATGACGGCGCGCGAGGCGGGGGCGGGCGTGAGGCCCTCCCTCAGCTCGATGCCGCGCGTGGCCGCGTACAGCTCGACGGCGACGATCCGCGTCAGGTTGTCGATCGCGGTACGCAGCTTGCGGGCGGCGGACCAGCCCATGGACACGTGGTCCTCCTGCATGGCGGAGGACGGGATGGAGTCCGCGGAGGCGGGCACGGCGAGCCGCTTCATCTCGCTGACCAGGGCGGCCTGCGTGTACTGGGCGATCATCAGGCCGGAGTCGACGCCCGCGTCGTCGGCGAGGAACGGCGGCAGCCCGTGGGACCGGTTCTTGTCGAGCAGGCGGTCGGTGCGCCGCTCGGCGATGGACCCGAGGTCGGCGGCCGCGATGGCGAGGAAGTCGAGCACGTAAGCCACGGGCGCGCCATGGAAGTTGCCGTTGGACTCCACGCGCCCGTCCGGCAGCACGACAGGGTTGTCCACGGCGGACGCCAGCTCGCGCTCGGCGACGAGCCGCGCGTGGGCCATGGTGTCCCGCCCGGCGCCGGCGACCTGCGGGGCGCAGCGCACGGAGTACGCGTCCTGCACGCGCGGCGCGTCGTCCTGGTGGTGCCCGGTGAGCTCCGAACCCTTCAGCACGGCCAGCATGTTGGCGGCGCTGGCGCCCTGCCCGGGGTGCGGCCGGATGGCGTGCAACTCGGGGGCGAGGACCTTCTCGGTGCCGAGGAGCGCTTCGAGCGACAAGGCGGCGGTGATGTCAGCGGACTTGTACAGGTTCTCGAGATCGGCGAGCGCCATGACGAGCATGCCGAGCATGCCGTCGGTGCCGTTCAGCAGGGCGAGGCCCTCCTTCTCGCGCAGCTCGACGGGCGCGATGCCGTGGGCGGCGAGCAGCTCACCGGCCGGGGCAAGAACACCGTCGGGCCCTTCGGCGTCGCCCTCCCCCATCAGCATAAGAGCGCAGTGGCTGAGCGGTGCGAGGTCGCCGGAACACCCGAGGGACCCGTACTCGTGCACGACGGGCGTGATCCCGGCGTTGAGCACGTCGGCCATGGTCTGGGCGACCTCGGGCCGCACACCGGTGTGTCCGGAGCAGACGGTCTTCAGGCGCAGGAACATCAGCGCCCGTACGACTTCCCGCTCGACGCGCGGGCCCATTCCCGCGGCGTGCGAGCGGACGATGTTCCGCTGCAGCTGAGCCCGCAGGTCCTGGCTGATGTGCCGGGTGGCGAGCGCGCCGAACCCGGTGGAAACCCCGTACACGGGTTCGGGCTTCGCGGCCAGCGCGTCCACGATCGCGCGGGCCGAGGCGAGGGCGGCCACCGCCTCTTCGGAGAGCTCGATCCGGGCATCCGCCCGCGCCACGGCGACCACATCGGCCGCGCTGACGCCGGACGTCCCCACCACCACAGTGTGCATATCCATATTCAGGAGCGTACGAGGTGAAGAGCCCAATGTCACGACCGAGTTCGGGATGGACCCCTTACGCCCCCGCGTCCCGCCCCCGGAGGCGGCGCCGCTCACCGTCACCGACAGCGGGCGGAGGAGAGTCGGCAAGGCGCACGACGGGATCGTCGGGACCGTCCCGCCCGGCCACCACAGGCTTCACGGCCCGCAGCGCCTTGGCCCGGTACTGGGCGGCATCGGCAAGCCGGAAGAGCCGCCGCGCACTGAGCACCTCCCCGATCGGATCGCCGGTGGAAGCAATCCCGCAGGCAACCCCTTCACCCAGCTCCAACTCGGAGGCGCGCACACACAGTTCCTCGCCCGCCCGCACCACGTCATCGGCGTCGGGCCCCACGGCCACCAGACAGAACTCGTCACCCCCGAGCCGCGCGGCCAGGGCCCCCGGCACCATCGCGCCGCACAACGAGAGAACGGACCCGAACCGCTCCAGCAACCGATCCCCGACCGCGTGCCCCAGCGAGTCATTGACGCGCTTGAGCCCGTTCAGGTCACACACGACAAGAGAAACGACATCGCCCCCGACACGGTGCCGCTCAATGGCCTCATCGAGCCGCATATCGACGGCACGCCGGTTCGCGAGCCCGGTCAGGGCATCCGTGAAGGCGAGCCGCCGCGCCTCCTCGAGCCGCTCGGTCTGGGAAATGCCCGCAGCGGCAACAGCGGCGAGCACGGTGGCGAAGGCGGCGTCGTGAGGGCCGAAGACCTCGGCGCCCACGGGCCGGGCGACGTACAACTCGCCCCAGGCGCGCCCGTGGAGCACGATCGGCGCGACGACACAGCAGCCGCGCCCGCGCCGGCGCAGGGCCGCGACGCGCTGATGGCAGTAGCCGCCGCCCTCCACGGTCCCGGCGGCGGTCTCGACCCAGGCGCGCGGAGCGCCCCCGCCCACCCACTGTTCGTGCAGGAACTCCGTGATCTCGGGGAACTGGTGCACGGGATAGGCCTCGCCCTCGGGGAACTCGGCCTCGCCCTCGGCGCGCTCCCCCACGTTCACGAGTACGCGCAGCCGCCCGCGCTCGCGCTCCCACACGGACAGAGCCGCGAAGGTGCCGGACAGAGCGCGGCAGGCTCCGAGGGCGGCGGCCCGCCAGGACTCACGCGGAGACTGCGCCGCGGCCATCCCCTGCGCCATCGCGACCACGGCCCGCAACCGCACTTCCTCTCCCATAGGCCAAGATTAGGAAAGAAAAGCCCAAGTCGATACATTCAGGACCCATACGAGGCCAGGAATAGTCATTCACCGGGCCACTGGGGCGCCCGCTTCTCATTGAAGGCGGCGACACCTTCAGCCCGGTCACCGGAGAAGGCGACGGACCGCCAGGCGGCATCCTCGACCTCGAGGCCGGCCCGCAGGTCGAGCCCGTACCCCACCCTCAGGGCGCGCTTGGCGGCGCGAAGTCCCACCGGCGAATTGGCGGCGATGCGCCCCGCCAGATCAAGGGCGGCCTCGCGATCGTCACCGACCTCCACGACCTGATCGACAAGCCCGATTTCCAGGGCTTCGGCGGCCTCGACACGCCGCGCGGAAAAGATCAGTTCAGCAGCTCTCGCAGCCCCCACCCGCCGGGGCAGCAACTGCGTGCCGCCGCCGCCGGGAATCACCCCGACAGACACCTCGGGCAGCCCCACGACGGCGGTCTCGTCGGCCACGATGAGATCGCAGGCGAGAGCGAGCTCGAACCCGCCACCGAGGGCGAACCCGTGCACGGCGGCGATGACGGGCATAGGAAGTTCGAGAACACCCCCGTAGGCCCCCCGGGTCAAAGGCCGCTGCCGAAGAAGCTCGGCATCGGAAAAGGAGTTCCGCTCCTTCAGATCCGCCCCCACGCAAAAGGCGCGCGCGGCGGACGAAGAAAGAACGACGACCCGAGCGCCGCCATCACCCGCCAGGGAGGCACAGGCCTCCCCCACGCTCACCGCCATGGCGCTCGACACGGCGTTCATGGCCTTGGGCCGGTCGAGGACAAGCTCGGCGACAAACCCGTGCCGCCGCACCTCGACGAACTCTCCGAACCGCTCGCTCACAGACCCTCCCGGTTAACGACAGTTAACAACGGCAGAATCCTAGAGCGGCCGCCGCGTCAGAAGCCAGGGCTCGACGACGCCGAGCCCACGCACGGGCCGCTGCCACATGGGCTGCAGAGCAAAGCGGTACGAGGGCGCGTCCTCGCCCTCCTTCTCGGCAAGAGCGGCGGTCTCGGCCTCGGAAACGGGGGCCTCACCGGCCCGCTGAAGCTCCTCGGCAAACGCGCCGTCGACCAGCACGGCATCCCGAGGAGCTATCGAGGTGAGCCGGCTCGCCAGATTCACGGTCGTCCCGAAGACATCGCCCATCCGGGTCGTCACGGTCCCGAAGGCCATCCCCACCCGCACCTCGGGCATGGTCTCGTCATTGGCCATGGTCTCGATGAGCCGGAGAGCGATCTCGGCCGCGATCCCCGAGTCATCGGCGGCGTAGAGCACCTCATCGCCCAGGGTCTTGATCAACCGCCCGCCATTGGCGGCGACAAGATCGGCGGCAGTGGTCTCGAAGGCCTCGACGAGCTCCCCGAGCTCCTCTTCCTCCATACGCCGGGTGAGCCGCGTAAAGCCGACCAGGTCGGCAAACCCAACGGCAAGCCGCCGGTCCACCATCTCCTCGTCATCGGCGGCCTGGACCACACGCCCCGTGGCCGCGGCCAACTGCCGCCGCCACACATAAACGAGGAACTCCTCCAGCTCGGGCAGGAGCAGTTCCATCAGGGGATACGTGACTTCGGTACGAGTCATCCCAGGCTCGGGAGGCTCGGTGAGCCCCTCCAAAAAGGAGTCGATCTGCCACTCGGCAAGCCGGGCGGTGGTCTGTCCGGTGGAGCGGGCGACCTGCACGGCCATGGCCTCGCTGAGCAGCCCGGCCTCGACAAGACCGGCAAGCCGCCGCAGGGCGAGCACATCGGCCTCGGTCAGCGCCTTGGCCTGCCCGATGTCGGCAAACCCCATGGCCCGCCAGAACCGGGAGGCGAGCTCCATGGAAACACCGGCGCTGCGGGCGGCCTGAAACGGCGTATACCGCCGCTCCGCACCAAGAATGAGCCCTTCGAGCCGGAGGGCAAGCGGATCCTCACCGCCGGCACCGTCCTCGACAGACTCGATGTCGGATGGGGTGCCCGCGCCGGAGCCCGAGTCGTCGACGGTCACGCCTGCTGCCCTTCCGATCTGCCACGGTCATGTATCGACCGGCCTCAACTTTACGGCAGGTGTGCCGCAGCTCACTCCCCCAGCACACACGAGTCCCGACCCCCACCCAAGTACAAACCGAAAGGACACGCCCCACCGGACGACCGGCCGCGTACGAGACGGGGCCCGGAAGGCAGCGAGTCCCACCGGCGGTCAGCCGCGCACGAGACGGGAGGGGACGAGGGGGCATGTGCGCGCGCAGCCACCAGCACCACGCACAGGCAATCAGCTCGCCGACATGCACCCGTAGAACAGCGAGCACGTACATGCCCCCGCGGCCCCGCACCCGACAACAAACCCGGCGAAACGACGGCGCACCCAAAAGAAAACCCGGCGCGACGACGGCGCACCCAAAAGGAGACCCGGACCAGCGACGGCGCGCCCGAAACGAACCCCAGCACCGCCCCCCGCCCCCGGCCCGCACCGGAAGAGCCCCGTCAGCCCCCCGCCCGCAGATGAACGATGTCCCCCGCCCCCACAGGCTGCTGCACCCCGTCCTCAGAGGCGATGACCAGCCGCCCGTCCCCGTCGACGGCAACCGCCTCCCCCACAAGCTCCTGCCCCCCGGGAAGCTCGGCCCGCACCTTCCGCCCGAGCGTCGCGCACCCCGCCGCATAGGTCTCCTGAAGCCGCGACACGGCGGGATCCCCACCCGCGGCGCGCCACTCCACGAACCGCTCCTCCAGCGACCGCAGAACGGCCCGCAGCAACGGATCCCGGTCGGTGGAAACGGCCCCGGCCAGGGCAAGCGACCCGGCCCCCGGCACAGGCAGCTCGTCGGCGCGCAGCGAAACGTTGAGCCCGATCCCGACGACCACACCGTCCCCGGCCCGCTCGGCGAGGATGCCCCCGGCCTTGCGCTCCTCGTCGCCGACATTCACCAGCAGGTCGTTGGGCCACTTGAGGGCGGTGTCGACCCCGGCGGCCCGCGCGAGCCCCGTCGCGACGGCCACCCCGGTGAGCAGCGGCAGCCACCCCCACCGCTGCACGGGCACATCGGCGCCGGGCTTCAGGAAGACGGAGAAGAAGAGCCCGGACCGCGCGGGAGCGGTCCACTGCCGGTCGAGCCGCCCGCGCCCGGCGCTCTGCGACTCGGCGACGAGGACGGCCCCTTCCTCGGCCTTGCCGGCCAGGGCGAGGGCAACGAGATCGGAGTTGGTGGACCCGGTGGCGGGCACAACATCGACGGAGGACCAGAGCCCGCCACGCACAAGGGCGCGCCGCAGGGCGGCGGCGTTCAACGGCGGCCGGTCCAGGTCCGACCACTGCTGACCGTCGTTCGCGTCGGAGGGATCGTCTGAAGCATTTCGGGGCGTCATGCAACCCACCCTAGGTGTGGTAAACGCCGCACTGCCGAACGGTATCCACGCCACTACGCTACGAGCCAGTAGCTACAGGGCCATGCCCAACCCCCGCCGCACCGCCCCACCGCACCGCACCGCCACACCACCGAGCCACGTCGCCCCGCCCCATCCTCACGTCCCCATTGAGCAGCCAGGGAGCCGCATCCCGATGTCCGTTCCGGAAGAGCCCAACGTGTCCAGCGCCAGCGACATCCACACGACCGCGGGAAAGCTCGCGGACCTGCAGCGCCGGATCGAAGAGGCCACCCACGCCGGCTCCGCGCGCGCGGTGGAGAAGCAGCACGCCAAGGGCAA
>NZ_JBSHLM010000013.1:0-314740 GCF_053644375.1 Streptomyces sp. NPDC055400 | reverse complement strand
ACCTCGTTGAACGACCCCGCGTCCAGCAGCAGCTCGATCCGCTCACGCGCGGTCAGCTTGCCCTTCGCACGCTGGGCCTCGGTCGCCTTGTCACTCGGTCCGCGCAGCGCCTGCTCACGGATCGCGTGCAACTCGGCCACGCGTCCACGCGCGTCGGTGGGCTCATCCCCGGGGGAACCGGCGGAGGCGGTGTCGTCCAAAACGGTCATGTAGCGACCTTACGAAGGCGACCAAGCAAAACGGGCCGTCGACTCCGTACAGTCTCCGGCCCGTTTTCCTGGTACCCCCGAACAGAACGCCATCGCCATGCAGGCGAAGTGACTGCTCAGGGCCCTGCCGTCTTGTAGGGGTCACACAAATGGCCCAGCTGAGAGTCACCTCACACCGATGGCTCACACATGCCACCCCCGGAGTGACGCGCAGCCGCAGCCTACGGCCCGTGGCCACCACCGCGCCCCTGCCGGCGCAGGAGGACGCTCGCGGCTGAGAGCCGGCCGGTGTGCGCGGAAGGAGCCCCGCCGCTGGGAGCGGGGCCCCGGGGCCCGGTGGGATCAACTACCGCAGTGGAAGCGGGCGTCCCCCCAGTCGGCGTGGTCGTTGCCCGGGCCGTCGCCGCCGTCGCCCGTGATCAGGTCGACGTATTTGGCGCCGCTCACGTCAGCGGTCAGGGACCAGGCGCTGTCGGCGGCCTTGAGGACCGGCGACTGGACCTTCTGGGTGCCGTCGGCCTCGACGGAGAACTGCACGCTGCCGCGCGTCCCCTGCGAGTCGTCCTCACCGACCTCGGCGGTGAACGAGGTGCACTTGCCGCCGAGGTAGTAGCGGATCTTTCCGGGCGACGCGGTGCCGAGGCCCTTGGCGTAGACCGTGCCGTTGACGGTCAGCGGCTTGCCGTCGCCGGCGCCGGTCTCGCCGTTCTCCATGTCCTTCTCGGCGGGGCCCCAGCCGTTCTCCATGGCCGTCCAGTCCAGGTCACTGGCGTAGGTGTCCGTGGTGGGCGGCGGCGGGAGCGTGCGCACGGTGGAGCCCGCGGTCAGCGTCCGTGTGCTGTCGCCGACGGTGTACGTCGCCTTCGACGTGAGCTGGTACGACTGGTACTTGGCGTCGACCGGCGGGGTGACCTGCCAGGTGGCCGTCGCCTTGGCGCCGGGTGCGACCGGGTCGAGCGTCACCGGGCCCGCGGGCTCGGCCTTCCAGCCCTCGGGCAGGTCGAGCGAGACGGACGCGCCCTTGACCTCGCTCGCCTCGTAGTTGGCGAAGGTGGCCTCGACCTTGTTGGGCTGTCCGGGCTCCAGGGTCTCGTCCGACTTCAGGGCGAGGGTGCCGCAGGCCGCCTTCTCCTTCGCCGGGCCGAGGTCGGTGACGGTGAAGTCGTCGAGGACGAAGTCCGCGCCGTCCGGGGCCCCTTCGAGCTTACGCAGGCCGGTCCAGCTGTCGCCGCAGCCCGCCGTGACGGTGCCCTCGTAGTGGCCCGTGGTGCGCTGCTGCCCGATCGGGGTGCTCGCGGTCTCGACCTGGTCGGGGGTGCCGTCGGCGGCGATCCGGTCGTAGCCGCTCACCCACTGGTAGGCGCCCGCGTCGCTGGACTGGTAGTCGAACGCGACCTTGTAGGCGTGCCCGTCCGTCATCGGCACGTCGGCCGTGGAGGTCCGGTAGACGACGCCGGTGTTCTCCTCGTGGGCCTTCAGGGACTCGTCGCCGTCGAGGACGTCGTCGATGAGCTTCCCGTTCCAGCCGGCCTGCGTGTACGGGGCGTGCTTCTGGGCGATGTGTGTCCGTGGGTCGGTGACACCGCCGGCGTCACCCTTGTCGAAGGGGCCCCAGCCCTGGTCGACGCCCTCGAAGTCCTCGTGCACGACGGTGCCGGGCTTCGTCGTGGGGGCGTTGCTCACCAGGCGTACGTCGTCGACGCGCACCCTGGCGGACGAGCCCTTGGCGGCCTCGATCCGTACGGTGGTGGCGCCGCTCGCGGGCGCGGTGAAGTTGACCTTCACGCGCTGCATGTAGGTGCCGGCCCAGTCGTTCGAGGCGACGCTGTTCTCCAGGGTGGAGTGCTCGACCGCGACGGACTTACTGCCCGCACCGAGTGTCGTACGGCGGGACTTGCCGGGTTCGACCTCGACCCAGGCGGAGGCGGTGTAGCGCTTGCCCGCGTCGAGTCCGCTCACGCGCTGCTCGATCGCGGCGGTGCCGGTACCGCTCAGGGCGGCGCTGTTGCGGCCGTGGTCGTCGGTGTCGCGCTTGACGGTGCCGGACGTGTCCCAGGCTGCGAGACGGGCGTCGTTGAAGCCGGGGTCCTTGACCTGCGTGCCCTCGCCCCAGGCCGGGTCGACGGCCTCGGGGGTCTTGTCCGCCGGGTAGAGCACGTAGGGCTGCTTGGCGTCGGCCTTCAGCGTGACCTTGCCGTCGGCGGCGCGCACGGTGCCGGTCTTCACGCGGCCGTTGTCGGTGAGTCTGTAGACCACGTACGACGCTCCGGGCACGGCCCAGCTCGTGGTGCCGCCGTCCTTGTTGTAGTGGTAGAGCTTCTTGCCGCCGTCCCACGGGAGCAGGTAGGCCGTCCCGTCGAGGACCTTCCTGCCGTCGTCGTAGAAGGTGCGCTTTCCGTCCTCGACCGTGCCGCGCAGCCCGCCGGTGAAGGTGACGTCGTTGCCGTTCCAGCGGGTGATCTGCTGGTGCTGGAGGAACTTGGCGGGCAGGTCGCGCTGCCAGACGTTGTCGTAGAAGGTGTTCCAGTCGTTCTCGCCGGTCCAGCCCTCGAACTCGGCGATGGCGCTCTGGCCGAGGACCGGGTCGTTGTTCCAGACGTCCTTCTCGCCGTTGCGGATGAAGCGGATGATCTTCGAGTTGAGGCCCTTGTTCGTGGCGCCGCCGTAGTCGAGGTCGTTGGCCCAGTGCGACCACAGGGACTCGCGCTCGAACTTGTCGGCCCACTCGGTGGCCAGGTTCCAGCCCTGCCCGCGGACGGCCTGCGCGGTCTTCTCGGCGATCCAGCCGTGCGTGTAGTACACGTCGATGTAGATCGTCGTCAGGTTCGGGTCGGTCTCGTCCCGCAGCTGCTTGAACCGGGCGGCGAGGTCGCCGCTGTTGATGTCGCGGCGCTGGTCGATGTAGTAGCTCTGGTCGAGCCAGTTCCAGCCCGGGGCCTTGGGGTCGACGAGGTCGCCGGTGAAGTGCTTGGCGACGGGGTACGCCTCGGTGGCGTTCACGTGGACGCCGAAGCTGGTGCCGAACTTCTTGCCGCCCTTGAGCAGCTTGTTGAGGTCCTTGAGGCCGCCGGCGCGCTTGTTGATGTTGCCGCCGTAGTCGGGGTGCGCGGAGTCGTGGCCCTCGGAGGCGTAGCCCTTGAGCAGGGCGAACTGGCCGAGGTTGTCGGTCGCGAGCGAGATCCGCTTGACGTCGTCGAGCGTGCGCAGGAAGGGGTGCGTGGCCTGGCTGGCGAAGTTGAAGGGGATGTGGGTGATGACCCGGTCCGCCGTGCCCTCGCTGCCCTTCGCCTGCACGCCGATCGAGTGGAAGGCGACCGCACCGTCCTGCCAGTCGACCTTGCCGTCGCCGTTCGCGTCGGGCGTGACGACGACCTTGGCCCACGGCAGGTCGCTGCCGGTGGCGGGCTCGGGGGCGCCGTCGCCGCGGTAGGTCCACTGGCCCGACCAGACGCCGACGCGGGTGGAGCCGTCGGCCGACTTGCGCGCCTGATGCCAGAAGCGGGCGTCGTCGCCGCCCGTCTTCCCGCTCGGCTTGTCGTACGTCGAGTTGGACTCGACGGCCGCGGCGAGCCGCCCGGTGTTGACGAGGGCGTACGAGGCGCCGACGGGCGAGGCGTCGGCCGTGGTGTCCGCCGTGACCTTGGCGAAGACGTCGGCGGTGCGCGTCGAGTCGTTGTCCAGCGTCGTGAACGCGGTCTCGGCGCCGCCGTCCGAGCTGCCCACGGAGACGAGGTCGTGCCCGGGTATGTCGATCGTGCCGACCCGGAAGGCCGCGGTGTCCCGCACGGCGGTCACCTTGAAGGTCGTCGCGCGCCCGCTGACGCTGAGCGAGGCGTCGATCTCGACGCCCGCGAGATCCGGGAAGGTCAGCGTGTACGAGGCCTTGGACCCCGTGAGCACCGGGGCGCCCTTCACGGCGACCGTGTACGCCTTGCCGTTCAGCGTGACCTTGTCCACCGGGCTCGTACTCCCCAGGAGCTCGGCCCCGGAAGCGCGGTCGGTGTACGCCAGGACGCGCGGGAAGTCGTCGGCGACGGCGACGGACAGCTGCGCGGATCCGATGACGGCCTGCGCCACGGCGGGCGCGGGGTCAGCGGCGGCCGGCAGTACGGGGCCCGTGAGGGCGAACACGGCGGACGATGCGGCGGCGACTGCGACCGCGCAGGCGGCGCGAGATCTTCGTGACATAGGGGACTGGGTATCGGGGGCGGGCGCGGCCGGTCAACGGACTCGGCGCTTCCGGGCGGCGGCAGTCCAACAACCGCCGCCCGGAAGTCCAAGTCAGCGCCTGCGGGCGCCGGTTGGATCAGCAGCCGCCGCAGTTGTAGTAGAGGACGTCCCAGTGGTTGCCCTCGTCGGCGTAGATGTTGCCGGAGCCCGACTTGTACTGCGGCGCACCGTCGCCGCGCAGGCCGATGTAGGTGAACACGTTCTTGATGTAGCTGGTGACGCAGGTGTTCTTGCCGTAGTCGAGCTTGTAGCCGTTCCAGTGCGAGTAGGTGCCGCTCGCGTGGCCGGTCTCGGTGCCGCCGGTGATGTTCAGGGCGCAGCCGGTGGCGCGCTTGAGGGTCTGGGCACCCTGCGCGGTGGCGAGGTTGAGCTGCTCGAAGGACGTACACGTGGGGTTGTTGCGGTCGGAGCAGCCGCCGGACGACGACCAGGTGATGCCGACCTCGCGGAACATCGAGGTCGCGGTGGCGTGGCTGATCTTGGTGGCGGCCTGGGCGTCGGTGGCGGAGCTGAACACACCGAAGCCGGGGGCGAAGAGGGCGCCGAGTACGAGCGCGAGGGCGCTCACGACCGAGCGGATTCTCATGGGGAGGAGGTCCTTCCTGCTGGTGACCGTGCTGACGGTGAGACGGCTGTGCAGGTGGAGCAAGGAGATAGTGCCCGAGTTCTACGCGCGTCCGCCAGAGCGCGTCCGATGACGACAGGGTGTAATCGAGGAGACACGAGGAGCTTTATGTTGAAAGTTGAACAGAACGGCGCTACAGTCGTTCTCGTTGAACGTTAAACATTCAACGGACTCCCCCGCCCCGCCCCGTCCCCAAGGAGCAGTCATGGGTCTCTTCAGCCGCAAGAACGACAACGCCACCCCCGCAGCCGCCGGCACCGCCGGCCCTGACCTCGCCGCGCTGACCGGCGACTACGCCATCGACCCCGCGCACACCACGATCGGTTTCGTGGCCCGCCACGCCATGGTCACCAACGTCAAGGGCTCGTTCACCGAGTCGTCGGGCACCCTGCACCTGGACGGCGCGGACCCGGCGAAGTCGACCGCGTCGATCGACGTCACGATGGACAGCATCGACACCGGCTCCGCCGACCGTGACACCCACCTGAAGAGCTCCGACTTCTTCAAGACGGACGAGTTCCCGACGATGACGTTCCGCTCCACCTCCGCCGAGTCCCTGGGCGGCGACGACTACCGGATGACCGGCGACCTGACGATCCTCGGCACCACCAAGCCGGTCACGATCGACCTCGAGTTCAACGGCTCGGCGACGGACCCGTTCGGCAACGAGCGCGTCGGCTTCGAGGGCAAGGGCGAGATCCTGCGCTCCGAGTGGGGCCTGACCTGGAACGCGGCCCTGGAGACCGGTGGCGTCCTCGTCTCGGACAAGATCAAGCTGACCTTCGACATCTCGGCGATCAAGAACGCCGCCTGACGCTGCCGCCGCGAGCCGGACCCCTCACGGCTCCCCGCACCACGAGCACGCCCGTCCTTCCCGTCCCCCGCGGGCGAAGGGCGGGCTCTCGTCGTATACGGGGGTCTGCGCGAGCGGCAACACGCGACGCAGCAAAGGAACTTGAAGGCTACCTTCCGGTAATCCCGTCACTTGAGACGACTCATTACTCTCCCTTCACTTGGGCATCACACGGCGCTACGCTGCGTGCGACTGCCGGACGACCGACTCCCGCTCGAACCGACTCCGCTCGTCCTCCCAGGGGCCTCCCCCCACCCCGTCGCGCCCCGGTGGCGCCACAGGGCAGGCCGTCTGCCGCTCCCCGAAAGGCGCCACCGTTCCCATGAGCACGAACAGAGGGCTTCAGGCCAATGCCCTCGGCACCTCCGACAGCATCGTGATGGCAGTGGCGGGCAGCGCGCCCGCCTACTCGATCGCCGCCACCACAGCCGTGCTGATCGGCACGGTGGGCCTCGCCGCACCGGCCGCGCTCCTCTACTGCGCGATACCCATGCTCGGCATCGCCTGGGCCTTCAACTACCTGGGCCGCCTGGACGTCAACGCGGGCGCCAGCTACTCCTGGGTCGGCCGCGCCCTGCACCCCTTCCTCGGCTTCATCAGCGGCTGGTCCCTGGTGATCTCGGCGACCATCTTCATGGTCGCGGGCTCGCTCCCGGCCGGCGCCATGACGCTCGAACTCCTCGCCCCCTCCCACGCCGGCGACACCGCGCTCGCCGCCGCCGTGGGCGCGGTCTGGTTCCTGGCCATGCTGGTCGTCGTGCTGATGGGCGCCAAACTGACCGTCCACGCCCAGCTCCTGATGTCCGGGATCGAGCTGGTCATCCTGCTCGCGGTGGCCGTCGCCGCGCTGTTCAGCGACAAGCGGGTCACCGAATTCTCCTGGTCCTGGCTGGGGTTCGGGCACTTCGACGGGGCGTCCGGGTTCGCCGCGGGCGCGCTGATCGCCGCGTTCTACTACTGGGGCTGGGACGTCACCAGCAACCTCAGCGAGGAGACCCGTAACAGCCGCAAGACCTCGGGGCTCGCCGGGCTGATCGGCGTCGGCATCGTGTTCGTGCTCTTCGAGGTCTTCACGATCACCACGAACATGCTGCTCACGCCCAAGGAGATCGCGACCAGCGACAACATCCTGGGGCTGCTCGGCGAGCGCGTACTGCCGGGCCCCGGCGGCGAGTTGCTGATCGTCGCGGTGATGCTGTCCACCATCGCCACCCTGGAGACCACGCTGATCCAGGTGACGCGCTCCCTCTTCGCGATGGGCCGCGACCGCACGCTGCCCTCCGCCCTCGGCAGGTCGCACCCGCGCCGGCAGACGCCGTGGGTCGCGATCGTCGTCGTCGGTGTCGTCGCCCTCGCCCTCTTCGTGGCATCGACCGCGCTCGGCTCGGTCTCGGCCGTCCTGGAGGACGCCGTCGCCGCGATCGGGCTGCAGATCGCGGTCTACTACGGGCTCGCGGGCCTCGCCGTCGTCGTGGCGTACCGCAAGCTGCTGTTCAAGTCGGCGGCCAACTTCTTCTTCGGCGGTCTGTGGCCGCTGACCGGCGCGCTCTTCATGATCTGGGTGTTCGTCGAGTCGCTGGGCAGCCTGTCGGGCACGGCCGTCGTGATCGGAGTCGGCGGCATCGCCGTGGGCCTGGTCCCGATGCTCTGGTACCGCGCCAAGGGCTCCGACTACTACCGGCCCGCCCGCCTGGACGCGGCACGCTCGGAGCAGGTACACGCCGAGTACGGGGATCAGGCGCCGGTGTACGCGGCGTCGTCCGGCGACACCCTGTCCACGGACTTCTGAGCGGCACCCCCTCCTGCGGACCGGCCATCCGGACCGTCCATCCGCCCCCAGGACCACCACCGACTACTGACTGGCGAGGACGCCGATGACCGTCCGTTTCGATCCCACGAACGGCGACCGGGCCCTGGCGGAGGCGCGCGCGGACATCACGATCGGCCGCTGGCAGGGACTGCCCGAGCTGTGCGCGGCGTCCGGGTCCGACTGGGACCGGCGGACCTTTCGGATGCGGCTGCTCGCCCAGGCCACCGCGGGCACGTCCGTCGCCGAGTCCTGGCACGAGTCGCAGCCGCAGAACGCCGACGCGCTGGTCCTGCGGGCCGAGACCGAGGTGATGCGGGCGTTCAACCTGGCGATGGCGGCCGGCCCCGGGAACACGGTCGACCCGGACCAGCTGGAGCGGGCCGTGCGGACCGCGCTGCGGGCGGCGGAGGCGTTTCCCGCGGATCCGGTCCCCTGGGTCTCGCTCCTGACGGTCGCCCGACTGTTCCCCGGCGGGCATCCGTCCATGGAGCACTGGTGGAAGGAGCTGCACCAGCGCGACCCGTACAACCGCGAGGGCAACCACCAGGTGCTGCGCCATCTCTCGGCGCGCTGGCACGGCTCGCACGGCGTCATGTACAACTTCGCCCAGGACGTGACGGCGACGCTCGCGCCCGGGTCGCCCCTCGCCGTGCTGCCGCAGGTCGCCCGCATCGAGGAGTACCGCTATCGCGTCGAGCGGGAGGGCGCCCAGGCGATCGGCCTGCTCCAGTTCTGGAACAACGAGAACTCCGCGTCGCAGGCCCGGCGTACCTGGCACCTGTGGATCACGCAGCGGCAGTACACGTACGCGCAGGACGTCGCGGACCTCAACACCCTTGCGCACGCGTGTTGTTACGCGGACCTGAACGGCGAGGCCACGCATCTCTTCCGGCTTCTCGACGGGCACGCGACCCGTGTCCCGTGGTCGTGCCACGGCGCCCCGGAGGAGACCTTCACGCGCTGGCAGTCGAAGCTCCTGGACTGACCGGACCTCTGCGAATGTGACGTGGACCACAAAGCTCCTCTGTGATGTCACATTCCGGCCCGCCCCTTCCGTCCAAGTGGTGAGCACCCATGTGGTGAGCGCCCAGGGGAGGAGCGAGCCTGATGTCCGAGAGGACCGCGGAAGGCAGCACGGGGACCACGCGGGAGAGAGGGCCGGCGCCGGCCGGTGAGCGCCTCGCGGACTGGGCGGACGGCCGGCTCGGCCTGCACACCCTGTCCAGGAAGTACCTGCGCAAGGTCTTCCCGGACCACTGGTCGTTCCTGCTCGGCGAGGTCTGCCTCTACACGTTCGTGATCCTGCTCCTGACCGGGGTCTATCTCACCCTGTTCTTCCACCCGTCGATGAACGAGGTGGAGTACCACGGCAGTTACGTCCCCCTCAACGGAATCAAGATGTCCGAGGCGTACGCCTCCACGCTCGACATCAGCTTCGACGTGCGGGGCGGACTGCTGATCCGGCAGATCCACCACTGGGCGGCGCTGATCTTCGTCGCCGCGATGCTCCTGCACATGATGCGGCACTTCTTCACGGGCTCGTTCCGCAAACCGCGCGAGCTGAACTGGGTGTTCGGCTGGACGCTGCTCGTGCTCGGCCTGTTCGAGGGCCTGTTGGGGTACTCGCTGCCGGACGACCTGCTCTCGGGTACGGGCATGCGCTTCCTCGACGGGGCGATCCTGTCGGTGCCCGTCGTGGGGACGTATCTGTCGATGTTCCTGTTCGGCGGCGAATTCCCGGGGCACGACATCGTGGGGCGGTTCTACTCGGTGCACGTGCTGCTGTTCCCCGGCATCATGGCGGCGCTCGTGGTGACCCATCTGATCCTGGTCGTCTACCACAAGCACACGCAGTTCCCGGGTCCGGGAAAGACCGAGCGGAACGTCGTGGGGGCACCGTTCTTCCCCGTCTACCTCGCCAAGGCCGGCGGCTTCTTCTTCCTGGTGTTCGGCGTCGTCGCGTTCCTCGCGGCCGTCGCGTCCATCAACCCCGTCTGGAACTACGGGCCTTACCGGGTCGACCAGGTGTCCACGGGCGCGCAGCCCGACTGGTATCTGGGGTTCGCGGAGGGGCTGCTGCGGGTGATGCCGGGGTGGGAGATCACGCTGTGGGGGCACACGCTGGCCCTGGGCGTGCTCGTCCCGCTGGTCGTCTTCCCCGCGGTGCTCGTCGTGATCGGCGTGTATCCGTTCGTGGAGGCCTGGGTCACGGGCGACCGGCGCGAGCACCATCTCCTCGACCGGCCGCGCAACCGGCCGGTGCGCACCGGGCTCGGGGTGGCCTGGCTGACGTTCTTCCTGGTGGCCCTGGTGGGCGGCGGCAACGATCTCTGGGCCACCCGCTTCCATGTGTCGCTGAACGCGGTCACCTGGTTCGTGCGCGTCGCCCTCGTAGTGGGCCCGGTGATCACCTTCGTGATCACCCGGCGGATCTGCCTGGGACTGCAGAGGCGCGACCGCGAACTGGTGCTGCACGGAAGGGAGTCGGGCCGCATCAAGCGCCTCCCGCACGGCGAGTACGTGGAGATCCACGAGCCGCTCACCCAGGCCCGGCTGCACACCCTGACCGCCCACGAACAGCCCCCGGCCCTGGAGAGCGGGCCGGAGACCGACGTGAACGGCGTGCGGCGGCGCATACCCCGGGCCGAGCGGCTCCGGGTGCGCCTCTCGCGCGGCCTGAACGGAGAGGGCGCGCAGGTGCCGAAGCCGACCGCGCGGGAGTACGAGGAGGCGCAGCGCGAGCACCGGTGAGGCAGGCAGGTGACGTCAGAACACATCGTCGGCCAGGCGGTCGACCTGGTCGGGGTCGGTGCCCCAGCAGTAGAGCATCACCTCGTCCGCGCCGATGTCCGCGAAGCCGGAGACGGCCTCGCGGATGTGCGCGGGAGTGGCGAGCATGCGCTCGGCAGATCCCGCGGCACGCGGGTCAAAGCCGTAGTACGCGGTGAGGGCGTCGCGCACGGGCGATCAGGTCGTCCGGGCCGAGCGCCGCATCGGCACCGGCCTTCGCGCCTCCCCTTTCTGGACCAGCGCAGCGCTCGGATTCTTGGGACCGGCAGCGCGCTCAGAAGCCGCCGCCGAAGTCCCCGCCACCTCCGAAGTCGCCTCCGCCGCCGAAGTCCCCGCCGCCTCCGAAGTCCCCGAAGTCGTTCGAGTTGAAGTCCGCCCCCGAGTAGTCCCCGCCGTCATATCCGGCTCCCGCGCCGAAGTCGCCGTATCCGGAGCCGTAGTCGGCCGCGTAGGCGGGGCTCGACATCATCGAGCCGAGCACCGTGCCGAGGAGGAGCCCGGGCAGGATGCCGCCGCCGAAGTAGCCGCCCGCCCAGGGGCCGTAGGCCGGGCCCGCGTCGTAGTAGGGGCGGCGCTCGCCGTAACCCGTGTCGACCGTGCGGACCATGGGGTCGACGCCGTCCTTGAGCCGGGTCGCGTCGGCCGCGCAGACCGGGACCTCGCGCTCGGCGCCGGACGGGGGCGCCCACAGCGCGTCCGTCACGGACGGCCCGTGCCGCGGGTCGAAGAAGCAGGGCACCCGGCGCTCGGGCAGCGGCCTGCCCTCACGTCGCGCCGCCAGCAGGGACAGCGAGAACCGCCCGTCGTCCAGGGCCTCCGTCACCCCGCGCACCTCCTCGGGGCGCTGGGCGGCGGCCATGAACTGTTTCGCCTTCTCGTACGAGTCGAGCGCCCGCTCGTAGTCGGCGCGCATCGCGTCGTCGGCGCCGGGCTCGGCGGGGTGGAAGTCGAGCCGGTCCAGCTCCTCGCCGAACGCCGTGATGTCCTCGTCGACGACCACGCGGAGCTGCTCCAGGGCGGCCCGCTGCTCGTCCTCGCGCTGCCGGCGCCGCCTGCGGGACACGGCGTAGGCTGCGCCGCCGCCCGCGACGACGACCGCGCCGATGCCGATCAGGGCGCCGACCGGTGCGCCGCTGTCACCGCCGCCCGCACCCCACGCGGGGGGCGCGGAGCCGCTCGCGTTGCGGACGGCCGTGTCGACGAAGTCGTTGAGCTGCGTGGTGACGTTCTCGCCCTGGACGCTGGTCGTCAGATTCTTGACCGCGTCCTGGGACATGACCCGGCTGTCGGCTCTGGCGTCGAACTGCTGGCCGAGGCGGATCGCGTAGACGCCGGTGACGCCGGTCTTGGTGCGCAGGTCGGTGAAGAGGTCCTGCTTGGGGAAGCCGGCGGGCAGGACGGCCACCATGACGGGCTTGTCCGCGTCCTTGATCTTCTTGGCGAGGGCGTCGGCGTCCCCGGCGGACAGCTGCGCGGAGGCGGCCGGGTCGACGTACACAGGGCTCTTCTTGAGGGCGTCGGCCACGGTCGAGACGTCGGAGGCAGCCGCCTGGGCCCCCGGTGTCACCGCCGTCATGGCACCCAGGGCGAGGAGCGAACCGGACAGGACGGATATCAGGCGCGATGCCCGACGGGTGGGCCTCATACCTCGACGCTAACCCACGAGGGGACCGGATGCCGTATGTACTGCGGGGAGGGGCCCGCAGCACTCCGCGGTGGGCCCCTCCCCGCGCCGTCTCACGCGGCGCGGTACGCCTCGGTCAGCTTCGCGACCGCGTCCGCGTAGCGCCCGGACAGGAGCAGGTGGTCGGCGTCGGCGAACGGCTTGGCCACCCCCGGCGTGATGTCCTGTCCCACCTTCTGCTGGACGAGCAGCCGCGCCTTGCCCACCACCGCGCGGCCGGCCTCCGCCGACCCGGCCTTCTGTGCCGCGGCGGCCGCCAGGGCGAGGGCCTTGAGGGTGAGCGTGCCGCCGCCCGGCGGGGTGCGCAGCGTCGTCAGGCCCCAGCCGAAGGGGAACTGCGGGTCGTACGCCGCGTCCCCGACGTTGATCGGCAGCTGGGCCTGCGACTTGGGCCAGGTCACGGGGAGCTGCCCGGTGAAGGGCTTCGCCCCGTACAGGACGTCCGCGACGCCGTCGCCCTCCGTGCCGGGCAGCCAGGACGCGACGAGCGCGTCGATGTCGCCGAGCCGGTCGCCGATGAGCTGCGGGCGCCCGGAGACGATGAGCACGGCGCACTTCATGGCGCCGCACACCTTGTCGACGGCGGCCTGGTCGGCGGCCGTGAGCTCCAGGTCGTTGCCGTTGCCGACGTCGCCGATGCCTTCCGCGTACGGGGTCTCGCCGACCACGACGACGCCCACGTCATAGCCGTCCGTGGGCGCGGAGGCGTCCTTGGAGTAGGAGATGGTGGCCCCTGGCGCGGCCTTCTTCATGCCCTCCAGGACGGTCGTCCCGTCGGTGATCTTTCCGGACGAGCCCTGCCAGGTGACGGTCCAGCCGCCGGTCTGGTTGCCGATGTCGTCGGCGTCGGACCCGGCGACGTACACCTTCTGGCTCTTCTTGAGGGGGAGCACGCCGCCCGCGTTCTTCAGGAGGACCTGGGACTCGGCGGCGGCGGTGCGGGCGACGGCGCGGTGTCCGGCCGAGCCGATGGCGGCGGCCCCGCTCGTGTCCGCATACGGCTTCTCGAAGAGGCCCAGTTTGAACTTCTGGGTCAGGATCCGCGAGACGGCGTCGTCGATCCGCTTCTCGCTGATCCGGCCGGCCTTCACCTCGTCGACCAGGGTCGTCCGGAAGTCCTTGTACGCGGTCGGGACCATGATCATGTCGAGGCCCGCGTTGACCGACGTACGCACGTCGGACGCGTAGTCGCCGGGGAGCTGGTCGATGGCCTGCCAGTCGCTGATGACGAAGCCGTCGAAGCCCATGCGGTCCTTCAGGACTCCGTTGATCATGGCGGCGTCGGCGTGCATCTTCACCGGGCCCTCGTCGTCGCCGATGATGTCGAGCGACGAGTACGAGGGCATGACCGTGCCGACCCCGCGGTCCACGGCCTCCTGGAACGGCGCGAGGTGCACCGCCTCCAGCTCCTGCCGCGTGACCTTGGTGACGCCCTGGTCGATGGTGTACGAGCCGGTGGTCGACGAGCCGTACTCCGTGCCGCCGTCGCCCACGAAGTGCTTGGCGGTGGCGAGGACCTTGTCGTCCCGGTCGAGATCCTTGCCGCTGCGTGCCCCTTGGAGGCCCTGGACGACGGTCTCCATCTGCTTCACGAGAGCGGGGTCCTCGCCGAAGGACTCGTACGACCTGCCCCAGCGCTCGTCGCGCGTGACGCACAGGCAGGGCGCGAAGTCCCAGGGGATGCCTGTGGCGCGGACCTCGGCGGCCGTGACCGCGCCCGCCTTCTCGGCCGTCCCCGGGTCGCGCGTCGCGCCGATGCCGATGTTGTGCGGCAGGACCGTGGCGCCGACGAGGTTGTTGTGGCCGTGCACCGCGTCCACGCCGTAGATCAGCGGGATCTGGAAGCGCGTCGCCTGCGCCCGGAGCTGGAAGCCGTCGATCATCTTCGCCCAGGCCGCGGCGGTGTTCGGCGTCGGTGTCGAGCCGCCGCCGGAGAGCAGCGAGCCGAGGTCGTACGCGGCGATGTCGCCGCCGGTGCCGACCGCGTTGCGCTCGGCCTGCGTCATCTGGCCGGCCTTCTCGTCCAGGGACATCCGGGACAGCAGATCCGCGACGCGCCGCTTTACGGGGAGGTTGGGGTCGAGGTAGGGCAGGCCGTGGGCGTCGATCACCACCTGCGGGCTCTCGGCGGGCGCCTTCGCGCCGGTGACCGTCAGCTTCAGGGGGATCGTCTCGGCGGACTCGGCCGCCTTGTCCTTGAGAGTCGGTACGGACACGGTGTGCGTGGCGCCCGAAGCCGTGCCGGCCGGGAAGGTGAACTCGCCCTTGACCGGCGTGTAGTCCGTGCCGGCATCGGCACTGCCGGCCGCGCTCTCGTACGCGACCGTGACCGGCTCGGCGAGCGGGGCGGAGCCGGTGGTGGCGACGGAGATCGGCACGCCTGCCGTGCCGCCCTCCTTCACCGGGTAGACGGCGGCGCCCGTCAGGACCTTCGTGGTCAGGGCGGGGTCGGCCTTGCCGTACAGCTCGACGCCGTCCATGGCGAAGGTGCCGGGCGTGCCGGTGGGCAGCGTGAGCGCGTAGCCCCACATCTCGGTGAGGCCGAGGTTCTGGTCGATGCCGCCGACGGGCTGGTAGTCGGTGCGGTACCTGAAGTCGGTGAAGGGGATCTCGACCTGGTGCCAGCCGGTCCACTCGTCGGTGAAGGAGGTCGTCCACAGCTCGGACGCCTCGCCGTTCGAACCGCCGTCCTTGATCTCGAAGTTGACCCGCTTGCCGCTGTTCTTCCCGTCCCACCAGAAGCGGATGCCCTTGTGCGCGGACCAGTCGTGGCCCGGCTGGTTCGCGGCGAAGTCGTGGGTGAAGCCGCCGTAGCCGCTGATGTCGTACGTCCCGGAGAGGACCTTGTCGCCTTCGGGGGCGTCGCCCCGTGCCGCGAGCTCCAGCTCGGGCGGGTCGTCGCTGTCGCCGCCCCAGGTGAAGATGCCCTCCGCGGGCTGGGACGCGAACGGGACCTCGCCCTCGAAGCGGTCGACGGGCACCGGCGGCGGTTCCTCGGCGCCGGTCGCCGCGCCCGCCGAGGCGAGCGGGAGCAGCCCCGTGAGCAGGGCTGCGGAGACGAGCAGGGCGGTTCTTCGCATGGACTTCCCTTCGGCCGGTTCGGGTACGCGCCGCAACCTCTGGGGGTGACGGGAGTCCCTGGTGAAGCTCATGACTTAGCTCACGCCGTGAGTTAACTGGCGCCCCGTGAACCCGTCAAGACTTCACGTCAGAACCGGTGCACAGCCAATTCCCGTTGGCCACCGGGCAGTTGAGCATTCAGTTTCTGAACGCGCGCCCCCTTGACTCCCGTTCGCAGCCGTCATTTACTCACGCCTCGCACGCCCCATCTCCTCACCCCCCACGAAGGGCGGCGCACCATGAGAACCCCCAGAAGAGTCCGTTCGGGTCCGCGCCGGGCGGCCCGTCTCCTCGCCGCAGGACTGCTCACGACCGCGGGTCTGACCGGGCTCGCGGCCTCCCCCGCGCAGGCCGCGGGCGAGCCGGTCACGGCCTGGCTCACGACCACGGACGACGCCGGCGGACGCCATGTCGTCCGCGGCCTCGAACAGCAGGCCCCGTTCTCCTTCCAGGCGGGCACCGGCGGCGGTGGCGAGAACATCACCGTCGACGACAGCACCCGCTACCAGACCTTCACCGGCGGCGGCGCCTCGTTCACGGACACCGCGGCCTGGCTGATGAACAGCAGCGGAGCGCTGTCACCGGCCACGCGCGACGCCACGATGCGCAAGCTGTTCTCCCCCACCGACGGCATCGGCCTGTCGTTCCTGCGCAACCCGATGGGCGGCTCCGACCTGGCTCGTTTCGGCTACACGTTCGACGACGTGCCCGCCGGACAGACCGATCCCGACCTCTCCGGGTTCTCCGTCGCCCACGACCTCGCGGACGTCCTGCCCCTCACGAAGCAGGCCCGTCAGCTCAACCCGAACGTCACCGTGATGGCCTCCCCCTGGACCGCGCCGGCCTGGATGAAGGACAGCGGACAGCTCAACGGCGGCTGGCTGAAAGCGGAGGACTACGGCACCTACGCCTCGTACTTCGTGAAGTACCTCCAGGCGTACCGGGACCAGGGCGTCCCGGTCGACTACGTCAGCGCGCAGAACGAGCCGACGTGCTGCGGCGGTTACCCCTCGATGAGCTGGAACGCCTCGGGGCTCGCCTACTTCACCAAGAGCGAGCTGCTGCCGAAGCTCGCCGCCGCCGGCCTGGACACCAAGGTCCTCGCGCACGACTGGAACTGGGACACGTACGACGGATACGCGGCGCAGACCGTGGACGACGCGGCGGTGCGCTCGCACCCGAACTTCGGCGGGATCGCGTGGCACGGCTACGGCGGCGACGTCGCCGAGCAGAGCAGCGTCCACGACCGCTACCCCCGGCTCGACGCCTTCGGGACCGAGCACTCGGGCGGCACGTGGATCGCCGACCAGCAGCGCGAGGACATGCTCAACATCGTCGACTACACCCGCAACTGGGCGAAGTCGGTGACCAAGTGGTCGCTCGCCGTGGACCAGAACATGGGCCCGCACAACGGCGGCTGCGGCACCTGCACGGGGCTCGTGACCGTGCACAACGGTGACGGGCGCAGCGGACAGGTCGACTACACCGTCGAGTACTACACGATGGGCCATCTGACGAAGTTCGTCCGGCCCGGCGCCCAGCGCGTCGCGTCGACCGGCAGCTCGGCCGTGCCGAACGTCGCCTGGCGCAACCCGGACGGCTCGAAGGCGCTCATCGCGTACAACGGCGGCACGTCCGCGAAGACGGTGACCGTCAACTGGGGCGGGCAGCACGCCACTTACTCGCTGCCGGCGAAGACGTCGGCGACGTTCACCTGGTAGCAGACCGGCAACCGAGGCAACGGAAAGCCGGAGGGGCCGGTCCGCGGCCCCTCCGGCGTCCGCCCATGTGCTGCCTACTCGACCGGCTCGACCCCGGCCCGCAGAAGCCCGTACGTGTAGGCGTCCTCAAGAGCGCCCCACGACGCGGCGATGACGTTCTCGGCGACGCCGACGGTGGACCACTCGCCCGCGCCGTCGCTGGTGGAGATCAGCACGCGGGTCGTGGAGGACGTGCCGTGCTTGCCCTCCAGGATGCGGACCTTGTAGTCGACGAGCTCCAGCTTGGCGAGCTGCGGGTAGATCCGCTCCAGGCCGACGCGCAGGGCGCGGTCGAGGGCGTTGACCGGGCCGTTGCCCTCGGCCGTGGCGACGATGCGCTCGCCCTTGGCCCACAGTTTCACGGTCGCCTCGTTGGCGTGGCTGCCGTCGGGGCGGTCCTCGACGATGGCCCGCCACGACTCGACGCGGAAGTAGCGGCGGGCGCGGCCCTCGGCCTCCTCGCGCAGGAGGAGTTCGAAGGAGGCGTCGGCCGCCTCGTACGTGTAGCCCTCGAGCTCACGCTCCTTGACGCGCTCGACGACGCGGCCGACGAGCTCGCGGTCGTCGGAGATGTCGACGCCGAGCTCCTTGCCCTTGAGCTCGATGGACGCGCGGCCCGCCATGTCGGAGACCAGCATGCGGATGCGGTTGCCGACGAGGTCCGGGTCGATGTGCTGGTAGAGGTCCGGGTCGACCTTGATCGCCGAGGCGTGCAGGCCCGCCTTGTGGGCGAACGCCGAAACTCCCACATACGGCTGGTGCGTGGAGGGCGTCAGGTTGACGACCTCGGCGATGGCGTGGGAGATGCGGGTCATCTCGCGCAGGGCGCCCTCGGGGAGGACCTTCTTGCCGTACTTGAGCTCCAGGGCGGCGACGACCGGGAAGAGGTTGGAGTTGCCGACGCGCTCGCCGTATCCGTTGGCCGTGCACTGCACGTGGGTCGCGCCCGCGTCGACGGCGGCGAGGGTGTTGGCTACGGCGCAGCCGGTGTCGTCCTGGGCGTGGATACCGAGGCGGGCCCCCGTGTCGGCGAGGACCGTGGCGGTGATCGCCTGGACCTGCGCGGGCAGCATGCCGCCGTTGGTGTCGCACAGGACGACCACGTCGGCGCCCGCCTCGTGCGCGGCCGTGACGACGGCCTTGGCGTACGTGGGGTTGGCGCGGTAGCCGTCGAAGAAGTGCTCGCAGTCGACGAAGACGCGGCGGCCCTGCTCGCGCAGGTGGGAGACGGTGTCGCGGACCATCTCCAGGTTCTCCTCCAGCGTGGTGCGCAGGGCCAGTTCGACATGGCGGTCGTGCGACTTGGCGACCAGGGTGACGACCGGGGCGCCGGACTCGACGAGCGCCTTGACCTGCGGGTCCTCGGAGGCCTTGGCGCCGGCGCGGCGGGTGGCCCCGAACGCGACGAGCTCCGCGTGCTTGAAGTCGATCTCCTGCCGGGCGCGGGCGAAGAACTCGGTGTCGCGGGGGTTGGCGCCGGGCCAGCCGCCCTCGATGAAACCCACGCCGAAGTCGTCCAGGTGCCGGGCGATGGTCAGCTTGTCCGCGACGGTCAGATTGATGCCCTCACGCTGCGCGCCGTCGCGCAGCGTGGTGTCGAAGACGTGGAAGTCGTCGTCGACGCGGGAAGCGGGGTAATGGTCGTCGGTTGCGTCCGTCATGCTGATCTGGCTCCTGTGTCGGATCTCGGTCTACCGGAATGACCGGCTCCACCGTCCCCCTATGATCCCTCGCGCTCCGGTCCTGGCGTGTGGTGGTCCAGGAAACGAAAAAACCCCTCGCGGGTGCGAGAGGTCTGCGCGCGGGTCGAGACGACGATGTCCGCCCGTACGTGGTCGTACGTGGCGGTCACTGCGGACCGGCGCGCCTGCTGCCAATAATCATGGCGAACGAGAGCACGTCGGCAGTCTGCCACAGCCCGGGCACGGCCCGGACCGTGGTCTCACGATGTGGGCTCAGACCGCTTCGGCCGCGCGCTGCCTGGCCTCGGGCGCGGCGGCCTCGACCCGGTTCAGGTCGATGTCCCTCGTCTCGCGCATCGTCAGGTAGACGATCAGCGACACGGCGGCGCACCCGGCGACGTACCAGTAGAAGCCCGACTCCAGGCCCGCGTCCTTGAACCACAGGGCCACGTACTCCGCGGTGCCGCCGAAGAGCGCGTTGGCGATGGCGTACGGGAGGGCGACGCCGAGGGCGCGGATGCCGGTCGGGAACAGCTCGGCCTTCACGCACGCGTTGATCGACGTGTAGCCGGTGACGACGACGAGGGCGAGCAGGGCGAGGCCGAGGGCCGGCCAGAAGGAGCCCGCGTGCTTGAGCATCGTCATGATCGGCACGGTCAGGAAGGTGGAGCCGACCGCGAAGGTGATCAGGAGCGGGCGGCGGCCGATCCGGTCGGACAGCCTGCCGGCGAGCGGCTGGATGCAGGCGAAGACGATCAGCGCGCAGAACGAGACGAGCGTCGCGGTCTGCTTGCTCAGCCCGGCGGAGTTGGAGAGGTACTTGGTGAGGTACGTCGTGTACGTGTAGTACGCGACGGTGCCGCCCATCGTCAGGGCCATCACGAGGAACGCCTCGCGCCTGTGGGCCCACAGCGCCGTGAGGGTGCCCTTGCGCTCGGCGCCCGCGTCGTCGGCGGACTCCTCGTAGACGTCGGTCTCCAGCATGTTGCGCCGCAGATAGAAGATGATCGCGGCGCCGAGCGCGCCGATGACGAACGGGATGCGCCAGCCCCAGCTGTGCAGCGCGTCGTCGGACAGGGTGCGCTGGAGGACGATCTGGAGGCCGAGGCCCACGATCTGGCCCGCGGTCATGGAGACGTACTGGAAGCTGGACGCGAAGCCGCGCCGGCTCGGGTCGGACGCCTCGGTGAGGTAGGTGGCGCTGGCCGCGTACTCGCCGCCGACCGAGAGGCCCTGCAGAAGGCGGGCGATGAGCAGGACGACGGCGCCGCCGTACCCGGCGACCGCGTAGGTGGGCGCGATCGCGATGAGGACGGCGGACGCCGACATCAGCGTGACGGTCAGGGTGAGCGCCGCTTTACGGCCCTTGCGGTCCCCCACCCTGCCCAGCAGCCAGCCGCCCACGGGCCGCATGAAGAAGCCGACGGCGAAGATGCCGGCCGTGTTCATCAGCTGTGCCGTGGGGTTCCCGTCGGGGAAGAAGGCTCCCGCGAAGTACGTGGCGAAGCTCGCGTACACGAACCAGTCGAACCACTCGACCATGTTCCCGGCCGACCCGACCAGGATCTTCTTCCATTGCTCTCGTCCCATGGGCGGCCACGGTGCCGGAATGCTTCGCTCCGTGACAAGGGTGTAACGCGCAACGATCATGCGTACTTGCGTTCATAGTGTTCATGAACGTCAGCGGATGCGGCGCGCACGAAGGGCTACGCGGGGTTCTTGGCCAGCGCCTCGTCCAGGAACTCCCGTACGTGGGACAGGATCTGGGCCCGGTCCGTGCCGCGCAGGCCGATCGCGACATGGATGGAGAAGCCGTCGAGCAGCGCCCGCAGCCGGGACGCGAACCGGTCGGGGTCGAGCGGCGGGAGCTCGCCGCGCGAGGTGCCCTCGGCGAGCAGCGCGACGAGGTCGCGGTGCCAGGCCAGTTCGATCGCGGCCTGCCGCTCGCGCGCGTCGCCGTCGGCCTCGGCGTTCTGCGAGCGGTTCCATACCTCCAGCCACAGCGTCCAGTGCGGGTCGCCCTGCGCGTCGGGGACATACAGGTCGACGTACGCGTCCAGACGCTCGCGGACCGTGCCGCCGCCGGACAGGAGCCGCGCCCGCTCCGCGCCGAGGCGGCCCTCGCTCCACTCCAGGGTCCGCAGGAGCAGCTCGTCCTTCGAACCGAAGTAGTAGAGGAGGTGGCCGCTGCTCATGCCGACCTCGCGGCCGAGCGCAGCCATGGTGAGCTTCTCCAGGCCGCGCTCGGCGATCATCTCCATGGCCGCGGCGAGGACCTCTTCGCGCGGAGGGGCGTTCTTCCGGCGGGCCTGGGCCACGGGGACTCCTGCGGGTCTTTCAGTGTGCGGGCGTGATCTCGGGTTGCTGCTGGGTGATGCAGTGGATGCCACCACCCCCGGCGAAGATCGTACGGGCGTCCACGAGCTGGACGGTCCTGCCCGGGAAAAGCCGGCGGAAGATCCCGGCCGCGACCTCGTCGTTCGGGTCGTCGAAGGAGCACAGGACGACGCCGTCGTTGCACAGGTAGTGGTTGATGTACGAGTAGTCGACCCAGCCCTCGTCGTCCTTGAGGACGGTCGGCGCGGGGACCTCGACGACCTCCAGGGGCCGGCCCTTGGCGTCCGTCTCGCCCTTGAGCTGGGCGATGAGCTGCCGGCTCAGCTCGTGGTCGGGGTGGGCGGGGTCCTGCTGCGAGTGGACCAGGACGACGCCGGGCGCGGCGAACGCGGCGACGATGTCGACGTGGCCGCGGGTGCCGTAGACGCCGTAGTCGCCGGTGAGGCCGCGCGGCAGCCAGATGGCCTTGGTGGTGCCGATCCGGGCGTGGATCTCCTGCTCGACCTCGGCCTTGGTGCGGCCCGGGTTGCGGTCGGGGTCGAGCTGCACGGTCTCGGTGAGGAGCACGGTGCCCTCGCCGTCGACGTGGATGCCGCCGCCCTCGTTGACCAGGGAGGAGGAGTGGACGGGGACGCCGGCGAGGTCCGCGATGTGGCGGGCTATCTTCGCGTCGTGCTCCCAGACGGCCCAGTCCTGGGCGCCCCAGCCGTTGAACGTCCAGTCGACGGCGGCCAGTCGGCCGTCGCCGACGACGAACGTGGGGCCGATGTCGCGCATCCACGCGTCGTCGAGGTCGCGCTCGACGAGCTCGATGCCGTCGCCGAGGAGCGCGCGGGCCGAGTCGCTCTGGCCGGGGGCGACGATCACGGTCACCGGCTCGAAGCGGCGTACGGCGCGGGCGACGGACGCCCAGGCCTCGCGCGCCCCGGCCAGCTCCTCGTCGTTGGTGAACGTCGGGTTGGGGCTCGGCCAGGCCATCCAGGTGCGCTCGTGCGGGGCCCACTCGGGGGGCATGTGGAAGCTGCTCATGAGCGGGTCCTCACAGGAAGTAGAGACGGTTCAGGGAGACGGAGTCGGCCGGTTCGGAGCGGACCGGGTCGCCGTCGAGCGTGACGAGTCCGGTGGCCTGGTCGACGTCGATGGAGCCGGTGCGCGAGTTGAGGCGCAGGTCGGCGGGGCCGATGCCGCGGGTGCCGCGGACGGCGACGCGGCGGCGGCGGGTGGGCATCTTGTCGTTGCCCTGGTCGAGGGCGGCCCGGGCGACGAAGGCGACGGAGATGTCCGCCGCGGTCGCGCCGTGCGCCCCGAACTGCGGCCCCAGGACGAGGGGTTCGCAGGTGTCGGTGGCCGCGTTCGGGTCGCCGACGACGCCGTACGCGGGGAAGCCGGACTTGAGGACGAGCTGCGGTTTCGCGCCGAAGAACTCGGGGCGCCACAGCACGATGTCGGCGAGCTTGCCGGCCTCGATGGAGCCGACCTCGTGGGAGAGGCCGTGCGCGATGGCGGGGTTGATGGTCAGCTTCGCCATGTAGCGCAGGACGCGCGCGTTGTCGTCGTGCTCGCCGTCGCCTGCCTCGCCGTTCCGGGAAAGGAGGGGCCCGAGTTCGGCCTTCATCTTCCCGGCCATGGCGAAGGTCCTGCGCACGGTCTCGCCGGCGCGGCCCATGCCCTGCGCGTCCGACGACGTGATGCCGATGGCGCCCAGGTCGTGCAGGACGTCCTCGGCTCCCATCGTCCCGGCGCGGATCCGGTCGCGGGCCATGGCGGCGTCGCCCGGCAGGTCGGTCTTGAGGTCGTGGACCGAGACGATCATGCCGTAGTGCTCGGCGGCGGCGTCGCGGCCGAAGGGCAGCGTGGGGTTGGTGGACGACCCGATGACGTTCGGGACGCCCGCCATCTTCAGGACGTTCGGCACGTGCCCGCCGCCGCAGCCCTCGATGTGGAAGGCGTGGATGGTGCGGCCTTCGAGGACCCTGAGGGTGTCCTCGACGGACAGGCACTCGTTCAGGCCGTCGCTGTGCAGGGCGACCTGGACGTCGTGCTCCTCGGCGACGCGCAGCGCGGTGTCGAGGGCGCGGGTGTGGGCGCCCATGTCCTCGTGCACCTTGAAACCGGACGCGCCGCCCTCGGCGAGCGCCTCGATCAGCGGGGCGTCGTGCGAGGACGAACCCCGGCCGAGGAAGCCGATGTTGACGGGCCAGGCGTCGAACGCGTTGAACGCGTGGCGCAGCGCCCAGGGCGAGTTGACACCGACGCCCCACACGGGCCCGAACTCCTGGCCGATGATCGTGGTCACACCGGAGGCGAGCGAGGCCTCCATGATGCGCGGCGACAGCAGGTGTACGTGGGTGTCGACGGCGCCCGCGGTGGCGATGAGGCCCTCGCCCGACACGATGGACGTGCCGGTGCCGACGACGACGTCGACCCCGTCGAGGGTGTCGGGGTTGCCGGCGCGCCCTATGGCGTGGATCCGGCCCTCGCGGATGCCGATGGAGACCTTCCTGATCCCCTGCACGGCGTCGATCACGAGGACGTTGCTGATCACGACGTCACAAGTCTCGCGGACGGCCGCGGCCTTGAGGTGCAGTCCGTCGCGGGCCGTCTTGCCGAACCCGGCGAGGAACTCGTCGCCGTACGCCTGCGCGTCGGACTCGACGCGGACGGTCAGGCCCGAGTCGCCGAGGCGGACGCGGTCACCGGCGCGCGGGCCGTGTGTGGCGGCGTACGCGTGGGGGTCGATGTGCCGGCTGCCCGGCGCGCAGTGGTCGCTGTGCTTGGTGGGCCTGCTCATGCGCCCGTTCCCTTCACTCCGAGATATCCGCAGGCGGCTGCCCTGCGCAGGGCCTCCTCCTTGGCGCCCGGCGCGTCCAGCGGGCCGTCGACGAGCCCGGCGAAGCCGATCGCGACGCGCGCGCCGCCGATGGGCACGAGGCCCACCTCGGCGCTCTCCCCCGGCCCGAACCGCACCGAGGAGCCGGCGGGGACGGCGAGCCGCATGCCGTACGCGGCCGCGCGGTCGAAGTCGAGCCGCGGGTTGGCCTCGAAGAAGTGGAAGTGGGAGGTGACGGAGACGGGGACGCTCGACGTGTTGGTCGCCGTGAGCGTCACCGTGGCCGGCGGGTCGCTGTGCTCGGGGCCCGGGAGCAGCGCGCCGGGCGCCTCGTCGCCCAGCGACGAGCCGATCGGGTCGCTGACCACGGCGAGCCGGGACCCGTCGTCGAAGACGGCCTCGACGTGTACCTCCGTCACGACGTCACTGACGCCGGGGAGCACATCGTCGGGGCCGAGGACGGAGCGCGCCGCCTCGATGGCCTCGGCGAGTCGCCGGCCGTCCCTGGCCGCCTCGCACACCGTGTCCGCGATCAGGGCCGTCGCCTCGGGGACATTGAGCCGCAGGCCCCGGTTCTTCCGGGCCCTGGCCAGCTCGGCGGCCCCGAACAGCAGCAGCCGATCACGTTCCGTGGGGGTCAGACGCACGCCACCACACCTCCCGTACAGGTTTAGAACTTCACTCTAACCATACGATTCACAACTCGGAAACATTGACGTGTCACCTTGTGATGGGTCACATTGAACGCTGCTCTAAAGCACCCGACGTGACCGATGCAACGACGCAAAGATCAGGGGTTCCCCCATGGCGATAGAACAGCGCGGTGTAGACACCATCCCCGATGAGGAACGCACCAGCGGTCCCCGGGACATCGTCTCGATCCTCCTAGGCTCGAACCTCTGTCTCGGGGTGATCGTCTTCGGCTGGCTGCCCGTGTCGTTCGGACTCGGCTGGTGGGCCTCGGTCACCTCAGTGGTCGCGGGCACACTGCTCGGCACCGCACTCACCGCCCCGCTCGCCCTGGTCTCCCTGCGCACCGGCACGAACCTGTCGACGTCGTCGGGCGCCCAGTTCGGCGTCCGCGGGCGGCTCGTCGGCTCGGTCGTCGGCCTGCTCCTGTCGCTCGGCTACACCGCGCTGACCGTGTGGATCGGCGGCGACGCGATGACGGGCGTCCTGCACCGCCTGTTCGGCGTGCCCGAGTCGGGCCTCACCTACGGCATCGTCTACGCGCTCCTGGCCGCCGCCACCGTGATCGGCGCGGTCTACGGCTACCGCGTTCTGCTGCGCCTGTCCCGCGTCCTGGCCGTGGGCATGACCGCGCTCCTGGCGCTCGGCGTCGTCGCGTACGCCCCGCACTTCACCACGGCGCCGCTGCCGGACGCGGGCGGCTACCTCCTCGGCTCGTTCTGGCCGACCTGGCTGCTCGCCCTCGTCGCCGCCGGCCTGTCGGGCCCCATCGCCTTCATCACGCTCCTCGGCGACTACACGCGCTACGTGTCCCCGGCCCGCCACTCGCAGCGCAGCGTCCTGCGCGCCACCTGGCTCGGCCTGATCGTCGGCCTGCTCACGCCCCAGCTGTTCGGCACGTTCACCGCGTACGCGGCGCGCGCCGCCCTCGACTACGCGGGCTCGCTCGTCTCCGCCTCGCCCACCTGGTACCTGATCCCGCTGCTGCTCGCCGCCTCCGCGGGCTCGGTCGGCAACGCGGGCCTGATGCTCTACTCCATGGGCCTCGACCTGGACGCGATCCTGCCCCGCGCCTCCCGCACGGCGGCGACCTACACGGTCGCGGCCGTCGCCACGGTCTGCGTCTTCGTCGGCCACTTCGCGTGGGCGGCGCAGGACGCCATGACGTCGTTCGTCCTGCTCCTCACCGCGATCGGCACCCCCTGGGCCGTGATCACCCTGATCGGCTTCGTCCGCTGCCGCGGCGTCTACGACGCGGACGCGCTCCAGGTCTTCAACCGGCGCTCGCGGGGCGGCGTCTACTGGTACCGGGGCGGCTGGAACCCGCGCGCCACCGCCTCCTGGGCCCTGGGCGCGTTCGTCGGCCTGCTCGCGGTGTCCCTGCCGTCGTACGAGGGCCCGCTGCTCTCCCTGACGGGCGGCGTGGACTGCAGCTTCCTGCTGTCGGGCCTGGTCGGCGGGGTGGCCTACCTGGCGCTGACGTCCCGTGAGGTGCGCTCGGTACGCGTCAGGGCCGCCGCGGACGACAAGTCCGCGGCGGCCCTGGTCGCGAGCGGTGAGTGACGACCCGGCCGGCGAGGGGTCCTAGCCGAGCCGGTGCATCCAGCCGTGCTGGTCCGCGCTCGTGCCGCGCTGGATGTCGAGCAGCGCCTCGCGCAGCTTCAGCGTGACCTCGCCGGGCTCGCCGCCCGACTGGGTCCACTGGCCGCCGGCGCGCTTGACGGTGCCGACGGGGGTGATGACCGCAGCGGTGCCGCAGGCGAAGACCTCGGTGAGCGTGCCGTTCTCGGAGTCGGCCTGCCACTGGTCGATGGAGACGCGGCCCTCGACGGACTCGTAGCCCAGGTCGCGGGCGACCGACAGAAGCGAGTCACGGGTGACGCCCGCGAGGAGCGAGCCGGTCAGCTCGGGGGTGACGATCTTGTCTCCGTACACGAAGTACAGGTTCATGCCGCCGAGTTCCTCGACCCACTTGTGCTCGACGGCGTCGAGGTAGGCGACCTGGTCGCAGCCCTCGGCGGCGGCCTCGGCCTGGGCGAGGAGGGACGCCGCGTAGTTGCCGCCGGTCTTGGCGTCGCCCATGCCGCCGGGAACGGCGCGCACACGGTCCTCGGACAGCCAGATCGACACGGGCTTGACGCCACCGGCGAAGTAGGCACCCGCGGGCGAGGCGATCACGATGAAGAGGTACTCGTTGGCGGGCTTCACGCCCAGGCCGACCTCGGTCGCGATCATGAAGGGGCGCAGGTAGAGGGACTCCTCGCCGCCGTGCGCCGGGACCCACGCGATGTCCTGCTTGACCAGCGCGTCACACGCCTCGATGAACGTCTCGACCGGCAGCTCGGGCATGGCGAGGCGGCGCGCCGAGGCCTGGAAGCGCTTGGCGTTCATCTCGGGGCGGAAGGTGGCGACGGTGCCGTCGGGCCGGCGATAGGCCTTGAGGCCCTCGAAGATCTCCTGCGCGTAGTGCAGGACGTTCGTCGCGGGGTCGAGGGAGAGCGGTCCGTAGGGCACGAGCTGCCCGTCGTGCCAGCCGCGGCCCTCGGTCCACCGGATCGTCACCATGTGGTCGGTGAAGTGGCGGCCGAATCCCGGGTTGGCCAGGATCGCCTCGCGCTCCGCGCCGGACAGCGGGGTCGAGGAGGGCTTGAGCTCGATCGTGGGCGTCGTCATGGTTGCGTGTCCTTCACCGGTTGTGTGTGACGGACCGCTCTCACGCTCGCGCAGCTGGAAGCACGAACTTCCCACCTACTTGGTCGTCCGAGCTTTTGCGTTCACCGCGGCCCCACGTTCGATTATCGCTCGTGGGGTCCGAGGGACGAAAACGGCCCGTACAGGTACAGCGTGAGGTGCGGCCCAGGGGTTGATGGTGGCACCCGGGGACCGCAAAGGTGAAGCCGCCGGGTGCGGATGCGACCCGGCGGCTGCTTAAGTACGTTAAGCGCGGCGGGTCAGCCGGCTACTCGTCCGGCGAGCGCGTCGCCGATCTCGTCGGTCGACCGCGCGGTGGTGCCGCGCTCGGCCAGGTCGGCGGAGACGGCGTCCTCGATGCGGGCGGCCTCGGCCTCGTAACCGAGGTGACGCAGCAGGAGGGCCACGGACAGGACCGTGGCCGTGGGGTCGGCCTTGGCCTGGCCGGCGATGTCGGGGGCCGAGCCGTGGACCGGCTCGAACATCGACGGGAACTCGCGGGACGGGTTGATGTTCCCGGAGGCCGCGACGCCGATGCCGCCGGAGACGGCGGCGGCGAGGTCGGTGATGATGTCGCCGAAGAGGTTGTCGGTGACGATCACGTCGAAGCGCGCGGGGTCGGTGACGAGGAAGATCGTCGCCGCGTCCACGTGCAGGTAGTCGGTGGTGACCTCGGGGAAGTCCGCGGCCACCTTGTTGAAGATGTTCGTCCAGAGGTGGCCCGCGAAGGACAGCACGTTGTTCTTGTGGACCAGCGTGAGCTTCTTGCGGGGGCGGGCCTGGGCGCGGGCGAAGGCGTCACGGACCACACGCTCGACACCGAACGCCGTGTTGACGGAGACCTCGGTGGCGACCTCGTGCGGGGTGCCGGTGCGGATCGAGCCGCCGTTGCCCGTGTACGGGCCCTCGGTGCCCTCGCGGACCACGATGAAGTCGATCTCCGGCTGGCCCTTGAGCGGCGTCGCCACACCCGGGAGCAGCTTGCTCGGGCGGAGGTTGACGTGGTGGTCGAAGAGGAAGCGGAGCTTGAGCAGGAAGCCGCGCTCGAGGACGCCGGACGGGACCGAGGGGTCACCGATCGCGCCGAGCAGGATGGCGTCGTGCTGCTTGAGCGCCGCGACATCGGCGTCGGTGAGGGTCTCACCGGTCGCGTGGTAGCGCCTGGCGCCGAAGTCGTATTCCTTGGTCTCCAGCTTCACATCCTGCGGGAGGACGGCGCCGAGGACCTTGAGCCCCTGGGCCACGACCTCCTGGCCGATGCCGTCACCGGGGATCACTGCGAGATTGAGGATGCGAGAGCTAGCCGACATACGGGCACCCTACTTCGGCGTCCCATGGGATGACACTCGCGGTCCGCCATTCGGACAGAGCTCGTGCGGACCGTCGCGGGGTCCGCCCATACGGGTCGCCGTGCGGCCGATTTCTGTTCACCCGCAGGTATGGCCCTCGTTGGTTGTCACTGGGAAGTTTTCTTCCTATGACTGTGCCTTCCAGGGGGACACCCCCCGGACCCCCCACTCCGAACGTCGGCATTCCCGAGCAGCTGGCCCGCCGCCTGAGCATGCCGGAGCAGCACGAGTACCTGCGGGCCCGGTTCAGCAGGCGCCGCGCGCTGACCGGGACCGCGGCGAGCATGGGCGGCCTGACCCTCCTTGGCGGCTCGTCCTCCTCGGCGTACGCGGCGCCTTCCGCCGCCGCCTCGACCGCCGCTCCCGTCCGCTCGGCGGCCCCGCAGGTCGACGGTTCCCTCGTCGCGCCCTTCGCCCGCCATCTCGCCTTCGGCGCCGACCCGAAGACGCAGATGCGGATCTCCTGGCAGGTGCCGTTCGCGGTGCGCAAGCCGTTCGTACGGGTGGGCCTGAAGCCCTGGGACCTCAGCCGGAAGATCGAGGCGGAGGTGCGCGCACTGCGCACCCCGAGCCTGTCGAAGAAGCTCCCGGCGGTCGAACAGCACTATCTGCACGCGGCCTTGGACGGCCTGACCCCCGGAGCGACGTACTACTACGGAGTGGGCCACGACGGTTTCGACCCGGCGTCCGCCGAGCGCATCGCGACGATCGGTTCCTTCCGCACGGCTCCGGCGAAGGCGGAGAAGTTCGTCTTCACGGCCTTCGGCGACCAGGGCGTCAGCTATGACGCGCTCGCCAACGACCAGCTGATCCTGGGCCAGAACCCCTCGTTCCATCTGCACGCGGGCGACATCTGCTACGCCGACAGCAGCGGGCACGGCAAGGAGTCGGACACGTACGACGCGCGCGTGTGGGACCAGTTCCTCGCGCAGACGGAGTCGGTCGCGAAGTCGGTGCCGTGGATGGTGACGACCGGCAACCACGACATGGAGGCCTGGTACTCCCCCAACGGGTACGGCGGCCAGTCGGCCCGCTGGACCCTGCCGGACAACGGCCCGGACCCGCGGAACGCGCCGGGCGTCTACTCCTTCGTGTACGGGAACGTGGGCGTCGTCGCGCTCGACGCGAACGACGTCTCGTACGAGATACCCGCGAACAGGGGCTACACGGACGGCAAGCAGACCGCGTGGCTGGCCGCGCGGCTCGGTGAGCTGCGCGCGCGCAAGGACATCGACTTCGTGGTGGTCTTCTTCCACCACTGCGCCTACTCGACATCGACGCATGCCTCGGACGGCGGGGTGCGCGCCGCGTGGCTGCCGCTGTTCGCCGAGCACCAGGTGGACCTGGTGATCAACGGGCACAACCACGTGTACGAGCGCACGGACGCCATCAAGGACGGAGAGGTGGGCAAGCCGGTGCCGGTCGGCGCGTCGACCGATCCGACGCGCGACGGCATCGTGTACGTCACCGCGGGCGGCGCCGGCAAGGACCTCTACGGGTTCGGCCTCGGGGTCAAGGACAGCTACGAGGGCCATGTCCAGGACCGCGAGTCGATCGTGACGTTCCACTGGACGAAGTCACGCCTGCCGGACCCGGACACCGTGGAGTGGTCGCGGGTGCGGTACACCGGCTTCTCGTTCCTCGCGGTGGAGGCGGAGACCGGCGGGGCGGGCGTGACCCCGAGGCTGAAGGTCTCCGCGCTGGCCGAGAGCGGCGAGCGCATCGACTACTTCGAGATCGAGCGGGGCGCACAGCCGTAGGAGCGCGGGCCCCTAACGGGACTCGTGCCCCGTCTCGCCGCCGTTGTCCCTGCGGTCCAGGGCTCGCTGCAAGGCGGCGGCGGCGTTCTTGCGGTCTGCATCGGACGGCGATGCGTGACGGACTCGGCGGCGGACGGGCGTCGCTGTGGCCATGAGAGATCGACTCCTTGAGATCACGGGGGATTTCGAGGCGCCGGAAGAGGCGGGGAGCCTGGAGCGGCAGGGATTGCCTGCCTTCTGCTCAGCTCACGACCGCCATTCGCTGGATCGAGCGAGACGTTCGGCTCCTACAAAGCTAAGCGAGGAGCCTGCTTCTGTCTCCACAATTACTCGGACTTCCTACTATCTGAGACGGGAGTCACGGCGACGGGTGACTTCGCGCGGGGCCGGCCGGCGCTCCCCCTTGGTCAGAGAACGTCGCCGCCCCGCCAGTCGAAGAGGAGCGCGTGGGCCGGGTCGAGTGCGGCGGTGACGCGGCGCAGGTACGGCGCGCCCTCGTCGTCCGGCAGCGGCACCCGCCCGTCGGGGCCGTACGCGGCGAAAGCGCCCGGCCACTGTTCCCAGCCGCGCGCCCGGTAGAGCCCGGCCCCGTCGTGCGACGCCGACAGCGCGCCCAGTTGGTAGGCGGCGTCGATCACCCGCTCCAGGGCCGCCATGACCTGACCGCCCAGACCGCTCCGGCGCGCGTCGGCGCGGACGGCGACACCCTCGACGTAGCCGGTGCGCAGCGAGCGGCTCGCGTGCACGATCCTGCGCTGCACGACGGAGCCGTGCGCGACGAGGGCGCCGGCACTGTCACGCACGAGGGCGTGCACGCCGCCAACGGTGTGGTCCCAGTCGTCGTCGCTGAAGCCGCCGTCGAAGGCGTCGTCCAACAGGGCGCGCACGGACCGGAGTTCGGCTCGGGTGAGGTCGGCGGTGTGTGCGGTGCTCAGCGTGGTCACCGTGACACCGTACTCACGCGCTATTTGAGTACGCGCGCCGATTTCACGCCGCCTGCGCGACGGCACAGTCGTACTCATGAACGGCCTCTACGCTCTCAAGCCCTGGTACGCGGACCGGCTCTCCGGCCTGCGCCGCGCGCTCGCCGCCCGGCGGGTCTCGCCCGACGCCCTGACGGCGGCCGGTGTCGGGTGCGCCGCGGGCGCGGCGGCGGCGCTCGCCTTCCTGCCGGCGCCGCTCGCCGCGCTGCCGGTGGCCGTGCTGCTCGCGGCGCGGCTCGCCTTCGCGAACCTGGACGGCGCGCTCGCCCGCGACACCGGCCGCACGACGCGGCGCGGCGCTCTCCTCAACGAGCTGGGAGACCGCGTGGCCGACCTGCTCGTCATCGCGGGTTTCCTGCCGCCGGCCCCGCTGTGGCTGGTGGCCGCGGCGGCGTTCGCGACGACACTCCCTTCGTGGGTCTCCCTGGCGGGCGCGGCGGCGGGTGCGCCCCGGCGCAACGGCGGCCCGGTCGGCAAGACGGAGCGCTGCCTCCTCGCGGTCGTGGCCGCGGCCTCGGGCTGGGCTGTCCCTGTGCTCGCGGTCGTCGCGGCGGGGTCCGCGGTGACGGCGGTGGTGCGGGGAGTGTGGGTATGGAGGGCACTTGGGCAGCCCGATACGGCTGTGGCGGTCGAGAAGCCTGTGGTGCAGGCGTCGGCGCCGGTTCCCGTGGCGGAGCCCTCGGTCCCGGCGGCCACCACCCGTCGCCGCCCGTCCCCCTCTCCCGCCCCCCTCCGCAACTCCCCTCCCCCGAAGCCCGATCGAGGCCTCCCCCTCGACCCAGGCGAAGTGTCCGGCGGCATCACCCACACCCGCCCGCAGTCCCCCGCGGACCACGGCACGCAGCTGCGGGGCACCCGATGAGCGCCGTGTTCGTCGCCGGTGAGGTGGCCGGGCGGGCCGTGCCGGTCGTGGCCGGGGTCCTCGGGGCCGGTGGTGTCGCCGTCGCCTCGCTGCCGTCCCGGGTACGGATGCGGGCCGAGCTGCGCAGGCGCTGGCGGACCTGGGCGCTGTCCGCGCCGCTGTTCATCGGCGCCTTCTTCGTGGGCCGCGCGGGCGCGTTCGTGCTCGCGGCCGGGCTCGGCGTGCTCGCGGTGGGCGAGTACGCGCGGATGGCGGGCCTGCCCCGCGCCGAGCGGGCCGTACTGGCGGCCGCGGCCATCGCCGTGCCTGGCGCGGCCCTTGCGGGGCCCGACCCCCGTACGACCGGGGCGCTTCTCCTACTCGCCGTGCTCGCGGCGGTCTGCGCGGGCGACGCCGAACAGGGCTTCACGCGCGCGTGCCGCACGCTCTTCGGTCTCCTGTGGATCCCGGTGTCGCTGAGCGGCCTGGTGCTGCTCGGCGACACCGCGCTCGCGGTCGGGGTCGCGGTGGCGTTCGGTGACGTGGGCGCGTGGTGCGGCGGTACCGCGCTCGGCCGGCGCGGGCCGCTCTCGCGCCGCCTCTCGCCGCTGTCCCCGAACAAGACATGGGCGGGCGTGGTGGGCGCCGCTGCCGCAACAGCCGCCGCACTCACGGCAGTCGGCACGTTCACACCGGTCCTGTGGGCCGCCGTGCTGGCCGGGTGCGTCCTCGGCGATCTCGTCGAGTCGATGGTGAAGCGCGAGGCGGGCGTGAAGGACGCGGGCAGCTGGCTGCCGGGCTTCGGCGGGCTCCTCGACCGTATCGACTCACTCCTCGTGGCCCTGCTCCTCGTGATGTGGTGACCCTGTGACGACGACCGTGACCGCTCCGGCCCGTGTGCGCCCGGCCCGTGCGGCCGCCCGCCTGCGCCACGCCCTGTGGTGGCTCGTCCTCACCCTCACCGGCGGGGTGGAGCGCCGGGGCCGGCTCCCGCGCGGCGGCTGCGTCGTGGTCGCCAACCACAGCTCGCACGCCGACACCGCGGCACTGCTCGCCGCGCTCGACGCGTCGCACGCGCCGGCGATCGGTGCGGCGGCCGACTACTGGTTCGCCTCGCCCTGGCGCGGCCGGATCTGCAGCCGCCTCGCCGCCGGGTTCCCGGTGCGGCGCTCGGGCGGGGGCACGGACGACCTGCTCGGCATGGCGGACACGCTGCGCGCGGGCCACGCCGTGGTCCTCTTCCCCGAGGGCACGCGCGCGCGTGCGGGCGAGCTGGGGTCGTTCCACCGGGGCGCGCTGGTCCTGGCGGAGCACGCGCGCGTGCCGGTCGTGCCGGTCGGCATCGCGGGCACGGACCGGCTCCTGCCCAAGCACGGCAGGCTGCGCCCGTCCCTGGTCCGGGTGCGGATCGGCGAGCCGCTCCCGTACACGGCGACACCGGAGGAGGCCCGTACTGCGGTGGCCGCCCTTCATGCCCGTACGGTCGCGGAGCCACTGCGGGACTCCCGCGTCCGCAAGGTCCTGGCCCGCGTGATCAGCGCGCGGCTCGGGCTGCTCCTGGCCTTCGCGTGGGCGTGCGCGGAGGCGCTGAGCTGGCCGCTGATGCCGGAGCTGTTCCTCGCGGTGGCGTGCGTGGCGGTGCCGCGCCGGGCCCTGAAGCTCTCCGTCACAGCGCTCGCGGGCAGCCTCGCGGGCGGCCTGCTCGCGCTCCAACTGGCCTCCGCGGGCGTCTCGTTGCCCGCACCCCTGACGACGGACCGGATGCGGGCGGAGGTCCGTCACGAACTGTCCGTCGAGGGCGCGTCGGCGGTACGCCACCAGCCCTGGAACGGCATCCCGTTCAAGGTCTACGGGAAGGAGTCGGGCCGCGCGGACGTCCCCGTCACGCACTGGCTGACCGAGTCGGCACGCGCGCGCGGCGCCCGCACACTCACGGTGGGCCTCGCGTTCGGCGCCTTCGGCTTCCTGGTGCACCGGCTCCGCAGGCTCTACGGGCTCTACCTGGGCCTGCTGTGCGGCGGCTTCGCGGCCGGCCTCTCGCTCATCGTGGCGGGCTGGAGCTGACGCGGGCCGTCACAGAGGACGCGGGCCACACAGGGGCGCGGGCCTTCGGACCGGGCGATCCTCGCCGCGTCCCCGACCCCTCTCACGTACCTTCGAGATCATGAATTTACCTCCCTCCCGCAGGTCCCTCCTCGGCGCCGCGGCCCTGGCGCCCGCCCTCCTCTCCGTGCCCGGCACCGCGAGCGCGGCGCCCTCCTCCGACGCCGGCGGTGACGCCCGGCGGCGGCTGCGCGCGCTGGAGGCGGGCTACCCCGGCCGCATCGGGGTGCACGCCCTGCACACCGGCACCGGCGCCGTCCTCGCCTACCGCGCGCAGGAGCGCTTCGCGATCGCCTCGACGTTCAAGGTGCTCGCCGCCTCGGCGATCCTGCACAGGGCGCGCGAGGAGGAGCCCGGGCTGCTCGACGTACTGATCCGCTACGGACAGGGCGACCTCGTGGCCGCCTCACCCCGCACCGAGATGCACCTCGAAACCGGCATGACCGTACGGGAGTTGTGCGACGCCGCCCTCACGTACAGCGACAACACCGCGGCCAATCTGCTGATGCGCCGGATCGGCGGCCCCGCCGGAGTCACCGCGTTCGCCCGCTCGCTCGGCGACTCCGTGACCCGGCTCGACCGGTGGGAGACCGACCTCAACACGAACATCCCCGGCGACCGGCGCGACACCACGACGCCCGCCGCCATGACCGCGGACCTGCGCGCGCTGGTCCTCGGCGACGCGCTCCACCCGCTCGACCGCGGCCAGCTGACCCGGTGGCTCGTGGAGAACACCACCGGCGACAAGCGGATCCGCGCGGGGCTCCCGCCGGGCTGGCGGGTCGGCGACAAGACCGGGTCGCCCGCCTACGGCGGGGTCAACGACGTGGCCGTGGCCTGGCCGCCGGGCGGCGGGGCTCCCCTGGTCGTCTCCGTGTACACGACCCGGCCCGCCCCGGACATCCCGGGCGAGGACCGGATCGCCGCCGACATCACCCGCGTCGCCGTGGACGCGCTGCTCTGACCCCGGACACGACACCGCCTCCGACCGGGGTGGGGCCCTGGTCGGAGGCGGGGGCGGGTGGGGGCGGGCCGTGCGGACCGCCCGGGGCGGGCCTCAGCCCATGTGCGGGTAGCCGTACTCGGTCGGCGGGACCAGCGTCTCCTTGATGGCGCGGGTCAGTGTCCAGCGCTGCAGGTTCTGCGGAGCGCCGGCCTTGTCGTTGGTGCCGGAGGCGCGGCCGCCGCCGAAGGGCTGCTGGCCGACGACGGCGCCGGTCGACTTGTCGTTGATGTAGAAGTTGCCCGCGGCGTAGCGGAGCTTCTCCATCGTGTAGGCGGCCGCGGCGCGGTCGTTGGAGATGACCGAGCCCGTCAGGGCGTAGTCCGACGCCGACTCCATCTGGGTCAGCATGTCGTCGTACTTGTCGTCCTCGTAGACGTGGACGGCGAGGAACGGGCCGAAGTACTCGGTCTTGAAGACCTCGTTCTCCGGGTCCGCGCACTCGACGACGGTCGGGCGCACGAAGTAGCCGACCGAGTCGTCGTAGGTGCCGCCCGCGACGATGGTGCAGGAGTCGTCGGCCTTGGCGCGGTCGATGGCCGCCTTGTTCTTCGCGAACGCGCGGTCGTCGATGACGGCGCCGATGAAGTTCGACAGGTCGGTGACGTCACCCATCTTGATGCCGTCGACCTCGGCCGCGAACTCCTCCTTGAAGCCGGAGTTCCAGATGGAGGCCGGGATGTACGCGCGCGAGGACGCGGAGCACTTCTGGCCCTGGAACTCGAAGGAGCCGCGGGTCAGGGCCGTCTTGAGGACGGCGCGGTCGGCGCTCGGGTGGGCGACGACGAAGTCCTTGCCGCCGGTCTCGCCGACGAGACGCGGGTAGGTGCGGTACTTCGCGATGTTCTCGCCGACCGTCTTCCACAGGTGCTGGAAGGTCGGGGTCGAGCCGGTGAAGTGGATGCCGGCCAGGTCGCGGTGGTTCAGGGCGACCTCGGAGACCGCGATGCCGTCACCGGTGACGAGGTTGATGACGCCCTTGGGCAGACCGGCCTCTTCGAGGAGCTGCATGAGCAGCACGGCGGCGTGGGTCTGCGTCGGGGACGGCTTCCAGACCACCACGTTGCCCATGAGGGCGGGGGCGGTGGGGAGGTTGCCCGCGATGGCGGTGAAGTTGAAGGGCGTGATCGCGTAGACGAAGCCCTCGAGCGGGCGGTGGTCCATGCGGTTCCACACGCCGGTGGAGTTCGCCGGGGGCTGCTCGGCGAGGATCTGGCGCGCGTAGTGCACGTTGAAGCGCCAGAAGTCGACGAGCTCACAGGGAGTGTCGATCTCGGCCTGCTGCGCGGTCTTCGACTGGCCGAGCATCGTGGACGCGGCGAGGGTCTCGCGCCACGTCGTGGAGAGCAGCTCGGCGGCGCGCAGGATGATCGCGGCGCGGTCGTCGAAGGACATCGCGCGCCAGGCCGGGGCGGCGGCGAGCGCGGCGTCGATCGCGTCCTGCGCGTCCTGCTGCGTGGCGCCGCGGCCGGTACCGATGACCGCCTTGTGGTTGTGCGGCTGGACGACGGTGAACTCGTCACCGCCACCGAGGCGCTTGACGCCGCCGATGGTCATCGACAGCTCGATCGGGTTCTCGGCCAGCTCCTTGAGCTTGACCTCGAGGCGCGCCCGCTCCGGGGAGCCGGGGGCGTAGCCGTGCACCGGCTCGTTGACGGGAGCGGGGACCTGGGTTACAGCGTCCATGAGTCTCTGTACTCCTTTGAGAGGGGTGGGGGGCTCAGCCCTTGGTGAGGATGGAGCGGGCGAAGAACAGCAGGTTGGCTGGCTTCTCCGCGAGGCGGCGCATGAAGTAGCCGTACCAGTCGGTGCCGTACGCGGTGTAGACGCGCATCCGGTGGCCCTCGGCGGCGAGGCGGACGTGCTCGTCGCTGCGGATCCCGTACAGCATCTGGAACTCGTACTCGTCCAGCTTGCGCCCGGCGCGGCGGGCGAGCTCCTGGCTGATGGAGATGAGGCGCGGGTCGTGGGACCCGATCATCGGGTACCCGTCGCCCTCCATCAGAATCTTCAGGATGCGGACGTACGCCTTGTCGATCTCGGCCTTGTCCTGGTACGCGACGGAGGCGGGCTCCTTGTAGGCGCCCTTCACGATGCGTACGCGGCTGCCGGCGGCGGCGAGGCGGGTGGCGTCGTCCTCGGTGCGGAAGAGGTAGGCCTGGATGACGCATCCGGTCTGCGGGAAGTCCTTCCGCAGCTCCTCGTGGATGGCGAACATCGAGTCGAGGGTGGTGTGGTCCTCGGCGTCCAGGGTGACCGTGGTGCCGATCGCGGCGGCGGCCTCGACGACCGGGCGGACGTTGGCGAGGGCAAGCTCGTGGCCGCCGGGGAATTTGGCAGCGGGCCCGGAGGGCTCTCCGTCGAGGGCGGTGGTGGGCGACGGGAGCGACTGGCCGAACATCGACAGCTTGACGGACATCTCGGCCTTGGTGCCGAGGCCCAGGTCCTTGAGGCGCGCGATCAGCTCGAGGTAGGCGTCGCGCGCGGCGGCGGCCTGCTCGGGAGTCGTGATGTCCTCGCCGACCACGTCGAGGGTGACCTCGAGGCCCTTGCCGCAGGCGTCCACGACGATCGGCACGACGTCGTCGACGCTCTCACCGGCGATGAACCGGTCGACGACCTGCTTCGTGCCGGGGGCTGCCGAGATGAAACGGCGCATCTTGTCGCTGCGTGACGCGGCGAGAATCACGGGACCCAGCACGGGCCACCTCCACGGGGAGAGTACGAGCGAGTGGCCGTATCGGCGTACACGAACTGAATCGCAACGGACCGGTACGGCACGGAGAACCACCGTGAAATCTAAGGATCCCTCCGAGCGCGTGCCATCGACAGCTGTCACGCATCTGTGGCCACCACCTCAGACATTTGTCTGAAGAGTGCGGCGGGGTGCGCGAGAATGGCGGGGTGAAGGGCGACTACCAGGAACTGGTCGACGAGATATCCGCGCTGCTCAGCGCCCCCGCGACGCTGGAGAACCGGGATTTCGGGCTGATCGCGTTCGGCGCGCACGACAGCGACAGCGCATTCGACGAATCGACGCTGGACCCCGTGCGCACCCGTTCGATCCTGACCCGCCGCTCCACCGCGGCGGTGCGCACCTGGTTCGAGGGCTTCGGCATCGCCCGCGCCACCGGCCCCGTCCGCATCCCGCCGGCCCCGGAGGCCGGGGTCTACCGGGGCCGCATCTGCCTTCCCGTACGCCATCGGGGTGTCGTCCTCGGCTATGTGTGGCTGCTCGACGACGACCCGGGGCCGACCGAGCAGCAGCTGACCGCCGCGATGGAGGTGGCGGGCCGCATCGGCGCGCTGCTCGCGGACGAGGCGCAGGCGGGCGCCGACCTGACCCGTGAGTTCCGCGAGGTCCTCACGGCCGAGCGCGGCTGGCAGCGGGACATGGCGGTGGCGGCCCTGCGCACGGCGCTCGGGTCGCGCGCGGACGGGCTGCACGCGGTGGTGTGCGTCGCGCCGTGGCCTTCCCCGAGCTCTCGGCTTCGCTCGAGCGGGGGAGACCCCTATGCGGACCCGGACGACGCGCCTTCTTTCCGTACGATCCCCGCGACCGACGCCCTGTGCATGGTGCCGTGGGGTGTGGCCGGGCAGGCCCTGGCCCTCCTGGTGCGGCTGCGGTCGGCGGACGCGCTCGGGCCGGCCCTGACGGCGGCGGCGAAGCTGCGGGAGCGCGCCGGTACGGCGGTCGTCGCGGCGGGGTTCGCGGGCGCTCGGCGCGAGCTGGGTGACCTGGGCGCCGCCTGGCAGGAGGCGACGGCCGCGGCGCGCGCGGCACTCGCCGAGCCGCGTCTCGGCCCGGACGCGCACTGGGCGGCGATCGGCCCGTACCGCCTGCTCACCGCGCTGCCCCCGGACACGGCACACGACCCGGTCCTGGCCCCGCTCCTGCTGCCCGCAAACCGCCAACTGGCCCGCACCACCGAGGTGTTCCTCGACTGTGCGGGCCAGGCCGGCCGCACGGCGGCGGAACTGGGCATCCACCGTCAGACCCTCTACTACCGCCTGTCCCGCGTGGAGCAGCTCACCGGCCTCGACCTGGACGACGGCGAGGACCGGCTGCTGTTGCACATGGGGCTGAAGGCGTCACGCCTGTGATGCGCGCATCGCGTCCAGCAACAGCCGTACGCCCTCGGTGAGTTCGTCGGCGCTGGGCGAGTAGTCCGCGTCGAAGGTGTGCTGGGCGACGAGCCCGAGGACCAGCACCGAGAAGAGTTTCCCGAGCGTGTACACACTCGGGTCGTCGGCCGGCGGCTCCTCCCCCATGACCATGCCGATGAAGCCCCGCCCCGCCTCGTGCTGAGCTTGCGCCAGGTGCTCGCGCAGGACCGGCATCTTGTCGCCGGTCGTCACGAGCTCGATGCTCAGGTGCCAGATCGACCCGGGCTTGCCGAGGCTGTCGGTGATCCCGGCCATCACCGCCCGGAACCGCTCCAACGAGCCGGGTGCGCCGGGCAGTTCACCCACGTCGCTCCAGTCGTCCGAGGCCCCTTCGGCCAGCGCCACGTACGCCTGTGCGAGCAGCGCGTCCTTCGAGCCGTAGTGGTAGCCGATCGACGCCAGGTTCGTCCCGGACTCCTTGACGATGTCGCGCGCCGTCGTGCGCACGAACCCCTTCTCCAGAAGGCAGCGCTTGGCGCCTTCGAGCAGATCCTCGCGATGTCCCATGCCGCCACCGTACCCCCGTTTCATACACCCGTCCCATACGCCCGTCCCATACGCCCATCCAGGACGAACGCCTCATCCAAGCGATCTATACGTGCGTACTAGACAAGCGTTTAAGACGCCCGTACAGTCCTCCTCATGACGAACTCACCGAGCACCAACTCCCGTGCGGGGCGCCGTGAATGGACGGCACTCGCGGTCCTGATGCTTCCGCTGCTCCTCGTCTCGATGGACGTCTCCGTCCTCTACTTCGCGATCCCCTCCATCAGCGCGGACCTCGAGCCGACCGGCACCCAGCAGCTGTGGATCTTCGACATCTACGCGTTCGTGCTCGCCGGCCTGCTGATGACGATGGGCTCCCTCGGCGACCGCATCGGCCGCCGCAAGCTCCTGATGGCCGGCGCCACCGCCTTCGGCGCCGCCTCCGTCTGCGCGGCCTACGCGAACAGCGCGGAGATGCTCATCGCGGCCCGCGCCCTCCTCGGCATCGGCGGCGCGACCCTGATGCCCACGACGATGGCGCTGGTCCGCACCATGTTCCGCGACGACAAGCAGCGCGCGACGGCCATCGGTATCTGGTCCGGCGTCATGACCGGCGGCATCGCGCTCGGCTCGGTGATGAGCGGCATCCTCGTCGAGCACTTCTGGTGGGGTTCGGTCTTCCTCGTCAACCTGCCCGCGATGGCCCTGCTCCTGCTGATCGCCCCGGTCCTGCTCCCCGAGTTCAAGGACCCGGAGCCGGGCCGCTTCGACTTCCTGAGCGTCCCGCTGTCGATGGCCGCGGTGCTCCCCCTCGTCTACGGCATCAAGGAGATCCCCTCCGAGGGCTTCGAGCCGCTCTACGTCGCCTCGATCGTGGTGGGCCTCGTCTTCGCCGCCCTGTTCGTACGCCGCCAGCGCACCGTCGAGTCACCGATGATCTCGCCGGCCCTCTTCCGGAGCCGCGGCTTCGGCCCCGCCGTCACCCTCAACCTCATCTCGGCCTTCGCGATGATGGGTTCGGCGTACTTCACCACGCAGTACCTCCAGACCGTCCTCGGCAAGAGCGCGCTCGAAGCGGCGCTGTGGGCGCTCGCGCCGACCGTCTTCATCGGACTCGCCGCCCCCCTCGCGACGGTCCTCGTGCAGCGGGGCGTGCACCGCGGGTCCGTCGTCACCGTCGGCTTCCTGACCAGCGCCTGCGGCTACGGCCTCCTGACGCTGACCGGCACGGACTCCCTGTGGACCGCCCTGGCCGGCGCGGGGGTACTCGCCTCCGGCGCGGTGATCGTGGGCTCCCAGCTCACGGACCTGGCGCTCGGCGCGGCCCCGGCGGAGAAGGCGGGGGCGGCGTCGTCCCTCCTCGAGACGGGCCAGGAGTTCGGCGGCGCCCTCGGCATGGCCGTCCTGGGCTCGATCGGTACGGCGGTCTACCGCCACGAGATCGGCGACGCGCCCGCCGAGGCGAAGGAGACACTGGGCGGAGCGCTCGCGGTGGCGCGGCACCTGCCGGGCCGGGCGGGCGACGCGCTCCTCGCATCGGCCCGGGAAGCGTTCACGAGCGGCATGCACATCGCCGCGGTGGCGGGCGGGGTGGTCCTGCTGGGGGCGGCGGTACTGGCCCTGCGCGGCCTGCGCGGGGTGGCCGCGCCGCAGCAGGAAGACCAGCGGCAGCCGGAGCTGGAGGAGGCAACGGCCTGACCCCGATGGGTCGGGGGAGAAAAAAGAAGGGCCCGAGCCCCCACACGGGTGACTCGGGCCCTACCACGTACCAAGTACTAGTCGGTCAGGTTCACGGAGCGCGCGGACGCCGCGCCGATCTCGTCACCCAGCTCACTGAGCACCCCGGCGGGAACCGTGTCGTCGACGGTGAGGACGGCCAGCGCCTCGCCGCCCACGTCCGCACGGGCGACCTGCATACCGGCGATGTTGATGCCCGCCTCGCCGAGCACGCGGCCCACGGTGCCGACGACACCGGGACGGTCCTCGTAGCGCAGGACGACCATGTGGTCGGCCAGGGCGAGGTCCACGTCGTACTCGCCGATGGCGACGATCTTCTGGAGGTGCTTGGGGCCGGCCAGCGTGCCGGAGACCGAGATCTCCTCGCCGCCGGTCAGCGTGCCGCGCACGGTGACGACGTTGCGGTGGTCCGGGGACTCGGAGCTCGTGGTGAGGCGGACCTCGACGCCGCGCTCCTGCGCGAACAGCGGAGCGTTCACGTACGACACCGTCTCGTCGACGACGTCCTCGAACACGCCCTTCAGAGCGGAGAGTTCGAGCACCTTCACGTCGTGCTGCGTGATCTCGCCGTAGACCTCGACGTCGAGGCGGGCCGCGACCTCGCCCGCGAGGGCGGTGAAGATCCGGCCGAGCTTCTCGGCGAGCGGCAGGCCCGGCTTGACGTCCTCGGCGATGACGCCGCCCTGGACGTTCACCGCGTCCGGGACGAGCTCACCGGCGAGCGCGAGCCGCACGGAGCGGGCGACGGCGATACCGGCCTTCTCCTGCGCCTCGTCCGTGGAGGCACCGAGGTGCGGGGTGGCCACGACCTGGTCGAACTCGAACAGCGGGGAGTCCGTGCAGGGCTCCTTCGCGTACACGTCGAGGCCGGCGCCGGCGACGCGGCCCTCCTTGAGCGCCGAGTACAGCGCCGCCTCGTCGACGATGCCGCCGCGCGCGGCGTTGACGATGCGGACGGTCGGCTTGACCTTGCGCAGCGCGTCGTCGCCGATGAGGCCGACCGTCTCGGGGGTCTTGGGGAGGTGCACGGTGATGAAGTCGGAGACCTCGAGCAGCTCGTCGAGGGTGAGGACCTTGACGCCCATCTGGGCGGCGCGCGCGGGCTGCACGTACGGGTCGTACGCGACGACCTTCATGCCGAAGGCCGACATGCGCTGCGCGACGAGCGCGCCGATGCGGCCGAGGCCGACGACGCCGAGGGTCTTCTCGGCCAGCTCGACGCCCGTGTACTTGGAGCGCTTCCACTCGCCGGCCTTGAGGGCCTGGCTGCCCTGCGGGATGTTGCGCGCGGTGGCGATGAGCAGGCCGCAGGCGAGCTCGGCGGCGGTCACGATGTTGGAGGTCGGGGCGTTGACGACCATCACGCCGGCCTTGGTGGCGGCGGAGACGTCGACGTTGTCGAGGCCGACGCCGGCTCGTGCGACGACCTTCAGCTTCTTCGCGGCGGCGATCGCCTCGGCATCGACCTTGGTGGCCGAGCGGATCAGGATCGCGTCGACATCGGCGATGGCGGGGAGCAGCTCGGCCCGGTCTCCGCCGTTGCACTGGCGGATCTCGAAGTCAGGGCCAAGAGCGTCGACGGTCGCGGGAGACAGCTCTTCCGCGATGAGTACGACAGGTTTGCCGGTTGCAGCAGTGCTCACGTGAGTCCTCACAAGTCCCATTGCGGACGGCCGTCCCGACGGCCGCAGGCGGTGGAGGGGTGTCAGCGGCGCCGGGGAAGTGCGGGTGCGTTCCCGCGTCGTTCGCAGACGCCGGGGCGTGAATGCACTTCTTCGATGTCGCTGTGCCGCGTGGTAGACGCACGACGCTGTGGGCCCGACGCGAATGTGTTCTGCAGTCTAGTGGCGCTTCGGCGGTGGTCTTGCGCCTCCACGGAAGGATCACCCGTCCGTGGCTGGACACGGTGGACAACCAAGTTGACGCGGACCGTCCACCTCGACGAGGGGGCCGGGGCGAATGCCCCGGCCCCCTCGTCGCAAGGCTTACGCCTCGTCGTTGTCCACCCAGCTCATGAGCTTGCGGAGCTCCTTGCCGGTGGTCTCCAGGAGGTGGTTCTCGTCCTGGGTCTTGTACTCGTTGTACTTCTTCAGGCCCGAGTGGTACTCGTCCATCCAGTTCTTGGCGAACGTGCCGTCCTGGATCTCGGCGAGGACCTTCTTCATCTCGGCCTTGGTGGCGTCCGTGATGATGCGCGGGCCGGTGACGTAGTCGCCCCACTCGGCGGTCTCGGAGATCGACCAGCGCATCTTCTCCAGGCCACCCTCGTACATGAGGTCGACGATGAGCTTCAGCTCGTGGAGGCACTCGAAGTACGCGATCTCCGGCTGGTAGCCGGCCTCGGTCAGCGTCTCGAAGCCCGCCTTGACCAGCGCGGCGGTGCCACCGCAGAGAACAGCCTGCTCACCGAACAGGTCGGTCTCGGTCTCCTCGGTGAAGGTCGTCTTGATGACGCCGGCGCGGGTGCCGCCGATGCCCTTCGCGTAGGAGAGGGCCAGCTGGAAGCCGTTGCCCGTGGCGTCCTGCTCGACAGCCGCGATGCACGGAACGCCGCGGCCCTCTTCGTACTGACGGCGCACCAGGTGACCCGGGCCCTTGGGCGCGACCATCGCCACGTCCACGTTGGCCGGGGGCTTGATGAAGCCGTAGCGGATGTTGAGGCCGTGGCCGAAGAACAGCGCGTCGCCGTCCTTCAGGTTGTCCTTGATGGACTCCTCGTAGACCTGGGCCTGGATCGGGTCCGGGACCAGGATCATGATGACGTCGGCCTCGGCGGCGGCCTCGGACGGCGTCACGACGCGCAGGCCCTGCTCCTCGGCCTTGGCCTTGGACTTGGAGCCCTCGTGCAGACCGACGCGGACGTCGACACCGGAGTCACGGAGCGACAGCGCGTGGGCGTGGCCCTGGCTGCCGTAACCGATCACCGCGACCTTGCGGCCCTGGATGATGGACAGGTCGGCATCGTCGTCGTAGAACAGCTCGGCCACTGGATTTTCTCCTTGGTGTGCAGGTGTTGCGTCCCACCGTACGGCGGGATTGCGGAGGGAAGTTCTCGGGTCTCGGTATACGAGAGGGTGCTCGAAAGCACCTGGGGGCTCAGGCCGTGCGGTCGAGCGCCCGCAGGCTCCGGTCGGTGATGGAGCGCGAGCCGCGGCCGACCGCGATGGTGCCCGACTGGACGAGCTCCTTGATGCCGAAGGGTTCCAGCATCTTGAGCATGGCCTCCAGCTTGTCGCTGGAGCCGGTGGCCTCGATGGTGACGGCCTCCGGGGAGACGTCCACGGTCTTGGCGCGGAACAGCTGGACGATCTCGACGATCTGCGAGCGCGTCTCGTTGTCTGCGCGGACCTTGGCGAGGACGAGCTCACGCTGGACGGCGTGGCCCTGCTCCAGTTCGACGATCTTCAGGACGTTGACCAGCTTGTTGAGCTGCTTCGTGACCTGTTCGAGCGGCAGGTCCTCGACATTCACCACGATGGTGATGCGGGAGATGTCGGGGTGCTCGGTGACGCCGACCGCCAGGGAGTCGATGTTGAACCCGCGGCGGGAGAACAGTGCGGTGATCCGGGCGAGGACACCTGGCTTGTTCTCGACCAGGACGGAGAGCGTGTGCTTGGACATGGCTCTTGGTCTCTCTTTCGCTCTCGGTCTCAGTCGTCTTCGTTGTCGCCGAAGTCGGGGCGGACCCCGCGGGCGGCCATGACTTCGTCGTTGGAGGTGCCCGCGGCGACCATCGGCCACACCATGGCGTCCTCGTGGACGATGAAGTCCACGACGACGGGGCGGTCGTTGATGGAGTTGGCCTCAGCGATGACCTTGTCCAGGTCCTCGGGGCGCTCACACCGGATGGCGTAGCAGCCCATGGCCTCCGACAGCTTGACGAAGTCGGGGACGCGGGTGCCCTTGTTGTCCTTGACGTCGTCGGGGCCGCTGTGGAGCACGGTGTTGGAGTAGCGCTGGTTGTAGAACAGCGTCTGCCACTGGCGGACCATGCCGAGGGCGCCGTTGTTGATGATGGCGACCTTGATCGGGATGTTGTTGAGCGCGCAGGTGGTCAGTTCCTGATTGGTCATCTGGAAGCAGCCGTCGCCGTCGATCGCCCAGACGGCCCGGTCCGGCATGCCGGCCTTCGCGCCCATCGCGGCGGGCACCGAATAGCCCATCGTTCCGGCGCCGCCGGAGTTGAGCCACGTGGCCGGCTTCTCGTACTGGATGAAGTGCGCGGCCCACATCTGGTGCTGGCCGACGCCCGCGGCGAAGATCGTGCCCTCGGGCGCGAGCCGGCCGATCCGCTCGATGACGTTCTGCGGCGAGAGCGAGCCGTCCTCGGGCTGGTCGTAGCCCAGCGGGTAGGTGTCGCGCCAGCGGCTGAGGTCGTTCCACCAGGCGCTGTAGTCACCCTTGTGGCCCTCGCTGTGCTCCTTCTGCACGGCCTGGACCAGGTCGGCGATGACCTCGCGGGCGTCACCGACGATCGGCACGTCGGCGACGCGGTTCTTGCCGATCTCGGCCGGGTCGATGTCGGCGTGGACGATCTTCGCGAAGGGGGCGAAGCTGTCCAGCTTGCCGGTGACGCGGTCGTCGAAGCGGGCTCCGAGGGCGACGATCAGGTCGGCCTTCTGCAGCGCGGTGACGGCGGTGACCGCACCGTGCATGCCCGGCATTCCCACGTGCAGCGGGTGGCTGTCGGGGAATGCGCCGAGCGCCATCAGGGTGGTGGTGACGGGCGCTCCGGTGAGCTCGGCGAGGACCTTCAGCTCGGCCGTGGCGTGCGCCTTGAGCACACCGCCGCCGACGTAGAGGACCGGCCGCTTGGCGGCGGTGATCAGCTTCGCGGCCTCGCGGATCTGCTTGGCGTGCGGCTTGGTGACCGGGCGGTAGCCGGGCAGGTCCTGCGTCTGCGGCCAGGAGAACGTCGTCTGCGCCTGCAGGATGTCCTTCGGGATGTCCACGAGGACCGGGCCGGGGCGGCCGGTCGAGGCGATGTGGAACGCCTCCGCGATCGCCTTCGGGATGTCCTCGGCCTTGGTGACGAGGAAGCTGTGCTTGGTGATCGGCATCGTGATGCCGACGATGTCCGCCTCCTGGAAGGCGTCCGTGCCGATCGCGTTGGACACGACCTGACCGGTGATCGCGACCAGCGGCACCGAGTCCATGTACGCGTCGGCGATCGGCGTCACCAGGTTCGTGGCACCCGGACCCGAAGTCGCCATACACACCCCGACCTTGCCGGTGGCCTGCGCGTAACCCGTGGCAGCGTGACCCGCGCCCTGCTCATGCCGGACGAGGATGTGACGGACCTTCTTGGAGTCCATCATCGGGTCGTACGCGGGAAGGATCGTGCCGCCGGGAATGCCGAATACGGTGTCGACCCCGACCTCCTCGAGCGAACGGATGAGGGACTTCGCACCCGTGACGTGCTCGACGGGGGCGGACTGCTGTCCTCGGGGCCGCGGCTGCGGATGGTGGGCCCCGGTGGCCTGCTCGGTCATCGGCATTCTCTTCTCGATGCTGAGGGTTTTTGCGAGGTTTGTACGGTGTTCGGTTACTGGACTACACGCGCTTGTGCAACAAAAAACCCCTCGTGCCGTGAGGCAAGCGAGGGGAGCGCGCCGGGTGCGGTAGCTGGGATCCGGTGTTCGGACCGGTGGGCCCCAGCTTCAGCCGACGCGCTTTCCAAGTACGAGAATTCGGGTGCGCATGGCATTGACCCTCTCTCCGGCGCACTGTGCGTGTCAAGTAGGTGGGACGGGGGTCTCATTATGTGAGCGGAGCAGGGTCGTCCGGCCGGACGGCAACGGTGCGCCCGCGAACACCGGCTCGGCCGGACCGCTCGGCACCGGGTAGTTCCCCGAGGCCAGCGCGCGGCGCAGCCGGTACTCGTCGAGCGGCCCGGAGAAGGCCATCCCCTGTCCATGTGTACATCCCATGGCGCGCAGAGCGACGACCTGCTCGGGCAGGTCCACGCCGTCCGCCACGGAACTCAGGCCGAGGTCGCCCGCGATGCGCAGCAGACCACTGGTGATCTTGTGCAGACGGGCGGACTCCACCACCCCTTCCACGAGGCTGCGGTCGAGTTTCAGCACATCGATGGGGAGCCTGCGCAGCGCCGTGATGGCCGCGTATCCGCTGCCGAAGCCGTCGAGGGCGATCCGGACACCGAGTCGGCGCAGCGCGGTGAGACGGCGTTCCAGCTCGTCCAGGGGCACCCTGGGGTCGCTGTCGGCCAGCTCGATGACCAGCGCGCCCGAGGGCAGCCCGTGCCGGGTCAGGAGCGCCTCTATGGAGCCGAGGGGCAGCGACCGGTCGAGGAGCCTGCGGGCGCTGATCCGGACGGCCACGGGGACGGCATGGCCTCGGCGCCCGCGCTCGGCGGCCTGCTCGACGGCCTCCTCCAGCATCCAGCGGCCGAGCTCGGCGGTGCGCTCGCCCTCCTCGGCGGTGCGCAGGAACTCGGCGGGCGTGAACAGGATGCCCTGGGTCGAGCGCCAGCGGGCCTGCGCGGCGACCGACGCGATCCGGCCCGTGTCGAGGGAGACCACCGGCTGGTGCAGCAGGGCGAACTCACCCTCGTGCAGGGCGGTGCGCAGCCGCGTGGCGAGCTCCGCCTTGCGCACGACGTCGGCCTGCATCTGGGGCGCGTACAGCTCCACCCGGCCCTTGCCGGCGGCCTTCGCCCGGTACATCGCCAGGTCCGCGTTGCGCAGCAACTCACCTGCGGATACGTCGGGTTCGGCGAAGGCGACTCCGATGGAGGCGGCCACCCGGACATCGTTGCCGTCGATGGCGTACGGCTGGGAGAGGGTGATCCTCAGGCGGTCCGCGAGCTCGTAGATGTGCTGCTCACGTGCGGTGTCGTCGCGGTTTCCGCCGCCGACGATAAGCGCCGCGAACTCGTCGCCTCCCAGGCGGGCGGCGGTGTCTCCCGAGCGCACGGAATCGGCCAGCCGCCGGGCGGCCTGGACGAGGAGTTCGTCGCCCGCCTGGTGGCCGATGGTGTCGTTGACCTGTTTGAAGCCGTCGAGGTCGATGAAGAGGACGGCCGTGCCGCGGTCGCTGGCGCGGCGGCCCCCCAGCGCGCGGCCGACCCGCTTGGTGAACAGGGCGCGGTTGGGCAGGTCGGTGAGCGGGTCGTGCTCGGCGTTGTGCTGCAACTGCGCCTGCAGACGGACCCGTTCGGTGACGTCCCGGCTGTTGAGGATGAGGCCGCCGTGGTGGCGGTTCACCGTCGACTCCACGTTCAGCCAGGCTCCGGCGCCGGAGCGGAAGCGGCACTCGATACGGGTCGTGGGCTCCTCGATCTGGCTCGCCGCGAGGAAGCGGCGCAGTTCGTGGACCACGCGCCCGAGGTCCTCGGGATGGATGATCGAGGCGAGCTCGGACCCGACGAGTTCCTCGGCGTCGCGCCCGTAGACCCCGGCGGCGGCCGGGCTGACGTATCTGAGGATGCCGTTCGGAGCGGCGATCATGATGACGTCGCTGGAGCCCTGCACCAGGGAGCGGAAGTGATTCTCCTTCTGCGCCAGCTCCTGGGTGAGGGTGATGTTGTCGAGGAGCATGATGCCCTGGCGCACGACGAGGGCCAGGACGACGGTGCAGGCCGTGAAGAGGACCACGCGGTCCACGCGGTGGCCGTTCAGGACGTTGTACAGAATCCCCAACGTGCAGACGGCGGCGGCCAGATAGGGCGTGAGCGCCGCGAGCGATCCGGAGATGGGGCGGGTGACCTGGTACCGCGCGAACGCGGGCCCTCCGTCGTGCTCCCCGCGCCGCGGCCCCACCCAGGGCGCGTAGGCGAGCAGCAGCGACCCGGCGAACCAGCCGGCGTCGAGGATCTCCCCCGAGTGGTAACTCGCGTGCAGCAGGGGCGAGGTGAACAAGGCATCGCACATCACGGTCAGGGCGAGCGCGCCGATCGCGGTGTTCACCGCCGTGCGGTTGCCGGGCGAACGGCGGAAGTGCAGCGCGAGCACCATGCTGACCAGCACGATGTCGAGGAGCGGGTACGCGAGGGAGAGCGCGGTACGGGTGACGCTCTGTCCCTCGAACCGCGCGGTGTGCGCGAGGGCGAGGCTCCAGGACAGCGTGATCAGCGAGCCGGCGATGAGCCAGGAGTCGAGCGCGAGACAGACCCAGCCGGCCTTGGTGAAGGGGCGCTTGGCGAGGACGAGCAGTCCGACGATGGCGGGCGGCGCGAAGCACAGGAAGAAGAGGTCGGCGAGGCTCGGGGTCGGCACCGGGCGCTGGAGGACGACCTCGTACCAGCCCCACACCCCGTTTCCCAGGGACGCCATGGCGGAGGAGACCGCGAACAGGATCCAGGCCGGTCGAAAGCGGCTGTGCCGGCTGCGTGCGTACGCGAAGTTCGACACGGCGGCGACCGCGGCGGCGGCGCTGAGTCCGAAGTCGCCCATGAACAGGGCCAGTCGGTCGGATCCCCAGCCGAGCACGGACCCCGTGGCGTACCCGGCACACAGGAGCGCGAGCACGAGCTGTGAGCCGAGGCTGGCCCCTCCGCCCTGAAACAGGCGGCGACTGGTGATCACGGCTCCGGAGGTGCTCACGGGGACACTCCGGTCCGTGCCGCCCCCGTGTCCCGGTGTCCGTGCTCTGCTTGCTGAGGCCTCCGGCGTCCGCCGTTCCTGTGGCGTCCGCCCCTGCGGCTGCCGTGGCAGCCGGGCCGGCTCGTGCGGACCGGTGCGCGCGCGGGTCGTCGCCGGCGGCCCCGCCGCGTCGGATCGTTCACCCGTAGGCCGTGCATCGCCCGTCGCCCCCCTCACAGTCCCGGTCGTCCGTCCCCGGCGCCGAACTCTCCACGGCGCTGCCCCAGTCGGGACGATACACCAGACTCGTCACTCAGGGACATAGTCTCTCTACTCTCCGTGACGACCAGCGATGATGGACGTACGGGGCGCATCCGACCGGGCGCGGAGCGTGTGCGGGGCTGTGCGAGGTCGGGCCGGGAGGCGGCGGATGGGCCTCCCCGGAGCCCGCTCTCAGTCCGTCGTCAGGACGACGTTCTCGAGCGGTTCTCCCGCCGCGAACCGGGTCAGCTGCGCGGCGAGCAGGCGCTTGGCCCGCGGCCAGAAGGCGGATGTGGAGCCGCCGACGTGCGGGCTGACGAGTACTCCCGGAGCGTGCCACAACGGGTGCCCCTGGGGCAGGGGTTCGGGATCGGTGACGTCGAGGGCGGCGGTGATCCGGCCGCTCTCCAGTTCGGCCAGGAGCGCCTCGGTGTCGACGACGGCCCCGCGCGCGACATTCACGAGCAGGGCGCCGTCCTTGAGTCGTGCCAGGAAGCGGGCGTCGGCGAGACCCCGCGTCGCCTCGTTGAGCGGCGTCGAAAGGATCACCACGTCCGCGTCGGGGAGCAGGGCGGGCAGTTCGGTGAGCGGGTGCACGGGGCCGCGCGCGGTCGTGCGGGCAGAGCGTGCGACGCGCACGACCCGCGCGCACTCGAAGGGAGCGAGCCGGTCCTCGATGGCGGAGCCGATCGACCCGTACCCGATGATCAGTACGTTCTTGTCGGCGAGCGCCGGATAGAAGCCGGAGCGCCACTCCTCGCTCTCCTGCCCCCGCACGAAACCGGGGATGCCCCTCAGGGACGCCAGGATCAGGGCGAGGGTGAGCTCGGCGGTGCTCGCCTCGTGCACACCGCGCGCGTTGCACAGGCGCACGCCCGACGGGAGCGACTTGAGGCCTGCCTGTACGTGGTCGATGCCGGCGGAGAGCGTCTGCACGGCCCGTACGGACGTCATCTCGGCCATGGGCCGTACGCCGACGTCCGCGCCCTTCATGTAGGGGACCACGTAGAAGGCGCAGTCGGCCGGGTCGGCGGGGAAGTCGGGACCGCCGTCCCAGAAGCAGTAGTTGAGACCCTCGGGAAGCCCGGGGACCTCGTCCTCACGGAACGGGAGCCATACGTCGGCGGATACCTCAGCACTCATGGTCAGGAGGCTAATGGGAGGTGGGCTGTGCGCGGCGGACCGGGTCCCAGAGGTTAGTTTGGGTGCCTCTCGAACACGCAGGGGGAGGCTACTTCCAGGTGGAGCGCAGGACGATCGGGGCGGCAGCGCTCGAGGTGGGCGCGATCGGGCTCGGGTGCATGCCGATGAGCTGGGCCTATACCGGCTCGCGGCAGCGGGGGGACGAGTCCGTACGCACTGTGCACGCCGCGCTGGACCGGGGGTCGACCCTGCTGGACACGGCGGACATGTACGGGCCGTTCACGAACGAGTTGCTGCTCGGACGGGTCCTGAAGGAGCGCCGCGGCGACGCCTTCGTGTCGACCAAGTGCGGGCTGCTCGTCGGTGAGCAGCACATCGTCGCCAACGGCCGGCCCGGGTATGTGAAGCGGGCCTGCGACGCGTCGCTGCGGCGGCTCCAGACGGACACTATCGATCTGTACCAGTTGCACCGCGCCGACCCCGAGGTGCCCGTCGAGGAGACGTGGGGGGCCATGGCGGAGCTCGTGGGCGCGGGAAAGGTGCGGGCGCTCGGGCTGTGCGCGGTGGGGGCGCGGGCGACGCGGCGGGGCACGGCCGGGATGCATGCGGGAACGATCCGGCAGCTGGAGCGGGTGCAGCAGGTGTTCCCGGTCAGCGCGGTGGAGGCCGAGCTGTCGGTGTGGTCACCGGAGGCCCTGGAGACACTGCTGCCGTGGTGCGAGACACGGGGCGTGGGGTTCCTCGCCGCGATGCCTCTGGGCAACGGCTTCCTCACGGGCACGCTGACGCCCGGACAGGGCTTCGAACCGGACGATCTGCGGGCCCGGCATCCCCGGTTCACCGCGGAGATGATGGCGGCCAACCAGCCGATCGTGGCGGGCCTGCGCCGGATCGCCGCGCGGCACGGGGAAGCGGTGACGCCGGCGCAGGTGGCGCTGGCGTGGGTGCTGGGGCGCGGGCGGCACGTGGTGCCGGTGCCGGGTGCCAAGCGGGAGCGCTGGGCGGCGCAGAACGCGGAGGCTGCGCAGCTGCGGCTCACCGACCGTGACTTGGCGGAGATCGGGGAGCTGCCGCGGGCTCGGGGGTCTTGGGACTGAGGCTCGGGGTGCTTGTTCGCTCGGGGGCCGTGCGGGCGGCGGGCGGGAACAGATTGGTCCGAACGCGTCGGGGTTGATCGGGAACCTGCGGGGTGGCTGCGGTGTATGAACAGGAGAACCGCAGCGCAGAACAGCAGCCCAGTCCGCAGCGTCGAGGGGATCCGATCGTGCAACGTCCAGGTGTGCAGCCCGTGTTGGCCGTGTTGGCCTGCGCCTCGATCCTGTTCACGGCGGGGTGTTCCTCGGGTGACGGCGGCCCGTCGGACAGCCGGCACAGCACCTCCCCCGGCTCGTCCGAACCGGGTACGTCCGCTTCCGGGGGCGCGGGGGGCGGCAACGCTCCGGCGGACGGCTCGGTGAAGGTGGTGCGCACGGTCGCCGAGGGCCTGCATTCCCCTTGGGGCCTGGCCCCGCTGCCGGGCGGCGGTGGCCTGCTGGTGTCCTCGCGGGACGAGGCGACGATCACGCGGGTCGATCCGCAGACCGGCAAGAAGACCGAGGCCGGCACCGTGCCCGGGGTGGTCCCCGGCGGCGAGGGCGGACTGCTCGGCCTGGCCCTCTCCCCGTCGTTCGCCTCCGACCACTGGCTCTACGCGTACTTCACCGCGAAGTCCGACAACCGCATCGTGCGGATGAGGTACGACGCGAAGAAGCCGCCCGGCGATCAACTGGGCGCGCCCGAGACGGTGTTCACGGGCATCCCGAAGGGCACGAACCATAACGGCGGGCGCATTGCGTTCGGCCCGGACAAGCTGCTCTACGTGGGCACGGGCGAGACTTACGTGAAGAAGTACGCCCAGGACAAGAAGTCCCCGGGCGGCAAGATCCTCCGGATGACCCCGGACGGCAGACCGGCGCCAGGAAACCCCTTCGGTGACTCCGTGGTCTATACGTACGGTCACCGCAATGTGCAGGGGCTCGCCTGGGACAAGGACAAGCGACTGTGGGCGTCGGAGTTCGGCCAGGACACGTGGGACGAGCTCAACCTGATCGTGCCGGGTGACAACTACGGCTGGCCCGATGTGGAGGGCAAGAGCGGCAAGTCCGGGTTCCACGATCCGGTGGCCGTGTGGCACACGTCCGAGGCTTCTCCGAGCGGCATCGCCTACGCGGAGGGCTCGGTCTGGATGGCGGGCCTGAGAGGCGAGCGGCTGTGGCGCATCCCCCTGAAGGGGGCGCAGGTGGCGGCCGAGCCCCAGTCCTTCCTCATCGACGACGCGACCGGGCAGGGCACATACGGAAGGCTGCGGACGGTGGTCGCCGCGGGCGGGAACAAGCTGTGGCTGACGACGAGCAACACGGACTCGAGAGGCACGCCGCGGAAGGGCGACGACCGGATTCTGGAGCTGGAGGTGTCCTGAGGGGGGCCGGTCCCTGGCAGGGCGGGAGCGGTGGCGCTCAGGTCTCGTCGCTGGAGGGGGCGGTGGGGTCGGGGTCGGGCGCAAAATCCTTGCGCGGGCCGCGGCCGGGGTCGGTCGTTGGGGTCGCGCTCGCCTCGGGGGCCGGTTCGGCCGACTCGGGCGGCGCCGTCGCCGCTGTCTCCGGGCCCTCCGTCGGGTCCGGGTCCGGTGGGGTCTGGTGGGGGACGCGGACCACCACCTTGCCAGAGGTGAGGTCTATGGGGCCGCGGCCCGGGTCGCCGTCATTGAGGTCGACGCGGGTCAGCTCCAGCCGCTTGCGCTCCTCGTTGGTGTGCTTGCGGCCGGGCGAGAACAGCTCCTCGAACATGTTGAACACGGCGCCTCCGGGTGGCCGAAACCTCATTCCAGCGTACGTCAGCGCGAAATTTCACCCTTCGTGATCAGCCCGTCGCCGCGAACAGCCTCAGGCGGTGGGCCACGGCGGCTGCCTCGCCGCGGCCGGCTACGCCGAGCTTGGCGAGGATGTTGGAGACATGAACGCTCGCCGTCTTCGGCGAGATGAAGAGCTCCTCGGCGATCTGGCGGTTGCTGCGTCCGGCGGCGACGAGGCGCAGGACGTCGCGTTCGCGGCTGGTCAGGCCGAGTTCCTCGGCGGGGTCGGCGGGGATCTGGGGGCGTGGTGCGGCGGGGTTCAGGGTGAGGCGGGCACGCTGCGCGAGCAGGGCGACCGATTCGGTGAGCGGGCGCGCTCCGAGGTGGTCGGCGACGGCTCCGGCGAGCCGCAGCAGTTCCGTGGCCCGCTCCCGCTCGTCGTCGAACGTGGCGGCGGACGCGAGGAGGGATTCCGCGGCGCGGAAGCGGACGCGGGCGAGGTCGTAGGGGCGGTCGAGCGACTCGAAGGTGGTGAGGGGATGGGACCAGTCGTCAGGGGTGTCGCGGCCTTCGGCGCGCAGGAGTTCGGCGCGGAGCCACTGTTCGTGGGCGAGCCACACGGGCATCGGGGTGGCCACGCGCTTGGCGGCCGTGCGGATGCGGTCGACGGCTCCGGCGCGGCCGGGCTCAGCGGCCGGCAGGCCCCGCGCGTCGGCCTCGGCGACGGCCGCCGCGACGAGCAGAGGCCAGACGTAGCGCTGGTGGCTCGGCGGGATGCCCTCGGCGACGACGCGGGCGAGTTCGGCGCGGGCGTCTAGGAGTCCCTGGGTGCCGCCGGCGGCCGCCGCGATGCCCACCGTGAGGGCGGACTGCGGCAGGGTGTACTGGGGCATCGTGTCGTGGGTGCCGTAGTGGGCACGGGCGGCGGTGAGCTGGGCGGCCGCCTCGGCGTGGTCGCCGCGGCCGAGGGCGACGGCCGCGAGGCGGGTGGCCGCCGTGCCGCGGGGCTTGGCGCTCAGGGCGGAGGAGCGCAGTGCCGTGTCGACGACGGCGGTGGCCTCGGTCCAGCGGCCCAGGGAGGTGAGGGACTCGGCCATGTTCGTCAGGACCCAGCTCTCCGTGTCGAGGAGGCCGTACCGGCGGCACAGTTCCATGCCCGACTCGGCGACGGCCACGGCCTCGAGGGAGCGGCCCGCGCCCTCCAGGACGGAGGAGAAGTTGATGTGGACGCGGCCGATCTGCGGGACGAGGCCGATCTCGACGACCCGGTCGCGGACGGCGTACATCTCGGCGAAGCCGCGGTCGATCTCGCCCGCGTCGACGAGGAGGCCGCCGAGAGTGAGTCTGGCGTTCAGCTCGATGTCCTCGGCCCTGACCATGCGGGCGTATTCGACGGCCCGTTCGGCGGCGGCCAGGGTCTCCTCGCCGGGGTTGTGGAGCATGCCCCAGGAGGCGACGTTGGTGAGGACCTCGGCGTGCACCTCGGACGGCGGCAGTCCGCGTACGAGTTCCTGGGCGGTGGCGATCTCGGCCCAGCCGTCGCCGCGGCCGAGGGACGGGACGAGACGGGAGCGCTGGATCCAGAACCAGGCGGCGCGCAGGGGATCCTGCTCGGCGTCGGAGTCGTCGATGAGGCGCAGGGCGCGTTTGATGATTTTCAGGGCGCGTTCGCGTTCGCCGCACAGGCGGCCCGCGACGGCGGCCTCGGCCATCAGGTCGAGATAGCGCAGGGGCGTGGTGGCGGGGTCGCAGCCGCAGGGCGGATAGACCTCGGTGTAGTCGACGGGGCGCAGTGCGGCGCGGATGTCCTCGGGGGTCTCGTCCCAGAGGTTCATCGCCCGCTCCAGAAGCCGCAGTTGCTCGGAGTAGGCGTGCCGGCGGCGGGCCTCGACGGACGCGTCGAGGACGGCGGGCAGTGCCTTGGCCGGGTCGTGGGCGTGGTACCAGTAGCTCGCGAGGCGTGTGACGCGTTCGTCGGCGCGGACGAGCGAGGGGTCGGCCTCGAGCGCCTCGGCGTAGCGGCGGCTGAGGCGGGAGCGTTCGCCGGGCAGCAGGTCGTCGCCGACGGCCTCGCGGACCAGGGAGTGGCGGAAGCGGTAGCCGTCCCCGTCGGGGGTGGCGAGCAGGATGTTCGCGCCTACGGCCGCGCGCAGGGCCTCGATCAGTTCGTCCTCGCCGAGCCGGGCTACGGCGGCGAGCAGCGCGTACTCGACGGTGGAGCCGCCCTCGGCGACGATCCTGGCCACGCGCTGGGCGTCGTCGGGAAGGCTCTCGACACGGACGAGGAGCACGTCGCGCAGCGTCTCGGACAGGCCGGTGCAGCTGCCCTCGCTGGTGGCGACGGCCAGTTCCTCGACGAAGAACGCGTTGCCGTCGGAGCGCTCGAAGATGTCGTCGACCTGGGCCTGTTCGGGCTCGGCCGCGAAGATCCCGGCGATCTGGCGGGACACCTCGTCGCGGCTGAAGCGGTCGAGTTCGAGGCGGGTGACGGTGCGCAGGCGGTCGAGTTCGGCGAGGAGCGGGCGCAGGGGATGACGGCGGTGGATGTCGTCGGCTCGGTAGGTGGCCACGATGACGAGGCGGCCGCTGCGCAGCGTACGGAAGAGGTAGGAGAGGAGGTGGCGGGTGGAGGCGTCGGCCCAGTGGAGGTCCTCCAGGATGACGAGGACGGTGCGGTCGGCGGCGACGCGTTCCAGGAGACGGGCCGTCAGCTCGAAGAGCCGGGCCATGCTCTCCTCGTCGTGGCGTCCGTCGCGTCCGGTCGGCGCCGGGGAGAGTTCGGGCAGGAGCCGCGCGAGTTCGGTCTCCTGTCCGGCGGCCGCCGCGACGAACTCCTCGGGCAGCAGTCGGCGCAGGGCCCGCAGAGCGGTCGAGAAGGGGGCGAAGGGAAGCCCGTCCGCACCGATCTCGACGCAGCCGCCGAGCGCGACGACGGCGCCCTCGCGTCCCGCGGCGAGCGCGAACTCCTCGACGAGACGGGTCTTTCCGACCCCCGCCTCCCCGCCGAGCAGCATGGCCTGCGGCTCCCCCGTGGTGGCACGGGCGAGCGCCTTGTTGAGTACGCCCAGTTCACCGGCGCGGCCGACGAACACAGGGCTGACGCACCTGGTCTCCACAGGGGGGAGCATCGCACAAGGGTCCGACACCGCGGCACCCGTTATCTCCGAAGGCGGAGTCGGGCGCGGGGCAGTCGCGTCGATATGCCTGGCGGCCGCGTTGAAGTGGAAAGGGAGGACCACACCCGTGTGGTCCTCCCCCGGCTCCGCCTTCATCGTCAGGCCGCGCGTGCGAAACGGGAGCGGCGTGAGCGCGGACTGTTCACCCGCCCCTCCGTGTCCTGGCCGGCTGAGGCGGCGCGGCGCTCCGCGCGCCGGTTGCGCCGGGCTTCGCGGGCCTCGCGGACCAAGCGGTTGTGCTCGGCCCGGCGGACCAGTTCGGCGGCGCGGATCTGGTGGATCTCGTACTCGTACATCTGGTGCTCCCTGGTGGCGAGTGGGTTCCGGCTTCGCTTTCTGCGATGCCTCAACACTCGTCTCCCAGGGGGGTCCACCACATCGGGAGAGTGCCGCATGTTCCGGGTACGGGGTGCCTTAGACGTAACTCAGAGGTCCTCAGAGGTCCTCAGAGATCCTCAGGCCGGCCTGAGGCCCCCTGAGGTATCCCGAGGAACGACTCAGGCAGAGGTCGAGGGGAGCCCCATCAGGATGTCGGTGTACTTCGCCACGGCGAGCAGGAGACCGAGGATGCCGAGGGAGACGCCCGCCCAGGCGACCGACTTGATCCACACGGCCTGCGGCTTGCCCGGGGCGCCGAACGCGGGCCTGGCCAGGACGACCGCGCCGACGATCAGCGCGAGGAGGGCGAAGATTCCGCCGACCAGGGCGGTGGCGTGCCACGAGTCGCCGTAGACCTCGGAGACCTGCTTGGCGACGCTCGCGCCCTGCGAGGTCTGGAGCTGGCCGATCAGGGACTCGCGGGCCGAGGCGACGGTCGCGACCCAGCTGCCGCTGAGCGCGACGACGCCGAGTGCGGCGGAGACGACGGCGCCGGCGCCCTGTCCCGCGCCGGAGGACTCCTCCACGGACGCGGCCGGCGCGAACGGCTCGTCGTCGAGATCTGCGTCCACGTCCCCGTCCGTGTCCTCCGACGCCTCGACGTCATCGGTGGCTTCAGCCTTCTTGGTGACCTCGGTGGCCTCAGCATTCTCGGCAGCAGCCTCAGTGGCCTCGGCGGTGGTGGCCTCAGCGGTCTCGGCCGTCTCGTCATCAGTCTTCGTAACCATGCCCCGCACCGTACGGACGGAGTCTGAGAGCTCTCTTAACGAGCTGGGTCCGGGCTGAGACCGGCCTGTGCCGGGCCTGTGTGCGGCGGGGACACTCGTCCGATCAGGCGCATACCAGCGCACATCGATAGAATTCGACCATGGCAGAGCGGCCCGTCTCGCCGACTGCGCCCGAGCTTGTGTTCGAAACCGAAGCCGGACCCACGGTGATGAGCCCGAGCCGGGACTACCACGTCGGCCGCGACCCCCTGAGCGACATCGTCATCGACGACGTCCGCGTCTCGTGGCACCACGCGGTCCTGCGACCCGTCGCCGACCACTGGTCCCTGGAGGACGAGGACAGTACGAACGGGACGTACACCGGGGGCAGGCGCATCCACGAGTCAGGGGTGGGACCCGGCACGGTCATCCGGTTCGGTCACCCCGCGGACGGGCCGCGCGCCGTGCTGGTCGGCCATGAGCCGCCGCCCAAGCCCGTGACGCGGCACTCGGCGGATCAGGTACCGGACCGCATCCCGGACCACGTACTCGATTCGGTCGCAGCGGGGCCCCGCGCCGCCGAACGACCCTCGTCCGTCTCCATGCCGGGCGCGACCGGCACGTTCCGGCAGCCGACGTCCGTGCGGCCGCTGCCCGCCCGCACCGTGCACATCGGCCGCAGCGCCGACAACGACCTCGTGGTCGACGACCTGATCGTCTCCCGCCGCCACGCGGAACTGCGGGCCCAGCCCGACGGCACGTACGAGATCGTGGACCTCGGCTCGCACAACGGCACCTACCTCAACGGCACACCGGTCTCCCGCGCCCGGGTCTCGCCCGGGGACATCGTGGGCATCGGCCACTCCGCGTTCTGCCTGGTCGGCGACACGCTGCAGGAGTTCGTCGACACCGGCGAGGTCTCGCTCGACGTCCAGGGCCTTGCGGTCACCGTGGACCGGGGCCGCAAGACGCTGCTGGATCACGTCTCGTTCCCGGTCGGGGAGAAGTGCCTGCTCGCCGTCGTGGGCCCGAGCGGCGCGGGCAAGTCGACGCTGCTCAACGCGCTGACCGGGCTGCGCCCCGCCGACCAGGGCACGGTCCTGTACGACGGCCGCGACCTGTACCGCGACTACTCCGAGCTGCGCCAGCGCATCGGGCTCGTGCCGCAGGACGACATCCTGCACTCGCAGCTGACCGTGCACCGGGCCCTCGGTTACGCGGCCGAACTCCGCTTCCCGCAGGACACCGAGAAGTCGGAACGGCGCGCCCGCGTCGACGAGGTCGTCCGCGAACTGGGTCTCGAACAGCGGGCGACGCAGCCCATCCACAGCCTCTCCGGCGGTCAGCGCAAGCGCGTGAGCGTCGCCCTCGAACTGCTCACGAAGCCGTCGCTGCTCTTCCTCGACGAGCCGACGTCCGGGCTGGACCCGGGCATGGACCGCTCGGTGATGAACATGCTGCGCGGCCTCGCGGACGACGGGCGGACCGTCATCGTCGTCACCCACAGCGTCCTGAGCCTGGAGGTGTGCGACCGGCTGCTGGTCCTCGCCCCCGGAGGGAAGATCGCGTTCTACGGGCCGCCGGGGGACGCGCTCGGGTTCTTCGGTTTCGAGGAGTGGCCGGAGGCGTTCGAGGCCTTCGAGAACGACCGGGACCGCGGCTGGGCGGAGGACTACAACTCGTCCCTGTTCCACCGTCAGTACATCGTGAACTCCACGGCGCAGCCCCGGCTGCCGAACGCTCCGTCGGCGGAGGTGGCCCCGCCGCCGAGGACGCGGAGCTGGGGCGCACAGCTGCGGACGCTCGTACGCCGGTACGCGGCCGCGCTCGGCGCCGACCGGACGTTCCTCGCCATCATGATCGCGCTGCCGTTCGTGATGGGTGCGATGGTGCGGGCACTGGCCGGCAGCCGCCTCACCCAGGAGTCGGCGATGAACGCGCTGCTTCTCCTGTGCGTGGGCGGTGTGCTCACGGGCGCGGCCAACGCCGTGCGCGAGCTGGTGAAGGAGCGGGTGATCTACCAGCGGGAACGTGCCGTCGGGCTGTCCAGATCCGCGTATCTGATGTCCAAGGTCGTCGTCCTCGGCACCATCACGGTGCTCCAGGCCGTCGTCCTGACGCTGGTCGGGCTCGTCGGTGTCGACCTCAACGCGCCAGGCGGCAAGGGGGTGTTGATGCCCCCGCAGGCGGAGATCACGCTGACCGTGGCGCTCCTGTCGTTCACGGCGATGATGCTCGGGCTGCTCGTGTCCGCGCTGGTGCGCAAGGAGGAGGTCACCATGCCCCTCCTGGTGCTCATCGCGATCATCCAGGTCGTGTTCTGCGGTGCGCTGCTCAAGCTGCACGGGGTGCCCGGAATCGAGCAGTTGTCGTGGCTGGTCCCGTCGCGCTGGGCGATGGGCGCGATGGCGGGCACGGTCGGTCTGTCCCGGATCGTGCCGGGGAAGCTGACCAGCGACCCCCTGTTCGAACACTCCACCGGGGTGTGGCTGCTCAACATGGGGATGCTGGTCGTGCTCTCGGTCGTCTTCGGAATCGCCGTCGCACGGCTGCTGCGCCGGCACGAGCCCGCCATCATGCGGAAGTAGCAAAGAGGCAGCGGAGAGGCGCCCATGGCGACACCGGAGTTCCGCCCCACCCATGTCGTGCCCCCGGACGGGATGCCCGCCTGGGAGGAGCCGGACGTCTCCCGGCCCGCACAGCCGCTCGACCCGCTGCTCCCGGTCGAACTGGTCGACCGGCGCGCGGACTGGGGCCGGATCGTGTGCGCCAACGGCTGGTCGGCGTGGGTCGACGGGCGCCTGCTCGTCGCCGTGCCGCGCGACCCGCCGAAGGCCGGGAAGCCCATGGCCCGCACGGCGGATCCGCGGCCGCTGATGGCACGCGTCGAGGAGGCGGCGGGCCAGTACCGGCGCGCCGCACAGGAACTGGCCGAGGAGCGCATCGACGCGGAAACATTCCGGCGCCGGACGCAGGGGCTGCGGGTCGGGATGGTCGTCGACGGCGAGGCGGTGTGGCTGTACGACGCCGAGCACGAGCGCTGGATGTACTGCGACGGTACACAGTTGAGCACGTACGCGGCGGGGGCGGGACCGGGGCGGCCGAGCGGGGCGACACCGGCGCCCGCGACCGCGCGGGCCGCGGGCCCGGAACCCACGCGCGTCGTGGACCCGGCGGAGGTCGCCGACTCGGGGCCGTCCGAGGCGGCGGACGGCACCGACACCGGCCCGGACGGCAAGACGACAGGCTCCGGCCCGCACGAGAACGCCGCCGAGCCGACCCGGATCGTGGACCCGGAAGAGCTGAACGGCCACGACCCCGCCGAACGCGAGCGCAGCGCCCGCGCGCCAGGTGAGCTGTGATGGCGGACGATCCCCGGCTGCCCGTCGGCCGCCCGTCCGATCTGCTCGGGCGGCAGATCGCCGGATACCGGGTGGAGAGCGAGATCGGCCGGGGCGGCATGGCCGTCGTCTACCGGGCCCGGGATCTACGTCTCGACCGCACGGTCGCGCTCAAGCTGCTCGCCCCCGAACTCGCCCGTAACGACACCTTCCGCCAGCGGTTCACGCACGAGTCACGCGTCGCCGCCGCGATCGACCATCCGCACATCGTGCCGGTCTTCGAGGCCGGCGAGACCGAGGGCATCCTCTACATCGCCATGCGCTTCGTCGCGGGCCAGGACCTGCGGGCGCTCATCGACCGCGAGGGGCCGCTGCCGGTGGGGACGGCGGTACGGATCGCCTCGCAGGTCGCGTCCGCGCTCGACGCCGCCCATGACCACGACCTGGTGCACCGGGACGTGAAGCCCGGCAACATCCTGGTCGCGGCGGGAACGGACAGCGACCACCCCGAGCACGTCTACCTCACGGACTTCGGCCTGACGAAGAAGTCGCTGTCGCTGACCGGGTTCACGTCCGTGGGCCAGTTCGTCGGCACGCTCGACTATGTGGCGCCCGAGCAGATCTCCGGCCGCCCGGTCGACGGCCGGTGCGACGTCTACAGCCTCGCCTGCGTCGTCCAGGAGACCCTGACCGGTCTGCCGCCGTTCCAGCGCGACGACGACATGGCGCTGCTGTGGGCCCACCAGTTCGACCCGCCCCCACCCCTGACCGGGCTGCGCCCCGGACTCCCGGCGGCGATGAACGACGTACTGGCCAAGGCGCTGGCCAAGAGCCCGGACGACCGCTACGACTCGTGCCTTCAGTTCGTGGCGGCCCTGCGCGCGGCGGCGCGCGGCGCAGTCCGGGACAACCATCCCCCGACGCAGGTGGACCGCCGCGTCAGCACGTGGTCGCCCACGGCCGGACCCCCGCCCGCCCCGCCGCGCTGGGCGCTGCCGGTCTTCACGGGCCTCGTGCGCTAGGGCCTCCCCTCCCTCAGCTCCGATCCGGTCAGCTCCGGTCCGGCTTCGCCGTCTCCACCTCCCCGCGCCGGTGGAGCCGGGACGCGAGGAGGCCGCCGAGGAACCCGGTGACCAGACCCCACAGAAGCGCGAGGCCCAGCGCGGTCCACAGCTTCGGGCGCAGCGCCACCTCGCCGCCGAGCCCGCCGCCGATGTCGCCGATGCCCAGGAGCGACAGGCCGTAGTGCGCGGAGATGCGGGCGAGGAGGCAGATGGCGAGCACGGTCAGGACGAGGGCCACCGCCATGTGGAGGGCGTGCTGCCAGGCCCGCATCCGGGCGGGTGACCGCAGCGCCATGCCGAACGCGGCCGCCAGCGTCAGGATCGCGGCCACCGCGACCGACCACCAGATCCGGCCGTCCTGTTCGGCGAGCGTGCTGACGTTGACGGTGGAGATGTCGGGCGTACGGAGTACGACGTCGAGGATGTGCGGCATGGGCAGGCCGAACGGGCCGTCGACCCTGCCGTCCCAGGACGCGCCGAGGCCGATGGTGTAGACGAACCAGACGAGGTTGGGCAGACCGAGGAGGATCACGGCGAACGTCTCGGCCGCGTGGCCGCGGGTCGCGGCCACCACAAGACCGATGACGACGCCCAGTGCCACGTACGCGAGCAGCAGCGCGACCATCGCGTACGCGGCGGGGCGCACCGACTCCTGGAAGCGGACGAGGCGGGCGGGGAGCGGGGCGGCGCGCGACACGAGGACGGCGAGGATCATGACGCCCGCGAGCCACAGCAGGCCGAAGAGCAGGGTGAGCGCCGTGTTCGTCCGGAATCCGACCTTGGGTGCGCCGTCCAGGACGCCCTCGATGATGCCGCCGGTCGGGTCCGTGACGGGGATGGCGAAGTCCTGCCTGGCCAGGAGCGAGAGGACGATGAGCGCCACCACCCACGGCACGGCCACCCGCCCGGCCCAGCCGAGGAGTTCGCCGCTGCTCGCGATGGCCCGGTGGCGCAGGGGGCGCAGGAAGCCCGCGGCGATCACCAGCGCTCCGGCAAGGGTCACGGACAGGGGCAGGACCGAGATGTCGGCGTGCGTCCGGGCCAGTTCTCCGGCATTGCCGGCCAGGTCGACGGAGCCGCCGGCCGCCATCACCACGACGGCGGCGACCACTCGGGGGAAGGCACTGCCGGGAAGGCCGGTCGCGCCCGCCGCCCACAGGCCGAGGGCGGCCGTGACCACCATGGCCACGAGCCCGGCGAGCACGGCCACGAGGGCCGCGGCCCAGCCGTGTTTGGCGCTGCGCCTGGTGCCGGACCGGCCGTCGGATGCCTGTTCACTCACGGGGCCACGCTAGGCAGGCGCCCGGCGGTCCGCCCCTCGGGAGGGCCGACCGCGTCGCCTCACGGACCGTACGGGTTCGGCTTGCGAGCCGTACGAGTACCGAGCACACAATGTGGAGGTGACAGGACAAAGGGGACCGGGCCGCCGGACCGAAAGGCGGACCCTCCCCCGGTCCCCCATGCCGCCTACGGTGAGAAGAACCGCCCGTGAGTGACCGACCGACGGAGCCCGGCCGCCCCACCGGCCCCCCATCCGGCCCGCTCTCGGGCCCGGCCCAGCCCGCTGCGCCCGTACCCCCGCCGCCCGATCACCCCTCGGAACCGCCGTCCGGCGACGGCACGGGCTCCGGCGCAGGTTCCGGTTCTGGCGCCGGTTCCGGCTCTGGCTCCGGCGGCACGGGCGGCGGCCCCGGCGGCCCGCCGCCCCCGGGCGACACCCCGCCCCCGCACGGCCCGCACCCCGACCGTCCCTGGTGGCGGTTCACACCCAAGAAGCTCGCGGGGCTCGGCGCCCTGATCGTCGCCGCTGTGGTCCTCACCGTCGTCCTCACCAGCTCCGGCGGTGACGGTGGTGGCGGGACCTCGGCCGGTGGCGAACTCTTCCTCCAGAGCGCCGACTCGTCCGGCCCCGACCCGTTCACCGGGTCGAGCACCCGGAAGGGCGCCACCGCGACGACACCCACCACGCTGCCGAGCGCGTCCGGGGAGACCTCTTCGGAGAACGCGAACGTGGTCCGCGGCGTCGAGGGCTCCGCCCCCGGCCTGTACGGCGGCACCCGCAACGTCTCCAGCTGCGACGTGGAGAAGCAGATCCGCGCGCTGGGCGCGGAGCCGGACAAGAACAAGGCGTTCGCCTCGGTACTCGGCATCGATCCGTCGGGGGTCCCCGCGTATCTGCGGTCGCTGACGCCGGTTCAGCTCCGCCTCGACACCCGGGTCACGAACCACGGCTTCCGCGGCGGCGCCCCGACGACGTTCCAGTCCGTGCTCCAGTCCGGCACGGCAGTGCTCGTGAACGGCCGCGGCGAGCCGCGCGTGCGGTGCTCGTGCGGGAATCCGCTGCTCGCGCCGGTGCCTCTGCAGGGCTCGGTGAAGCGTCAGGGCAAGGCCTGGTCCGGGTACAAGCCGTCGGACGCGGTGGTCGTCTCGCCGGCGCCGCAGCCGGTGAGCAGTTTCGTGATGTACGACCCGCAGACCAAGGGCTGGTTCACCCGCACCGCGGGCAGCACGGGCGGCAGCGACCGGAAGACGACGGCGCACACCCCGCCCGGGGTCTCCTCCTCGCAGGCCTCGACCTCCTCGGCAACCCCGTCGTCAGATACCTCTCAGTCCTCCAAGTCGTCCCCGTCATCCGAGTCCTCGCAGCCGCCGTCGTCCGAGGCCCCCGGAGCGTCGTCGGCCCCGCCGTCGGGCGGGGAGTCCGCCACCGAGCCACCCGCCTCACCACCGGCGAGCTAGCTGCGGCCCTGCCTGGGCAGACGGCCTAACGCGCGCGCCACTCCGGCGCGAGCACCGACCACACCTCGAGATCCTGCTTGACGCCGTTGTGCGAGCCCGCCTCGCGCAGCACCCCGTCGCGCCGCATGCCGAGCCGCCGCGCCACGTTCAGGCTGGGCTCGTTCGCGGAGGAGGCGACCCACTCCACGCGGTGGATGCCGCGTTCGAGGACCGCCCAGTCGATGAGGACGCGCGCGCCGCGTGTGACGAGGCCGCGTCCGGCGGCGGCGGGCTCGAGCCAGCAGCCGACCTCGCAGTTGCCGCCCTCCGCGTCGAAGATCCGGAAGAGCAGGCCGCCGACGAGCGTCCCGTCCAGCCAGAGCCCGTGCAGGCTCCCGCTGTCGGCGGCGCGCTTGTCGGCGTAGGACTTGAGCAGGTCCCGGGCGGTGGCGGCGTCCTTGACGTTCGAGCCGAACCCGATGTGCTGCCCGATGAACTCGCGCCCGCGTTCCAGATGGGCGAGGAACTGCTCGGCGTGCCACGTCTCCAGTGGCCGCAGCTCCGCGCCGTCGTCACCCAGGGAGATCGTGTACATCGCGTTTGTGCTCCTCGGCTTCGGCCTTCACCAGTACGTCCAGCAGCGCGTCGTCCTCGGTCGGGCGCTGTCCAGGCATACTCGCATGCGCCTCGCCGCACTCGGGCGGCTCGATGCTGATGCGGGGCAGCCGGCGGTCGAGCCACTTCGGCAGCCACCAGTTGGCGCCGCCGAGCATGTGCATGAGGGCGGGCACGAGGAGCGTGCGCAGGACGAACGCGTCGAGGGCGACGGCGGCGGCCAGGGCGATGCCGAACATCGCGATGACGCGGTCGCCGCTGAGGACGAAGGCCAGGAAGACCGAAATCATGATCACGGCCGCGGAGTTGATGACGCGGCTGGTCTCGGCGAGCCCGACGCGGACGGCCCGCCGGTTGTCGCGGGTCTCCAGCCACTCCTCGTACATGCGGCTGACCAGGAACACCTGGTAGTCCATGGAGAGTCCGAACAGGACCGACACCATGATGACGGGGAGGAAGGGTTCGATCGGGCCCGCTCTGCCGAGGCCGAGCAGCTCGCTGCCCCAGCCCCACTGGAAGATGGCGACGACGACGCCGAAGGCGGAGGCGACGGCCGCGACGTTCATCGCGGCGGCCTTGAGGGGGATGCCGATGGAACGGAAGGCCAGGAGCAGCAGGACGCAGCCGAGTCCGATGACGACGCCCACGAACAGCGGCAGTTTGCCGACGATGACGTCGGCGAAGTCGTCGTAGCTGGCCGTGACTCCGCCGAGCTGCACGTCGAGGGAGGTGCCCTTCTCGGCCGCGGGGATGACGTCGCTGCGCAGTCGGTCGACGAGCTCGCTGGTCCTCTGGGACTGCGGCGCGGACTTCGGCACGACGGTCAGGAAGGCGGCGGTGCCGCTGCCGTTGTACGTCGCCGAAGTCACCGAGGAGACGCCCTCGGCGGAGCCGATCATGGACTCCAGACGGCTCACGGCGACCTGGTCGCCGGCGCCGTCTATGGGGGTGACCAGCGTCAGCGGCCCGTTCACGCCGGGCCCGAAGCCGTCGGCGAGGAGGTCGTAGGCCTGCCGGGTCGTGGACGACGACGCGTTGTTGCCCTGGTCGGACGTGCCCAGGTGCAGGAAGAGCGTGGGCACCGAGAGCACCGTGATCACGCCGAGCGCGAGGCCGCCGAGGAGCCGGGGGTGGCGCTCCACGAAGGCGGCCCAGCGGGCGGCGAACCCGGTCGGCCGCTCCGGCTCGGGCCCGTGTTCGGCGAGTCTGCGCCGCTGGCGCCTGCTGAGCGCGCGCATGCCGATGAACGACAGGAGCGCGGGCAGCAGCGTGACGGACGCGGCGACGGTGAGGAGCACGGTGAGGGAGGCGGCGATCGCGACGCCGTTGAGGAAGCTGAGGCGCAGGATCAGCATGCCGAGGAGCGCGATGCAGACGGTGGCGCCGGCGAAGACGACCGCGCGCCCGGTGGTGGCGACGGCGCGCTCCGCGGCCTCGTTCACGGGCAGGCCCTGTTTCAGGCCGCGCCGGTGCCGGGTCACGATGAACAGGGCGTAGTCGATGCCGACGCCGAGGCCGACGAGCATGCCGAGCATCGGCGCGAAGTCGGCGACGGTCATCACATGGCCGAGGAGCACGATGCCGGAGGCGGCGGTGCCCACGCTGACCAGGGCCGTGGCGATCGGCAGGGCGCTGGCCGCGAGGGAACCGAAGGCGAGCAGGAGGACGAGGGCGGCGACCACGACGCCGACGATCTCGGCGGCATGTCCCTGGGCGGACTCGGTCAGGGCGACGGCGCTGCCGCCGAGTTCGACCCGCAGTCCGTCGGGGGCGTTCTTCTCGGCGGCCTTGGCCGTGTCGACGAGGCGCTGGGCGTCCGCCTTGGCGATGTCGCCGGACTGCTGGTCGAAGGTGACCGTGGCGTAGGCGGTGCGTCCGTCGGCGCTTATCCGACTCGTGCTCTGCTGCTCGTACGGGCCGGTGACGGCGGCGATGCCGGGCAGGTGCTCGATCCTGTCGAGCGTGCGGGTCATGCGCTCTTTCACGTCGGCGGCGCGGACCATGCTGCCGTCCGTGTGCCAGACGACGGTGTCGCTGTCGCCGCCGAGACCGGGGAAACCGTCGCTGAGGAGCTGGGTGGCGCGCCCCGACTCGGTGCCCGGTGCCTCGTAGTCGTTCGAGTACGAGGAGCCCGCGACGGCGGCCGCGGCGCTCGTGGCGCCGAGGGCGAGGAGCCACAGCAGGACGACTACGAGGCGGTGCCGTGCACACCATCGTGCGAGAGCTGCCATGGACGTGCTCCCAGGGTTTGTGGATCTTCACCGGGAACAGCCCGCAAAGAACACATGAGCAAGAGCAAACACTCTTACAGCAAGAAGTGATCCTTTGTCGCTTTCGTGGCCTTAGTCACAAGGGCGCGCGGCCGTTCAGCCTACGAACTGAAATCCCGCCCAGAGCGCGACCGTTGAGACGACCAGCGTCGCCGGAACCGTGAGCACGCCCAGCCGGGTGAAGTCGCCGAGCCCGGGATGCACGTCGTGGGCGTGGACGATGCGGCGCCACAGGAGCGTGGCGAGCGAGCCCACATAGGTGAGGTTGGGGCCGAGATTGACGCCGATGAGGACGGCGAGGACCGGCGCCGGACCCGCGGGTCCCGCCACGGGGAGCAGCGCGAGAACGGCCGGAAGGTTGTTGATCAGGTTGGCGAGCAGGGCCGCGACACCGGCGACGGCGAGCAGCGCGGGCAGCGACGAGCCCTCGGGCAGCAGCCGGTCGATGCCGTCCCCGAGCCCGTTGTCGACGACCGCCTTGACCACGATCCCGAGCGCGAGCACGAAGAGGCAGAAGTACGGGTGCGCCGACTTCACCAGCCCGAGCGGGGTCGTCCGCCGCTGCCCGAGCGCCCGCGCCGCGAGGACGGCCGTGCCGACGATCGCAGCCCACAGCGGGTCGATCCCGGCGAACGAGGTGACGACGAAGCCCGCGAGCGTCAGGGCGAGGACGGTGAGGGTGAACACCGGCACGCCCGGCGGCTCCTCCGCGTCCGGCTCGTGCGCGGGCGCTGCCAGGTCGGCGGCGAAGTACCGCCGGAACACCGCGTACTCGACGGCGATCGCGCCCAGCCACGGCAGGGCCATGAGCCCCGCGAACCGGGCGAAGGTGAGTCCGCTCGCGGTGAAGGCGAGCAGGTTGGTGAGGTTCGAGACCGGCAGGAGCAGTGAGGCGGAGTTGGCGAGGTGGGCGCTCGCGTAGACGTGCGGGCGCGGCCTCGCGCCGATCCGGCGGGCCGTGGCGAGGACAACGGGCGTGAGCAGCACGACGGTGGCGTCGAGGCTCAGTACGGCCGTGATCACGGCGGCCGCGGCGAAGACACCACCGAGCATGCGGCGCGGACTTCCCTTGCAGGCCCGCGCGATCGCGTCGCCCGCGGCCTTGAAAAGGCCCTCGTCGGCGCAGAGCTGTGCCAGGACCAGGACGGCGGCGAGGAATCCGACGACCGGCAGCAGCTCCCGCGTCTCGGCCCACGCGTGCGCGGGCGACACGGCGCCGGCCGCCACGACGATCGCCGCGGCGGGCACGGCGGCGACGGCCTCCGGCAGCTGCCGGGGACGCACCACGGCGAAGCCGAGGATGAGCAGGAGGAGGGCGACGGACAGGAATCCGGCGGGGATGGTGCTCAACGTGCGACTCCAGGAATTCGTACCCCCCATGACAAACGCCGGCCGGGCATCTCGGCCCGGCCGGCGTTTGAGGCCAAGGGACGCGGGGGGTACGGGGCAGAGCCCCCGCAAGACCCTCAGCCCTCGGAGACGCCCAGCTTCTCCAGGATCAGTTCCTTGACGCGCGCCGCGTCGGCCTGACCCCGGGTCGCCTTCATGACGGCACCCACGAGCGCGCCGACGGCGGCGACCTTGCCGCCACGGATCTTTTCGGCGATCCCGGCGTTGCCCGCGATGGCCTCGTCGACGGCCGCGCCGAGCGCGCCCTCGTCCGAGACGACCTTCAGGCCGCGCTTCTCGACGACCGTGTCCGGGTCGCCCTCGCCCGCGAGGACACCCTCGATGACCTGGCGCGCCAGCTTGTCGTTGAGGTCACCGGCGGAGACGAGCGCCGCCACCCGGGCCACCTGGGCCGGGGTGATGGGCAGCTCGTCGAGCGCGGTGCCCGACTCGTTGGCGTGACGGGCCAGTTCGCCCATCCACCACTTGCGGGCCGAGACGGAGTCGGCGCCGGCCTCGATGGTGGCGACGATCGGGTCGACCGCGCCCGCGTTGAGGATCGACTGCATGTCGTGCTCGGTGACGCCCCACTCCTCGCGCAGCCGGTTGCGGCGCACGCGCGGCATCTCGGGCAGCTCCGAGCGCAGCTCCTCCACCCAGGCGCGGGCGGGCGCCACCGGCACCAGGTCCGGCTCGGGGAAGTAGCGGTAGTCCTCGGCGTTGTCCTTGATGCGGCCCGACGTGGTGGAGCCGTCCTCCTCGTGGAAGTGACGGGTCTCCTGCACGATCGTGCCGCCGGACGACAGGACAGCGGCGTGGCGCTGGATCTCGTAGCGGGCGGCGCGCTCGACGGAACGCAGCGAGTTGACGTTCTTCGTCTCCGAGCGGGTGCCGAACTTCTCGGTCCCGTTCGGGCGCAGCGACAGGTTCACGTCGCAGCGCATCTGGCCCTTGTCCATGCGGGCCTCGGAGACGTCGAGCGCCTTGATGACCTCGCGCAGCTCGGCGACGTACGCCTTCGCGACCTCCGGCGCACGCTCCCCGGCACCCTCGATCGGCTTGGTGACGATCTCGATGAGGGGGATGCCGGCGCGGTTGTAGTCGAGCAGGGAGTGCGAGGCGCCGTGGATACGGCCCGTCGCGCCACCGACGTGCAGCGACTTGCCGGTGTCCTCCTCCATGTGGGCGCGCTCGATCTCCACGCGGAAGATCTCGCCGTCCTCCAGCTGTACGTCGAGGTAGCCGTTGAAGGCGATGGGCTCGTCGTACTGGGAGGTCTGGAAGTTCTTCGGCATGTCCGGATAGAAGTAGTTCTTCCGGGCGAAGCGGCACCAGTCGGCGATCTCGCAGTTGAGCGCGAGGCCGATCTTGATGGCCGACTCGACGCCGATCGCGTTGACGACCGGGAGCGAGCCGGGCAGGCCGAGACAGGTGGGGCAGGTCTGCGAGTTGGGCTCGGCGCCCAGCTCGGTGGAGCACCCGCAGAACATCTTGGTCTTCGTACCCAGCTCGACATGGACCTCGAGGCCCATGACGGGGTCGTACGTCGCGAGTGCCGCGTCGTACGACATCAGTTCAGTGACGGTCACGGTGAGACTTTCCCTCTCAGCCCAGCAGGACGTCGTCGTCGCCCAGGCGCTTCAGCTCCCGGTAGAGGATCGCCAGGCCGGTAACGATGGCGGCGGCGGACACCGCGGCGTCGATGAGCCGCAGGGTGTCGTGATCGTTGCGGGCCAGCTTCGCCTGCTTCGCGACACTGATCGCGCCGAAAGCGGTGCTCGCAATCGAGACGTATGCGCCGGTCTTGGACTTCTTGAAGTTCTTGGCCTTCTTTGCCATGGCACTCACAGCGACGGAGCCTCCTCGAGCAGCGGGTGACCCCACTTTTCCACGAAGGCGGCCTCGACGGCAGCGCCGACCTTGTACAGACGGTCGTCCTTCATGGCGGGGGCGATGATCTGCAGCCCGACCGGAAGACCGTCCTCCGGCGCGAGGCCGCACGGCAGGGACATGGCCGCGTTGCCCGCCATGTTGGTCGGGATCGTGCACACGTCGGCCAGGTACATCGCCATCGGGTCGTCGGCGCGCTCGCCGATCGGGAAGGCGGTGGTCGGCGTCGTCGGCGAGACGATCACGTCGACCTGCTCGAAGGCCCGCTCGAACTCCTGGGTGATCAGGGTGCGGACCTTCTGGGCGCTGCCGTAGTACGCGTCGTAGTAGCCGGAGCTGAGCGCGTACGTGCCGAGGATGATGCGGCGCTTGACCTCGTCGCCGAAGCCGGCCTCACGGGTGAGGGCGGTGACGTCCTCGGCCGACTTCGTGCCGTCGTCGCCGACTCGCAGGCCGTAGCGCATGGCGTCGAAGCGGGCCAGGTTGGACGAGCACTCGGACGGCGCGATCAGGTAGTACGCCGACAGGGCCAGGTCGAAGGTCGGGCAGTCCAGCTCGACGATCTCGGCGCCGAGCGACTTGAGCAGCTCGACCGACTCGTTGAAGCGCTGGACGACGCCGGCCTGGTAGCCCTCGCCCGCGAACTGCTTGACGATGCCGACGCGCATGCCCTGGACCGAGCCGTTACGCGCGGCCTCGACGACCGGCGGGACCGGCGCGTCGATGGACGTCGAATCGAGCGGGTCGTGGCCGGCGATGGCCTCGTGCAGGAGCGCCGCGTCCAGGACCGTACGGGCGCAGGGGCCGCCCTGGTCGAGGGAGCTGGAGAACGCCACCATGCCGTAGCGCGAGACGCCGCCGTAGGTCGGCTTGACGCCGACGGTGCCGGTGACGGCGGCGGGCTGGCGGATGGAGCCGCCGGTGTCCGTGCCGATGGTGAGGGGGGCCTCGTACGCGGCGAGCGCGGCCGCCGAGCCACCGCCGGAGCCGCCCGGGATACGGGTGAGGTCCCACGGGTTGCCGGTCGGGCCGTACGCGCTGTTCTCCGTCGACGACCCCATGGCGAACTCGTCCATGTTGGTCTTGCCGAGGATGACGACGTCGGCGGCCTTGAGCTTCTTGACCAGCGTCGCGTCGTACGGCGGGATCCAGCCTTCGAGGATCTTCGAGCCGACCGTGGTCGGGATGCCCTCGGTGGTGAAGATGTCCTTCAGGGCGAGCGGTACGCCGGCCAACGGGCCGAGCTTCTCGCCCGCGGCGCGCTTGGCGTCGACGGCGCGGGCCTGCGCGAGCGCGCCCTCACGGTCGACGTGCAGGAAGGCGTGCACCTTCTCGTCGACAGCCTCGATCCGGGCCAGGTGGGCCTCGGTGACCTCGACGGCCGTGAGCTCGCCGGCGGCGATCTTCGAGGCGATCTCGGCGGCGGTGAGCTTGATGATGTTGCTGTCCGTCATGGTGATTAGTCCTCCCCCAGGATCTGCGGCACCTTGAAACGCTGCTGCTCCTGGGCCGGGGCGCCGGAGAGCGCCTGCTCGGGGGTGAGCGACGGACGAACCTCGTCCGCCCGCATGACGTTCGTCAGCGGGAGCGGGTGGGAGGTCGGCGGTACGTCTTGGTCGGCGACCTCCGAGACGCGGGCGACCGCGCCGATGATGTCGTCGAGCTGTCCGGCGAAGTGGTCGAGCTCTTCGTCCTTCAGCTCCAGACGCGCCAGCCGTGCGAGGTGTGCGACCTCCTCGCGCGTGATGCCAGGCATGCAGCGATCCTCTGGGGTGAGTGAGTGTGGTTTGAGCCCAATCCTATGGGGCCCAAGGCCATGCCCGTTAAACGGTTTCCCGTTCGGGCGTCCCGGCCACCCTTCTCCCACCGCTCGGCGCGGCTATGTGACCGTCTGTCCCGAGGACTGGTCCTCGGCCTCGGCGGCGAGGACGGAGGGCCGCTGCCATCCGCGGGAGCCGCGCGCCCGCAGCCACGCCGTCGTCTCGTCCGGCGGCATCGCGGCGGCGACGAGCCAGCCCTGGACGGCGTCGCACCCGAGGTCGCGCAGGCGCTCCCAGGTCTCGTCGTCCTCGACGCCCTCGGCGACGACGAGCAGTCCGAGCGAGTGCGCCAGGTCGACGGTGCAGCGGACGATCTCCGCGTCCTCGTTGTCCACGGCGAGGCGGGCCACGAACGAGCGGTCGATCTTCAGCTCGCTGACGGGGAGGCGACGCAGGTGGACGAGGGAGGAGTAGCCGGTGCCGAAGTCGTCGAGGGACATCTTCACGCCGTGCCCGGTGAGCCCGGCGAGGGTGTCGGCGGCGCGCTGGGGGTCCTCCAGCAGCACGTGCTCGGTTATCTCCAGCTGCAGGGCGCCCGGGGGGACGCCGTGCCGGGCGAGCCGCGCGGCGACCGCGCCGGCGAATCCCGGGGTGTGCACGTCCCTGGGCGACACGTTCACCGCGACCGGCACGCGCAGGCCCTGCGCCCGCCACCGGGCGACCTGCGCGAGCGCCGTCTCCAGGACGTACTCGGTCAGATGGGGCATGAGTCCGGACGACTCGGCGATGGCGATGAACTCGTCCGGCGGGACCTTGCCCCGCTCGGGGTGCACCCAGCGCACCAGCGCCTCGAGGCCGGCGACCTGTCCGTCGAAGCGGACCTTCGGCTGGTAGTGCACCTCCACGTCGCCCGCGTCGAGCGCACGGCGCAGATCGCCGAGCAGGCCGAGGCGGTCGGGAGTGTTGGAATCCCGCTTCGACTCGTAGACCTCGACGCCCGTACGGTCGCGCTTGGCCTGGTACATGGCGACGTCCGCGCGGCGCAGCAGCCCTTCGGCGTCGAGCGCGTGGTCGGGGAAGACGGCGAGGCCGGCGCTGGCCTCCAGGACCAGCGTGAGCCCGTCCAGGTCGAGCGGGGAGCCGAGGGCGGCGACCAGGGTGCGCGCCACTCGGGTGGCGGACGTCGTGGAGTCGGCCACGGGCAGGAGTACGGCGAACTCGTCGCCGCCGAGGCGTGCGACCTCCGCCCCGCGGGGCAGGGCCATCCGGAGCCGGTCGGCTATCTGGAGCAGGAGCCGGTCTCCCGCGAGGTGGCCGAGGGTGTCGTTGACCGACCGGAAGCGGTCCAGGTCGATCAGCATGAGGGCGCTGCGCGCGCCGATCCGCTCGGCGTCGTCGAGCGCGGTCCACGTCCGCTCCAGGAGCCACTGCCGGTTGGGCAGCCCGGTGAGCGGGTCGCGCAGCTGCTCCTCGGCGCGGGCCCGGGCGATCCACAGCGTCGAGTCGAGCGCGATGAGCGGGACGGCGAACAGCGGCAGCAGCACGGGCAGCGCGATGGCGACCACGCAGACCAGCGGGGCGATGCCGAGCAGCGCGACGCCGACGAGGCCCTGCCGGAGAAGGGCGGTGCGGGCGACGGTGGGCAGCCCGGAGGCACGCGGCGCGTGGACGTACCAGAGCAGGCTGCGGGTGACCGCGAGGTAGACGGCCGCGACGAGCGCCACCTCGGGGGCGTTGAGAATCGTCCAGGTCTCCGGCTTCCAGGGGGACTCCACGGACGGGATCTGGCCGGACACGGCGAGCACGAGGGCGCCCGCGCCGATGCCGATGATGTCGACCGCGCCGTGCAGGATGCCCTGGCGCCAGCGGTGCCGGCGGGCGATGCCGACGAGGACGACGACGGTGAGGCTGACCATGCCGGCGGGCACCCAGCCGTAGAGCAGCAGGACCGCGAGCGTTAAGGCCGCGCCCGAGCCGGTGCCGCCCCACCAGCGGTCGCGGCCGAGCGCGACGAGGTGGCCGACGATGATGCCGGTCAGTACGGCGAGGGACCAGCCGGCGGCGCCGGACGGGAAGAGTGCGTGGCTGCCGGTGAAGGCGCGGTAGAAGCCGGTGCCGAGCACGGCGGAGGCGAGGGCGACGATCGCGAGGGGCAGCACGGGCAGCGCGCCGAGCCAGGAGCGTTCCCGGCCGTCCCGTGCCTCACCGAAGGCTCCGCCGAAGGTCCCGTACCCGCGGTTCGGCCAGCCGCCCGCGTCTCCCGCGTCGGCGCCCGTCCACCCGGAACCACCGTCAGCGGCGGCCCCGGTCCAGCCGGTCCCGCCGCTCACCGCCGCTCCGGAGCCGGTCCCGCCGATGGCACCGATGCCCGCCCCGCCGTTCGAACCCGGGGCGGGCCAACCGGACGCCACCGCACCGGATCCGGGGACGCCGTAGGCGCCGATCCCGGCTCCGCCGTTCGAACCGGACGCGGGCCAGCCGGGTGCGGGCGCCCCGGATCCGGCCGATGCGCCGGCGGAGCCACTTCGTCCGCTCTCACCCCGGGCACCGGAGCCCGCGCGACGGCGCGTACGCCCCGCGCCGCGGTCCCCGAGGGCCGCGCGCCATCCGCCGCGCCTGGGGCGCCCGTCGCCCTGGTCCGTCTCGCCGGTGTCGTTGTCCGTCTCACCGGACTGGTCCGTCTCGTCCGGTCGCGGCACGCTGCGCGCGGTCGGCGCCGGGCTCGCGGTGCCTCGCCACACGCGCCAGCGCGTGCGCAGCCGTGAGTCCGGAGCGGCGCTCTCGGTCGGTTCCATTCCCGTCCCTCTCACAGCCGGCGGTGCCCACGCCACGCGATCCGATGCGGACGACTTCCGCCGGCGGTACCGCGTCCTCGTTCTCTGCCCCCGTACCCCTCGTGGGCACGGGATGCCCCATCCGCAGCCGGGCACGGCAGGCGCACCCCTCAACAGTAGGCCGCAGAAGGCTTCCAGGGGCAGCGGTCGACCACGGTTGCCCGAATGCGCCCCAGCCACCCGTATGCATCTGGTATGCGCTGAACGGGTGGCCTTCAACCGCTACTCCTCGGTCGGAAGCGCAGCGTCCGCCGCCGCCTCCGGCCCCTGTTCGAGCAGGACGGCGAACCCGTCCTCGTTCAGAACCGGAACCTTCAGCTGCATCGCCTTGTCGTACTTGGAGCCCGGGTTGTCCCCCACTACGACGAAGGAGGTCTTCTTGGAAACGGAGCCCGTCACCTTGGCCCCTCTGCTCTGCAGGGCATCTTTCGCGCCATCTCGGGTGTGGTGCTCGAGGGTGCCGGTGACGACGACCGTGAGGCCTTCGAGCGGGCGAGGGCCCTGGTCCTCGCCGGCGCCCTCCTCCTCCATACGGACTCCGGCGGCCCGCCACTTGCGCAGGATCTCGCGGTGCCAGTCCTCCGTGAACCACTGCTTGAGCGACGCGGCGATGATCGGCCCGACGCCGTCGGTGGCGGCGAGCTCCTCCTCGGTGGCCTGCTCGATGCGGTCGATGGAACGGAACTCGCGGGCGAGCGCCTCGGCGGCGACGGGGCCCACATGGCGGACGGACAGGCCGGTGATGATGCGGGCCAGGGGCCGCTCCTTGGCCGCCGCGATGTTCTCCAGCATGGACAGGGCGTTCTTGCGGGGCTCGCCCTGCTGGTTGGCGAAGACCGTGGCGATCTTCTCCTCGCCGGTCTTCGGGTCCCGCTTGGGCAGTCCGCTGTCCTGGTCGAGGACGTACGCCCTGATCGGCAGCAGCTGCTCGATGGTGAGGTCGAACAGGTCACCCTCGTCGCAGAGCGCCGGCTCGGACGGCTCCAGGGGCTTGGTGAGGGCGGCGGCCGCCACGTAGCCGAAGTTCTCGATGTCGAGGGACTTGCGGCCCGCGAGGTAGAAGAGGCGCTCGCGCAACTGGGCCGGGCAGGACCGGGCGTTCGGGCAGCGGAGGTCGATGTCGCCCTCCTTCATGGCCCGCAGCGGGGTGCCGCACTCGGGGCACGCGGCGGGCATCACGAACTCCCGTTCGCTGCCGTCGCGCAGGTCGGCGACGGGCCCGAGGATCTCGGGGATGACGTCGCCCGCCTTCCGCAGGACGACGGTGTCGCCGATGAGGACGCCCTTCTTCTTGACGACGTCCTGATTGTGCAGGGTCGCGAACTCGACCTCCGAGCCGGCCACGGTGACCGGTTCGACCTGCGCGTAGGGCGTGACGCGGCCGGTGCGGCCCACACCCACGCGGATGTTGACCAGCTTGGTGTTGACCTCCTCCGGCGGGTACTTCCAGGCGATGGCCCAGCGCGGCGCGCGCGAGGTGGAGCCGAGGCGGCCCTGGAGGGGGATCTCGTCGAGCTTGACGACGGCGCCGTCGATCTCGTGCTCGACGATGGAGTGGCGGTTCTCCCCGTAATGGGCGATGAACTCCCGTACGTCCTCGATGCTGCCGACCACCCTGTTGTGCCGGGCGGTGGGCAGGCCCCATTCGCGCAGCAGCTCGTAGGCCTGGGAGAGGCGGTCGATGTCGAAGCCCTCGCGGGCGCCGATGCCGTGCACGACCATGTGGAGCGGTCGGGTCGCGGTGACGCGGGGGTCCTTCTGGCGGAGCGAACCCGCCGCCGCGTTGCGGGGGTTGGCGAAGGGCTTGTCCCCGGCCTCGACCAGGCGTGCGTTGAGCTCCTCGAACCCCTCCATGGGGAAGAAGACTTCGCCGCGGATCTCCACGAGCGCCGGGACGCGGTCGCCCTTGAGGCGGTGGGGGATCTCGGCGATCGTGCGCACGTTGGGCGTGATGTCCTCGCCGGTGCGGCCGTCGCCGCGGGTGGCGGCGCGGGTGAGCCTGCCGTCCTCGTACGTGAGGTTGACCGCGAGGCCGTCGATCTTGAGCTCGCACAGGAAGTGGTAGTCGGACGTGCCGACGTCCCGGGCGATGCGGTCCGCCCAGGCGGCCAACTCGGCGTCGTCGAAGGCGTTGTCGAGGGAGAGCATGCGTTCGCGGTGCTCGACGGCCGTGAACGTCGTGGACACCGGCGCGTACGAGCCCGCGACCTTCTGGGTCGGCGAGTCGGGGGTGCGCAGCTCGGGGTACTGCTCCTCCAGCGCCTCCAGGGAGCGCAGGAGTTTGTCGAACTCGCCGTCGCTGATGACCGGCTGGTCCTTCACGTAGTACCTGAAGCGGTGCTCCTCGATCTGCTCGGCGAGCTGCGCGTGCTGCTCCCGTGCCGTCGTGGGCACCTCTGCGGGCTGTGCGTGCTGCTGTTCGCCGGCCACCGTCTCGTCCTCCCGTTTGTCCCTGTGCGGATCCCGAGCCGTCACTCTGGGTTGTCCGCGAGTGATCTCGCCGCCCGGACGCAGTGGGCGAGCGCGGCGCGCGCGTACGCGGGAGAGGCCCCCGCGAGACCGCACGACGGTGTGACCGTGACCGACTCCGCGAGGGAGCCGGGATTCAGCCCCAGCCTGCGCCACAGCGTCCTGACTCCCATGACGATATCGGCGGGGTCTGACAATGGGCTGTCCGTGCCCGGCACGACACCGGCGAAGAGCCGCGTTCCGGCTTCGACGGCCTCACCGATCGCGTCGTCGTCACGTTCGGTGAGCAGCGAGAAGTCGAAGGAGATCGCGTCGGCGCCCGCACGCCTCAGCAGGGCGAACGGGACGTCGGGGGCGCAGGAGTGCACGACGACGGGCCCGTCGTGGACCGAGACGACCTCGCGGAGCGTGCTCTCCACGAGCTGGCGGTCGACGGCGCGGTGGGTGCGGTATCCGCTGGCGGTCCTGACCTGGCCGCGCAGTACGGCGATGAGGGACGGCTCGTCGAGCTGGAGCACGATCTCGGCGCCGGGGACGCGGCGGCGCACGTCGTCGAGGTGGAGGCGCAGGCCCTCGGCGAGCGAGCCGGCGAGGTCGCGGCATGCGCCCTCGTCGGAGAGGGCGACCTCGCCGCCCCGCAGTTCCAGGGCGGCGGCGAGCGTCCAGGGGCCGACCGCCTGCACCTTCAACGGCCCTTGGTAGCCCTGCGTGAACTCCTCGAGCGCGTCCAGGTCCTCGCCCATCCAGGACCGGGCCCGCCGGGTGTCGCGGCCCGGCCGGTCCCCGAGCCGCCAGCCGCTGGGCTCCACGCGCGCGTACAGCTCGACGAGCAGTCCGGTGGTCCGGCCGATCATGTCGGCGCCGGGTCCGCGTGCGGGCAGTTCCGCCAGATACGGGAACTCCTCGACACTGCCGGTGACCGTCTTGGCCGCCTCGCGCGCGTCGCCACCGGGCATCGATCCGACACCGGTGGCGGGCCCCGGCCTGAACTTGCTGTTTTCGCTCACCCGCGAAGCGTACGTAACAGCGCCGGGGCCGGCTCAGGCGCCGGTGGACCTAGGCTCACAAGGCGCTAGCGGCCCGGGCGCACGGTGAGGTCGTTGACCTCGGCGTCGCGCGGCAGGTCGAGCGCCATGACGAGCGTCGTGGCGACCGACTCGGGGTCGATCCAGCGGGCGGCGTCGTACGGCTTGCCCTCCTGCTGGTGCACCTTGACCTGCATCGCGCTGGCCGTACGGCCCGGGTAGACCGACGTGACCCGCACGCCGTTGCCGTGCTCCTCCTGACGCAGGGAGTCGGCGAGCGCCTTCAGGCCGTGCTTGGAGGCGGCGTACGCGGACCAGTCGGCGTGCGCGCTGAGGCCCGCACCCGAGTTGACGAAGATCACGTGGCCGTGGGCGACGCGGAGCTGGGGCAGGAAGTGGCGGGTCAGTTCGGCGGGGGCGACCAGGTTCACGTTCAGCTGGTGGCGCCACGACTTGGGCGTGAGCTCGCCGACCGGGCCGAGGTCGACGACGCCCGCGATGTGCAGCAGCGAGTCCACCCGGTCCGGCAGCGACTGGTGCGAGAACGCCCAGGAGAGCTTGTCCGGGTCGGCGAGGTCGCCGACGAGGGTGGCCGCGCCGGGGAACTGGGCCGCGAGTTCCTTCGCGCGGGCCGCGTCGCGCGCGTGGAGGACGAGCTGGTCCCCGCGTGCGTGCAGACGGCGCGCCACGGCCGCGCCGATACCTGATCCGGCCCCGGTGATCACATGTGTTGCCATACGGGCCATGCTCGCATTAGAGCGTGCCGACTGTTTCCTCCAGATAGGCCAGCGCGCCGACGGGCTCCTCGGCGAAGAAGACGAGTTCGGTGAGCGGCAGCGGCAGGAACCCCTCCTCGTCCATGCGGCGGAACTGCTGCTTGAGGCCGTCGTAGAAGCCCGCCGAGTTCAGCAGGACGACCGGCTTGCTGTGCTTGCCGTGCTTCTTCAGCTCCAGGATCTCGGTGGCCTCGTCGAGCGTGCCCGTGCCGCCCACCATGATCACGACGGCGTCGGCCTTCTCCAGGAGCAGCGCCTTGCGTTCGGCCAGGTCGCGAGCGATGACCATCTCGTCGGCGTTCGCCCGCGCCCGGTCGGCGAGGAAGTCCACGGAGACGCCCACGAGGCGCCCTCCGGCCTCCTGCACACCGTCCGCGACGACCTTCATGAGACCGCTCTCCGAACCGCCCCACACGAGCGTGTGGCCGCCCTTGCCGAGCAGTTCGGCGAACTCACGGGCGGGTCGGGTGTAGCGGGCGGCGAGGTCGGCGGCGGAGAGGAAGACGCAGATGTTCATGCGTCCTACCGTACGGGGGGGGGAAGAACGGCGGCCTCGCCGGCGCTGTCCCAGGTATGGCTGATGGACACACGATCACGATCGAGCAGGGCACCGGTTCCGTACGCGTAGTCCACGGCGGGGTGGTGCTCGCGCAGAGCGCCCGCCCGCTGCTGCTGCGCGAGACGGGCTGTCCCGTGCGTTACTACATCCCGCCGGCGGACGTCCGCACGGACCTGCTGACCCCGTCCGACACACAGACGTACTGTCCCTTCAAGGGAACGGCGTCCTACTGGTCCCTGCCGGACGCCCCCGACCTGGTGTGGGCATACCCGGACCCGAAGCCGGACGTGGCCGAGATCAAGGACCACCTGTGCTTCTACGAGGTGGAATCCGTCTGACCGCGTGATGAGTTCCGCCGGGCGAGGGAGTCCTCACAGACATGGACAAGAAGACGAACTCTCCCGACGGCACGGCGATCGCGTACGAGCGCACTGGCGCGGGCCCGGCGGTCATCCTGGTGAGCGGCGCCCTGTCGGCGGGCTCGTCCATGGAGCCGCTGGCGGCCCGGCTGAGCGGCGCGCTCGGCGCCGTCCCGTACGACCGCAGGGGCCGCGGCGCGAGTGGTGACACGGCCCCGTACGCCGTCGCCCGCGAGGTGGAGGACATCGCGGCGCTCATCGACGCGGTGGGCGGCAGCGCGGCGCTGTACGGCATGTCCTCGGGCGCGGCATTGGCCCTGGAGGCGGCGGCGAGTGGGCTGCCGGTGACCCGAGTCGCCGTGTACGAACCCCCGTTCGCGGTCGAAGAAGGGGGCGGCAAGGAGCGCGCGGAGTACACGCGGCAGCTGTCCGAGCTCCTCGCCGAGGGCCGCAACGGGGACGCGGTGGAGCTGTTCATGTCGCTCACCGGCGCGCCCGCCGAGATGATCGCGGGCGCCCGGCGCTCGCCCCGGTGGCCGGACATGGAGGCGGTCGCGCCGACCCTGGCCTACGACAATGCCGCGATGGGTGACGGTCTGGTGCCACGGGAGCGGCTGGCCTCGATCACCGTTCCGGTGCTCGCCGTCGCGGGCGGCGCGAGCCCCGCGTGGTTGCGCGAGGCGGCGCGGGCGGTGGCCGGGGCGGTGCCCGACGGGACGTACCGCACGCTGGACGGCCAGACCCACGCGGTGGATCCGGACGCGCTCGGTCCGCTGCTCACCGACTTCTTCTCGGCGTAGGCCCGCGCACACCCCATAAGCGGCTAGGCAGCCGTCTTCGCGCGCGTGGTCGTCGCGATCGTCGCCGAGCCGACCACGCGCGTGCCGTCGTAGAGCACGATGGCCTGGCCGGGGGCGACGCCGCGTACGGGTTCGTCGAAGGTGACGGTCAGGGTGCCGTCGATCAGCTCCGCCGTCACCGGCGTCTCGTCGCCGTGGGCGCGCAGCTGTGCAGTGTACGTGCCCGGTCCCGAGGGAGCCGTGCCGCACCAGCGGGGCTTGACGGCGGTAAGGGCGGTGACGTCGAGGGAGCCGACGGGGCCGACCGTCACCGTGTTGTTCACCGGCGAGATGTCCAGGACGTAGCGCGGCTTGCCGTCGGGGGCCGGGGTGCCGATGCGCAAGCCCTTGCGCTGGCCGATCGTGAAGCCGTAGGCGCCCTCGTGCGTGCCGACCTTGCTGCCCGTCTCGTCGACGATGTCGCCCTCTGCCTTGCCCAGGCGTGACGCGAGGAAGCCCTGGGTGTCGCCGTCCGCGATGAAACAGATGTCGTGCGAGTCGGGCTTCTTGGCGACCGCGAGGCCGCGCCGCTCGGCCTCCGCGCGGATCTCGTCCTTCGTCGTGACCGTGTCGCCGAGGGGGAACAGGGCATGCGCGAGCTGGCGGTCGTCGAGCACTCCGAGGACGTACGACTGGTCCTTGGCCATGTCGGAGGCGCGGTGCAGCTCGCGGGTGCCGTCCGCGTGCTCGACCACCTTCGCGTAGTGGCCCGTGGCGACCGCGTCGAAGCCCAGGGCGAGCGCCTTGTCGAGGAGCGCGGCGAACTTGATCTTCTCGTTGCAGCGCAGGCACGGGTTCGGGGTGCGCCCCGCCTCGTACTCGGCGACGAAGTCGTCGACGACGTCCTCGCGAAAGCGCTCGGCGAGGTCCCAGACGTAGAAGGGGATGCCGATGACGTCGGCGGCCCTGCGGGCGTCACGGGAGTCCTCTACGGTGCAACAGCCGCGGGCTCCGGTGCGGAACGACTGCGGGTTCGCGGAGAGGGCGAGGTGGACGCCCGTCACGTCGTGACCCGCTTCCGCCGCGCGGGCGGCGGCGACGGCGGAGTCCACGCCGCCCGACATGGCGGCGAGGACGCGAAGGGGACGGGTGCTCTGCGGGGTCTGCGAAGTCATAGCTCTAACAGAGTACGGGGCCGCGGGAACCGAATCCCGCGAGTATCCGTTGTGGATCTCGTACGACGTGAACGGGGGCGGGTCGTGGGAGCACAGGGGAAGTCTCGGCAGAAGTCCGGGGGCCGCGCGAAGCGCGACGGTGACCGGGGGGTCAGCCGGCGGACGCTGCTGATCGGAGGCGCGGCGACAGCCTTCGGTGTGGGCCTGCTCGCCCGCAGCGACCTGGCGCACATGTGGTGGCAGATGCCCGGCATCGACAAGCCGCGCAAGGCCGGCGAGGTCGACTTCAGGGGCGCGGAGTGGGTGGCCGCGGCGGCGGCGAACTGGCGGCGGGCGGACCGCCCCGCCGACTACACCATCGACCGCGTGATCATCCATGTCACACAGGGCAGCTACCAGGGCACACTGAAGGTCTTCAAGGACCCGTGGCACGGGGCGGCCGCGCACTACGTGGTGCGCAAGGACGGGCACATAGCGCAGATGATCCGCGAGCTGGACGTGGCGTTCCACGCGGGGAACAAGGAATTCAACGAACGCAGTGTGGGGATCGAGCACGAGGGGTTCGTGGACCGTGCTGCCGACTTCACGGACGCCATGTACGCGTCCTCCGCGCGGCTCACCGCCAGGATATGCAGGCGCTACGGGATACCCGTCGACCGGCAGCACATCATCGGGCACGTCGAGGTGCCGGGCACGGACCACACCGATCCCGGCCCGCACTGGGACTGGGAGCGGTACATGGGCCTGGTGAAGCGCGCCCATGAAGAGGGGCGCACGGCCAAGGCGTAAGGCGCCCTGGCTCAGCCCGGCCGTCAACCGGCCCGGCCGTCAGCTCAGCCCGGCCGTCAACCGGCCCGGCCGTCAGCTCAGCCCGGCCGTCCTGGCGCGCTCCACCGCCGGTCCGATCGCGTCCGCCACCGCTGCCACGTCCGCCTCGGTCGACGTGTGGCCGAGGGAGAAGCGCAGGGTGCCGCGGGCCAGGTCCGGGTCCGTGCCGGTGGCCAGCAGTACGTGGCTGGGCTGCGCCACACCGGCCGTGCACGCGGAGCCGGTGGAGCACTCGATGCCCTGCGCGTCCAGGAGCAGCAGCAGGGAGTCGCCCTCGCACCCGGGGAAGGTGAAGTGGGCGTTGGCGGGCAGCCGGCCGCCGGGGGCCGGGTCGCCACCGAGGACCGCCTCGGGGACGGCCGCGCGCACGGCGCCGACCAGGTCGTCGCGCAGTCCGCCGATCTCGCGGGCGAACCGGTCACGCTGTTCGGCGGCGAGCCGTCCGGCGACGGCGAAGGCGGCGACGGCCGGCACGTCGAGGGTCCCGGAGCGCACATGCCGCTCCTGGCCGCCGCCGTGGAGCACGGGTACGGGGGTGTACTCGCGGCCCAGGAGGAGCGCCCCGATGCCGTACGGGCCGCCGATCTTGTGGCCGGAGACGGTCATCGCGGCGAGGCCGGACGCGGCGAAGTCGACGGGGATCTGACCGAAGGCCTGAACGGCGTCGGCGTGCAGCGGGACGCCGAACTCGGCGGCCACGTCGGCGAGTTCACGTACGGGCTGGATCGTGCCGATCTCGTTGTTCGCCCACATGACGGTGGCGAGGGCCACGTCGTCGGGGTTGCGGGCGATCGCCTCGCGCAGGGCGTCCGGGTGCACGCGCCCGTACGCGTCGACGGGCAGGTATTCGACGGTGGCGCCCTCGTGTTCGCCGAGCCAGTGCACGGCGTCGAGGACGGCGTGGTGTTCGACGGGGCTGGCGAGGACGCGGGTGCGGGCGGGGTCCGCGTCGCGGCGGGACCAGTACAGGCCCTTCACCGCGAGATTGTCGGCCTCGGTGCCGCCCGAGGTGAAGACGACCTCACTGGGGCGGGCGCCGAGGGATTCGGCGAGGGTCTCGCGGGACTCCTCGACGGTGCGTCGGGCGCGCCGGCCCGCTGCGTGCAGCGAGGACGCGTTGCCGGTGAGGGCGAGCTGGGCGGTCATCACCTCGACGGCCTCCAGGAGCATCGGAGTGGTCGCGGCGTGGTCGAGGTAAGCCATGGTGGGCTCGATTCTACGAGCCTCCGTCCCGGTGCTCCGCGCCGCGTGGGGTCCCGTCCCACGCAGAGCGCCAAAGGGGTCAGCCCGCGAGGCTCCAGGACAGCGTGTGGTCGGTCGCGACGAACGCCGCGAGGACCGCCAGGTCGGCGATTCCGAGCCCGAGTCCGAGCAGCGCACGGCCTCGGCGGGCGGTGCCGCGCATGAGGGCGAGGCCGGCGAGCACGATGGCGATCGGGCCGAGGAAGAGGTTGAGGACGAGCAGTCCGAGCAGCCCGAGGACGAACGAGGCGACGGCCATTCCGTCGGCGTCGCGCGCACCGGTGCGGGGCTGCTCCGCAGGGGCTGTCCCGGCCACGGCGTCGGTGTGGGTGCTGGTGCCGGTAGTGGTGTCAGCGGTGATGTTCATGGTGGTACCCCCTCTTGGTTCAGGCGAGATCAGGCGAGAACAGGCGTGATCAGGCTGATGGATCAGTGTTGGTGGCGTCGCCGGGCGGTCCGCTCGCGCACGGCGAAGACGACCAGCCAGATGCCGATGACGGCGGCGGCGACGAGGGTGACGGGAAGAGGCGCGTGGGCCACGGAGCCCAGCGCGACGCCCAGCAGAAGCAGGGCGGCTACGAGGAACAGCATGAGTGCCTCTCATGGTCGGGGCGGTGACGATTGGGATTACAACCGTTCACTGACTCTTGAGTCTAGCGCGCACACGGCTTCCGAATTACAGAGAACAAGTGTTAACTGCATGGCATGAGTCACACTCTCGGCATCCGGCAGGCCCAGAAGCAGAAGACCCGACAGGCGCTGCTCGACGCGGCGTTGGAGCTGCTCGAGGACCAGAGCCTGTCGAGCCTTGGGCTGCGCGAGGTCACCCGGGCCGTCGGGGTCGCGCCGACCGCGTTCTACCGGCACTTCGACTCGACGGCCGAGCTCGGCGTCGCGCTCGTCGAGGAGGCGCTCGGCAGCCTGCACGAGACGATCACCACGATGCTGACCACGACGGGCAGCAACGAGGAACGTCTGGGCCGGACCGTCGAGTTGATCGCCCGTCTGGTCCGCACGCACCCCTCCCACGTGCGCTTCATCGCGCGTGAGCGGCACGGCGGCGTCCAGCGCGTGCGGGACGCCGTCGGCGGGCAGCTCGCGCGGTTCGCCGAGGAGGTGGCCGAGGGTCTCGCCGCGGACCCGGTGTCCGCCGGCTGGAGCCAGGACGACCTGCGGATGCTGGCGTGGCACTACGTCGAGCACATGGTGATGACCGCGTCCGTCTTCCTGGAGACCCCGCCGGAGCGCATGGACGCGGCGATCGACGTCGCCACACGGCAGTTGCGCCTCGTCAACCTCGGCAGGGCGCACTGGCTGGACTGACCGCCGCCGACCACACAGGCCGCCACCCACCGGCGCCCAAGCCCCCCGCGCCCCCGGCCGGGGCAAGCCCTAGCCTGCAATGCATGACCGCCGACTGGAATCTCGACCGCTCCTACGCCAGTTCGTCCGGCGACGTCGCCTGGGCCGCGCTCGGCCCCGCGGACGCGCCGCCGGTCGTGCTCGTCCACGGCACGCCCTTCTCCTCGTACGTCTGGCGCGGCCCGGCCCGCGCGCTCGCCGCCCGGCATCGCGTCTACGTATGGGATCTGCCCGGGTACGGCGCCTCGGCGAAGCACGACGGGCAGGACGTCACCCTCGCCGCCCACGCCCGCGTCCTGACCGAGCTGCTCGGGCACTGGGGCCTGGACCGGCCCGGCGCCGAACCCGCCGTCGTCGCCCATGACTTCGGCGGCTGTGTCTCCTTGCGCGCCCGGCTGCTGCACGGCGCGCGCTACGAGCGGCTCGCGCTCGTCGACCCGGTGGCGCTCGCCCCCTGGGGCTCCCCCACGTACCGCCATCTCGGCGCGCACGCCAAGGTGTTCGCCCAGCTCCCGCCGGCCCTGCACGAAGCGCTCGTGCGCGAGTACCTCAGGTCGGCGAGCCACCAGGGCCTGCACCCGGACACCCTCGACCGGCTGGTCGCCCCCTGGTGCACGCCGGAGGGACAGCCCGCGTTCTACCGTCAGATCGAGCAGAACGACCAGCGCTTCACCGACGAGATCCAGGGCCGGTACGGGGAGTTGGTCCTGCCCGTGCTGATCTGCTGGGGCACCGATGACACCTGGATCCCGGTCGCGCGCGGGCACGAGCTGGCGAAGCTGATCCCCGGCGCCGAACTGCGGCTGATCGAGGGCGCGGGGCATCTCGTACAGGAAGACGCACCGGCCGAACTGACCGGCGCTGTCACGGAGTTCCTGTGGGCGGACCGCACACGGCACTGATCACGGCGCCGCAGCGGGCGGGTTCCGCACGGACCTCGGGCGGGCCCCGTTTCAGCTCAGCTTCGCGCGCGCGAGCTGCCGGGACTGGGCCACCAGGCGGTCCTCGCTGTCCCAGACCTCGGCGTCCTCCTCCAGGAAACCGCCCGCGAGATTGCGGGTGGTGATGGAGACGCGCAGGGGACCGGGGGCGGGGCGGCAGCGGACGTGGACGGTCAGTTCGACCGTCGGGACCCAGCCGGTCAGGCCCATCTCGAACGCGGTCGGCGGCAGCGCGTCCACCGCGAGGAGCAGGGAGAGCGGGTCCGCGTCACGCCCGTCCGCGAGGCCGAACCAGGCCCGCATCTCGCCCTTGCCGGAGGGCGAACCGACCGCCCAGCCGAGCGTGGCCGGGTCGAGCTTGAGGGCGAGCCGCTCGGTGATGGCGGAGCTGCCCTTGATCGGCGTGGTGCCGTCCTGCGCGCCGAAGCACTGCTCGACCGGCGGGAGGTGCGGGGGCTTCGCGGTGGTACGGATGTCGTCCGGGAGCGCGTCGAGGTCACCGTAGGAGGCGAGGACGCGGATCCGCTCGACCTCGGCGCCCTCGTCGTCGTACTGGAAGAGGGAGGCCTGACCGGTGGAGAGGGTGCGGCCGGTGCGTACGACATCGGTCCTGATCACGGCGGGGCCGGGCCGGGACGCGGTCAGGTAGTGCGCGGAGATGGTGAACGGGTCGCTGTGCGGCAGCGCGTCGCCGAGGGCGCGGCCGAGCACGGCGAGCAGGTAGCCGCCGTTGACGGCGCTGATGATCGTCCAGCCGGCCGAGAGGTCGATGTCGTACACGCCGGGCTCGCGCCGGGTGACCGCGGTGTCGCGGTCGAACTCGCTGTCGCCGATGACCGCCTGCGCGGCGGACGATACCTGTGCCATGCAGGTACGGTACAACAGGAAACTACTAAGCGGTAGCTTTTGCGTCGAAGTACACAACAGCCCGGCTCAGGGCGTCTCCTCCTGCGCTTCCGTCGCCGACGACCTGCGGTGCCAGGCCCGCGGCGCCCGCCAGTGGTAGCGCATCGCGAGCAGCCGCAGCACGAACGCCGTGATGACCGCGGCGCCGCTGCTGAACGCGGACAGCGCGTCGAAGCGGATGCACAGGACGATGATCGTCGAGCCGACTATCGCCGGTACCGCGTACAGGTCGCGGTCCCAGCGGACCAGGGACGGGACCTCGTTGGCGATGATGTCGCGCAGCACACCGCCACCCACGGCGGTCGCGAGGCCGAGCACCGCGGAGGACGTGAGCCCGAGCCCGTAGTCGTACGCCTTGACCGTGCCGGTGACGCAGAACAGGCCGAGGCCCGCCGCGTCGAAGATGTTCACCGCGACCTGGGTGCGCTCCACCTCCGGGTGCAGGAAGAACACGAGGCCGGCGGCGAACAGCGGGGTCAGGAAGTACCCGAGGTCGGCGAACGCGGCCGGCGGGACGGCGCCGATGATCAGGTCGCGGAACAGCCCCCCGCCCAGCGCGGTGACCTCGGCGAGAACGGCGATGCCGAAGACATCGAAGTTCTTGCGGACCGCGAGGAGGGCGCCGGAGATCGCGAAGACGAAGATCCCGACGAGGTCCAGCCAATGCTGGACGGAGGGGGTGAAGAGTTCCAGAAGCACCCGACATTCTTACCTGTGTGACGTGCGGCGTCACACGAACGCCCTCCCGACAAGCGGACTACGGCAAGCGAACGGACCTTCCCTTACCGAAAGCGTGACCAAGCCGCTCACGGCTCGTTGATATGACTGGCGCGACAGCGGCAATGCACGGAGGCCACCTGTCACGCCGAACGGGAGAGTGCCGTCAATCGCTCCCCGGACTCGGATCCGGGGCCTGACCGTCGTAGGTATCCAGGCCCATGATTGACCAGCCCGAGTCATCACTGCGAAGCAAGGTGACTTCGATGACTACGTTTCATACAGGTGAGCAGACCCACCCTGCCGTGCTTCCTCAGCGGCAGGCTCTGGAACCCACGGCAGCAGACACCCCTGGGGGCAGGGACGAAACGGGCCGCAGGCGCATCACAGCTCAGCGTGATGCAGCCGGTATGGAACATGGGCGAGGGGAGTCCGTACGTACATCACCTGTCTGCGTACGGCGACACCCCGAACCGGTCGCTGACACGGCCGTTGAGGGAGTATCCGCTGCCCGTGAGGACAGCAACCCGGCCAACTTGGGCAAAGTGGGCAGGGGAACGCAAATGGTGGCCGTGCTCGACAAGCACGGCCACCCGCTCATGCCGTGTCATCCCGCACGCGCACGAAAGCTGCTGGACACCGGACGTGCGGTGGTGGGGCGGCATGCGCCGTTTGTCATCCGACTCAAGGACCGCACTGTCGCGGGGTCCGAAGTCGTGGGCGTCGCCATACGGATCGATCCCGGAAGCCGCGGCACCGGCATCGCCGTAACCGACGATGTGGGCGGCATTGCCACGGACGTCACGACCAGCCGTCGAGGTCTGTACTCCCTGGAGCTGCAACATCGAGGCGCACAAATCCGAAAGAGCATGCAACAGCGGGCAAACCACCGACGCAGGAGGCGCACAGCGAATCTCAGGTACCGCACACCGCGTTTCGACAACCGGGCGCGACCTAAAGGCTGGCTCACGCCGTCCCTACGTCACCGAGTGGACTCAACAGTCAGTACCGTCACTCGCTTGACGCGATGGTTTCCTGTCACCGAACTCCACGTCGAACAGGTCACGTTCGACATCCACGCCCTGAGCCTCGGCCAGGAAACGCTGGAGAACGGGCAGTACCAACAGGGAACTCTCAAGGGGTACGAGACACGTCAGTATCTACTGGAGAAATGGAATCGTACGTGCGCGTATTGCGGAGGAACCGCCATCCCGCTGCAGATCGACCACATCCGTCCTCGTGCACGCGGCGGCACCGACCGGATCAGCAACCTGACGCTCGCCTGCACCTCCTGCAACCAGGCAAAGGCTGCCCGACCTGTCGAAGAATTCTTGGCGCGCAAGCCGGCCCGATTGGCACGTGTCCTCAGTCTCGCCTCGGTACCGCTCAAGGACGCGGCAGCCATGAACGCCACACGACGCCAGCTGTGGAACCGACTGTGTCGCCTGGGTTTGCCCATGCACGCCTGGTCCGGAGGCCGCACCAAGTACAACCGCACCACCCACGGGCTCGCGAAATCACACACTCTGGACGCACTCAGCGTCGGCGAGATCCCGGAGGCGGGCCGATTGGTGCGTCACCCGACTACGGTGCTGGTCGCCGAGGCCACCGGGCGCGGCTGTTACGCACGTACACGCACCGACAAGTACGGATTCCCTCGCCTGTACCTCCCTCGCCGCAAGGAGCATCGCGGATTCGTCACGGGCGACTTGGTGCGCGCGACAATTCCGAGAGGGAAATACTTCGGGACCCACACCGGAAGGGTCGCCGTGCGAGGTTCCGGCCAGTTCAACATCCGCACCAGCCAAGGACTCCTCCAGGGGATCCATCACCGCTACGTCAGCCGACTCCAACGATCCGACGGATACGGATACATCGTCAGGAACGAGAAGGCCAAAGACTGACGTGATCCGAAGGGTATCGGGAACCTCAGCTTCCCTCACCCTTCGGACCACGGTCTCTATGAAGGTGCGCTTCTTACTTGTCGGTTAGGTCAGTTTGGTCGGTTGACTCCTGTGCGTCTTCCGGCTCAGCTGCATCGTCAGATGGCTGTGCGCCATGCTCCTCACCGGCTACGTCGGGAGACTCGGCCTGCTCCACCGTCTCAGTAGACCCGTCCGTCCGCGCCAGCGACAGCACCTCGATCGCCTCCTTGGCGACCGCGAGCAGCTTGGTGTCGTCCGGGGCCTGGTCCTCGGCGTTCTCCGGGTGGTGGCAGGCCACTTGGCGCCCTGGGGCGAGCTGGAGCAGCGGCGGTTCGGCCGTCTTGCAGATCTCCGTCGCCTTCCAGCACCGCGTGTGGAAGCGGCAGCCGCTCGGCGGCGAGATCGGCGAGGGAACGTCTCCCTTGAGCAGGATCCGCTCGCTCTTGGCGCCCCGGCGCTTGGGGTCCGGCACCGGCACGGCCGACATCAGGGCCTTGGTGTACGGGTGCATCGGCGCCTCGTACAGCGAGGTGCGGTCGGCGAGTTCGACGATCTTGCCGAGGTACATCACCGCGATGCGGTCCGAGACATGGCGGACGACGGAGAGGTCGTGCGCGATGATCACGTACGTCAGGCCGAGCTCGGACTGCAGGTCGTCCATGAGGTTGACGACCTGCGCCTGGATCGACACGTCGAGCGCGGAGACCGGCTCGTCCGCCACGACCAGCTTCGGCTTGAGCGCGAGCGCGCGGGCGATGCCGATGCGCTGGCGCTGGCCGCCGGAGAACTCGTGCGGGTAGCGGTTGAAGTGCTCGGGGCTGAGGCCCACCAGCTCCAGGAGGCGCTGGACCTCCTTCTTCACCCCGCCCTCGGGCTCCACGCCCTGGAGCCGGAACGGCGCCGAGACGATCGAGCCGATGGTGTGCCGGGGGTTCAGGGAGCCGTACGGGTCCTGGAAGATCATCTGGATGTCCCGGCGCAGCGGGCGCATGCCCCCCGTGCCGAGGCGCGTGATGTCCTGGCCCTCGAACTCGATCTTGCCGGCGGTGGGTTCGATCAGCTTCGTGATGACCCGGCCCATGGTCGACTTGCCGCAGCCGGACTCGCCGACGACGCCCAGGGTCTCGCCCTTGCGGACCTCGAAGTCGATCCCGTCGACGGCCTTCACCGCGGCGACCTGCCGCTGGAGGATCCCCTTCTTGATCGGGAAGTGCTTGACCAGGCCCTCGACCTTGAGCAGCACCTCCCGGTCCTCGGGGGACGCCGCCTGCGCGGGAACCGTGGCCGCCTTGGTGGCCGCCCCGGTGTCGGCCTTCTTCGGCTTCTTCGTCTCGCTCACGGGCTCACTCACAGCTTCGGCGCAATCTCTTCGGTCCAGATCCGCGTACGGTCCTCCGGGCTGAGGTGGCAGGCGGAGAAGTGGTCGCTGCCGACCTCGTGCAGCTCGGGCCGCTGGGTGCAGGTGATGCCGCCCTTGGGCAGGTCCGCGTAGGGGCAGCGCGGGTGGAAGGCGCAGCCCGAGGGGACGTTGATGAGGGACGGCGGCTGGCCCTTGACGGGGATGAGCCGCTCGGTCTGCTCACGGTCGATGCGCGGCATCGAGCCGAGCAGGCCCCAGGTGTACGGGTGCTGCGGCTCGGCGAAGATCTTGTCGACGGGACCGCGCTCGACGCAGCGACCGCCGTACATGACCAGGACCTGGTCGGCGATCTCGGCGACGACACCCAGGTCGTGGGTGATGAGGACGACCGCGGACTCGAACTCCTTCTGCAGATCCCTGATCAGGTCGAGGATCTGCGCCTGGACGGTGACGTCGAGGGCGGTGGTCGGCTCGTCCGCGATGAGCAGCTGCGGGTTGTTCGCCAGCGACATCGCGATCATCGCGCGCTGGCGCATACCGCCGGAGAACTCGTGCGGGTAGCTGTCGACGCGCTTGGCCGGCTCGGGGATGCCCACGCGGTCCAGCAGTTCGACGGCCCGCTTGCGCGCGACCTTCTTGGTCACGTCGTTGTGGACGCGGTACCCCTCCACGATCTGGTTGCCGACCGTGTAGTACGGGTGCATCGCGGACAGCGGGTCCTGGAAGATCATCGCCATGTCGCGGCCGCGGAGCCGTCGGACGTCGTCCGGGGCGGCCCCGATCAGCTCCTTGCCGTCGAGCCAGATCTCGCCGGACATCTGCACGTTCTTGCCGCGCGCGCCGAGCCGGTGCAGGCCCATGATCGCCAGCGAGGTCACGGACTTGCCGGACCCGGACTCGCCCACGATGGACAGGGTCTGGCCCTTGTCCAGCTTGAAGCTGAGCCCGTCGACGGACTTGACCACGCCGTCGTCGGTCGGGAAGTGCACCTTGAGGTCGCGCACTTCGAGGAACGCGGTCGGGGGCGCGGCCGGGCCCGCGGCCACCGGCTCGCCCACGGCGGCACCGGTTTTGGACAGTTCGGTCACGAGAGCCTCACCCGCGGGTCGGCGGCGGCATAGAGAAGGTCCACCAGGAGATTGCAGAAGACGACGAAGAACGCGGCGAGCAGGGTCACGCCGAGGACCTTGGGCAGGTCGTTGTCGGTGATGCCCTGTACCGCGTACTCACCGATGCCGTGCAGCGAGAACACGTTCTCGGTGATCACGGCGCCGCCGAGCAGCAGACCGACGTCCATGCCGAACACAGTGACGATCGGGGTGAGTGCGGCGCGCAGGCCGTGCCGGCCCACCACCGTGCGCTCGCGCAGCCCCTTGGCACGCGCGGTGCGGATGAAGTCCTCGTTCATCGTCTCCAGCATGCCCGAGCGGGTCAGCCGGGCGTAGATGGCGGAGTACAGCAGAGCGAGTGAACACCAGGCCGGGAACAGGGTGTTGGCCCACTGGGCCGGATTTTCCGTGAGCGGTACGTACGTTCGCCCGAAGATCGGAATCTGGTAGGTGAAGACGAGCAGCGCCAGCTGGCCCGTGAAGAAGATGGGCAGCGAGACACCGGCCAGGGCGACGCCCATGAAGGCACGGTCGAAGAACGATCCGGGCTTGAGTGCCGAGATCACACCCACCGTGACGCCGGACAGCAGCCAGATGACGGCGGCGCCCGCGGCCAGGGACAGGGTGATGGGCAGCCGGTCGGTCAGCTCGGGCCACACCGCGACGTGGTTCTTGAAGGAGTAGCCGAAGCACGGCGCGTTGCAGTGGACCGTGGTGGGGCCGAGGTCGTAGGTGGAGCCCGCGAAGATCCCCTTGATGAAGTGCCAGTACTGGATGTAGACGGGTTCGTCCAGGCCGAGGTTGTGCTTGACCGCTGCGATGTCCGCGGCCGAGGGACTCTTGCCGATGTACTGCTGCGCGAGCTGGTCGGCGGTCTGGCCGGCGAGACGTGGCAGCAGGAAAAAGATGCCAAAGGTGACCGCGGTGACGACCAGCAACAGGATCACTGCCGCGATCAACCGGCGGATGATGTACGAGATCACGGGGACCGGCGCTGGTGCCCGCGGACCGTGCGGCCCGCGGGCACCAATGCCTTCACCTGCCTTCCGGGGCTGCTACTTCTTCGTGGTGCCGATGTTGAGGTAGTCGTACTGCCCGCTGAAGGCGGCCGTGGACACCAGGTTGGTGGCGTACGGCGAGCGGTACAGCAGGACCTTGAAGTAGGTCAGCGGGACGAGCGCCGCGTCCTCCATGGCCTGCTTGTCGATCTGCGCGTACAGCTTGTTGCGCGTGGCCTCGTCGGGCGCCCCGATGGCCTCGGCGAGCATCGAGTCGACCTTCTTGTCGTCGAGCTCCGACAGGGCGGTGTTGCCGGACTCGCCGACCGCCTTGCTGTTCAGGATCTGCTGCAGGAAGCCGTAGCCCGACGGCCAGTCGGCGCCCCACTGCATCATCATGATGCCGACCTTGTTCTTCTGGTTGAACTTCGGGACACCGGCGTAGTCGGTGAAGTACTTGCCCGACGGGTACTGCTTCAGGCTGGCGTTGATGCCGACCTTCTTCAGCGACTCGATGAGCGCCTGGGCACCGGAGACTTCCTCGTCACGGTCGCTGCGCGCCGTGATCGTGGTGTTGATCGTCTTCTCGCCGCAGGCCTTCAGGGCGTCCTTGGCCTTGGCCACGTCACCCTTGTTGCCGCTGGTGGCGTAGACGTCTTCCTTGGCGTAGCCCGTGATGTCCGGGGGCAGGACCGTGGTGGCGACGTCACCGCGGATGGGGCCGCCCTGAGCGGTCTGCACCGAGACCTTGTCGATCGCGTACTCGACGGCCTTGCGGCAGTCGACGTTCGTGAACGGCTTCAGCTTGGTGTTGATCGCCGCGTAGACGAGACGGCCGCCGAAGGCGTTGTCCGTGTTCGCCATCTTCGACTTGTCGTTGACCAGCTGCGCCTGCGTCTGGGTGTCGACGCCCTTGCCCTGCAGGTCGATCAGCGTGTCGCCGGACTCCAGGTCCTTGTCGATCGTCTGCTGGTTGACCTTCAGGTTCACGACGATCTTGTCCGGGTACTGCTTGCGCAGCGGGTCGGACTTCGGGTCGAAGTTCTTGTTGCGGACCAGGACGGCCTGCTTGCCCTCCTGGTAGCTCTGGAACTGGTACGAGCCCGAGGAGACGATGTGCTTGACGTAGTCGATGCCGTCGTCCTTGGCCTGCGGCACCGGCGCGGTCTGCGGCGTGGCGACCAGGTAGTCGAACTCCTGGAAGGCCTGGTTCAGGTGGAAGACGATGGTGGTGTCGTCCGGCGTCTCGATGGACTTGAGGCCCTCGGCGCTCTTGTCCTTGTACGGCCCCTTGTACTTGTCGCCGCCCTTGAGGAACTGCTGGAAGTAGTTCGGGCCGAGGGAGAGCACGTCACGCGCGAAGTTCGAGCGCTCGACGGCGTACTTGACGTCCTTGGACGTGATCGGCGAGCCGTCCTGGTACTTCAGACCCTTGCGGATCGTGTACGTCCAGGTCTTGCCGCCGTCCGACTGCTTGCCGGGCGCCGAGGCGAGGTCGGGGACGAGCGTGTTGCCCTTCTCCCCCGCGTCGGGCTTGAACGTCATCAGCGGGCGGGCGTACAGCCGGCTGAAGTTGTACATGTAGGCGTAGTACGTGTTGCCCGGGTCGAACGAGTCGGGGACGTCCGACATCGCGTAGGTGACCGTGCCGCCCTTCTTCGTCGAGGCGTTGACGACATCCTTCGTGGCGGCGTTCGCACCGGCCGACTTGTTGCCGCCGTCCGAGCCGTCGTCGGCCTTGCTGCAGCCGGCGAGCAACAGGCTCACGCTGCCGATGGCCGCAACAGCGGCAAGTGATGACCTTCGCATGATGGTCGGAATCCCCTCCATTGTCGGAAACTTGTGGAGCTCTCTGTGCGGCCGGACTCAGCGACTGCGCGGGTCGAGAGCGTCGCGGAGACCGTCACCGAGCAGGTTGAACGCCAGCACGGTGACGAAGATGGCGAGGCCCGGCACGATCATGTACTGCGGATCGACCTGGAAGTAGTCGACGGCCTGGTTGAGCATGCCGCCCCAGGAGGCCTGCGGCGGCTGGATGCCCACGCCGAGGAAGCTGAGCGACGCCTCGAAGATGATGTTCGTCGGGATCAGCAGGGTCGAGTAGACGATGATCGGCGCGACCAGGTTGGGCATCAGTTCCCGGAACAGGATGTACGGGCCTCGGGCGCCCATCCCGCGGGCCGCGTCCACGAACTCCCGCTCGCGCAGCGCCAGGGTCTGGCCGCGCACGATACGGCCCAGATAGGGCCAGTTGAAGAAGCCGATCACGAAGATCAGCACGCAGATGTGCAGCGGCAGCCCGTTCAGGCCGAACGCTCCGCCCTGGAGGGTCGCGGAGATCGAGATCGCGAACAGCAGCAGGGGGAACGCCAGGAAGGTGTCCATCATGCGGCTGATGACTGAGTCGACCCGGCCGCCGTAGTACCCGGCGACGACGCCGAGGACCGCCCCGATGACGTTCGACAGGACGGTCGCGCCGAAGGCGACGACGAGGGAGACCCAGGAGCCTTCGAGGATGCGCGCGAGGATGTCGCGGCCGAACTTCGGCTCCACGCCCAGGGGGTGGTCCCCGCTCATACCGCCGAGACCGCCCTTGGGGAGCGAGCTGGTGGGGTCGATCAGGTCCTGGTGGAACGTGTTCGGGTCGAGGCCGAAGAGATGCTGGAGGGGGCGCGCCAGGGCGGCTATGAGGATCAGCAGGATGACGACGACGCCGCCGGCGACGGCGATCTTGTCCCTCTTGAAGCGGTTCCAGGCGATACGCCCGAGGGAGCGCCCCTCGATCTGCTGCCCCTTGGTGCCGGCGAGCACAGCCTCGGGCTGCACCTCGGCCTGGGCCCCAGTGGTCTCGATCGGTGCGGTCACGGTGTGGTTGACCCCTCTCGGCCGACGGTGGCCGGCCCACGCCCGCCGCTGTAGCGGCTTGATCCTGTTTCACACGCTGGACAGTCCGGGGGCATGGCCTCGTAGTTGACCGTTCAGCTCGTACACAGAGTCGAAACCCCGTGTCTGCAGGGAGTCTTCAATGCGCCTGTGACCAGCCGCCAGCCCTCACCGTGAAAGGTTGCGCAACCGTGATGAGGCGGCAGGCGTGCATTATGCGGACGCGGGAACCGGCTGAGCGGACAATTCACTCCGGTCCGACAGGGCGCCATGGGGTCCGGAATGCGACACGGTGACCGATGTGGTGAGAATGCCCGGGCGGTGCGCCAACTCCCCCCGAAACGGGACGGAATGGGGCCGGGTCAACCCGGAGATTTCCGGCGGCAGTTGGAGCGAGAGCCGGGTGAACGGTTTCAGTACGTCCCGTGCGGCGGCGGGTACCCGTAGCCCGCGACGGGGGCGGGGGCTGCCGGGGCCGCGTGCGCCTCGCGGTCGTAGAACGGGCGGGCGTTGGCGCGCAGCCACAGGGCGACGGGGTCGTGCTCGTCGGACATCGCGACCGTGGAGACGGGCAGCCCGTCGGGCACGGCGACGACCGACTGCTGCATCATCGCGCGCACCGCGTCCACGGACACCGGCGACGTGTCGTACACATCGAGGCCGATCGCCAGATAGGGCGCGCCGAGCGTCGGCTGGACCCAGGCGCGGCGCAGCGAGCGGATCGCGGTGGTGCGGTACGCGTTCTGCGTGAGCAGGGCGTAGAACTGCGGGATCTCGATGGCGGGGTCGCTCAGGCGCAGCGGTCCGGCGGGCTGGCGGTCGAGGCCGCCCGCGATGCGGCGCAGGTCGAGCCACGGGATGCCGACGCCACCGCCGGGCGCGTGCGGGTTGAGCCAGAGGCCGTAGTGGTCGGGGTAGAGCGTGCGGGCCGCGTCGACCCCGCCGACGACCTCGTACGCGCGGCTCCATCCGGAGGCGGACAGCTCCTGGGCGGAGGTGACACAGGGGGCGTACGAGAAGCCGTCGACCTCCATGTTCCCGTACTGCGCGTCGGGGGAACCGGCCTGGCCGTGCCAGAGCAGCATCCACACCTGACCGGCGCCCGGGTCCGCGAGCGCGTTGAGCAGCGCCTCGTAGGCGTCGTAACGCCCCGGCGTCACCTGGCGCAGCATGTGCTCGACCTGACCGGCCGCGGCCGTGCCCGACGCACTCACCCGTAACCGCCCCTTCGTGACGTACCCGACGATTTCGACCCGCTCCCCGTGGCGGGACCGCCCAGACAGGTCATGAAACCAGCTTAAGCGGCGATCCTGGCACCGACTTGACGTACGCGCGGCCGACGACTTTCCCGTGTTTCCCGAACGGGGACCGGCGCCGGGCTTATCAGTGACCCTGCGTGTAGAACGGCCGCAGCGTGGCGCGCATCCAGTCACCGACCGGGTCCTGGGTGATGTCGAGCAGGACGAGGTTCACCGGCCAGGGCGCGGGAGCCCGGCCGAGGGCGCGGCCCAAAGCGTCCATGGGCAGGTTGCGCGCGGGGCCCTCCCACTGCGACAGCTCGACGCCAACGAAGAGGAGGGGGTCGCCGCCCTCGACGCTGGCGAGGCAGCGGCGGGCGGTCAGGACGACGCCGGACGCCTCGAACTCCTCGCGCACGGCGGCCAGGAAGTCGACCGGGTCGTCCTGCCAGTCGGGCTCGTAGAGGCTGACCCGGCCACCCGTGGCGGGCCCGTCCAGCGGCGTACGGCCGGACTTGCACAGCTCGGCGACGGCGGGCGGGGGCAGCGGGACGCCGACGGCGCCGTCCGGATTCACCGCGATGCCGACCTGCGGGGGCAGCCCGCGCGCGAACTCGACGGCCGGCGCGACCGTGCAGCCCATCCGGTCGCCGACGACCGCGAGGAACTGCTCCTCGGAGCTGAAGACGGGCACATAGGCCTGGCCCTCGATCTCCAGCGTCGGCAGGTCGAGGTTCGGGCTGCCGGGACCGCCGCCCTGGGGCAGCGGTATCCACACCCGGCTGCGCCCGAGGACCTCGACGATCCGGCCGCCCGCCGAGTCGGCCCCGAGGGAGGCGGCGAGCACCTCCTCGAGCTCGTTCGCCGGCCACCCGCCGTACGGATGTGCGTGAGCCTGCGCCGGAATGTCCATGTGCCTACCACCCGCTCTGGAACCGCTCTGTCTGCGGCCGAACCCTAGCGCGTACGGGTGACAGAACACCCTCCGCGTCCGTGCGCGCACAGAGGGTCGCGACCGGTCAACTCCCCTCGAACCCGATCCCGTTCAGCACATCCGTCGCGTCCCGGTCGAGCAGCACCGCGGACGCGCAGCCCCACGGCAGGTCACCGCGCTCGGCGGACTCCACCAGGCCCGCGACCGCGCGGCGGTGCCGGGCGAACGCGTAGCGCGAGACCCCGCGGCCGCGGTCCCGCTGGCCCGCGAGCGCCGTGTCCGCGTCGACGTCGAGCAGCATCAGATGCAGGTCCGCCCCGCGCCGCCCGGCCTCCTTGGCCAGCCAGCGCCGCACCCAGCGTTGCGTGCCGCAGTCGTGCAGGACGACGCTGCCTCCCGAGCGCAGGGCCCGCCGCAGCCCAGCGAAGTGCGCGAGCCGCACGAGCGGGCGGTACACGGCGTACGGGAGCAGCCGCGGCAGCCGGGCCGCCCAGCGGTCACGCGTGTCCTGCGAGTCGATGCGCACGGCACCCCCGGCACCGACCGCGCGGCGCATCAGCGTGGACTTGCCACTGCCCGGGAGCCCCGAGACCACGATCAGGTCACCCCGCGCGAAGCCGAGGCGCCTCGGCGTGCGGCCGCCTCTGCCGCGCAGATCCCTGACGACCGGACCGCGCCCTGTCGCCGCCCCGGGGCGGGGCACAGCACGCTGCCCGACTCCTGCCGCCGCGTACGCACCCGGCACTGCCTTGTGCACCGTGATCGTCCTCCCCGTTCGGTCACGCCACCCTTGCCCGTCAAGTGTAAAGAGACGGTAATGCCCTACAAGTGGTTTCCCCGTACGGTCGGCATGCAATGATGTGCGCGCCAAGAGCACGACCAACTGCATACCGGCCGCTTGAATCCGCGCGGGAGAGCTCCCCGGACGCCTACGCGTCCCCGGGGGCGCCGAAGGAGCAAGTTCCTCCCTTGAATCTCTCAGGCCCCGTACCGCGCGGGCGAGGCATATCTGAAAAGCGGGCGGCCCTCGGCCGCTCCACCCAAGGTGCAAGCCGCGACCACCTGTACGTGTGGCGCCGGCGAACCTCTCAGGTTCCGATGACAGATGGGGAGGAAGACCATCGCCCTCGTCTGTCATGCCTGGGATCCTGGAGCACCACTCATGAACAACGTCCCCCGTAAGACCGCCCTCGACGCCCTGCACCGCTCGCTGGGCGCGACGATGACCGACTTCGCGGGCTGGGACATGCCGCTGCGGTACGGCAGCGAGCGCGACGAGCACATCGCGGTCCGCACCAAGGCGGGCCTCTTCGACCTCTCGCACATGGGCGAGATCACCGTCACCGGGCCGCAGGCCGTCGATCTCCTCGACTACGCCCTCGTCGGCAACATGTCCACGATCGGCCCCGGCCGCGCCCGCTACACCATGATCTGCCAGGAGGACGGCGGGATCGTCGACGACCTGATCGTCTACCGCCTGGGCGAGCACGAGTACATGATCGTCGCCAACGCGGGCAACGCGCAGATCGTCCTCGACGCGGTCACCGAGCGCGCCGCCGGCTTCGACGCCGAGGTCCGCGACGACCGCGACGCGTATGCGCTGATCGCCGTCCAGGGCCCCGAGTCCCCCGGCATCCTGAAGTCCCTCACGGACGCCGACCTGGACGGTCTCAAGTACTACGCGGGCCTGCCCGGCACCGTCGCCGGCGTCCCGGCCCTCATCGCCCGCACCGGCTACACCGGCGAGGACGGCTTCGAGCTGTTCGTCGCCCCGGAGCACGCCGAGAAGCTGTGGCAGGCGCTGACCGACGCGGGCGCGCCGGTCGGGCTCGTCCCCGCCGGCCTCTCCTGCCGCGACACGCTGCGCCTGGAGGCCGGCATGCCGCTGTACGGGCACGAGCTGACGACGGCGCTGACCCCCTTCGACGCCGGTCTCGGCCGCGTCGTGAAGTTCGAGAAGACCGGCAACGAGGGCCGCTTCGTGGGCCGCGAGGCGCTCGAGGCAGCCGCCGAGCGCGCCGAGACCGCCCCGCCGCGCAAGCTCGTCGGCCTGATCGCCGAGGGCCGCCGGGTGCCGCGCGCCGGGATGTCCGTGGTCGCCGACGGCAAGGTGATCGGCGAGGTCACCTCCGGCGCCCCCTCCCCCACGCTCGGCAAGCCGATCGCCATCGCCTATGTGGACGCGGCGCACGCCGCCCCCGGCACCGAGGGCGTGGGCGTGGACATCCGCGGCGCCCACGAGCCGTACGAGGTCGTGGCGCTGCCGTTCTACAAGCGCCAGAAGTAGTCCGACCAGTCCTCACGGGGGCCGCCGGAAGTAACCCAGCGCACACCCCTCTCGTTCCGCAGCACCCACCCGCGTACAGGAGAATTCAGATCATGAGCAACCCCCAGCAGCTGCGCTACAGCAAGGAGCACGAGTGGCTGTCGGGCGCCGAGGACGGCGTCTCGACGGTCGGCATCACCGAGTTCGCGGCCAACGCGCTCGGCGATGTCGTCTACGCCCAGCTCCCCGAGGTCGGTGACACGGTGACCGCGGGCGAGACCTGCGGCGAGCTCGAGTCGACCAAGTCCGTCAGCGACCTGTACTCCCCGGTCACCGGCGAGGTCGTCGAGGCGAACCAGGACGTGGTGGACGACCCGTCGCTGGTGAACTCCGCCCCGTTCGAGGGCGGCTGGCTGTTCAAGGTCCGCACCTCGGAAGAGCCGAAGGACCTGCTCTCCGCGGACGAGTACGACGCGTTCTCCGGCTCCGGCAACTAGGGACACCACGACCATGTCGCTCATGAACACCCCGCTGCACGAGCTCGACCCGGACGTCGCCGCCGCGCTCGACGCCGAGCTGCTCCGCCAGCAGTCCACCCTCGAGATGATCGCGTCGGAGAACTTCGCTCCGGTCGCCGTCATGGAGGCCCAGGGCTCGGTCCTGACCAACAAGTACGCCGAGGGCTACCCCGGCCGGCGCTACTACGGCGGCTGCGAGCACGTCGACGTCACCGAGCAGATCGCCATCGACCGGGTCAAGGACCTCTTCGGCGCCGAGTACGCCAACGTCCAGCCCCACTCCGGCGCCTCCGCCAACCAGGCCGCCCTCTTCGCGCTCGCCAAGCCCGGCGACACGATCCTCGGCCTGGACCTCGCCCACGGCGGCCACCTCACCCACGGCATGCGCCTGAACTTCTCCGGCAAGCAGTTCGACGTGGTCGCGTACCACGTCGACGAGGCCGGTCTCGTGGACATGGCCGAGGTCGAGCGCCTCGCCAAGGAGCACCGCCCCAAGGTGATCATCGCGGGCTGGTCCGCCTACCCGCGCCGGCTGGACTTCGCCGCGTTCCGCCGCATCGCGGACGAGACCGGCGCCTACCTGTGGGTCGACATGGCCCACTTCGCCGGACTCGTCGCGGCCGGGCTGCACCCCAACCCGGTCGAGTACGCGGACGTGGTGACCTCCACCACACACAAGACGCTCGGCGGGCCGCGCGGCGGGATCATCCTCGCGAAGAAGGACTTCGCGAAGAAGCTGAACTCGTCCGTCTTCCCCGGCTTCCAGGGCGGCCCCCTGGAGCACGTGATCGCCGCCAAGGCCGTCTCCTTCAAGGTCGCCGCGAGCGAGGACTTCAAGGAGCGCCAGCAGCGCACCGTCGAGGGCGCCCAGATCCTCGCCGCCCGTCTGACCTCGGACGACGCCCGCGCCGCCGGCGTGAACGTGCTGTCCGGCGGCACCGACGTGCACCTGGTCCTGGTCGACCTGCGCGAGTCCGAGCTGGACGGCCAGCAGGCCGAGGACCGCCTCCACGAGGTCGGCATCACGGTCAACCGCAACGCCGTCCCGAACGACCCGCGTCCCCCGATGGTCACCTCGGGCCTGCGGATCGGCACCCCGGCCCTGGCCACCCGCGGCTTCCGGGCCGAGGACTTCACCGAGGTCGCCGACATCATCGCCGAAGCGCTGAAGGCGCCCGCTCCCTTCGGGGGTACTGACGCGGCGTCCCTCAAGGCCCGCGTCACCGCTCTCGCCGAGAAGTACCCCCTGTACCCCGGCCTGAAGTAGTTTCGTACGCATTTGTACGTCTGAAAGTTCGGGGCACCGCGCACACTGGACAGTGAGAGCGGTGCCCCGCCCCATACAACCGCCCCCCCTGTAGCCCTGCGCACCGCCCCGGCGGACAACGGCGTCCGCCGAAACCCACCTAGGAGTTCCCCCGTGGCCATCTCGGTCTTCGACCTGTTCTCGATCGGCATCGGCCCGTCCAGCTCCCACACGGTCGGCCCGATGCGGGCGGCCCGCATGTTCGCGCGCCGCCTGAAGAACGAGGGCCTGCTCGCCCACACCGCCGCGATACGCGCCGAGCTCTACGGGTCCCTCGGCGCCACCGGACACGGCCACGGCACCCCCAAGGCGGTCCTGCTCGGCCTGGAGGGCGACTCCCCCCGCACCGTCGACGTGGAGAAGGCCGACGACCGCATCGAGGCGATCAAGGGGTCCGGGAAGCTCAGCCTGCTCGGCGTCCACGAGATCCCGTTCGGCTTCGACGACGACCTGGTCCTGCACCGCCGCAAGGCACTCCCGTACCACGCCAACGGCATGACGATCTTCGCCTACGACCACGAGGGCGCCCTCCTCCTGGAGAAGACGTACTACTCGGTGGGCGGCGGCTTCGTCGTCGACGAGGATGCCGTGGCCGGCGAGAACCCGATCGTGCCCGACGACACGGTCCTCAAGTACCCCTTCCGCACCGGCGACGAGCTGCTCCGCCTCGCCGAGGAGACCGGCCTGTCCATCTCCGCGCTGATGCTGGAGAACGAGAAGGCCTGGCGCACCGAGGACGAGATCCGCTCCGGACTCCTCGACATCTGGCGCGTCATGCAGGCCTGCGTCTCGCGCGGCATGTCCCGCGAGGGCATCCTGCCCGGCGGCCTCAAGGTCCGCCGCCGCGCCGCGAACTCGGCCCGCCAGCTGCGCGCCGAGGGCGACCCGATGGCCCGCGCCATGGAGTGGATCACCCTCTACGCGATGGCCGTCAACGAGGAGAACGCCGCGGGCGGCCGCGTCGTGACCGCGCCCACCAACGGCGCCGCGGGCATCATCCCCGCGGTCCTGCACTACTACATCAACTTCGTGGCCGGCGGGGCCTCCCAGGAGGAGAAGGACGAGGGCGTCGTCCGCTTCATGCTCTCCGCGGGCGCCATCGGCATGCTCTTCAAGGAGAACGCCTCCATCTCCGGCGCCGAGGTCGGCTGCCAGGGCGAGGTCGGCTCCGCCTGCTCGATGGCCGCGGGCGCCCTCGCCGAGGTCCTCGGCGGCACCCCCGAGCAGGTCGAGAACGCCGCCGAGATCGGCATGGAGCACAACCTCGGCCTGACCTGCGACCCCGTCGGCGGCCTCGTCCAGATCCCCTGCATCGAGCGCAACGGCATGGCCGCCGTGAAGGCCGTCACCGCGGCCCGCATGGCGATGCGCGGCGACGGCAGCCACAAGGTCTCCCTCGACAAGGTCATCAAGACCATGAAGGAGACCGGCGCCGACATGTCCGTCAAGTACAAGGAGACGGCGCGGGGCGGCCTCGCCGTCAACATCATCGAGTGCTGACGATCAGCGGGGGCTGAGGGCGGCGGCCGTCACAGGGTCGCCGTCGTGCCCTCCCCCGCCCCGCTTCCCGCGAGCCACTGGTCCCAGCTCAGGTTGAACGCCGCGTAGCCGTTGTCGGCCGGAGCCTTGGCGCGCGGCGAGCCCGTGATCGTGACGGGATCGCCCTGCTTGACCTGGCCGTAGAACCACTTGGCGTCGGACAGCGACAGGTGGACGCAGCCGTGCGAGCCGCGGGCCGAGCCGCTGCCCGGGTTCGGGTCACCGGTCGAGTAGTGGACGTACGTGCCGGACTGGGTGAGGTGGACGTCCCAGGGCAGCGTCAGGTCGTAGTAGTTGGCGCTGCCCTTGTCGCAGCTGATGCCGACGCTGCAGGAGGTCATGTGGACCTTCTCCTGCTTGTCGATGACGGCCATCGTGCCGTTCCACGTCGGGAACTCGGCGCTGCCCGCGTTGATCGACAGCGTCCGCACGGCCTGGCCGTTCTTGGTGACCTTCATGGTGTGACCGGTGACGGAGACGTCGGCCCGGACGTCGTCGCCGACCGTGAAGGAGTGCGTGTAACCGTGCACGCCGTAGCGGCCGTTGCCGTTGCTGACGCCCTTCATGTCGGCGTCGACCTTCACCTTCGTACCGGAGGGCCAGTACGTCTTGGGGCGCCAGTCGGCGCGCCTGTCGCCGAACCAGTGCCAGGCGCCGGCCACCGGCTGCGACGTGCTGACCTTCATGTGCTTCTCGACGGAGGCGCGCGCCTTGGCGGCCACGGGGTTGGTGAAGACCACCGAAATCGGCATCGCCACGCCGACCTTGGCGTCGCTCAGCGGAGTTATCGTCTCCAGGAGCATCGGCGGACCCTTGGGCTTCGCCGGTGAGGGCTTGGCGCTCGCGCCCGGCTTCCCCACCGCCTTCCCGTCGTTCCCGCCCGCCGCCTTGTCGCCACTGCCGCCGCCGCAGGCGCTCGCGCCCACCAGCACCGCGACCGTCACGAGCGCGACCCCTATTCCGCCCTTGCGCCGTCCCACGACCTGCCCCACTCTCCGATTCAACCCATGCCCCCCAACGGGCCCAACTCACTGTCAGACAGTGACAGGGCTCCGGCAGTTGCAGGGGCTCATGTAAAGCGTGTTCCAAGACTGCGGCCACCGAAACGTCCAGGCGGCGCGCCTCGCCGCACAGGCGGATCAACGCGGGGAAACAGGTACCCCGACGGGATCGGATCGGGGACGATGGATTTTCGACCTCGTCGCCCCACCGACCAGGAGGCCAGCATGCTGCGCGGCATCGATGTCAGCTCGTACCAGTCCACGTTCGACACGGAAGGCCTGTCGTTCGTCTTCATCAAAGCTACGGAGGGGCGCAGTTACGTCAATCCACGGCTCACCGCCCAGACGAAGCTGGCCCGTGACGGCGGCTGCGTCGTCGGCTTCTACCACTTCCTGTGGCCGGGCAACCTCACGGCGCAGGCCGAGTACTTCGTCAGCAAGGCCCCCGAAAAGGCGGGCGACGTGCTGGCCGTGGACTGGGAGACGACCGGGGACGGCACCCGCGCGAGCAACGCGGAGAAGGACCGCTTCATCCGCGAGGTGAAGCGCCTGCGCCCCCATCACCGGGTGGTGCTCTACACGAACCGCGACTTCTGGCTGAATGTGGACACGACGTCCTACGCCGGTGACGGGCTCTGGATCGCCGACTACGTGACGGCCGGCAAGCCGCGTATCAAGGCGGCCTGGAAGTTTCATCAGTACACCGACCGGCCGCTCGACAAGGACGTCGCGCATTTCACCAGCAAGGGCGCGCTGCGGGACTGGGCCACCCCGTGACGCGCCCCCCGCACCCGGTGACTCAGGCACGCCACTCCGCCGTGCGTTCCGGGGACGCCTCGGCCAGGGCCTTGCGGATGGTGTCCGCGTCCGCCGCGAGGCCGTAGACGGGGGTGCCGGGCTGCTGGCGCCAGGACTCGTCGAGGCTGCCCGTGTCCACGGAGTCGAAGCCGATCCCGTCGAGCAGGCCGCGTACGACCGCCTTGGCCGCCTCGTCGTCGCCGGCGACGGGCAGGGCGATGCGCTCGGGGTCGCCCTGGGGGCGCGGCTTGTCGAGGAGTTCGTGGGCGTAGGTGCCGTTGAAGACCTTGACGACGGGGTGGCCGATCTGGAGCTCGGTCCAGCGGCTCTCGGGCATGCCCTCCTCGATGGCGGCGATGCGGCCGTCGCGCTGCTGCGGGTAGTAGTTGCCGGTGTCGATGACGGTGACGCCTTCCGGCGCGTCGTCGAGGAGGTCGTCGGGCAGGCCGGGGACGGCCTTCATGGGGACGGTCACCACGACGACGTCGGCGCCGCGAGCGGCCTCGGCGACGGTCACCGGCGTGGCACCGGTCTCCTCGGCGAGGTCGCGCAGGGTCTCGGGGCCGCGCGAGTTGGCCACGGACACGTCGTGGCCGGCCGCGGTGAAACGACGGGTGAGGTTGCCGCCGATGTTGCCGGCGCCGATGATGCCGATCTTCATGTCGAGCCCTTCCCGAGGAGCGTGCGGTACGCGCGTGGTCACGTACCTCCTGGTTCGGCCAGGCTATGCGCGAGTGCCGTGCGAACGGCTCCGCACACGCCCTGGCCGGACACCTCCACTCGCACACCCCCTGGTCCGTGCGCGCCGACTTCCCCCGCATCACGGCCAGTTCCTCCCGCCAACAGGCGCAGGGGGCGCCCGCCGGGATCCCGGCGGGCGCCCCCTGAAAGACGCTGGAGCTGAGGTATCGGCGCTCAGGCCTTGTTCAGGTTCGCCCAGAACTCGTCGAACGAGAGGACCTTGTCCCCGTTGGCGTCCTGCCGGGCGATGAGCACCTCGGCGACCGACTCGGTGACGTTGAAGTCGCCCATCTGAGCCATCGCGCTCTTGTACTCGGCCGCTGTGATGAAGCCGTCGCCGTCCGCGTCGAACCGCTGGAACGCCTTGCGTGCTTCCTCGATGTCCGCCACCGGGTCCACCCCTTCTTGCTGTAACACTGACGGAGGTCAGATTAACGGGCGGTACGAGCGCGCAGTGCGGCGACCACCCACGCGAACTCCTCGTTGTGCCGGGGCAGCGTCTCCAGGCCCCGCACCAGGGACACCAGGTCACGGAAACGGGCCACGTCGTCGTTGGCCGCGGCCTCCATGCGCTCCAGTACGGCGGCCGGGTCGGCGTTGCCGAGCAGGCCCCGCAGCACCTCCTCCGCCTCGGGCGACTCGGGAGCGACGCCGCGCTCGCGCGCCTCCCCGGCGAGCTGCACCAGGCGGCTCATGAACCACAGCGAGCTGCCCGGCGGCACATCGGGCCCGCGGTCGGCGGCGTTGAACTCGATCATGCGGCGCATGTGCGCCCGGAAGTCCGGGTCCTGCATCAGCTCGGCCAGCTCGACCCACGCGTCGACCTGTTCGGTCGTCGGGTCGTCCGGCAGGTCGGGGACCATGACCCGGATCCGGGTGCGGATGTCCGGGTCGGCGGCGTCCAGACCGCCGAAGGTCTGCTCCATGAAGTCGTCGATGATGTGCTTGCGCTCGGCGGCGCTCAGCCGTGCCAGCTTGTTCATCAGGGCCATCTCCTCTGCGCTCGAGTTCCTCTTCGCGACGGTCGACAGGACGGCCCGGTTCAGCCGCAGCGAGCGGATCTGCGCGTCGAGCGCCGCCACGTGCGCGGCGGCCACGGACGCGATGTCCGACTCTCCGTCCACCACGCTGCGTACGTCGTCCAGGCCGAGGCCCAACTCCCTCAGAGTGCGGATGAGTTCGAGCCGGGCGAGGGACTGCGCGTCGTACAGGCGGTAGCCGCCCTGGCTGCGTCCGACGGGCGGCAGGGCGCCCACGTCGGACCAGTAGCGGATGGTGCGCACCGACAGGCCGGTGCGCCGGGACAGCTGCCCGATGGTGAGCAGCCGCGGGCCGTCGTCGATCATGTTGAGGAGTCTGGGCCTTCCAGTGGGTGGAGACTCAAGAGAGCCGAGGGGGAACGTCATGCCGGGCACTGTGCGGGACATTCTGGATGCCGCGGCGCGAGGGGTCTTCCCTCCGCCGGACGGGGGCACGACGGTGGTGCCGCAGGCGGATCACCGGGACGCGGGGGTGCTGGCCTTCACCGCCCACTCGGTGGTGTTCACGGACGAGGACCCGCAGTGGGTGCACGAGACGCTGCGCGGGCTGGACTGCGATCCGCTGGCGGCGACGATGAGTCCGCGGTTTCTCGGCGCGCTCATGGAGCGGACGGGGCGCCGCCATGACACGACGGACCTGCTCACCGTGGCCCCGGCGCTGCCGGGCGAGCCGCCGGTGGCCCTGAAACAGATCGCGGACCCGGACCATCCGCGGGTGGTGCGGGCGCGGGTGCGCCGCGACGACGTGCGGATGTGGGCGGCGGACGGCGGGGTGCTGGTCCTCGGGCGCGGCGTCGCGGGCCGCTGGGAGACGGCGATCGAGGTCGACGAGGGGGCGCGCCACCGGGGCCTCGGCCGGCTCCTCGCGGTGGCCGCCCGGCATCTGGTCCCGGACGGCGGACCGGTGTGGTCCCAGCAGTCCCCCGGGAACGCCCGCAGTGTGCGGGCGTTCCAGGCGGCCGGTTACCGTCCCGTCGGCGCGGAGGCGCTGTTCGTCGCGCCCCGCCGGCCCTAACGGAAGATGCCGGTGTGGCCGAGGGAGTAGCGGCCGGGCTGCGGGTACACGGCCAGGCCGTGCGGGCCGTCACCGACGGGGATGCGGGCGATCTGCTTCCCCGTACGCGTGTCGATGGCGTACACCTCGGAGTTGTAACGGCCGGAAAGCCACAGGACCTTGCCGTCGGAGGAGACGCCGCCCATGTCGGGGCTGCCGCCGTCGGGCAGCGTCCACTTCTTGGTCAGCTTGTTCTTCGCGAAGTCGAAGATGGAGATGGTGCCCTCGCCGCGGTTGGAGATGTACATCTCGCGGGAGTCCCGGCTGACGTAGAGCCCGTGGGTGCCCTTGCCGGTGGGCAGGAGCTTGGGGGTGGTGAACTTCTTGCCGTCCAGGACCCACATGCCGTTGGCCACCATGTCGGCGATGTAGAACGTCTTGCCGTCCGGGGAGAGCTTGACGTCCTGCGGCATGGCGCCCTTGAAGGGCAGCCGCTCCTGGCGGACGACCTTCATCTTCGCGGTGTCGACCTTGAGGAGTTCGCCGCTGAACTCGCAGGAGACGATGAAGTACCGGCCGTCGGCCGAGAAGTCGGCGTGGTTGACGCCGTAGCAGCCGACGGGCACGGTCTTGACCGTCTTCATGGTGTGCGCGTCGCGGAAGACCAGTTCACGGTCGAGCGAGGCCATCACGATGGAGTACTTGCCGTCGGGCGTGAAGTAGAGGTTGTACGGGTCGTGCACGTCCACCGTCTTGCCGGCCCTGCCGGTCTTGGGGTCGATGGGCGTGAGCGTGTTGCCCTTGTCGTTGTTGACCCACAGCGTCTTCATGTCCCAGGACGGCACGACGTGCTGCGGCTGGCTCCCGACGTTGATCGTCTCGATGACCTTGTACGTCCTGGGGTCGATGACGGAGACGGTGTCGGACTCGGTGTTGGGCACGTAGATCCGGGACGGGAAGTCCTTGACGACCGGCGACAGCTTGCCTGGGCGGTCGGCGGCGTAGATGTCCTTGGGGTCGAGGACGGGCGGCATGCCGGGCAGGCCCTGCGCGACCGGCTTGGGCTTCGGCTTGGCGGGCTTGACGCCGTGCGTGCCGAGCGCCTCGGTGGCCCGGTGCTCCTTGGCGCCGGTGCCGCAGCCCGCGAGGGCCGTGAGGACCGTGGCGGCGGCGATCAGTGCGGCGGTGCTGGTGCGGCGGGGTGTCATGTCAGCAGCTCCGTGGTGGTCACCGCGGCGAGGCCGCGGCGGTCGAGGTCTTCCAGGAGGGCGGGGAGCGCGGCGACCGTGTCCGCGTAACCGAAGTGCAGGCTCACGACCGAGCCTTCGCGGATCTCCGAGCTGACCTTGCGGGTCACCGCGGCGGCGCCCGGCGAGGTGTAGTCGAGGGAGTCGACGTCGTACGACAGGACGTGCGGGTAGCCGGCCGTGCGCGCCAGGCTCTCGACGAGCGGAGTCGCCCGCTGGGTGCGCGAGGGCCGGAACCAGGTGCCGATGGAGCCGGTGAGGCGGCGGATACGGTCGGCGCAGCCGGTGATCTCCGCGCGTGCCTCGGCCTCGGACATCGTGTTGATGTCGCGGTGGTGCAGCGTGTGGTTGCCCAGGTCGTGGCCGCCGTCGAGGATGCGCCGGGCCACGGCGGGGTGCTCGTCGAGCCAGGTGCCGACGGCCAGGACGGTCACCCTGGCGTGGGCCCGCTCGGCCTCCTTGAGGAGCGCGTACGCGACGGCCGGGTCGCCCTGGCCGTGGAAGGTGAGGGCGACGCGGGGACGGCCCCGCGGGCCGTGGTCGATCTGGGCGGGCTGCCCGGGGAAGCGGCGGGGGGCCGGGGCCGGCGGGGCGGCACGGGCGGGGCGGGCCGGGCTCGCGGAGTGCCCGGCGGCCACCGGGTCGTGGGCGGTGGTGGAGCAGCCGGTGGTGAGGGCGGCGGCGGTGAGTCCGGCGCCGAAGCGGAGGGCTCCGCGGCGGTCGGTCGTGGTCACCGTCCCATTTAAGGCCAATGACAGACAAGTGGGACTTATCAACCCGAGGGTCTTAATGAATACTGGATGGCCTCGTTAATAAATCTTCATTTGCCAGGCTCGTGGCCCAGGTCACCGAGGATTCATTTGTCCTCATGGGCCAGGGTCTGCCATAGTCGGGAACACGACCCCCATTGACCCGGGCTCGGTCGTCGTCAGAGGCCGTGGATAACACCCCAATCGTCCACGGCGCTCCACGAAAGCCCCCGCGGCGCCCCACAAGGCGAAAACGGGGGCTTTCGCGTGCCCCGGCGCCGGCACTCAGCGGTCGGCGACCCGCATCTCGAACCAGGTGGTCTTGCCGCGCGGCAGCAGATCCACGCCCCAGCGGTCGGAGAGCTTGTCGACCAGACAGAGTCCGCGCCCGCTGATGTCGAGCTCGTGGACGGGCATCAGACAGGGGAGCCCGCGCGAGGGATCACGCACCTCGACCCTGATCCAGCCGCGCCTGCGGACCATCCGTAACCCGAAGATCCTGGCCCCCGTGTGCCGCACCGCGTTGCCGACGAGCTCGGAGACGAGGAGCACGACGTCCTCGGTCATCTTCGGGGAGAGTCCCCAGTGCCTCAGGACGACCACCTGGGCGAGCCTGCGCGCGGTCGCCGCCGACTCGGGCCGCGACGGCAGCGGCACCTCTGCCTCGGCCGGATTCCCGAACAACTCCAGTGCTTTCAGAGCCCGTTCGTCCTCGACCGCAGGCGACCAGCGCGCCGCGGTCGCACTCCCGTGCCTCCGCGGCTGTTCGATACCCTCCAGCCCCGCCATGCCCCCATCATGGCTGCCCAGAGCGGGTTCCGGGGCCGTTCCTGCCGAATAAGCCCCCCGGAACCTTCCATTCCGGGGGGCTGGTTTGGCATATGACACTGGCAGATAGACCCTCGCCGCATACCTGCTGAGCTGCGACGATCGCGCGATTCGGCCCGATCAACGACCTCGGCGGCCCTCAAGTCCTTAAGGTTCTCTTAAGGCTGCGATAAACCGCTCCAACGAGGGACAGCGGTGAGACATCCCGTCAACTGCAAGTGGATCAGGGGAAGTTGATACGGGTGTCCGCGCCGCGGTCCGCGTGCCGGCGAACCGGGCCGCCTAGAGGAACTTGGCCTTGCCCGGGCCCTCTTCGACGAAGCTCCGCATCCCGCGCTCGCGGTCCTCGGTGGCGAACAGGCCCGCGAACCAGTTCCGCTCGACGGCGAGACCGGTGTCGATGTCCGTCTCCAGGCCCACGTCGATGGACTCCTTCGCGGCCCGCAGCGCGAGCGCCGGCCCCTGCGCCAGCTTCGCGGCCCAGGCGTGCGCCTGCTCGTAGACCTCGGCGGCGGGCACGACCCGGTCCACCAGGCCGATGGCGAGGGCCTCTTCGGCCTTCACCTGGCGGCCGGTGAAGATGAGGTCCTTCGCCCTGGAGGGGCCGACCAGGCGCGCGAGGCGCTGCGTGCCGCCCGCGCCGGGGATCAGGCCGAGCAGGATCTCGGGCTGGCCGAGCTTCGCGTTGTCCGCGGCGATGCGGAAGTCGGCGCACAGCGCGAGTTCGCAGCCGCCGCCGAGCGCGTAGCCGGTGACCGCGGCGACGACCGGCTTGGGGATGCGCGCGACGGCCGTGAACGAGTCCTGCAGGGCGCGGGAGCGCACGATCATGGCCGCGTGGTCCATGGCCTGCATCTCTTTGATGTCCGCGCCCGCGGCGAACGCCTTGTCGCTGCCGCGGACGACCACGGCGCGCACGTCGTCGCGGCGCGAGGCCTCCTCGGCGAGCTCCTTGATGCGGTCCTGGGTGGCGATGTCCAGAGCGTTCATCGGCGGCCGGTCGAGCCGGATCGTGCCGACGCCTTCGGCGACTTCGAGGTAGGCAGTCATAGACAGCAGGTTAGTGCGCGTTAACGGGAGAGGCCCGGTGCACTTGGTCACAGTGCGCCGGGCCTCTTCGCGTAGGGACAGAAGCAGTCAGGGACGGTGGGGCGTCAGGCCTTCCACTTGTCCCAGGACATGTTCCAGCCGTTGAAGCCGTTGTCCGGGGCCACCGTCCGGTCCTGCGAGTTCTTCACCTCGACGACGTCACCGATCATCGAGCTGTTGAAGAACCAGGCCGCCGGCACCTTGCTGTCGTAGCCGCCGCGCACGTCGCGCAGGCCCACGCAGCCGTGGCTGGCGTTGTAGTTGCCGAAGGCGTCGCCGCCCCAGTAGTTGCCGTGGATGAACGTCCCGGACGTCGTCAGGCGCATGGCGTGCGGCACGTCCTTGATGTCGTACTCGCCGCCGTAGCCCACCGTTTCGCCGTTCATGCGGGTCACCGTGAGCTTCTCGCTGATGACCATCTGGCCGTTCCACGTGGAGTAGCCCGGCTTGCCCGTGGTGACCGGGACCTTCTTGATGGTCTTGCCGTCGCGCTTCACGGTCATCATGTGCGTCTTGGCGTCGACCGTGGAGACCTGGCTGCGGCCGATCGTGAACTTCACGGTCTTGGCCTGCTTGCCGTAGACGCCCGGCCGGCCCTCGACGCCGTCGAGGTTGAGCTTGACGGTCACCTCGGTGCCCGCGGCCCAGTACTTCTCGGGGCGGAAGTCGAGGCGGTCGTTGCCGAACCAGTGACCCTCGACGGGCACGGACGGCTCCGTCGTGATCTCGATGGCCTTCTCCACGTCCTCCGGGTGCGTGATGCCCCGCGTGAAGTGGACCGAGAACGGCATGCCGACGCCGACCTTCGAACCGTCCTCCGGCGTGAACTGGCCGACGAACGTGTTCTTCGGGACCAGCGTCGTGAACGCCACGTCCTTCGCGGACGCGCGGCCCTCGGAGTCCTTGGCGACCGCGTGGACCTTGTACTTGGTGGAGGCGGCCAGGTGGTGCGCGGGCGTCCACCTGGCGCCGCCGTCCACGATCTCGCCCTCGACCGGGTTGCCCTTGGTGTCGGCGACCTTCACCTCGGTCAACTTGCCCTTGTCGGCGGTGATCCGGAGGTCTCCGCTGGTGGCCACGCCGTCCGCGCCGTCCTTCGGGGCGATGGCGACGACGGCCTGGGACGGCTTGTCGGAGTCCGCCTTGCCCGAGTCGCCGCCCTTGCCCTCACTCCCCGAACCGGAGCCGCCGCCCCCTCCGCCGCAAGCCGTGGCCAGCAGCAGAGCGGCCCCCAGCAGAGCCCCCGATATCGGTCGTCGCCCGTTCACGATCTTGTCTCCCCTCGCGCAAGGCCGGTCAGGCCCCCACCCCAGCGCGCCCTGGCGCGCACTGCGACAGATAACCACACGACCTGCAGTTATGGATCCCCAGCTATGTCACCGTTCAGTCCCAACTGGTCCTGCTCTGACGGAGCGTGAGGCGGGGCGTGGGGTGAGGCGTGGGGCAGGGCGTGGGGCGGGGCAAGGGCCGGGCCGGCCGGCCGCGCGCGGGGCTCAGCGTGCGGCCGTGCCCGCCGTCCAGTCCTTCCAGGTCATGTTCCAGCCGCTGAGGCCGTTGTCGGGAGCGACCACCTTGTCCTTGCTGTTGACCACCTCGATGACGTCGCCGACGAGGGTGTGGTCGAAGAACCAGCCCGCGGGCGAATCCTCGCTGCCGCCTCTCTCATCGGCCAGCCCGATGCAGCCGTGGCTGATGTTGCGTTCGCCGAAGGCCTCCGATGTCCAGTAGTTGCCGTGCAGGAACGTTCCGGATGTCGTCAGCCGGATGGCGTGCGGCACGTCGGGGACGTTGTACTCACCGCCGAACCCGACGGTGCGGCTGTCCATCCGGGTCATCTCGAACATCTCGCTGACGACCATCTTCCCGTTGTACGTGGGAGTCTTGGCCGCCCCGGCGGTGATGGGGATGGTCTCGACGGGTTCGCCGGCGCGGCGTACGTCCATGGTGTGTTCGTCCGCGTCCACCACACTGACCTGGCTGCGGCCGATGGTGAAGGCGATCTTCTTGTGCTGCACGCCGTACACACCGGGGGCCGACTCCACGTCCCGCAGCCCCAGGTCGACGGTGACCTCCGTGCCCGGCTTCCAGTACTCGCGCGGCCGGAAGTCGAGGCGGGACTTGCCGAACCAGTGCGGGGCGATGTCCACGGCGGGCTTCGCCCTGACGCGGATGGCGCGCTGGACGGCGGCACGGTCCTCGATGGCCCTGTTGAACTCGAGCGAAACGATCATGCCGGTGCCGACGGTGGACCGGTCCTCCGGCGTGACGTAGCCGACGAACCGCTTGGCGGGGACGGACGTGGTGAAGGTGGTGTGGCGGGCCGCGCGATGACCGTCCTCGTCGAGCGCGACCACGTCCACGGTGTACTTGGCGGCGCGTGCGAGCCGCCGTTCGCCGGTCGGCCGCCATCGCGTGCCGTCCTCGTCGATCCGGCCGTTGACCGGGACCTCCTCTCCGTCCTGGAGCTTCACGACCTTGACCGATTGCAGATGCCCGTCCGGCACCGTCACCTCGATCGTCCCGTCGGCCCCTACGTTCTTGGTCCCGTTGGCCGGGACGACCTTGATCGCGTCTTCGGGGGACCGCGACTTGCCGAGCAGATCTTCCGCGGCGGTGCATCCGGTGACTCCGGTCAGCACCACCGCCCAGGTCAGTACGGCGGCCAGCGTGGCCCCTGCGTGTCTCACAGCTGTTCTCACGCCGGGCCCAACGACCGTCACCCCACCGGGGAAACGTGAGTGCGACCCAAGCTCTGGGCAGAACACTGGGGAGGACGACGCGACGGGGAGCCGCGGCCGGGACGCCGCACGCCCTTCCCCTGCCGGTGGCGCCGGCCCGACCGAGCCGCGGGAGGCATGACAGGTGGCGAGCGCACCCGAGCAGGAGGCAGCACAGGATGCCCTGGTGGAACGGCCCGCGGGGCTTCCGCAGGCGCGCTCCGCACCCGGAAGGAAGGGCCGCCGCACGAGAGAGCGGCCGCCGCCCGTCGAACCGGTCCGGCCGGGCGCCCCGACCCCGCTGGGCGCGCGCTTCCGGGTCGGGCCCGACGGCACGGCGGGCACCAACTTCGCGCTCTGGGCGGGCGGTGCGGAGTCGGTCGACCTCTGTCTCTTCGACGAGGCGGGCCGCGAGCGCCGCGCCCCGCTGACCGAACTGACGCACGAGATCTGGCACGGCTTCGTCCCCGATGTGCTGCCGGGACAGCGGTACGGGTTCCGGGTGCACGGCCGCTGGGACCCGTGGACCGGCGCCCGCTGGAACCCGGCGAAGCTGCTCCTCGACCCGTACGCGCGCGCCGTGGACGGCGACTTCGGACTGCCGCCGGAGGTCTACGGCCACGTGCGCGACTGGCCCGAGCAGCATGTGGCCGACACCGTGCGCGACGACCGGGACTCGGCGCCGTACGTCCCCAAGGGGGTGGTCGTCCACGACGACGCGCCCGACGACGAGTGGGCGGACGACCGCCGTCCGAAGACGCCGTGGGCGGACTCGGTGATCTACGAGCTGCATGTGAAGGGGTTCACCCAGCGGCACCCGGGGATCCCGGAGGAGCTGCGGGGGACGTACGCGGGGCTGGCGCATCCCGCGGCGGTGGAGCACCTGGTGAAGCTGGGGGTGACGGCGGTCGAGCTGCTGCCCGTGCACCAGTTCGCCCACGAGGACCACCTGCTGCGCCGGGGGCTGCGCAACTACTGGGGCTACAACTCCATCGGCTACTTCGCCCCGCACGCGGCGTACGCGGCGTCCGGGACGGGCGGACAGCAGGTCGGCGAGTTCAAGCGGATGGTGCGGGCGCTGCACGAGGCCGGTATCGAGGTCATCCTCGACGTGGTCTACAACCACACGGCGGAGGCCGGCGAGCTCGGCCCGACCCTGTCCCTGAAGGGCATCGACAACCGCGGCTACTACCGCCTCCAGGACGACGCGCGCCGGTACGCGGACTACACGGGCTGCGGCAACACCCTGCACGTCGTGCAGCCGCACGTGCTGCGCCTGCTCACCGACTCCCTGCGCTACTGGGTGACGGAGATGGGTGTGGACGGCTTCCGCTTCGACCTGGCGGCGGCGCTCGCCCGCTCGATGCACGACGTGGACATGCTGTCGCCGTTCCTCGCGGTGATCGCGCAGGACCCGGTCCTGCGGCGGGTGAAGCTGATCGCGGAGCCGTGGGACGTGGGCTCGGGCGGCTACCAGGTCGGCGCCTTCCCACCTCTGTGGACGGAGTGGAACGACCGCTACCGCAATGCCGTCCGGGACTTCTGGCGCGGCGCCCTGCCCGATGTGCGCGACCTCGGCTACCGGCTGTCCGGGTCGAGCGACCTGTACGCGTGGGGCGGCCGGCGCCCGTACGCGTCGGTCAACTTCGTCACCGCCCACGACGGGTTCACGCTGCGCGACCTGGTCTCGTACGGCCGCAAGCACAACGAGGCCAACGGCGAGGGCAATCGCGACGGCACCGATGACAACCGTGCCTGGAACTGCGGCGCGGAGGGTGAGACATCGGACGAGGACGTACTCGCCCTGCGCAGGCGGCAGTTGAGGAATCTGCTGACGACGCTGCTGCTGTCCACCGGGGTGCCGATGCTCGTCGCCGGTGATGAGCTGGGGCGCACGCAGCGCGGCAACAACAACGCGTACTGCCAGGACAACGAGATCAGCTGGGTGGACTGGTCGCTCCTCGAAGAGCCGGGCTGGCGGGCCCTGTTCGACCTGACCTCTCGGCTCATCGCGCTGCGGCACGCGCATCCGGTGCTGCGGCGACGCGCGTTCTTCTCCGGGCGCGCGCACTCGGCGGACGGGCTGCGGGACCTCGCGTGGTTCACGGCCCGCGGCACGGAGATGACGGAGCGGGACTGGTACGCGCCGGCGGCGACGCTGGGGATGTACCTCTCCGGGCGCGACATCCCGGGCCGCGACGCGCTGGGCGCACCAGTGACGGACGACAGTTTCCTCGCGGTCCTGCACGCCGGGGACGCCCCGCAGGGCTATGTCCTGCCCGGCGGTCCGTGGGCACGTACGTACGAGGTCGTGGTGGACACGTCGCTGGAGGGGCAGGAGGACGCGCCGGCGGTGACGCACGCGGCGGGGGCGGTCATCACTGTGCCGGGGCGGACGGTGCTGCTGCTGCGGGCGCTCCCCTCGGACCAGGGGGAGGGCTGACGCCGACCCTCTAGCCGAGAATCTTCCGGTCGTACGCCACGGCGACCGCCGCCGCGCGGTCCTTCACGCCCAACTTGCCGTAGACGTGGGTGAGGTGGGTCTTCACGGTCGCCTCGCTGATGAACAGGACGCGGGCGATCTCTTTGTTCGACGTGCCCTTGGCGACCAGGGCGAGGACCTCGCGCTCGCGGGCCGAGAGAGGTTCGCCGGCGGGGGCGGCCGGGGTGCGCACCGCGGTGACCAGACGGGAGGCGACCGCCGGGGAGAGCACGGTGCGGCCGTCGGCGGCGGCGCGCACGGCCGTGAACAGCTCCTCGCGCGGGGCGTCCTTGAGGAGGTAGCCGGTGGCGCCCGCCTCGATCGCGGGCAGCGTGTCCGAGTCCGTGTCGTACGTGGTGAGGACGAGGACGCGGGAGCGAGCACCCCGGCGGGTGAGTTCCCTGATGGCGTCCACGCCGTTCCCGCCGGGCATGCGCAGGTCCATGAGGACGACGTCCGGGTCGAGGCGGGCGGCGAGTTCGACGGCCTCGACGCCGTTCGACGCCTCGCCGAGGACCGTGAAGTCCCCGGCCGACTCGAACATGCCGCGCAGGCCGTCCCGTACGACGGGGTGGTCGTCGACGATCAGCAGAGAGATGACGGAGTCACTGGTCATGGCGCACCAACGGTACGCGAGCCGATACGGCCGTGCCGCCGCCCGGCTCGGACTCCACCGTCAGCGCGCCCGCGATGCGTTCGGCGCGGGCCCGCATCCCGTCGAGGCCGAAGCCGCCGGTGCCGGTGCGGGCGGGCAGCTCCAAGGGGTCGAAGCCGCGGCCGTCGTCGCGCACGTCGAGGGTGACCTCGCCCGCCATGTAGGAGAGCGTGACGCCGAGCCGCCCGGCGTGGGCGTGCCGGGCCGCGTTCGACAGGGCCTCCTCGGCGATGCGCAGGAGGGTCGCCTCGATCTCGTCGTGCAGCTGCTCCGTGGTACCGGTGACGGTGAACTCGGCACGTACGCCGGTGCGCCGGGACCATTCGGTGACGGTCTTCTTCAGCGCTTCGGGCAGGGAGGCGTTCTCCAGGGCCGCCGGGGAGAGGTTGTGCACGGAGCGGCGGGCCTCGCCGAGGCTGTGCCGGGCGAGGTCGGCGGCGCGGTCGAGGTGCCGGCGGGCCTGTTCCGGGTCGGCGGTACCCGCGACGACCTGGAGCTGGGCGATGATCCCGGTCAGGCCCTGCGCGATGGTGTCGTGGATCTCGGCGGCGAGGCGGCGGCGCTCGTCGGCGACACCCGCTTCTCTTGCCTGGACGAGGAGTTGGGTGTGAAGCTGGGCGTTCTCGTCCATGGCGTCCTGGAGCGCCTTGTTGGTGCGCTCCAGTTCGGCGATGGTCTCGTCCTGGAGGCGGTTGCGCTCCTCCTCCTTGACGTTGATGTGCATCATCACGGAGACCAGCCCCATGTTCACGGCGAGCAGCGCCCCGAAGACGGCCCAGGTGACCGAGCCCTTCAGCGGGAACCCGCCGGACTCGGAACCCGCCATGACGATCGCCGTCGCGAACAGTCCCGTACGCACGAAGCGGCGCGGCAGCAGCCGGTCGGCGCTGAAGTAGCCGATGACGGCGTAGAACACGAAGAACGGGTTGAGCCACGTCAGGGCGAAGGCGAGGGCCCAGCGCACCGTGTAGTAGCCGGCGCCCGTCGCGGAGGGTCCTGGACGGCGCAGCGCCCGCCTGCCCCACGTGCTCTCCAGGAGCAGGGCCGACGCGACGAGGCCGGCGGCGAGATACCACTGGGCCCGGTCGCGGCCCATGCCGGCGATGTCCGAGGTGGCCAGGACCAGGGGGATGCTGAAGACCAGCAGGGCGAAGGGGCCGTAGCGGTGGAAGGCCGCCCACCGCTGCCGGATGGTGCCGTCCACGACACCCGCGCGTTCCCTGTCCATGGCTCCAGTCTGCACGTCACTCCCAGCGGAACCAGCGCGAGGCGCCGGCCGACAGGAGCACGGTCCACACGGCGAGGACGCCCAGGTGGGACCAGTCCGGCCAGTCGCCCGAAGCGGCCTGGCCGAGGGCCTGGGCGGCGGCGCCGAACGGCGTGTACTCGACTATGTGCGCGAGGGCGCCGGGCATCGCCTGGACGGGCAGCCACACACCCGCGCAGAACATCATCGGGAAGAAGACGACCGAGCCGATCGCGTTGGAGATCTTCGTCGTGCGCGACAGGGCCGACACGAGCGCGCCGAGCGCCAGCGCGCCGAGCACCGCGAGCACGAGGGCCAGCAGATAGCCGGCGGCCTGCTTCGGCAGCGGTACGTCGTAGGCGATCCGGCCCACGGCGAGGGAGAGGGCCGCCGAGCAGAGTGCGGCGATGCCGTGAATGCCCATCTGGGCGCCGAGCAGCGCCGCGGGGCGGACGGGCGTCGTCGACATGCGGCGCAGGATGCCGCGCTCGCGGTAGCCGGTGATGACGGGCGGCATGGACTGCAGGCCCGACATGATCATGGAGAGCAGCACGGTCACGGGGACGTACGCGTCGACGAGACGGATGCCGCCGAGGGACTTGTCGGCCTCGCGGAAGGAGGGGATGGAGCCGAGGATGACGAGCAGGACCGTCGGGAAGACGACGATCCAGAAGAGGCCGGCCGGCTCGCGCCGGAAGAGCCGGGCCTCGGTCCGCAGGACGGCCCGGTCGGGCGACGTACGGGTCAGGGTCGCTGTGCTCATGGCTGGGTGGCTCCCGTCAGGTCCAGGAACGCGTCGTCCAACGTGGCGTCGGACACGCGGAGTTGGTGGGCCGTGATGTGGTGGCGGGCGAGCAGTGTGATGACGGCGTTGACCGTCTCGTCGGTGCCGCCCAGGGTGACGCGGCCGTCCCGGTGCTCCACGGACACGAGCGCGGGCAGGCCCCGCAGCGCCTCTTCGTCGAGGGGCGCGGACGGGGTGAACGACATGACGGTGGACGCCGAGGACCTGCTGATGAGGCCCGCCGGGGTGTCGAGCGCGGCGATCCGGCCCTTGTCGATCACGGCGATCCGGTCGCAGAGGCGCTGGGCCTCCTCCATGAAGTGCGTGACGAGCAGGACGGTGACGCCGCTGTCGCGGACGTCCTCGATGAGCTGCCAGGTGTCGCGGCGGGCGCGCGGGTCGAGGCCGGTGGTCAGCTCGTCGAGGACGACGACCCGAGGGTTCCCGATCAGCGCGAGCGCGATGAACAGGCGCTGTTTCTGGCCGCCGCTGAGCTTCGCGAAGCGGGTGCCGAGCTTGTCCGTGAGGCGCAGGCGCTCGGCGAGAGGGCGCCAGTCGGCCGGGTTCGGGTAGAACGCCGCGTACAGTTCGAGCGCCTCGCGGACGGTGAGTTTCGCCTGGAGTTCACTCTCCTGGAGCTGGGCGCCGAGGATCTCGGTGACGCGGTCGTGGTCGGCGACGGGGTCGAGGCCCGCGACACGGACACGTCCGGCGTCGGGGACGCGCAGCCCTTCGACGCACTCGACCGTGGTCGTCTTGCCGGCGCCGTTCGGGCCGAGGATGCCGAAGATCTCGCCCTCCCCGACGGTGAACGAGAGGTCGTCGACGACGGCCCGCCCCGCGTAGACCTTGCGGAGCCCGGCGACCTCGATCAGGGGCCTGTCGCCCCGCGCTGCGCTGTGTGTCGTCGTCATGCTCCGAGAATCCCGGAGCCGGGCGCTCGCGGGCATCGCCCATCGCGCTCGAAAGGGCATCAGCCGATCGGTTGATACGGCGCTACGACCTCTGCGGGGCGAGCCGTGGCGCGGGGGCGGGATCGGCGGAAACCCGGTGGGCGTTGTCAGTGCCGATCCGTAGTCTCACTCCTGATGCCCACTACACATGCACCGGCCACGGACCCTGACCGACTCGCCCCGGCGGCGGAGCAGTCCGCCGCGCGCACGCTGCTGCGCCTGTGGCCGTACGTACGGCCGGTGCGGGCACGCTGGGCCGGGGCGGCGGCAGTCGCCGTGGTCGCCTCGTGTCTGTCGCTCGTCTTCCCCATCGTCCTGAAGTGGCTCGTGGACGGGCCGGTCACGGACCACGACCCGGGCGGGGTGTGGCTGGGCGCGGGGATGCTGCTGGCGCTCGGGGTCGCCGAGGCGCTGCTCTTCGGGCTGAGACGGTGGCTGGTGGCGCGGCCGCTGGCGAGCGTCGAGGCGGCCATGCGGGCGGATCTGTACCGGCATCTGCAGCGGCTGCCCGTCGCGTTCCACGACCGGTGGGCCTCGGGGCAGTTGCTGTCCCGCGGGACGACCGACCTCATGGTCGTACGGATGTTCCTGGCCTTTCCGCTGACGTTCCTGATCGTCAACGGCGTGACGATCGTCGCCGGGTTCGTGCTGCTCGTCGCGCAGGACTGGAGGCTCGGACTAGTCCTGCTCGCGCCCGCGCTGCCACTGATGGTGCTCTGCTACCGCTTCGAGTCGACGTACGCGTCGGCCGCGCGCCGCGCCCAGGACCAGGTCGGGGATCTGACCACCGTGGTCGAGGAGTCCGTGCTCGGCATCCGGATCATCAAGGGGTTCGGGCGGCACCGCAGCCAGGCGCGGGCCTTCCGTGACCTGTCGCGCACGCTGCGCGGGACCGAGCTGACGAAGGCGCGGCTGCTCGCGGGGATCCTCGGGGTGATCACGCTGCTGCCGGAGGTGGCGCTCGGGGCGGCACTGGTGCTCGGCTCCGTGCAGGTCGCGGACGGGAAGCTGTCCGCGGGGACGCTGGTGGCCTTCCTGTCGACGGCGCTCGCGCTGCGCTGGCCGATCGACTCGATCGGGTTCCTGCTCGCCATGAGCCAGGAGGCGGCGACGGCGACCCGACGGTTCTTCGAGGTGATGGACGAGCGGGCGGAGAGCGAGGGGGTCCCGGCGGCGGGCACCCCCGCGACTGAAGACGGTGCGGGCGGACTGCGGTTCGAGGGGGTCCGCTTCCGCTATCCGGACGCCCCCGACATGTCCGAGCCCGTCCTGGAGCGCATCGATCTGCAGGTGCGGTCCGGGGAGACCATGGCGCTCGTCGGGGCGACCGGCAGCGGCAAGACGACCCTGACCGCGCTCGTGCCCCGCCTGCACGAGCTCACCGGCGGGCGGATCACGCTCGACGGGCGGGACATCGCGTCGATGGAGCGCGAGGAGCTGCGCACCCTCGTCTCGGTGGCCTTCGAGGAACCCACCCTGTTCTCGGCGTCCGTCGCGGAGAACGTGCTGATGGGCGCGGGCGAAGCGGACGCCTCGAAGCTCGACCGGGCGCTCGGCGTCGCGCAGGCCGGATTCGTGAAGTCGCTGCCGGACGGGGCCGGTACGCAGGTCGGCGAGCAGGGGCTCAGCCTCTCGGGCGGGCAGCGGCAGCGGCTCGCGCTCGCCCGCGCGGTCGTGGGCAGCCCGCGCTTCCTCGTGCTCGACGATCCGCTGTCCGCGCTCGACGTACACACGGAGGCGCTGGTGGAGGCGGCCCTGCGGGAGGTGCTCGCCACGAGCACGGCGCTCGTCGTCGCGCACCGGCCGTCGACGGTGCTGCTCGCCGACCGCGTCGCGCTCCTGTCGGGCGGCCGGATCACCGCCGTGGGCACGCACCAGGAGCTGCTGCGCGCGAACGCCGAGTACCGGCACCTCATGTCGGGAGCGGACCTGGAGACCGAAGAGGACCTGGAGATCGGTGACGGCCCGGAGACCGACGAGGACGGGCCAGAGGGGAAGGGCACGCGATGACCACGACGGCCAGGCCGGACCGCACGCCGCAGGATCCGGCGGCCGAAGGCAGCGACGACGGCGAGGAACTGCGGCTCCCCTCCCCCGGGGACCCGTTCGACCAGGACGACCTGCCCGCCCCCAAGGGCGCGACCGGCGCGCTCCTGCGCTCCCTGCTCGCGCCGAGCCGGCGCACCGTGTTGCTGGCCGTACTGTGTCTGCTGGTCCAGCAGGCCGCCGTGCAGGCGGGGCCGCTCCTCGTCGCGTACGCCATCGACAGCGCGGTGCCCGCCTTCCGCGAGAGCGACCACGGTCCGCTGATCGCGGTGGCGGTCGGCTATCTCCTGGCGGCGTGCTGCTCCAGCTTCTTCCAGTTCGCGTTCGTGCAGGTGTCGGCGCGGGTGAACCAGAACGTGCTGCTCGACCTGCGCGGCCGCATCTTCCGGCACGCGCAGGCCCTCAGCGTGGACTTCCACGACCGCTACACGTCCGGGCGGCTCATCTCCCGTGCGACGACGGACGTCGAGTCCCTGCGCGAGCTGCTCGCCGAGGGGCTCCAGGAGCTCATCAACATCATCCTGGCGTCCGTGTACATCACGGCGATGCTGCTCTGGCTCGACGTCGGGATCGGTGCCGTGGCCGCCCTGTCGTTCCTGCCACTCGCCGTACTGATCCAGATGTACCGGCGGCGCGCGGCCCGGGTGTACGCGGAGCGGTCCTCCGCGATCGCGCGCGTCATCGTGAAGTTCGCCGAGACGATGAACGGGATCAGGCCGGTGCGCGCCTTCCGCCGCGAGCGCGCCAACGACGCGGACTTCGCCGGGCTGAACCACCGCCACGAGCGGGTCAACGGTGACGCGCTGCTCGAAATGGCGCGCTACGTTGTCGGCTCCCGCCTCCTCGCGAACACCGCGGTGGCGGGAATGGTCCTGTGGGGTGCCTACCGCGTCGCCGGCGGCACGCTCGAACTGGGTGTCCTGGCGGCCGCCGTGCTGTTCATCCGCCGTCTGTACGACCCCATCGACCGGCTCGCGATGTTCCTCAACTCCTATGAGTCCGCGGCCGCTTCACTCCGCAAGATCGCCGGCCTGCTGCACCAGACGCCGACCGTGCCCGAGCCGTCGTCGCCGCGCGATCTGCCCGAGCTCGCCGGCGACCGCCCGGGCCGCGAGGTCGTCTTCGACCAGGTCTCGTTCGGCTACCGCACCGGCGGCGAGGTGCTCCCCCGCTTCGATCTCACGCTGCCCGCGGGACAGACGGTCGCCGTCGTCGGCTCCACGGGCGCCGGGAAGTCGACCCTCGCCAAGCTCCTGGCCCGCTTCTACGACCCCTCGGCGGGCCGGGTCCTGCTCGACGGCGTCGACCTGCGCGACCTCGGCACGGCCGAGCTGCGGCGGGGTGTCGTGATGGTGACGCAGGAGGCGTTCCTGTTCTCCGGCACGGTCGCCGAGAACATCGCGATCGGGCGGCCCCAGGCGAGCCGCGAGGAGATCGAGCGCGCCGCGAAGGCGATCGGCGCGCACGACTTCATCACGGCGCTCCCGGACGGCTACGACACGGATGTGCGCAAACGCGGGGGTCGAATTTCGGCCGGGCAGCGGCAGTTGGTGGCGTTCGCACGCGCGTTGCTCGCCGACCCGGCGGTCCTGATCCTCGACGAGGCGACGAGCTCCCTCGACATCCCCGGCGAGCGGGCGGTGCAGCGCGCGATGCACACGGTGCTGCGCGGCCGTACCGCGGTCGTCATCGCGCACCGGCTGTCGACGGTGGAGATCGCCGACCGCGTTCTGGTCATGGAACACGGGCGGATCGCCGAGGACGGCACCCCGGACCAACTGATCTGCGGTACAGGAGCGTTCGCGGATCTGCATCGTGCCTGGCGGGAGAGCGTGGTCGGCTGAGCCACGGACCGGACGCGGCCCCTCCGCGTCCGGGCAACAGCTCCGTATATCGAACGTGAACATCCGGGCAACGAACCATTTCCGGCCAACCTCATGACGCGCTCCTGACAGACAACGCTCTCTGCTGCCACTCTTCCCTCGGTCTCGCACAGCTGTCCCACAGCCGAACTGGCGCGGCCAGTTCGAGAACTGCAGCACGACCCGTTGTGCCCAGATGTGCCCAGCTTTGCCCGGCTTCGCAGTTCCACCTCGCACCGCCCCGCACAGCCCTTGCTCTGCCTTGTTCTGCCTTGTTCTGCCCGGACGGTCATTCGCCGTCCGGTCTTCCCCGGCCGTGCGATCCGCGGCCCGCAGAAGGAGTCAGCCTTGAGAACGTCCGACACCTCCCACAGATCCGCCTCCCGCAAGAGAGCGACCGCCTACGGCGCGCTCGCCGCGGTCACCGCCCTGCTCGCCGCCGCCGTCCAGGCGGGCGGCATGGCCTCGGCGGACGTCAAGCCGGCCACGGCGGTCGCCAAGGCCGTCGCGAAGGGCGCAGACCCCGGCGCCCTCCCCGCGAAGCTCTCCCCCGCCAAGCGCGCGGAGCTGCTGCGCGAGGCCAACTCCACCAAGGCGGACACCGCCAAGGTCCTCGGCCTCGGCGCCAAGGAGAAGCTCGTCGTCCGTGACGTCCTGCAGGACCGTGACGGCACGACGCACACCCGCTACGAGCGCACCTACGACGGACTTCCCGTCCTCGGCGGTGACCTGGTCGTCGACACGGCCAAGTCGGGGAAGACCGAGGGCGTGACGCGCGCCGCGAAGTCGGCGCTCAAGGGCGTCGCCACCACCGCCGCGGTCAAGCCGGCCACGGCGGAGCGGCAGGCGGTCAAGGCCGCTGCGGCCGACGGATCGAAGAAGACCGCGGCGGACCGCGCGCCGCGCAAGGTCGTGTGGATGGCGCAGGGCAAGCCGACCCTCGCGTACGAGACCGTGGTCGGCGGTCTCCAGGACGACGGCACCCCGAACCAGCTGCACGTCGTCACGGACGCGGCGACCGGCAAGAAGCTGTACGAGTGGCAGGGCATCGAGAACGGCACGGGCAACACGCAGTACAGCGGCACCGTGACACTCGGCACGTCCCAGTCCGGATCGTCGTACACGCTCAACGACACCGGTCGCGGCGGGCACAAGACGTACAACCTGAACCACGGCTCGTCGGGCACCGGCACCCTCTACTCGGGCGCGGACGACGTGTGGGGCAACGGCAGCGCCTCGAACACCGAGACCGCGGCCGCGGACGCGCACTACGGCGCGGCGCTGACCTGGGACTACTACAAGAACGTCCAGGGCCGCACCGGTATCCGCGGTGACGGTGTCGCCGCGTACTCGCGGGTGCACTACGGCAACGCGTACGTCAACGCGTTCTGGGACGACAGCTGCTTCTGCATGACGTACGGCGACGGCTCGGGCAACCTCAAGCCCCTCACCTCGATCGACGTCGCGGGCCACGAGATGACCCACGGCGTCACCGCCGCGACGGCCGGCCTCAACTACAGCGGTGAGTCAGGCGGCCTGAACGAGGCGACGTCCGACATCTTCGGCACCGCCGTCGAGTTCTACGCCAACAACGCCTCCGACGTGGGCGACTACCTCATAGGCGAGAAGATAGACATCAACGGCGACGGCACGCCGCTGCGCTACATGGACAAGCCGAGTAAGGACGGCGGGTCCGCCGACTCCTGGTACTCGGGTGTGGGCAACCTCGACGTGCACTACTCGTCGGGTGTCGCCAACCACTTCTTCTACCTGCTGAGCGAGGGCAGCGGCGCCAAGGTCATCAACGGCGTGAGCTACAACTCGCCGACGTCGGACGGCCTTCCGGTCACCGGCATCGGCCGCGACAAGGCCGCGCTGATCTGGTTCAAGGCGCTCACCACGAAGTTCACCACCACCACGAACTACGCGGGCGCCCGCACCGGCACGCTGGCCGCGGCCGGTGAGCTGTACGGCACCACGAGCGCCGAGTACAAGGCCGTGCAGGACGCCTGGGCGGGCGTCAACGTGGGCTCGCGCTCCGGTGGTGGCGGCGGTGGTACGTCGTTCGAGAACACGACCGACGTCGCGATCCCGGACGCGGGCGCCGCGGTCACCTCGTCGATCGCCGTGACCGGCCGTACCGGCAACGCGCCGAGCAACCTCCAGGTCGCCGTGGACATCGTGCACACCTGGCGCGGTGACCTGGTCATCGACCTGGTGGCCCCGGACGGGTCCACGTACCGCCTGAAGAACTCCAGCGGCAGCGACTCGGCGGACAACGTCAACGCGACCTACACGGTCAACGCGTCCTCCGAGGTGGCCAACGGCACCTGGAAGCTGAAGGTCCAGGACGTGGCCGCGCAGGACACCGGCTACATCAACAGCTGGAAGCTCACCTTCCCGTAGACCGCACAACCGCTTCACCGGCACGACCCGCACGGTCTGGGCGCGTCGCCCCGGGTGAGTCAACTCCCCGGGACGGCGCGCCCGTTCATGTTCCGTTCGCAATACGTACAAGAGACATCGCTCAACGGACGATTTCCGGCCAACCTGCGATCGCCCTCCTGACATGTACAGGCCTCAACTGGCACGCTTCCCCACGCAACACGCAACACGCAACACGCACCACTCAGCTCACTTACCCCCCACACATGTACAGGGAGCTTGCGTGATCCCCCACATATCGCGCTTCACCAAGAAGCGTTCGACTCTGGCCATAGCCACCGCTGTCGCTGCCGGGGCCCTCATCGCCGCCGGAACGACCACCGGCGCCACCGCACAGCCCGCGCCGGACCCCACTCCGAGCGCGGCGCCCATGACCCTCACCGCCAGTGCCCGCGCCGGCCTCCTCCAGGACGCCGACGCGAAGAAGGCCGAGACGGCCAAGGAGCTGAAGCTCGACTCCAAGGAGAAGCTCGTCGTCCGTGACGTGGTCAAGGACCGCGACGGCACGACGCACACCCGCTACGAGCGCACCTACGACGGACTCCCGGTCCTCGGCGGCGACCTGGTCGTCCACGAGTCCAAGGCCGGCAAGTCCGAGGGCGTCACCCGCGCGACCTCGAAGAGAATCGCCGTGTCGACGGCCTCCGCCTCCCTCAAGGCCGCCCCCGAGGGCGCCCGCAAGGTGGTCTGGGCGGCATCGGGCACCCCGCGCCTCGCCTACGAGAAGGTCGTCACCGGCACGCAGAAGGACGGCACGCCGCGCAAGCTGCACGTCGTCACGGATGCCGCGACCGGCAAGAAGATCTTCGAGTGGGACGCGATCCACACCGGCGCCGGCGAGAGCCAGTACAGCGGCAGCGTGACGGTCGGCTCCACCAAGTCCGGTTCCTCGTACGCCCTCACGGACGCGGAGCGCGGCGGCCACAGCACGTACGACCTCAAGCACGGGTCGTCCGGCAAGGGCACGCTGTTCACCGACGCGGACGACAAGTGGGGCGACGGCACCACCAACGACGCGGCCACGGCCGCGGTCGACGCCGCCTACGGCGCCCAGGTCACGTGGGACTACTACAAGGACGTCCAAGGCCGCAGCGGCATCAACGGCGACGGCAAGGGCGCGTACTCGCGGGTCCACTACGGCAACGCGTACGTCAACGCGTTCTGGGACGACAGCTGCTTCTGCATGACGTACGGCGACGGCGAGGGCGACAAGAAGCCCCTCACCTCGATCGACGTGGCAGGCCACGAGATGTCGCACGGCGTGACGGCGGCGACCGCGGGCCTCATCTACAGCGGTGAGTCCGGCGGCCTGAACGAGGCCACGTCCGACATCTTCGGCACCGCGGTCGAGTTCCACGCGAACAACCCCAAGGACGTCGGCGACTACCTCATCGGCGAGAAGATCGACATCAACGGCGACGGCTCCCCGCTGCGCTACATGGACAAGCCGAGCAAGGACGGCGCGTCCCTCGACAACTGGAAGGCCGGCGCGGGCAACGTCGACGTCCACTACTCGTCGGGCATCGCCAACCACTTCTTCTACCTGCTGTCGGAGGGCAGCGGGAAGAAGGAGATCAACGGGGTCTCGTACGACTCCCCGACCGCGGACGGCCAGCCGGCCGCGGGCATCGGCCGCGACAAGGCCGAGAAGATCTGGTTCAAGGCCCTGACGTCGTACTTCACGACGAACACGGACTACGCGGGCGCGCGCAAGGGCACGCTGAGCGCGGCGTCTGACCTGTACGGCGCCGACTCGGCGGAGTACAAGGCGGTCGACCGGGCGTGGGCCGCGGTCAACGTCAAGTGACGTAAGGCGCAAGCGAGTTGGGGGGCGGCACCGCGGGGTGCCGCCCCTTCGCGCGTCAGGCCTCGTACTCCGTGAGGTCGATCGCGTGCACCTGGAGCGCGAAGCCGTGCTTCGGGTGCGTGAACTCGTGTCCCTCCGCCATGCCGAGCTTGCGGGCGATGTTCTCCGAGCCCGTGTCGCCGGGGCGGATCAGGGCGATGACCCGGTCGACGCCGCGGTCCTGGAGGGCGAACTCCAGGGTGGCCTGGGCGGCCTCGGAGGCGTACCCCTGGCCCCAGAACTGGCGGCCGAGCCACCAGTTGATCTCGATGCCGGGCTGGAGCTCGGACACCGAGAGGCCGACGACACCGGCCAGCTCGCCGGAGGCGAGGAGCTCGACGGCGAACGGGCCGAAGCCCTCCTCGTCCCACTCCTCCTCCCAGCGCTCGATGTCCTCGGCCGTCCGCTCCAGGTCGCGCGGGCCGCCGTCACCGACCCGGCGCATGACGTCCGGGTCCGCCTGGATCTCGGAGAGGGGCACGAGGTCGTCGTCGGACCAGCGGCGGAGCAGGAGGCGGGGCGTCTGGATCTCGGTCATGGGTCCATCTTCGCCGAGACCCGCGACGCCGCCGACCATCCGGCCGTCCTCGGCACATCCTCAGCGCCCTCAGCGCAAGAGCACCCCCGCCGCCTCCGCGGCCGTCTCCGAGGGGACGGTCACCAGACCCGTCTCCGCCGGCGAGGCGAGCAGCCGGTGGGCGGGCAGGATGCGGACCGTGTAGCCGTAGGGGCCCGTACGGTCGAGGGAGAGCGGACCCTCGTACGCCCAGCGGCCGTCCAGGTCAGGGCCGCCGGCCGGCTTGAGGGCCACCGTCGTCGCGTCGGTGATGCGGTCGTCGGAGCCGACGCGGCCGGCCACCGCCTGGACCTCGACGTCCTCGGGGCCGAGTTCGTCGAGCGCCACCCGCACGCGCAGCACCAGCGTCGCACCGAGCTCGGCCGTGGCCGTGGACGCCTCCACATGGTCGACGGCCACCCGGGGCCAGGACGCGCGGACCCGGGACTTCCACCGGGCGAGCTCGCGCGCCGCGTCGGCGGTGAGGGCGCGGCCCGAGCGGGCCGCGGGGGCGTACAGCTTCTCGACGTACTCGCGGACCATGCGCCCGGCGAGGACCTTCGGGCCCAGGTGGGTGAGGGTGCGGCGGACCATCTCGATCCAGCGGTCGGGCAGTCCTTCGGGGCCGCGCTCGTAGAAGCGGGGGGCGACCCTGCGCTCGACGAGGTCGTAGAGGGCCGCGGCCTCCAGGTCGTCGCGCCGCTGCTCGTCGGTGGCCGTGCCGTCCGCGGTGGGGATCGCCCAGCCGAAGTCGGGCGAGAACCACTCGTCCCACCAGCCGTCGAGGACGGAGAGGTTGAGACAGCCGTTCAGGGCGGCCTTCATACCGGACGTCCCGCAGGCCTCCAGGGGGCGCAACGGGTTGTTGAGCCAGATGTCGCAGCCCGGGTAGAGCTTCTGCGCCATGGCCATGCCGTAGTCCGGCAGGAACACGATGCGATGGCGCACGCGCGGGTCGTCGGTGAAGCGCACCAGCTCCTGCACGAGGCGCTTGCCGCCGTCGTCCGCCGGGTGTGCCTTGCCCGCCACGACGATCTGGACGGGCCGGTCCGGGTCGAGGAGGAGGCGCATCAGGCGGTCCGGGTCGCGCAGCATCAGGGTGAGCCGCTTGTAGGAGGGGACGCGGCGGGCGAAGCCGATGGTGAGGATGCCGGGGTCGAGCACCCCGTCGATCCAGCCCAGTTCCGCCGCGCCCGCGCCGCGCTGCCGCCAGGACGCGGCGAGGCGTTCGCGGACCTCGTCCACCAGGCGGCCGCGCAGCTCGCGGCGCAGCTCCCAGATGTCCCGGTCGGCGATGTCGGCGACGGCGTCCCAGCGGTCGGATCCTCCGGCGGCGAGCGCGTCCAGGGTGCGCTGTTCGCCGATGTGGCGGGCGCCGAGCCGCAGGACCTCGGGAGCCACCCAGGTGGGGGCGTGCACGCCGTTCGTGACGGAGGTGATGGGGACCTCCTCCGGGTCGAAGCCCGGCCACAGTCCCGAGAACATCTCGCGGCTGACCCGGCCGTGCAGGGTGGAGACGCCGTTGGCGCGCTGGGCGAGGCGCAGGCCCATCACGGCCATGTTGAAGACGTTCGGGTTGCCTCCCGTGTACGTCTCCGTGCCGAGGCCGAGGATGCGTGCGGCGTCGATGCCGGGGAGTTCGGCGCCGGGGCCGAAGTGGCGGGCGACGAGTTCCCGGTCGAAGCGGTCGATGCCCGCGGGGACGGGGGTGTGCGTGGTGAAGACGGTCCCGGCGCGTACGGCTTCGATGGCGGCGTCGAAGTCCACCCCGAGTGCGGCGAGCTCGTGGATCCGCTCGACCCCGAGGAAGCCGGCGTGCCCCTCGTTCGTGTGGAACACCTCGGGTTCGGGATGGCCGGTGAGGCGGCAGTACGCGCGCACGGCCCGCACCCCGCCGATGCCGAGCAGCATCTCCTGGAGGAGCCGGTGCTCGCTGCCGCCGCCGTAGAGCCGGTCGGTGACGTTGCGTTCGCCGGGGCCGTTCTCCTCGACGTCCGAGTCGAGCAGCAGGAGCGGCACGCGGCCGACCTGGGCCTGCCAGACGCGGGCGAGCAGCCGGCCGCCGCCGGGCAGGGCGAGCGCGACCCGGCAGTCGGTGCCGTCGGGTTCGCGGAGCGGGGTCAGCGGCAGTTCGTGCGGGTCGAGGACGGGATAGTGCTCCTGCTGCCAGCCGTCCCTGGACAGGGACTGCCGGAAGTAGCCGTGCCGGTAGAGGAGTCCTACGCCGATCAGCGGCACCCCGAGGTCGCTGGCCGCCTTGAGGTGGTCGCCGGCGAGGATGCCGAGGCCGCCCGAGTACTGGGGCAGGGCGGCGGTGATGCCGAACTCGGGCGAGAAGTATCCGATGGCGGCGGGCAGACCGCCGCCGCGCATCTGCGTCTGGTACCAGCGGTCGCCCTCCACATAGGACCTGAGGTCGTCCGCGGCCTCGCCGAGCAGGCGCAGGAATCCCTCGTCGGCCGCGAGTTCGGCGAGCCGCGCGTGCGGCACGGCGCCGAGCAGTCTCACCGGGTCCCCGTCGGACGCGGCCCAGCGCCCGGGGTCCACGGCCTGGAAGAGGTCGCGCGTCCCGGCGTGCCAGGACCAGCGCAGGTTGCGGGCCAGCTCGTGGAGGGGGGCGAGGGGCCCGGGCAGGACGGGACGGACGGTGAATCGACGGATGGCCTTCACGTTCTCACCTCTGTAGGGGGACGCGGCGGGCATACGCGCACACGTGCGAGGAGGACGCGCTCCGTCGCGCGGCCTCCGGCTGTCACCTCCGACGGTACGGCCACCGGGCTCCGGCTACCACGGCGCACGGGGTCGCAAGGCCCCCGTGTCACGCGGTTCCCAGCGGTACGCGGGGGTCGCGGCGGCCGGAGCGGGGTCACGGGGCGTAGCCGGAGACGACCTTGCCCTCGTCGGTGTCGGCGAACAACGCGCCGCCCAGATAAAGGGGTTGGCCCAGGTGTACGGCCGCTGCCCCGGTCCCCGGCCCGGTGCGCGGGGTGTCCTTCCTGCGGAGCGTGTTGACGTCGCCCGATGTGTTCCGCCCTTCGAGGGCGTACGCGCCGAAGGACAGCACCCGTTTGCCCGCGAGGGCGAGGCCGGCGGTCTCCTGGGGCGCGCCGTAGTGCCACAGGCGCCGGCCGGTGCGCCAGTCGTACGCCGTGAGGAAGTGGTCGACGGGGTCCGACGCGTCCTCGTTGTCGGCCGGCACGACGAGCACGCCGTCCGCGCCGACGACGGGACCGGGCAGCGTGGGCCGCACGTCGGCCGCGACGGTGCGCCGGGTGGCGAGGGTGCGGCCGTCGAGTTCCCGCACGCCCGGGTGTTCGAGGTCCCAGCACAGGACGGACGACACGTGGCGCAGGAGGGCGAAGCAGGTCGTGGCGGGGGCGGAGGCGGCGCGGGAGCCGTCCTTCGCGGAGAGGGCGAGGACTCCGCCGCCCTCGGCGGCCAGGTAGACGCGGCCGTCGCCGGTCAGGAGCGGGCCCTGCGGCTTGGGCAGCGGGGCGGTGCGCCACAGCTCGTGGCCGTCCCGGGCGCGCCGGGCCCGCACGACCGTACTGCGGGACATGCTGGTGCCGGGGGTCAGGGTGAACTCGGCGGTGTAGACGACACCCTTCGCGTACGTCAGGGCGAGCAGACCGGTGTACCGGGGCATGCGCCGGCGCCAGCGGACGGTGCCGGTCGCGGCGTCGACGCCGGTGACTCCCAGCTCGCTGGGCACGAACACGCGGGTGCCGTCGCTCTCGGGCGGCAGCTCCTGGACGCCCTGGAGGTCGTCCGGTCCGGCCGTGAACCCGCGGGACGTCCAGCCGCCCCGGCCGCTCGCGGCGTCGAAGGCGGCCGCCGCGCCCTTGCCGTCGCGGCAGATCAGCCGGGGCAGGACCAGCACGCAGCCGCGGCCGCGGTCGTCCAGGGCGGCGGGGCGGTCCACGGACCAGGGCTTCCATCCGTCGGGTCGGGCGGAGGCGCGGGTGCCGGCCGTGCCGAACTCTCCTGAGCGGTCGGCGGATCCGTAGGCGGTGACGACGCGGGGGCCGCCGGGGGGCCTGGAGCCTTCGTGTCCGGGTGACGTGCCACCGCCCGCGCCCGTGCCGCCCCCGCCCGGCAGGACGACCGCCGCGGCGGCCACTGCGGCTCCGGCGACCGCCGCCGCGACCAGCCACGGCCAGCGGCGGGGTGTCCCGCGGCCGGGCGGGGCGGGGGGTGCCTCAGGCATCACAGGTGTGGCGGGCGGCGTGGGTCCGGTCCCCGCCGCCGTGTCGGCCGCCGCGAACGACCGTGCGGCCACGTCCTGTTCGCAGCGGGCCACGGCCTCCCGGTGCTCGGCGAAGAGCGAGAGCACCTCGGTGGGCCAGGGCACCGGGGCGTCGGCGGGACCCGGGTCGAGCCGCCGCGCGAGCTCCGCCGCGCCGGGCCGCTCCCCCGGCGCCACCCGCAGGCACGCGGCGACCGTCTCGCGCAGCTCCTCCGGGACCGCCGACAGATCCGCGTCCCCCTGGGTGATGCGGAAGATGACCGACGCGAGTTCGGGGTCGTCGAAGGGGCCCCGGCCCGTGGCGGCGTGGCAGAGCACGGCGCCGAGCGCGAAGACGTCCGAGGCGGGCACGACGGCGTGGCTGCCCTCGATCTGCTCGGGCGCCATGAACCCGGGGGTGCCGACGATCATCCCCGCGGCCGTGAGCGCCGTGGCCTCGAAGGCCTGCGCGATGCCGAAGTCGATGAGCTTGGGGCCCTCGGGCGTGAGCAGGACGTTGCCGGGTTTGAGGTCCCGGTGCAGGACGTGCGCCGCGTGCACGGCGGCGAGGGCGCGGGCGAGCCGGGCGCCGAGGGCGCGCACCGCGGGGACGGGCAGCGGACCGCAGCGGGCGACTGTCTCGGCGAGCGCGGGCCCGGGCACGTACTCCGTGGCCAGCCAGGGCACTTGGGTGTCGGCGTCCCCGTCGAGGAGCGCGGCCGTGCCGGGACCGGAGACGGCACGCGCGGCGGCGATCTCGCGGCGGAACCTGATCCGGAACTCGCGGTCGACGTCGAGGTCCGCCCTGACCGTCTTGACGGCGACGAGCGGTGCCCCCGGCCGGTGCGCCCGCGCCAGGTACACCTCGCCCATGCCGCCCGCGCCGATGAGGGCGAGCAGCCGGTAGGGGCCGATGTGCCGCGGGGGCCCGGGCAGCGGGTCGAGCAACGGATCCTCCAAGGACGGGGCGGTGCGGTGCGCGCGACTACGCCGGGATCTCCAGGGACACGACGGTCCCCTGGTCGTAGACGAGCGTCACGACCCCGCCGAGCAGCAGGAGCGTCGGAGGCCGCGGCGAGTCGGCGATGACCGTGCCGGGGTCGGTGTGCTCCTTGACCTGCGGGTTTCCGGGGGCCCCCGGGACGACGGTGGCGCGGGCCTTGCCCTTCGCCCCCAGCGGCACGGACCGGAGCGTGGTGTTGTCGGCGGTCAGGGCGCGGCCGCCGGTGATCAGCGGTCCCGACGAGACCGGCCGCTTGATCACGTCGGTGACGGTCGTGAGGGGTTCTCTGCGGGTGACGCGGCCGTGGCGCGCTTCGGCGACCAGGAGCTTCTCGTTCGTCGTGTCGTAGGCGACCGCGGCGCGGGGTCCGACCGCGCTCACGACGACGTCGGACCCGGGAAAGCCGTCCGCCTGCACCTTCGGCGCCTTGAAGCCGAAAGTGCCCTCGACCGCGAGCGTACGGGAGTCGAGGCGGGTGACCCGGGTCTGGGGCGTGGTGTTGGGGTCGTCGAAGGAGCCGTCGCCGGACAGGACCTGGGTGCACAGCACCTGCCCGTCCTGCGCCATCAGGGTGCGGCACTGCCCCTTGCCGTACGGGGTGCCGACCCGGGTGCCGGTCCGCTCGTCGAGTGCGACGACGCCCTCTTTCGCGTCGGCGTAGACGAGGCCGCCGTGGGCCAGGCCGGCTGTGTAGGCGCCCAGTTCGGCACCGGCGAGCTCGCCGGTGCTGAGCGTGTGGGTCCAGCCGGGTGCGCCGTCCTTCAGGCGGAACGTCCTCAGCTTCGCGCCCGCCGGTCCGTCCACGCCGTCCGCCGAGCCCTCCTGGGACGTGACGAGGCGGCCCTCGTCGGTGAGCAGGGCCGCGGTGAAGTGCGTGCCGCCGTCCGGCGCGGCCGACCAGCGCACGCCGCCCGAGCGGGAGTCCCGCACCTGGAGGCGGCCCTTGTGGGCGATGACCGTGGTGCCGCCGCGGACCGTCGGGGCCAGCGAGTCGCCGGGCATGAACAGCTTGCCCGAGGGACTGATGTAGGCCTCGTCGCCGACATCGCCGTCCGCGGGCGAGCGCCCGTCGGACGTCCACAGCCGCCGGCCGCTGCTCGCGTCGAGCGCCTCGTACGTCCCGTCGGTGAGCAGGCAGACGACGGCCCGGGTGTCGGCGGCGCAGCTCATGGGCGCGTGCCCGAGCCTGCCCCGCCACGGCTTCCAGCCCTTGGGCCGCTGCTCCCGGAACTGCGGTACGTAGCCGCTCCGGTCGTCCGTCCCGGCCCCGTCCACCCCGGCCCGTGCGACGAGTGCGGCGGGCGAGAGCGTGGTGGAGGGCGTGGGTCCGGCGCCCTGGCCGCCCGGGCCGCCGGCCTCGTCGCCCGTGGCGGGGCCGCGCAGCGCGAGCAGCGCGCCGACGGCTCCGCCCGCGACGGCCACCGCGAGGACCGTGGCGAGGAGGGTACGGCGGCTCAGGGCCCGGCGCGCAGGTGTGGTTGCCGGGGTGGCGGGCGGGGCCGCGCCCATGGTGGGCAGGTCGTGCGGCATGAGGGCGGGCGGGGCCGAGCGCTGCGTCGGGGTGCGGGTGGGGGTGCGCGTGGGGGTGCGGCCGTCCGGCGCGCTGTCCTGCGGGAGCGGTACCAGGGGCTGTCCGGCGGCGCACAGGTGCGCCACGTCCCGCCGCGTCTCGGCGATCGACTCCACCACGGGGTCCGGCCAGCCGGCGTCGGGCCCGCCGGAACCGGCCAGGGCGGCGAACCGCTCGGCGAGTGCCTCCGGTCCGGGCCGCGCCCCGGGGTCCTGAACGAGACACTCGGCCAGGATGTCCCTCAACTCCTGTGGAACGTCACCGAGTTCGGCCTCCGCGCGTGAGATCCGGTAGAGGACCGCCGCCACCGGGCCGTCACCGAACGGGTCGCGCCCTGTCGCCGCGTGGGCGAGGACCGAGGCCAGGCAGAACACGTCGGAGGCGGCCACCACATGCCGCCCGCCCGCGACATGCTCCGGCGACATGAAGCCCGGCGTCCCGACCAGCAGCCCGGTCGAGGTCATCGTGGTGGCGCCGGGGGTGCGCGCCACGCCGAAGTCGATCAGCTTGGGCCCGTCGGCGCCGAGCAGGACGTTCGCCGGCTTCAGGTCCCGGTGCAGGGCGCCCGCGGCGTGCACCGCGGACAGGGCCCGGGCCATCCCGGCGCCGAGCGCGAGGACGGCGGGCGCGGGCAGCGGCCCGTGCCGGCGCACCGCCTCGGCGAGGGTCGGGCCGGGGACGTACTCCGTGGCGAGCCAGGGCTGCTCCGCGTCGGCGTCACCGGCGACGAGCCGCGCCACGAAGGGGCTCACCACCGACGCGGCGACGGCGATCTCACGCCGGAACCGGGCGCGGAACGCCGGGTCCCCGGCGACCTCGCGGCGGATCGCCTTCACGGCGACCAGGGACTCCGGGACGCGCGGCCCGTCGGTGGCGAGGAACACCTCGCCCATACCGCCCGCCCCGAGCCTGGCCAGCGTCTCGTACGGACCTATCTGCGCGGGCGACCCCTCCCGCAGCCGGCCGATCATCCGCCCCGTCCCCCCGTGCCGTTGTCCGGATCCCGCGTCTCAACTGTGCGCGTGCTCACCTTCCGTGACGCTCCGGCAGATTACTCGGTGCGCCGCAGACCACGAGGGGCGAGGCCCGCGTACCGGCCGGAGAAGGTCCGGTTTTCGCCGCAACCTTCGCCGCGTCCGCCACCGGCCCCCCACGGGCGATATGGCCGATTCCGCCCCCTCATGCGGTCTTGTAGGGCCTGACAGCGCACGAGAGGCTGCCAAGCGGTGTGCGCGGATCCCGGCCGCCAGGACCGGCGGCCGTGCAACTGCGGTCCTCGCGCGCCGAGTCGAGGGAGGGGAACTCACGACATGACACCGACGCGCAACAGGCGTCTGCGCTGGGCGGGCGCGCTCACGGCCGTGACCACGGCCGCGGTCCTCTCGGCCGTCACGCTGCCCGCGCATGCCGCGCCCCGGCTGGGGCGCATACTCGGCGCCGGTGAGCCCGGCGCCGTCGCAGACAGCTACATCGTGACGCTCAAGGGGGGAACGAAGGCACCGTCCGGCACGGGCAAGGGTCTCGCCGAGAAGTACGGGGCGAAAATACGCCACACCTACAGCACGGCGCTGAACGGGTATGCGGTGCGCGTCGGCGAGACGCAGGCCAGAAGGCTCGCGGCCGATCCATCGGTCGCCTCGGTCGTCCAGGACTCACGGGTCTCGCTCGACCACACCCGGAAGAACCCGCCGTCCTGGGGGCTCGACCGCATCGACCAGGGCGATCTGCCGCTCGACAAGTCCTACACGTGGCCCGAGTCGGCGGGCTCGGGCGTGACGGCGTACGTCATCGACACCGGCATCCGGATCTCGCACCGGGACTTCGGCGGCCGGGCGCACTACGGCCGGGACTTCGTCGACGGCGACGCCACCGCCCAGGACGGCAACGGCCACGGCACGCATGTGGCCGCGACCGTCGCCGGCACGGGCTACGGCGTCGCGAAGAAAGCCGACGTGGTCGCGGTCCGCGTGCTCGACGACGCGGGCTCCGGGACGACCGCCCAGGTCATCGCGGGCATCGACTGGGTGACGAGGAACGCGCGCAAACCGGCCGTCGCCAATCTGAGCCTCGGCGGCTACGCCAACGCCCAGCTGGACGCGGCGGTGCGGGGCTCCATCGCCTCCGGTGTCACGTACACGGTCGCGGCCGGCAACGACGGCCTCCCGGCGAGCCTGTACTCGCCGGCCCGCGTCAAGGAGGCCATCACGGTCGGCGCGAGTGACCGCACGGACCGGCGCGCCAACTTCTCGAACTGGGGCACCCGGCTGGATCTGTTCGCCCCCGGCGTCGACATCACCTCGGCGGGGTACGCGAGCGACACGGGGAAGGCGACCTTCTCCGGTACGTCGATGGCGTCGCCGCACGTGGCGGGCGCCGCCGCGCTGTACCTGGCCGACCACCCCTCGGCCACCCCGGCCGAGGTGAGCCGGGCGCTGACCGGGCGTGCGGCGAAGGGCCGGATCACGGACCCGCTGCCCGGCTCGCCGAACAAGCTGCTCCAGGTCAACAACCCGTAGACGAAAGGTGAGTTCATGGTCCGGTCCCGTCGTTCGCGGCGGGGCCGGACTTGTCTGTGTGCTTACGCGCGAGTAGTTAACAAAGCACCGGATTGCCCGCCCTGCGACCGTGGAAGGCTCCTCCGGTACACACTGCGCGACCCTCGTCATCACCCCCGTTTCCGTAAGCCGAACCCCCGCGGTCAGGAGCGGTCATGCCCGCACAGAGTCCCTCGCCGAAGCCGCACACGGACCCGGCGAAGCAGTCGGCCAGAAGCGCGAAATCGCAGAAACCACCGGGCCGGAGGCGCCCGCCGGCCACCTCCGCCACCACGCTCGGACGGCTCCCCGTCCTGGACGTCCAGCCCCTCGTGGACCACGGCCGCAGGCCGGCCAAGGCGGTGGTGGGCGAGTCCTTCCAGGTCAGCGCGACGGTCTTCCGCGAGGGCCACGACGCGGTCGCGGCGAACGTGGTGCTGCGCTCGCCGCGCGGCCGCACGGGCCCGTGGACCCCGATGCGCGAGCTGGCCCCCGGCACCGACCGCTGGGGCGCGCAGGTCACGCCCACGTCGGAGGGCCGCTGGAGCTACTTCGTCGAGGCATGGGGCGACCCGGTCACCACCTGGCGCCGCCACGCGCAGATCAAGGTCCCGGCGGGCATCGACACCGAACTCGTCCTGGAGGAAGGGGCGTTGCTGTACGAGCGCGCCGCCGAGGGCGTGCCGCAGCGCAAGGGACAGCGCGAGACGGTGCTGCGCGCCGCCGCCGCGCTGCGGGACACCGCACGCCCCGCCGCGGCCCGCCTGGCCGCCGCGCTCACCCCGCAGGTCGACGAGGTCCTGGCCCTCTACCCGCTGCGCGAGCTGGTGACCAGCTCCGACCCGCTGCCGCTCCGCGTGGAGCGGGAGCGGGCGCTGTACGGGGCGTGGTACGAGTTCTTCCCGCGCTCGGAGGGCGCGATCGTGCGCGAGGGGGAACCGCCGGTCTCCGGCACGTTCCACACGGCCGCGAAGCGCCTTCCGGCCATCGCGGCGATGGGCTTCGACGTTCTCTATCTGCCACCGATCCACCCCATCGGCACCACGTACCGCAAGGGGCCCGACAACTCGCTCTCGCCGGGGCCGCACGACGTGGGTGTCCCCTGGGCGATCGGCTCTCCGGAGGGCGGTCACGACGCGGTCCACCCGGATCTCGGCACGCTCGACGACTTCGACGCGTTCGTGAGCCGGGCCGCGGACCTGGGCCTGGAGATCGCGCTGGACTTCGCGCTCCAGTGCTCGCCCGACCATCCGTGGGTGGAGAAGCACCCGGAGTGGTTCCACCACCGGCCGGACGGCACGATCGCGTACGCCGAGAACCCGCCGAAGAAGTACCAGGACATCTACCCGATCGCCTTCGACAAGGACATGCCGGGACTGATCGCGGAGACGACCCGCGTCCTGCGCTTCTGGATGGAGCACGGCGTGCGCATCTTCCGCGTCGACAACCCGCACACCAAGCCCGTCGTCTTCTGGGAGCGGGTCATCAAGGGGATCAACCGCACCGACCCCGACGTGATCTTCCTGGCCGAGGCGTTCACGCGCCCCGCGATGATGCGCACCCTCGCGCAGGCCGGCTTCCAGCAGTCGTACACCTACTTCACCTGGCGCAACTCGAAGCAGGAGCTCACCGAGTACGCGACGGAGCTGGCCAGGGACACGGCCGCGTACATGCGTCCCAACTTCTTCGTGAACACGCCGGACATCCTGCACGCCTACCTCCAGGACGGCGGGCGGCCCGCGTTCGAGGCGCGCGCGGTCCTGGCCGCCACGCTCTCCCCCACCTGGGGCGTCTACAGCGGCTACGAACTGTGCGAAAACACCCCGCTACGCCCCGGTAGCGAGGAGTATCTGCATTCGGAGAAGTACGAACTGCGGCCGCGCGACTGGGAGTCGGCCGAGCACGAGGGTCGTTCGATCGCGCCCCTCATCACCCGGCTCAACGACATCAGGCGCCGCAGCCCCGCCCTGCGCCGGCTGCGTGACGTGCACTTCCACCACACCGACAAGGACACGGTGATCGCGTACTCCAAGTCGGTCGCAGGCGCGCACGGCTCGAACACGGTTCTGGTGGTCGCCAACCTCGACCCTCACCACACCCAGGAGGCGACGGTGTCGTTGGACATGCCGCAACTGGGACTCGGCTGGCACGAGTCCGCACCGATGCGCGACGAGCTCACCGGTGAGACCTACCACTGGGGCAGGGCCAACTATGTGCGCCTCGAGCCGGGCCGTACGCCCGCGCACATCCTCACCGTCCTGCGACCGTCCTCACCGTTGATCGGAGGGTCACCCACACCATGACCGTCAATGAACCCGTCCCGGACACCTTCGAGGACACCCCCGCCAAGGACCGGGATCCCGACTGGTTCAAACGTGCCGTCTTCTACGAGGTCCTCGTCCGCTCCTTCCAGGACAGCAACGGCGACGGAGTCGGCGACCTCAAGGGCATCACCGCGAAACTGGACTATCTCCAGTGGCTCGGCGTGGACTGCCTGTGGCTGCCGCCGTTCTTCAAGTCCCCACTGCGGGACGGCGGTTACGACGTGTCCGACTACACGGCCGTGCTGCCCGAGTTCGGTGACCTGGCCGACTTCGTGGAGTTCGTCGACGCCGCGCACCAGCGCGGGATGCGCGTGATCATCGACTTCGTCATGAACCACACGAGCGACCAGCACGAGTGGTTCCAGGAGTCCCGCAAGGACCCCGACGGGCCGTACGGCGACTACTACGTCTGGGCCGACGACGACAAGCAGTACGAGGACGCGCGGATCATCTTCGTCGACACCGAGGCGTCCAACTGGACCTTCGACCCGGTGCGCAAGCAGTACTTCTGGCACCGCTTCTTCTCCCACCAGCCGGATCTCAACTACGAGAACCCGCGCGTCCAGGAGGAGATCATCGCGGCCCTGCGCTTCTGGCTGGACCTCGGCATCGACGGCTTCCGGCTCGACGCCGTGCCCTACCTCTACGCGGAGGAGGGGACCAACTGCGAGAACCTGCCGGCCACGCACGAGCTCCTCAAGCGGGTCCGCAAGGAGGTCGACGCGCACTATCCGGACACGGTCCTGCTCGCCGAGGCCAACCAGTGGCCCGAGGACGTGGTCGACTACTTCGGCGACTACGCGTCCGGCGGCGACGAGTGCCACATGGCTTTCCACTTCCCCGTCATGCCGCGCATCTTCATGGCGGTCCGCCGCGAGTCCCGCTACCCGGTCTCGGAAATTCTCGCCAAAACGCCCGCCATTCCGTCGAGTTGCCAGTGGGGCATCTTCCTGCGCAACCACGACGAGCTCACGCTCGAAATGGTCACCGACGAAGAGCGCGACTACATGTACGCGGAGTACGCCAAGGACCCGCGCATGCGGGCCAACATCGGCATCCGCCGCCGCCTCGCACCCCTCCTCGACAACGACCGCAACCAGATCGAACTCTTCACCGCCCTGCTGCTCTCCCTGCCGGGCTCGCCGATCCTCTACTACGGCGACGAGATCGGCATGGGCGACAACATCTGGCTCGGCGACCGCGACGCGGTCCGCACACCGATGCAGTGGACACCCGACCGCAACGCGGGCTTCTCGTCCTGCGACCCCGGCCGGCTCTCCCTGCCCACGATCATGGACCCGGTCTACGGCTTCCAGGTCACCAACGTCGAGGCGTCCATGTCGTCCCCGTCCTCGCTGCTGCACTGGACCCGGCGCATGATCGAGATCCGCAAGCAGAACGAGGCGTTCGGCCTCGGCTCGTACACCGAACTCCCGTCGTCCAACCCGGCCGTGATCGCGTTCCTGCGCGAGTACAAAGACGACCTCGTCCTGTGCGTCCACAACTTCTCGCGCTTCGCCCAGCCCACCGAACTCGACCTCCAGGCCTTCAGCGGCCGGCACCCGGTCGAGCTGATCGGCGGGGTGCGCTTTCCGGCCATCGGTGAACTGCCCTATCTCCTCACCCTCGCAGGTCACGGCTTCTACTGGTTCCGGCTGCGCAAGGACGCCTGAACGCCGCCCGGGGAGGGCCGGTTTCCGCCGCCCCTCCCTGGGCACCCATCACCACACACCCCGACACGTCCCGCTCGTACTGCCTCTGCCGCATTTCCGGGACGCCGCCCCGCACCCAGTCGCGGCCCGCCCCGGGGAAAGGACGTGACGCCATGCCGGATGCCGTCACCCGAACCGGCCCGACCGCGCGACCCGAGCTGCTCGCCTCGCTCGATCCGCTCCTGCGCGCGTGGCTGCCCCGGCAACGCTGGTTCGCGGGCAGAACAGCACCCGATCTCACCCTGCTCGCCGCGACGGACCTGCTGCCGGTCACGGCACGCCAGCCGGGCCTGATCCACGCCCTTCTGCGCATCGAGCCCACCCAGGACACCTATCAACTCCTGCTGGGCGTAAGGGAGTCGCTGCCCCCGTACCTGGCGCCGGCCCTCATCGGCCATGTCACGCAGGGCCCCCTCGCCGGACGCACGGTCTACGAGGCCCTGCTCGACCCCCGGCTGACGGACCTCCTCCTGGAGCGGCTGCGCCACCCGGGCCGCCTGGACGGACTGCGCTTCGCGCACGACGGCGCGACCCCGGTCCCGCCGGACCTCGCCCCGCGCCCCCTCGACGCGGAGCAGTCCAACTCGTCGATCATTTACGGAGATACGTTCATCCTCAAGGTGTTCCGCCGTGTGACGCCGGGTCTCAACCCGGACCTGGAACTCCAGCGCGCGCTGGCCGACGAAGGCTGCTCTCGCGCGCTCGCCCCGGTGGCGTGGTTCGAGACGACGGACGACGATCCGCTCTCGCTGGGCCTGCTCCAGCCCTACCTCGCGGGCGCGACGGACGGCTGGGACCTCGCGCTCGGCGAGCTGTCCAAGGGGCAGGACTTCCGCCACGAGGCCCGCGAACTTGGCCGCGCGACAGCGGAGATCCACCTCGCCCTGGCGCACGCCCTGCCGACGGTCACCCTGGGCCGCGCCCACACGGTGCAGCTGGCCCGGTCGATGAAGGACCGCCTGGACAAGGCGGTCCAGGCGGTGCCCGCTCTCCATCCCTACGCGCCCGCGCTGCACACCGCCTTCGACGCCCTCGCGGCCGACACGACCCCCCGCACCGCCCAGCGCGTGCACGGAGACCTGCACCTGGGCCAGTGCCTGCGCTCGCCCGCCGGCGCCTGGTCGGTCATCGACTTCGAGGGCGAGCCGTCCCGCCCCCTGCCCGAACGCCGGCTGCCGCACCCGCCCGCCCGCGACGTGGCCGGCATGCTGCGCTCCTTCGACTACGCGGCCCGCACCAGCCGGCCCTGGGCGCCGGACTGGGCGCGCGGGTGCCGGGACGCCTACTGCGCGGGCTACGCGCAGGCCGCGGGCGACGATCCGCGGACGGACCCGGTCCTGCTGCGCGCCTACGAGACGGACAAGGCGGTCTACGAAGCCGTCTACGAGGCCCATCACCGCCCGGACTGGCTGTCGATCCCCCTGTCGGCGATCGACCGCCTCGCCACGGAGGCCTCCGGCATGCCGCGCCCCCGCACCGGAGACGCGGACGCGGCACCGCAGCACCCCATGTCGACCCCGAGCCAGGAGGCCACCCCGTGACGCACGACCCCTCCCGCTCCACACCGCCCACACCCCTCACCGCCGCCCCTTCCCCCACCCCCGCCGCCGACCGCGACCGCCTCCTCGCCGGCACCCACCACGACCCGCACTCCACCCTCGGCGCGCACACCACGCCCTCCGGGACGGCGTTCCGGGCGCTGCGCCCCTACGCCCGCGCGGTCACGGTCGTCGCGGACGGCCTCCGGGTCGCGCTGCACGACGACGGCGACGGCTTCTTCTCGGGCCTCGTCGACCTGCCCGTACCCCCGGCCGACTACCGCCTCCTGGTCACCTACGAGAGCGGCGACCACGAGACCCCGGACCCGTACGGGCTGCTGCCCGCGCTCTCCGGGTTCGACCTGCACCTGATCGGCGAGGGCCGGCACGAGCAGCTGTGGCAGGCGCTCGGCGCGCACCCCATGACGCACCAGGGCCTCACCGGCACCCGCTTCACCGTCTGGGCGCCCAACGCCCAAGGGGTGCGCGTCGTAGGCGACTTCAACTACTGGAACGGCACGGGCCACCCGATGCGCTCGCTCGGCTCCACAGGGATCTGGGAGCTCTTCGTCCCGGCTCTCGGCGAGGGTGAGCTGTACAAGTTCGAGATCACCCGCCCGGACGGCTCGAAGACGATGCGCGCGGACCCGCTGGCCCGCCGCACGGAGGTCCCGCCCGCCAACTCCTCGGTCATCGACGCGTCGCATCACACCTGGCACGACGACGAGTGGATGGCCCGCCGCGGCACTCCGCCCGTGCACGAGGCCCCGTTCTCGGTCTACGAGATCCACCTCGCGTCCTGGCGGCCCGGCCTCACGTACCGCCGGCTGGCCGATCAACTCCCGGCGTACGTCGCCGACCTGGGGTTCACGCACGTAGAGCTGATGCCCGTCGCCGAGCATCCGTTCGGCGGGTCGTGGGGCTACCAGGTCACCGGCTTCTACGCCCCGACGGCCCGCATGGGCACGCCCGACGACTTCCGGTATCTGGTCGACGCGCTGCACCAGGCCGGCATCGGCGTCCTCATGGACTGGGTGCCGGCCCACTTCCCGCGCGACGACTGGGCGCTCGCCGAGTTCGACGGCCGCACCCTGTACGAGCACGAGGACCCGCTGCGCGCCGCCCACCCCGACTGGGGCACGCTCGAGTTCGACTACGGCCGCAAGGAGGTCCGCAACTTCCTGGTCGCCAACGCGGTGTACTGGTGCGAGGAGTTCCACATCGACGGCCTGCGCGTCGACGCCGTCGCCTCGATGCTGTACCTCGACTACTCGCGCGAGCACGGCCGGTGGACCCCGAACCAGTACGGCGGACGGGAGAACCTGGACGCGGTCGAGTTCCTCCAGGAGATGAACGCGACGCTGTACCGCAGGGTCCCCGGCGTCGTCACGATCGCCGAGGAGTCGACCGCGTGGGACGGCGTGACCCGGGCGACCCACCACATCGGACCGGGCGGCTTCGGGGGTCTCGGCTTCGGCCTGAAGTGGAACATGGGCTGGATGCACGACTCGCTCGGCTACGTGTCCCACGACCCGGTCCACCGCAGCTACCACCACGACGAGATGACGTTCTCGATGGTCTACGCGTACAGCGAGAACTACGTCCTGCCGATCTCGCACGACGAAGTGGTCCACGGCAAGAAGGCGCTGGTCTCCAAGATGCCCGGCGACTGGTGGCAGCAGCGGGCGACCCACCGCGCCTACCTGGGCTTCATGTGGTCCCACCCGGGCAAGCAACTCCTCTTCATGGGGCAGGAGTTCGCGCAGGGCGCCGAGTGGTCGGAGGCCCACGGCCCGGACTGGTGGCTGCTCGACCCGTCGTACCCGGCGGAGCCCGACCACCGCGGTGTCCGCGACCTCACCCGTGACCTGAACGCCGTCTACCGCGGCGAACCGGCGCTCTGGCAGCGCGACATGGACCCGGCGGGCTTCGAGTGGATCGTCGGTGACGCGGCGCAGGACAACGTCTTCGCGTTCCTGCGCCGCGCCGCCGACGGCAGCCCGCTCATGTCGGTGTCCAACTTCTCGCCGGTGGTGCGCCACGAGTACCGGCTCGGCGCCCCCGACGACGTACCGGCCTGGCACGAGGTCCTCAACACCGACGCGTCCCGCTACGGCGGTGGTGACGTCGGCAACCCGGACCCGGTCAAGCCGGACGCCCAGGGTGCCCATGGGCGTCCGGCCAGTGTCCGGCTCACGCTCCCGCCGCTCGCGACGGTGTGGCTCAGGCCCGCGTGACCAGCACGCCGCGCAGCGACTCGGGCAGCTCCCCGCCGTGCACGACGCCGAGTGTCTGGGTGGCCCGGGTCAGCGCGACGTAGAGATCACTGACGCCGTACTCGCCCGGCTCCACGACCAGCACGCGGTCGAACTCGAGCCCCTTGGCCTGGCGGGGGTCGAGCAGCACCAGGTGCTTGGTGAGGTCGGGCTCGCCGCCCGCCACGACGTCCGGCAGCGCGGCGGCGAGCGCCGCGTGCAGCCTGCGCGGAGCGATCACCGCGAGCCGCCCCTCCTCGGGCGTGGCGGCGACGGCCTCCTCGGCCACGGCCTTCACGACGTCACCGGCCGCGCGCGCCCAGGGGCGCACGCCCGTCGAGCGGACCGAGGACGGCGGCTCGAAGCCGGGGTGCTCGGCGCGCAGCACGGCCGCCGCCACGTCCATGATCTCGGACGGCGTGCGGTAGTTGACGCCGAGCCGGGTGTGCTCCCAGCGGTCCGCGACGTACGGCGCGAGGATCTTCTCCCACGATCCGACGCCGGCCTCCTCGGCGGTCTGCGCGGGGTCGCCGACCAGCGTCATCGAGCGCGTCGGCGAGCGGCGCATCAGCAGCCGCCACGCCATCGGCGACAGCTCCTGCGCCTCGTCGACGATGATGTGCCCGAACGCCCAGGTCCGGTCGGCCGCCGCGCGCTCGGCGGCGCTGCGGTGGTCCTCCTCCTCGTACCAGTCGGCGACCCGCTCGGCGTCGACGATGTCGTGCGCGGCGAGGACCTCGGAGTCCTCCTCGTCCTCGAACTCGTACGTCTCCGAGCCGCGGGAGAGTTCGAGCACGCCCTGTGCGTAGCCGATCCGCTCCTGGCGCGCCGCCTCGGCCAGGGCGCGTTCGGCGCTGTCGTCGACGCCGAGCAGCTCGGCGGCCTCGTCGAGGAGCGGAACGTCGGCGGGGGTCCAGTCCGCCGGCCCCGTCACGTCGCGCCGGATCGCCTTCGCGTCCTCGCCGGCCACGTGCACGGGCTCGGCCAGGTAGTCCGCGACCAGGTCCTGCGGGGTGAGCTGCGGCCACAACTCCTCAATGGCGGCGTGCACTTCGGAGCTGGCGGCGACACCCTTGCCGATCAGGGCGAGGTCGTCGGGGCCGAGGAAGTTGGGCCCGCCGTACGGGTCGGCGCCGATGCGCTCCGCGAGCTGGGCGGTGAGCGCGTCGATGATCCGGAAGGCGAAGGTGGGGCGGGCGAGGTTGTGCGGCAGGAGCGTGTCGCGGGCGGCCTGCCGGGCCTCGTAGGCGATCTCCCAGTCGAGGATCAGGTCGCCGTCGTCGTGCCCGACGATCATCGGGGCGCCGGGCTCGGGGAGCTGCTGCCGGTCACGGACGGCGAGCGCGAGGGCGTCCACCATGGCCTCGGCGCCCTTGACGGCGGCGGCGTGCGGGGTGTCCTCGGCGGTGGCGTGCACGCCGGGGAACAGCTCCCCGAGCGAGGCGAGCAGCACGCCGGTCTCGCCGAGCGCGGGCAAGACCTCGCCGATGTAGCCGAGGAAGGCGGGGTTCGGGCCGACGATGAGCACGGCCCGCTTGGCGAGGAGCTCCCGCTGCTCGTACAGGAGGAACGCCGCGCGGTGCAGCGCCACCGCGGTCTTGCCCGTGCCGGGGCCGCCCTCCACCACGAGCACGCCGCGGTGCGAGTGGCGGATGATCCGGTCCTGCTCGGCCTGGATGGTCTGCACGATGTCGCCCATACGGCCGGTGCGGGCCGAGTTCAGGGCGGCGAGCAGTACGGCGTCGCCCGTCGGGTCCTCGAACCCGGTGCGCTCCTCGTCCCCCAGGTCGAGGATCTCGTCGTGCAGCTCGGTGACGGTGCGGCCCTCGGTGGTGAGGTGGCGCCGCCGCCTGATGTCCATGGGCGTGTGCCCGGTGGCGAGATAGAAGGGGCGGGCGACCGGCGCGCGCCAGTCGATCAGAATCGGGGTGTGCTCGCTGTCGTCCTCGCGAATTCCGATGCGCCCGATGTGATGCGCGGTGCCGCCGGCCTTTTCGGTGAGATCGATCCGGCCGAAGCACAGCGAACCGTCGACGGCGTTCAGCGCGGCGAGCAGGCCGGAACGCTCGACGACGAGGAGGTCCCTTTCGAGGCGCGCCTGCTGGCCGGTGCCGACCGGTGTCAGGGCGTCCGTGACCGACTCCGCGGCATCGCCGCGCAGCACATCGACGCGCGCGTAAAGCCGGTCGATGAATTCCTGCTCTTTCTGCAATTCAGCGATTTCACGCGCTTCACGGGTTGACAAAGCGGCTCCCTGCCAGGTACGGTGTGTTTATTCGGCCCCTCGTGAGGGGCCTTTTCTGTGGGCACACAGAAAAGCTCAATATACCCCCTGGCAGGGTCCAATTCTACTCTCGGGGAATTCGCCGCCTTTCTCGCCGGGTACAGCGATCCCTGGCCCCGCCGGCGCCCCGTTTCGACTGCCCGGGCCGGCCCCGAGCGCCCGCCGGAAGCTCAGCCCCCTCCATCTCGGTCCGGTGACCCGCGTCACACCCGCGTCCTGTCAGCAATCGGGGCGCCGTCTCGTTCAAGGGGCACGCGAACGAGACAGGAGCAACGCCATGAAGCACCGCATCGTCGTACTCGGCGCCGGATACGCGGGGGCCTTCGCCGCCGGAAACCTGGCCCGCCGGCTCTCCCCCGCCGACACCGAGATCACCGTCGTCAACGCCGTGCCCGACTTCGTCGAGCGGATGCGCCTCCACCAGCTCGCGATCGGCCAGGACCTCGCGGTCCGCAAACTCGCCGACGTGTTCGCCGGTACCGGGGTGCGGCTGCGCCTGGCGCGCGTCACCGGCGTCGACCCCGAGCGCAGGACCGTCGCCCTGACGGGCCCGGACGGCGATGTGGGCGATGTCGGCGACGGCGAGCTCGCGTACGACACTCTTCTCTACGCGCTCGGCAGCTCCGTCGCCCACCGTGGCGTCCCCGGCGTGGCCGAGCACGCCTTCGATGTGACCGGCCGGTCCTCGGCGCTGCGTCTGCGCGAGCGCCTGGCCGGCCTGGGCGAGGGCGGCACCGTGCTGGTCGTCGGTGAAGGGCTGACCGGCATCGAGAGCGCCACCGAGTTCGCCGAGTCACGGCCCGACCTCTCGGTCGCACTCGCCGCCCGCGGCGAGCTGGGCGCCTGGCTCTCCCCGAAGGCCCGCCGCCACCTGCGCCAGGCCTTCGACCGGCTCGGCATCACCGTCCACGAGCACACCGGGATCGAGGCGGTCGAGCCGACGCGGGCGATCGCCGCCGACGGCACGTGCATCCCGGCCGACGTGACCGTCTGGTCGGCCGGGTTCGCAGTTCACCCCATCGCGGCCGCCGGCGGCCTGGAGGTCGCCGGGACCGGCCAGATCGTCGTCGACCGCACCATGCGCTCGGTCTCGCACCCGGACGTCTACGCCGCCGGTGACTGCGCCTACGCCATCGGCGACAACGGCCGGCCGCTGCCGATGTCCTGCGGCTCCGCCGGATTCACCAACATGCAGGCGACCGCCGCGATCATCGCGCGCCTGACGGGCAGTGAGGTTCCGGCCACCGCGCTGAAGTACTACGGCAACCACATCAGCCTCGGACGGCGGGACGCGATCTTCCAGATGGTGGACGGGGACGTCCGGTCGAAGTCCTGGTACCTGGGCGGCCGGACGGCCGCGCGGCTCAAGTCGGGCGTGCTCAAGGGGTCCGGGTGGAGCATCGTTCACCCGACCTTCGGCCTGCCGAAGCGCAAGCGCCGCCTGGCCACCGCGCCCGACCGGGCCGGTGTGAGGGCCGCCGCCTAGGCTGCTGCGCATGGACAGTGCAGCCATCGATCGGTTCGAGGCCAGCCGGGCCCGGCTGGCCTCGCTCGCGTACCGTCTGCTCGGCTCGGCCGCCGACGCCGAGGACGCCGTGCAGGACACGTTCCTGCGCTGGCAGGCCGCAGACCGCGAACGGGTCGAGGTGCCGGAGGCGTGGCTGACCAAGGTCGTCACCAATCTCTGCCTCGACCGGCTCCGATCGGCGCAGGCGCGCCACGAGCGCGCGGCCGGTGCCTGGCTGCCCGAGCCGCTGCTCGAGGGCGACCCGATGCTCGGCCCTGCCGACACCTTCGAGCAGCGCGAATCGGTGTCCCTGGCCGTACTGACCCTGATGGAGCGCCTCTCACCCGTCGAGCGGGCCGCTTACGTCCTGCGCGAGGCTTTCGCGTACCCCCACGCCGAGATCGCCGGGATCCTCGAGATCAGCGAGTCCGCGAGCCAGCAGCATGTCCACCGGGCCCGGCGCCGGGTCGTCGCCGAGCGCCGCGGCGGCGACGAGGTGGACCCCGCGTCCGCGCGCCGGATCGTCGAGGAGTTCCTCGCCGCCGCCGTGTCCGGGCGCACCGAACGGCTGGTGGAGATGCTCACCGCCGACGTGACGGCGGTCTCGGACGGCGCCGGACTGGCCAGGCGGCTGCTGCGGTACACGACGCGCGAGCGCGTCGCCTCCTACGTGCGGGCCGGCTTCAAGCCCACTGAGGCGAAGCGGCGGCTGGCCGGCGGCTCCCCCGCGTTCCACATCGCGCTGGTCAACGGTTCTCCGGCCGTCCTCGCCGTGGTGGAGGACCGGGTCGTGGGCGCCGTGGCGTTCGAAGTCAGCGACGGCAAGGTCGCGTCCCTGCGCGGCATCGCCGCCGCGGACCGGCTCGCGCGCCTCAGCGGGGCCTGGCGGCAGCACGAGCCGGACGCGCCGGTCATCAGCACCTGGTGACCGGCTCCACCGGAATCCAGTGACGTGTGGCGGAGCGAGGGCGGCGAGGGCCTGACCGTACGACACCGGGCGAACCCGGTGTCCGGGCATGTCGCGCGGGCTGACGGCCTTGGGCGACGACCACTCTTGACGCACATCCGCCCCTTTGGCCTCGATCTCCCGGATGTCCGGCCCTGTCAGACCACGTCCGACAATTCCTCGAGAAGCCGCCGCTTCGGGCGGGCCCCGACCCGCGTCCACACCGGCTCGCCGTCCTTGAAGACCATGAGCGTCGGCATCGACAGCACCCCGTAACGCACCGCGGTCTCCGGGTTGTGATCCACGTCGATCACCACGACGTCGAGCCGCTCCCGCTCCTCGTCCGCGATGGAGCGCAGCACCGGCGCGAGCTGCCGGCACGGCCCGCACCACTCGGCGGTGAACTCCACCAGGACCGGCCGCCCGGCCCCCAGCACCTCTGTGTCGAAGTCCGCGTCCGTGACGTCCCTCAGATCCGTACCCACTTCACCCTCCCAGTTCGCAGCGCGGCGACGGGTCCTCGCCCGCCAGCGCGTCCATGGCCTCCTCGGCACGCTCCAGCTGCGCGCCGACCTTCTCCCGAACGGCGGTCAACTCGCCGATCAGCGCATCGAGTTCGCCGAGCTTGCGGCGGTACCCCGCGAGCGAGGCGGGGCACGAGTCGCCCTCCGGGTGCCCGGCCCGCAGGCACTCCACGAACGGCCGGGTCTCCTCCAGCTCGAACCCGAAGTCCTGGAGCGTCCTGATCTGCCGCAGGGCCCGAAGGTCCGCCTCGTCGTACGTGCGGTAGCCGTTGCCCCCGCGCCGCGCGGGCAGCAGCCCGCGCGACTCGTAGTACCTCAGCGTCCGCGTGGTCGTCCCCGCCCGCTCAGCCAGCTCTCCGATGCGCATGTCCTCGACGGTAAACGTTGACGCCGACGGAAAGGCCAGCGATTACGCGTTGCCCTGCGCGGCCGGCTCCTTCTCGGCGGCGGCGTCCGGCTCGACGGCGCACGTCTCGACTGCAACGTCAGGCTCGGACGTCTCGACTGCCACATCAGGCTCACCCGCGACGTCGGGCTCACCCGCGACGTCGGCGGCAGCGTCCGCCCCCGCCGTCCGTTCCCCGTGCCGCGGCAGCAGTACGGCCACCAGCACCGTTCCGATCCCGAGGATCACCGCGCCGACGACGCTCGTGTGGGCCACCGCGTCCGAGAACGCGGAGCCCACCGCGTCGGCCATCTGCTTCGCTCCGCCCGCGAGCTGCTCGGCCTGCGCCTTGAGCTGGGCCGCCTGCTCGGGACTGGTCGCGCTCGCCGCCTTCTCGGCCACCTTGTGGGCCTGGTCGCCGATGCCCTGTGCCACCGCGTAGCCCGCACCCACCGAGTCCTGCGCCGTCGACAGCGCGTCGCCCGGCAGCTTCGTGCCCGCCGTGTTGTCCGCCAGCCGCGACGCGTACGAGCCGGACAGGACCGAGCCGAGGATCGCGATGCCGAGCGAGCCGCCGAGTTCGAGCGACGTGTCGTTGACCGCGCCGCCCACGCCCAGCTCCGACTCGGGGAACGAGCCCATGATCGCGTCGGTGCACGGCGAGAGGGCGAGGCCGATCGCGAGGCCGAGGATGACCAGGGGCAGCACGAAGTTCCCGTACGCCGACGAGGCGTCGATGCGCGTGAGGAGCGCGAGGGCCGCGGTGCCGCCGACCATGCCGGCCGTCACCGTGATCTTCATGCCGATGCGCGGGGTGAGGTACCCCGTGAGCGCCGAGCCCACGAAGACCGCTCCGGCGAGCGGAAGCATGCGGACGCCGGTGGCCAGCGCGTCGTAGCCGAGGACGAACTGGAGGTGCTGCGTGAGGTAGTAGAAGGCGCCGAAGACCGCGAGGAAGAAGAGGGCGACCGCGAGGTTCGAGCCGGAGAAACGGCGGTCCGTGAAGCGGCGGACGTCCAGGACCGGGCGCGGGTGGCGCAGCTCCCACAGGACGAAGGCCACCAGGGCCACGCCCGCGACGACCGCGGCGCCGATCGCCTTGGCTCCCCAGCCGAAGTGCGGCCCCTCGATGATCATGTAGACGAGGGCGCCGACCCAGACGACGGAGAGCAGTCCGCCGACGTAGTCGATGCGGTGCTGGTGCGCCGTCTTGGACGGCGGTACGAGGACGAGGGCGCCGACGAGGGCGACGGCGGCCACGGGCACGTTGATCAGGAACGTGGACGACCAGCCGTGGTTGTGCAGGAGCGCGCCGGCGACCAGGGGCCCGGCGGCGATGGCGAGTCCCGCGGTGGCGGTCCACAGCACGATGGCCCTGGCGCGCTCGGCGCGCGGGAAGGTGGCCGCGAGCAGCGACAGCGTGGCGGGCATGATCATGGCCGCGCCGACGCCCATCACCGCGCGGGCCGCGATGACCCCGGTGGAGCTGCCGACGAGCGAGCCCGCGACGGCGCCGCCGCCGAAGACGACGAGGCCGAGGACGAGTGCCCCACGCCGGCTGTACTTGTCGCCGATCGCCCCGAGCAGCAGCATCAGGGCCGCGTACGGGACGGTGTAGCCGTCGATGACCCACTGGAGGTCGGCGCTGGTCAGGCCGAGGTCCCGGGTCATGTCGGGCGCCGCGACGGTGAGCGCGGTATTCGCCATCACGATGATCAGCAGGCTCAGGCAGAGCACGAGCAGGGCCCACCAGCGGCGGGCGTACGGCCGGTCCGTCCCCTCGACCGGTTCCTTCATGACGAGGCGCATTCCCCTGCCACCCTCCGGGGCCCTCGGCCCCCGCAGTCCACGAGTCCATGTGTCCACGGACGTTGCACAGTACTGTGCAATTACACAACGCTGTGCAATTTACGTCATTGCACAGCACTGTGCAAAACCACACGTGAACGGGGTCGGGACCGGGGTGCAGAATGGGCGCGTGACTTCAGGACGAGCCGACACCAACCGCCGCCGCATCCTCGACGTCGCCCTCGCCGAGCTGCTGCGCGACCCGGACGCGTCCATGGACCAGATCGCCAGGGCCGCGGGCGTCGTCAGGCGCACGGTCTACGGGCACTTCCCCAGCCGCGAGGCGCTCGTCGCCGCGCTCGTCGACGACGCCGTCGCCGCGGTCGAGGCCGCGCAGTCCGAGGGGCGCGCCGGGGCGACCGACCCGGCCGAGGCCGTGGCCCGCTCGCTGCTCGCCGTGTGGGAGGTCGCCGACCGCTACCGCCTGCTGGTCGCCCTCGCGCAGCGCGCCGTCACCGTCGAGGGCATCCGCGCCCGGCTGACCCCGGTCCGCGACAGCTGCGCCGAGCTGCTCCGACAGGGCCTGAAATCGGGCGAGTTCGCCTCTCCCCTGCCGGCGGCGGCTCTCGCGTACGTCCATGAGCAGGTGCTGTTCGGACTGCTCGAAGCGGTCAACGACGGGCTGATCCCAGCAGAAGAGGCGGGCCGCTCCGCCGCGGTCACCGTACTGACCGCGGCGGGCGTACCCGCCTCACGCGCCACCGAACTGGTGGCAGGGCTCAACTAAGGGCTGTCACACGCCCCCAGGGGCGCGGGGGAACTGCGCGCCCGGCCCCAGACCGACCCGCAGATTCATGCCGGCCCACCCCCAGGGGCGCGGGGAACTGCGCGACCAGCCCCCACCGACCCGCAGATTCCTCACCTGCGAGCCCAGCGGAGCCCTCAGGCCTTCGCCAGCTCCTTGTCGCCCTCACCCCGCTGGTCAGGCACAGCGGCAGCGGCACCGCTCCCGTCGTCCACGAGCGTGCGCTCGTCGAAGGGCAGGTCACCGGCGAGCACGCGCGTGACGCGGTCCTTGTCGACCTCACCCGTCCACGTACCGATGAGGAGGGTCGCCACCGCGTTGCCCGCGAAGTTGGTCAGGGCGCGGGCCTCGCTCATGAAGCGGTCGATGCCGATGATCAGGCCGACGCCGTCGACGAGCGCGGGCTTGTGCGACTGCAGTCCGCTGGCGAGCACCGCGATGCCGGAGCCCGAGACGCCCGCGGCGCCCTTCGACGCGACCATCATGAACAGCAGCAGGCCGATCTGCTGGCCGATGGCGAGGGGCTGGTCCATGGCGTCCGCGATGAACAGCGAGGCCATGGTCAGGTAGATCATCGTGCCGTCGAGGTTGAACGAGTATCCGGTCGGCACGGTGATGCCGACGACGGGACGGCTGACGCCCAGGTGCTCCATCTTCGCGATGAGCCGCGGCAGCGCGGACTCGGACGACGAGGTGGACAGGATCAGCAGGAACTCGCGGCCCAGGTACTTCAGGAGCGCGAACAGGTTGTGGCCGGTGGCCAGGCGCAGCAGGGTCCCGAGGACCACGACGACGAACAGGATGCAGGTCACGTAGAAGCCGAGCATGATCGTGGCCAGCGCCTTCAGGGCGTCCACGCCGGTCTCGCCGATGACGGCCGCCATCGCGCCGAACGCGCCGACGGGCGCGGCCCACATGATCATGCCGAGGACGCGGAAGACCAGCTTCTGGATGTGCTCGACACCCTTGAGGACCGGCTCACCGGCGCGCCCCATGGCCTGGAGCCCGAAGCCGACGAGCAGCGCGACCAGGAGCGTCTGGAGCACCTCGCCCTCGGTGAACGCCGACACGAGGGTCGTCGGGATGATCCCGAGGACGAAGTCGACGGGACCCTCGGCGGCATCCTTGGCCGCGGTGTGGCCGACGTCCTTCACGGCCTGCGTGAGGTGCATGCCGTCGCCCGGGTGCAGGATGTTGCCGACGACCAGGCCGATGGCGAGCGCGACCACGGACATCGCCAGGAAGTAGCCGAGCGCGAGCCCGCCGACCTTGCCGATCTTGGCGGCCTTGCGCACGGACCCGACGCCGAGCACGATCGTGCAGAAGATGATCGGCGAGATCATCATCTTGATCAGGGCCACGAAGCCGGTGCCGACCGGCTTGAGCTCCTTGGCGAAGTCCGGCCAGATGAAACCGACCGCGATGCCGAGCAGGACGGCACCGATGACGGCGATGTACAGATAGTGGGTGCGGTCTCGCTTGGTGGCGGGTGCCACCTGGGTCTCGGCCACGGGTGCCTCCTGACGACGGTGTCTGGGCGTACTGCGTGCGTACGGGGAACCTGCACGTACGCGCCATGCGTGCGGCTCACGTCTGGCGAATCACGGTGACTATCTCCCGGCATGTGAAGGCCGTCACCCTTCCGTTCATTTAGTTCGCGCTTATACGTTCAAGTAGTTCATGTTTAAACGTCCACGCCTGTACGAGAGGCAGACTGGGCCCATGCGCCTCCCCCTCCTGCCACGCGCCCGCAGCCTGGCCGGCCAGCTCTTCGCGATGCAGGTCGTCCTGGTCTTCGTCGTGGTCGCGGGGTGCGCGCTGTTCACGTACATCAGCGACGGCAACCAGGCCGAGCAGGCCGCCACACGCCAGGCGACGGCGGCGGCCCGCGCGGTCGCGGACGCGCCCTCCGTCCGCGGGGCGATCACGGGGAACGGCGACCCGACCCGCACGCTCCAGCCGTACGCGAGCGACGTCCAGCGCCACACCGGAGTGGACTTCGTCACGATCATGGATCCGCACGGCATCCGCTGGACACACCCCGACGAGCACCGCATCGGCGAGCGCTTCCTCGGCCACATCGGGCCCGCCCTGCGCGGCCGGACCTTCTCGGAGACGTACACGGGCACGCTCGGCCCGTCCGTCCGCGTGGTGACCCCGGTCGTGTCGGGGCAACGGATCGTCGGCCTGGTCAGCGCCGGCATCACGGTCGAGGAGATCAGCGCCCAGGCGCGCGGCCAGGTGCTCGCGGTGGCCGGCGTCGCGGCGGGGGCCCTCGTCCTCGGCGGCATCGGCACGTACGTGATCAACGCCCGGCTGCGGCGGCACACCCACGGAATGAACGCCACCGAGCTGAGCCGCATGCACACCTATCACCAGGCGGCCCTGCACGCGGTGCGCGAGGGCCTGGTGATGCTCGACGGGCAGCGCAGGATCGCGCTCATCAACGACGGGGCGCGCGAGCTGCTCGGTGTCGGCGACGAGGCGGTCGGGCGCAATGTCGCGGAGCTCGGCCTGCCCACCCCGCTGACGGGCGCGCTCCTCGCGGCGGAACCCCGCGTCGACGAGGTGCACCTGACCACCGACCGCGTGGTCGTCGTCAACACCTCCCCCGTCTCCAGCGGCGACCGGCGCGGCACCGTGGTGACCCTGCGCGACCACACCGAACTCCAGGCGGTCATGGGCGAGCTGGACTCCGAACGGGGCTTCACGCAGGCGCTGCGCTCGCAGGCCCACGAGGCCGCGAACCGGCTCCACACCGTCGTCTCGCTGATCGAGCTGGACCGGGCCGGCGAGGCGGTCGACTTCGCGACGGCCGAACTGGAGCTGGCGCAGACCCTCACCGACCAGGTCGTCGCCGCCGTGAGCGAGCCGGTGCTCGCCGCGCTCCTGCTCGGCAAGACGGCGCAGGCCAACGAGCACGGCGTGGAGCTGGAGATATCCGAGGACAGCCGCATCGACGACGGCCTGGTGCCGCCCACCCTGCCGGCCCGCGACCTCGTGACGATCCTCGGCAACCTGCTCGACAACGCGGTCGACGCGGCACAGGGCTCCCCGCAGGCGAAGGTGACGGTCACGGCCCGCGCGCAGGACGACACCCTGCTGCTGCGGGTCACGGACACGGGCCCGGGTGTCGCCGACGGCCACGCGGACGCGGTCTTCGAGCGGGGCTGGTCCACCAAGCCGGCCGGTCCCGGCGGGCGCGGCCTCGGTCTCGCGCTCGTCCAGCAGTCCGTCGCCCGTAACTCCGGCACCCTGACCCTGGCCGAGTCCCCCACGGGCGGCGCACAGTTCACTGTCGTCCTGCCCCTCCAGCGCACGAGCGCGACCACGCCCACGGGAGGCACCGCATGACAGATCCCGACGCCACCGGCGGCACCATTCGCGTACTGGTCGTCGAGGACGACCCGGTGGCCGCCGACGCCCATGTCCTGTACGTGAACCGGGTCCCCGGCTTCACCGCGATCGGCAAGGCGCACACGGCCGCCGAGGCGCACCGGGCGCTGGAGCGCACCCAGGTCGACCTGCTCCTCCTCGACCTGCACCTCCCCGACGGCCACGGTCTCCAGCTGGCGCGCTCGCTGCGGGCGGCCGGCCATCACACGGACGTGATCGCGGTGACCTCGGCCCGCGATCTCACGGTGGTCCGCGAAGGGGTCTCGCTCGGGGTGGTGCAGTACGTACTGAAGCCCTTCACGTTCCCGACGCTGCGCGACCGGCTCGTGCGCTACGCGGAGTTCCGGGCGGCTGCGGGCGAGGCGGGCGGCCAGGACGAGGTCGACCGCGCCCTGGCCACGCTGCGCGCCCCGGGTCCGGCCGCCCTGCCCAAGGGGCTGAGCGCACCGACCCTGGAGCGCGTCACGCGAACGCTGCGCGCCGCTCCCGAGGGTCTGACCGCCGCGGCGGCGGCCGAGTCGGTGGGCATCTCGCGCATCACGGCCCGCCGCTACCTGGAGCATCTCGTCGAGTCGGGCCGCGCCGCCCGCAGCCCTCAGTACGGCCAGGTGGGCCGACCCGAACTGCACTACCGCTGGCTCACGACGGTCTAGACCATTGGTCAACCACCCACTCCTGCACGGGGATTGACCTTGATCCGACCCCGCCCGTACGTTCACCGGGCAGCCCCGCTCGGCAAGCCGGCCGGCGGCGGCCCGTAGGAGGTCGTGCCCGTGCGCCCCACCGCTCCAGTGCTCCTCAGCGCCACTCTGCTCATCGCCGCGACCGGCCTGACGGCCTGTAGCAGCGGCTCCGGGGACGACCCGGACACCGTCAGGATCTCCTTCAAGCAGTCGACCGACAACCAGATACGTGTCATGGACAAGTACCTGGCGTCGATGAAGACGCAGTTCGAGAAGGACCATCCGGGCAAGAAGGTGAAGCTGGTACCGATCAAGGCGCCGGACTCCGAGTACTACACCAAGCTCCAGCAGATGCTGCGCTCCCCGAAGACAGCACCCGACCTGGTCTACGAGGACACGTTCCTCATCAACTCGGACATCACCAGCGGCTATCTGAAGCCGCTCGACTCGTATCTCGCCAAGTGGCCCGACTGGAACCAGTTCATCGACACGGCGAAGAACGCGGCCAAGGCCCAGGACGGCAAGACGTACGGCGTCCCGGACGGCACGGACACCCGCGGACTCTGGTACGACAAGGGCATCTTCGCGAAGGCCGGCATCAAGACGCCCTGGCAGCCGGAGAATTGGGACGAGATCCTCGACACGGCCCGCACGATCAAGAAGAAGGTCCCCTCCGTCACCCCGCTCAACGTCTACACGGGCAAGCCCGGCGGCGAGCAGTCGGCGATGCAGGGCTTCGAGATGCTCCTGTACGGGACGGGGCCGGGCACGGCGGACCCCCTGTACGACAAGTCGTCCAACAAGTGGATCACCGCGGGCAAGCCGTTCAAGGACGCGCTGACGTTCGTGAAGACGGTCTACGGCGAGAAGCTCGGCCCCGACGTCTCCGACGCCCTCGACCCGAACATCGGCACCCGGGTCCGCGGCGAACTGCTCCCCAAGAGCAAGCTGGCGATCAACCTCGACGGCTCCTGGCTCCCGCAGGACTGGCTGAAGGGCAGCGGCCACGAGTGGCCCGAGTGGTCGCAGAAGCTGGGCCTCGCGCACATGCCGACGCAGAACGGCCAGGCGCCGGGCAAGGTCAGCATGTCGGGCGGCTGGACCTGGTCGATCCCGTCGAAGGCGTCCAACCCGGACCTGGCCTTCGAGTTCATCAAGACGATGCAGACCAAGGCCAACGCCCAGAAGTGGTACATCGCCAACTCGGGCATCGCGGTCCGCAAGGACGTCGCGGCCGACCCGGCGTACGTGAAGGCGCAGCCCGGCATCAAGTTCTTCACGGACCTGGTGGCGTCGACCCACTACCGGCCCGCCTACCCCGCATACCCGAAGGTCTCCACGGCGATCCAGGAGGCGATGGAGTCGGTCACGACGGGCGACAGCTCGGTCGAGAAGGCGGCGAGCACGTATGACGAGCAACTGAAGACGGCGACGGACGGCAAGGTGACATCCAAGTGAAGGCGGGGCGGGGCGGTGTACGCCGCCCCCTGGCACGCGCCCTGCCCCTGGCCCCTTCCCTGGTCCTGCTGCTGCTCTTCCTGGCCGGCCCGATCGCGTACTGCGCGTACATCGCCTTCACGGACCTGCAGTTGACGGGCCAGGCCCACTCCTCCTTCGTGGGCTTCGACAACTTCACGGCCGCGTTCAAGGACGACGCGTTCCTGAACGCGGTCTGGCTCACGCTCGTCTTCACGGTCCTGTCCTCGCTCATCGGCCAGAACACGCTGGGTCTCGCCCTGGCCGCGCTCATGCAGCGCGCGTCGAAGACGGTCCGCACGGTCACGGGCGCGGTCGTGGTCTGCGCGTGGGTCCTGCCGGAGGTCGTCGCCGGCTTCCTCCTCTACGCGTTCTTCCGCCGCGAGGGCACGCTGAACGCGATCCTGGACTGGCTCCATCTCCCCACCCAGAACTGGCTGTTCACACTGCCGATCCTCGCGGTGTCCTTCGCGAACGTGTGGCGCGGGACGGCGTTCTCCATGCTGGTCTACTCGGCGGCGCTCGGCGAGATACCCAAGGAGATCACCGAGGCCGCGGAGATGGACGGCGCGGGCGGCTGGCGCCGCATGTGGCACATCACGCTCCCGATGATCCGCCGCTCCATCGGCACGAACCTCATGCTGAACACCCTGCAGACGCTGTCCGTCTTCGGCCTGATCTGGGTGATGACGCGGGGCGGCCCCGGAAACCGCAGCCAGACCCTGCCCCTGTTCATGTACGAGCAGGCCTTCCAGAAGAGCATGATCGGCTACGGCACGGCGGTCGCCCTGCTCCTCCTGGTCGTCGGATCGCTGTTCTCGCTGGTCTATATGCGCCTGCTGCGCTCGGAGGCCTGAGTGTCCTCACCCCGCACCGTCCGCCACCGCCTCGCGGCCGACGCCGGACTCCTGATCGTCGCCGCGGCGTTCGTCCTGCCGCTGGCGTGGGTGATCCTCTCCGCGCTCGATCCGCACGCGAACCTCCAGGTGAAGATCCCCGACGGGGTCACCCTGGACAACTTCGACGCGGTCCTGACCCCCGACATCACCTTCACACCGCTCCTCAACAGCCTCCTGCTGTGCGGCGGAGCGACCCTGCTGACGGTGGCGAGCGCGGCGCTCGCGGCGTACCCGCTGTCCCGCTACCGCTCCCGCTTCAACAACCCCTTCCTGGCGACGGTCCTGTTCGCGACGTGCCTGCCCATCACGGCGATCATGGTCCCGGTCTACGCGCTCTTCGTGCAGGTCAACCTGATCGACACCATGCAGGGCACAATCTTCTTCTTCGCGGCGTCCCAACTCCCGTTCGCCATCTGGCTGATGAAGAACTTCATGGACGGTGTCCCGAAGGAGCTGGAGGAAGCGGCCTGGACCGACGGAGCGTCCTCGTTCCAGTCCCTGATCCGCATCGTGCTCCCCCTGATGGGCCCGGGAGTAGCGGTGGTCACGGTCTTCTCGTTCGTCATGATGTGGGGCAACTTCTTCGTCCCCTTCATGCTCCTGCTCACCCCCGAACAGATGCCGGCCTCGGTCAGCATCAACGACTTCTTCGGCAACCGGGGCACAGTGGTCTACGGCCAGCTCGCCGCCTTCTCGATCATCTACTCGACGCCGGTGATCCTGCTGTACGTCCTGGTGGCCCGGCGCTTCGGCGGGGGGTTCGCGCTGGGGGGTGCGGTCAAGGGCTGACCGGCCGCACCCTCGCGCACAGCATGGAGCAACCGGCGAACCGGCCGCCCCTCAGCCGATCGGCACCGGCATCCTCACCACGTCGTACGCCAGGTCGATCGCACGACCCGTGGCCGGATCGGTCAGTTCCACGCGCCAGTGGGGGGCGAACTGGTCGACGCCCTCGGCCATCGGGATGGTGCCCGAGATCAGGACCGTGCCGGGCACCAGGTCGCCGCGCTCCCGGAGGACGTCCGCCCAGTAGGCGGGCGTGAGCAGCTCGGCCAGGGTGCCGTCCTGGATGAGGGTCTCCTGGCCGTCGTGGGTCACCCAGGCGCGCAGGGTCAGGTCGTCGAGGCGCTCCTGCACGTCGGCGAGGCGCCAGGCGCGGCGGGCGAGGACGTCGGGGCTCGCGTTCTTGCTCCATGCCACGCCGTGCACCTCAAGGTCGCGGTCGGTGTGGTCGCAGGCGGCCGTCAGGAGCAGGTCGCCGCCCCGGTCGACGACCAGCGCCCACTCGGCCTCGCCCGAGGTGCGCCCGTGCTGGACGCGGACCTGCTCGGTGTGCTGGGCGAGGTAGGGGGAGACGGGGTAGAGCGCGGGGGTCACGGACGGCGCGGGCACCCCCAGCTCGGCGAGTTCCGCCACGTGGGCGGCCACGTCGTCCTGGCTGCGTCCGGCGTACCCGGCGTTGAGCACCTGCACGACATCGACCTCGCGGGTGGTGCCGTCGGGCAGTTCGAAGGTCAGCAGCGCCATGGGGTTTCTCCACATCGTTCGCGGTATCGGGGAGGTTAACTTTGCGCGGAAGGCTTGCGCATACGACCTGTATACAAGAAGTATGCCGGAAGGTCGACAGTTAACCTCACCCAAGGAACCTCAGGGACGGACGTCGTGAACCACACCAGCACGAGCACGGAAAAGACCCCGCTCGGCGGGTCCGCGGTCCGCCGCGCCTTCTTCGCCAGCCTGACCGGAACCGCACTGGAGTGGTACGACTTCGCCATCTACTCCGTCGCGGCGGCGCTGGTCTTCGGCGATGTCTTCTTCCCCTCGGAAGACCCCGCCACCGGAACCCTCCTCGCGTTCTCCACGTACGCCGTCGGCTATGTGTCGCGCCCGCTCGGCGGTTTCGTCTTCGGCCGCCTCGGCGACAAGCTCGGCCGCAAGAAGGTCCTGATCGCGACCCTCGTCCTGATCGGGGTCGCGACCCTCGCGATCGGCCTGCTCCCCTCCTACGCCACGATCGGCGTGGCCGCGCCGATCACCCTCGTGATACTCCGCTTCGCCCAGGGCGTCGGCGTCGGCGGCGAGTGGGGCGGCGCGGTGCTGCTGTCCAGCGAGTTCGGCGATCCGCGCCGGCGCGGCTTCTACGCCTCGGCCGCGCAGATCGGCCCGCCGGTCGGCAACCTGCTCGCCAACGGTGTACTCGCTGCCCTCGGCGCACTCCTGACGGAGGCTCAGTTCACTTCCTGGGGCTGGCGCGTGGCGTTCCTGCTCTCCGGCGTCCTCGTCCTCTTCGGCCTGTGGATCCGCGCGAAGCTCGAGGAAACCCCGGTCTTCAAGGCGATGGAGGCCGAGCACAAGCGCCCTGAGGCCCCGATCCGCGAGGTCTTCACGACGCACCCGCGCGCTCTGACGGCCGCGATCCTCAGCCGCGTGGCCCCGGACGTCCTGTACGCGCTGTTCACCGTCTTCGTCCTGACCTACGCGACCGGCGAACTCGGCATGTCCCGCGGCTCCGCCCTGGCCGCCGTCCTCATCGGCTCCTCCCTCCAGGTCTTCCTGATCCCGCTGGCCGGCGCCCTCTCCGACCGCGTCAACCGCCGTGTCCTGTACGGGGTCTCGGCCGCGGCCGCCGGCGTGTGGCCGTTCCTGTTCTTCCCGATGACCGGCGGCGGGAGCTGGCCGCTGCTCGCCCTCGGCGTCGTGGTGGCCCTGGTCTTCCACTCCGCGATGTACGGGCCGCAGGCGGCCTTCATCGCCGAGCAGTTCTCCCCGCGCCTGCGCTACACCGGCTCCTCGCTCGCGTACACGCTGGCCGGTGTCATCGGCGGCGCCGTCGCGCCCCTGCTGTTCACGGCGCTGCTCGACGCGTACGACTCGTGGATCCCGCTGGCCCTCTACGTCGCGGGCACCGCGATCGTCACGATCGCCGGACTGTGCCTCGGCCGCGACGGCGACCGGAGCGACGAGGAGCTGCTGAGCGGCGAGCCGGTCCGCTCCCCCGCCGCGACCACGGCGTCCTGACCCCCGCACCGCGCATTCCCGAACACCACACGAGGAGGAACGTCTCATGCGCATCGCGCTGAGCCAGATCACCACCGGCCCCCGCCCCGAGGAGAACCTCGCGCTCCTGAGCGAACAGGCCCGTCTCGCGGCGGACGCGGGCGCCCGCGTCGTCGTCTTCCCGGAAGCCGCGATGGCCTGCTTCGGGACGCCGCTGGCGCCGCTGGCCCAGCCACTCGACGGCCCCTGGGCCACGGCGGTCCGCCAGATCGCCAAGGAGGCCGGGCTCGTCGTGGTCGCGGGCATGTTCACCCCCGCCCCGGACGGAAAGGTGGCCAACACCCTGCTCGCCACCGGCCCCGGCGTCGAGGCGTCCTACGACAAGATCCACCTCTACGACGCCTTCGGCTTCGCCGAGTCCGACACGGTGGCGCCCGGGTCCGAGGTCGTCACCTTCGAGGTCGACGGCACCCGCTTCGGGCTCGCGACCTGCTACGACGTCCGTTTCCCCGAGTTGTTCAGGGCCCACGCCGACGCGGGCGCGGTCGTTTCCGTACTGCCCGCCTCGTGGGGCGCGGGTCCCGGCAAGCGTGAGCAGTGGGAGCTGCTGATCCGCGCCCGTGCGCTCGACGCCACGCTCTATCTCGCCGCCGTGGACCAGGCGGACCCGGCGGCGTCCGGCGTCCCCGCCGTGTCGAACGCCCCCACCGGCATCGGCCACAGCGCCGTCGTCGGCCCCGACGGAACCGTACGCAAGCACCTCGAAGAGGGCCCGGGGCTGCTCATCGCGGACCTGGACCTCGACGAGGTCGCCTCGGTCCGCCGCTCCATCCCGGTACTGGCCAATCGCAGGAGCCTGTGACGACGAGCCGGACGACGGCAGGCCACTGGGCAGGCGGGAATGTGACGACACCCCCTAGCCCGCGAGCAGCACCTTGAGCGTCGACTCCAGGTGGCTGTCGATCGCGGTGCACGCGGCCTGCCGGTCGCCGGCGGCGATCGCGTCGAGGATCGCCTCGTGCTCGTGGAGCACGGACTCCTGCCGGCCGTGCTGGTTGAACAGCGCCACCACCCCGGCCCGGATCTGGCGGCTGCGGAGCCCGTCGTAGTGGCGGTCGAGCAGGGCGTTGCCCGCGGCCGCCACGATCGTCGCGTGGAAGAGGTGATCCACCGCGATGAACTCCTTGGCGTGCTCGGCCCCGCTGAGCGTGCGCTGGCGTCCGAGCAGTGCGGTCAGCTCGGACACCGGGGCCTTGCCCTCGGCGATGACCCGCTCCGCCGAGTAGCGCTCGACGATGCCGCGCAGCTCCATCAGCTCGGTGATCTCCCGCCCCGACAGCGGCACGACCTGCGCCCCGCGCTTGGGGACCAGCCGCACGAGGTCCTCGGCGGCGAGCAGCAGGAGCGCCTCGCGGATCGGGGTGCGGGAGACGCCGATACGGTCGGCGAGCTCCTGCTCGGAGAGGAACTCCCCTTGCCTGTCCGGGTCGGCGAGCACGTTCTCCTTGAGAAACGCGTAGGCCTTGTCCCGTCCCGACGTCACGACTGCCCCCAGGGTTGCATACAAGGAGTATACGGATCTGGTTACCGGGAGTCCCGTCCCCGTAGGTTCCTACGACAAGTAACCCGGTGCGAACAGACCGTAGCCACCGGCATGTCCCACACCTACCGTGTGCCCGTGCACCCAAGCGACTCCGCCCCACCGTTCAACGCCCCGGCCGCCCGACGCCTCCGCGAGGCCCTGGGCATGGCGCCCGGGCATGTCGCTTACGGCATGCGCGCCTCGTACGGCCAGCATCACGTCACGCCCGACACGATCATCGCCTGGGAGCGTGGTCTCACCTCGCCGACGGCGGCGGAACTCACCGCTCTCGCGGGCGCCCTGTGGTGTTCGCCGGGGGATCTCATCGGCACGGCACGGACGCTGCGCGAGCACCGGATGGCCCGCGGCATGGCGCCGGAGGACGTGGCGCGCACGGTGGGGGTGGAGATCCACTCGTATCTGCGGATGGAGGAGACCGGCGAGTGGCGCGGCAACGAGCGCCAGTCGGCCGCCCTCGCCGAGGTGCTCGGTCTGACGCCGCCCGACTTCGCGACCGTCACCGGCCGCAATGACCAGCTGACGGATCTCCTGCGCAGCGCGGTGACCACGCGCTGGCAGGCCTACACGCGCCCGGTCGCCAAGCTCGTGCCCGTGCACAAGGGACAACTGGAGGAGGCGCTCCAGGAGATGCAGCTCGAGTACCAGGCGCTGATGGCCGCGACGCTCAGCTGGGGCGGCGGTTCGGGACGCGAGTCGGGCGAGGCCGGGCGGGAGTTCCTCGACGGGATCCTCGACGAGTTCTGGTCGAGGATGCACACGTCGTAGGCGGTAGCCGGACCGTGGAGCTCTAGAAGACCGATTCCGCCTCGTCCATGCGGTCCTTCGGCACCGTCTTCAGTTCGGCGACGGCCTCGGCGAGCGGGACCATCTCGATCTCCGTGCCGCGCAGCGCCGTCATGCGGCCGGAGACGCCCCGGTGCGCGGCCTCGACCGCGTGCCAGCCGAAGCGCGTGGCGAGGACCCTGTCGTACGCGGTCGGGGTGCCGCCGCGCTGGACGTGGCCGAGAATGACCGGCTTCGCCTCCTTGCCGAGGCGCCGCTCCAGCTCGAACGCGAGGGCCGTGCCGATGCCCTGGAAGCGCTCGTGGCCGAACCGGTCGATCGCGCCGGTCTGGTAGTCCATCGTGCCCTCGGCGGGGTGCGCGCCCTCGGCCACGCAGATGACGGCGAACTTCTTGCCGCGCGAGAAGCGTTCCTCGACCATCTTGACCAGGTCGGCCGGGTCGAAGGGCCGCTCGGGCAGGCAGATGCCGTGCGCGCCGCCCGCCATGCCGGACTCCAGGGCGATCCAGCCGGCGTGCCGGCCCATCACCTCGACGACCATGACGCGCTGGTGGGACTCGGCGGTGGTCTTCAGCCGGTCCATGGCCTCCGTGGCGACGCCGACGGCGGTGTCGAAGCCGAAGGTGCGGTCCGTGGCGGAGATGTCGTTGTCGATGGTCTTCGGGACGCCGACGACGGGCAGGCCCGCGTCGGCGAGCATGCGGGCCGCGGTCAGCGTGCCCTCGCCGCCGATGGGGATGAGGACGTCGAAGCCGATCTCCGTGGCGAGTTCCTTGGCGTTCTCGCAGGCGGCGCGGAAGCGGTCGCGCTCGAGCCGGGAGGAGCCGAGGATGGTGCCGCCGCGGGCGAGGATGCCGCTCACGGCGTTCAGGTCGAGGGTGCGGTAGCGGCCGTCGAGCAGTCCCGCGTAACCGTCCTCGAAGCCGATCACCTCGTCGCCGTGGTGCGTGACGGCGCGGTGCACGACCGACCGGATCACTGCGTTCAGGCCAGGACAGTCGCCGCCGGCGGTGAGAACTCCGATACGCATCGTGCGTGTCTCCTGCTCGCTGTTGAGACTTGTGAGCCGTTCCGATTCTTTCACGGCCGTGGAGGCGATGTCGGTCAGCGCCGGGAGCACGCGCCCGTGCGGCTTGTGTTCCCGGGCCTTTCGACCCCCGGACCAGGGCCTTTGTCCGGCGGGCGACCTAGCCACCCCCGGAGGTATTGTCAAGGGGGCACGGCTACGACTTTCATCAGAGGCCGGTTCAGCGGCCGAATCACTGCGGCAGAGGCCCCTTCTCTGCGGCCCGTCCAGCGAAAGGGAGAGCACGCGTGACGCGCAGCGTGTACGTGACCGGGATCGACCGGGGTGACGGCCGGCAGGTCGTGGAGCTGGGAGTCATGGAGCTCCTGACCCGGCAGGTCGACCGGGTGGGCGTCTTCCGCCCGCTCGTCCACGACGGTCCCGACCGGCTCTTCGATCTGCTGCGGGCGCGCTACCGCCTCTCCCAGGACCCGGCGACGGTCTACGGCCTCGACTACCACGAGGCGTCGGCCGTGCAGGCCGAGCAGGGCACCGACGAACTGGTCTCGCGCCTGGTGGACCGCTTCCACCAGGTCGCCCGCGAGTACGAGGTCGTCCTCGTGCTCGGCACGGACTTCGCCGACACGCAGCTCCCCGACGAACTGGCCGTCAACGCCCGCCTCGCCAACGAGTTCGGGGCGTCCGTCATCCCGGTGGTGGGCGGCCGCAAGCAGACCCCGGAGTCCGTGCACGCCGAGACCCGCAACGCGTACCGCGCGTACGAGGTCCTCGGTTGCGACGTGCTCGCGATGGTCGTGAACCGGGTGGCGGCGCAGGACCGCGAGGAGATACGCGACCGCCTCGAGGCCCATCTCCCGGTGCCCACCTACGTACTGCCGGACGAGCCCGCCCTGTCGGCGCCGACGGTCTCGCAGATCGCGCAGGCGCTCGGCGGCGAGGTGCTGCTCGGCGACGACGCGGGCCTCGCGCGCGACGCTCTCGACTTCGTGTTCGGCGGCGCGATGCTGCCGGCGTTCATCAAGGCGCTGACGCCGGGCTGTCTCGTCGTGACGCCCGGGGACCGCGCCGACCTCGTGGTGGGTTCGCTCGCCGCGCACAGCGCCGGCACCCCGCCGATAGCGGGCGTCCTGCTGACCCTCGACGAGCGGCCGGGCGAGGAGATCCTGACGCTCTCCGACCGCCTCGCGCCCGGCACGCCGGTGGTGGCGGTGCAGGGCGGCTCCTTCCCCACCGCCGGTGAACTGTTCTCCATGGAGGGCAAGTTGAACGCGGCGACGCCCCGCAAGGCGGAGACCGCGCTCGGCCTCTTCGAGCGGTGGGTCGACACGGCCGGCCTGCTGGAGCGGGTCTCGGCGCCGAGCAGCGACCGCGTCACCCCGATGATGTTCGAGCACAAGCTCCTGGAGCGGGCCCGCGCCGACAAGCGCCGCGTCGTGCTGCCCGAGGGCACCGAGGAGCGCGTCCTGCGCGCGGCGGACGTCCTGCTGCGCCGCGGGGTGTGCGACCTGACGCTGCTCGGCCCGGTGGAGCAGATCCGCAAGAAGGCCGCCGACCTGGGCGTCGACCTGGTCGACACACAGCTCATCGACCCGGACACGTCCGAGCTGCGGGACCGGTTCGCCGCCCAGTACGCGCAGCTGCGCGCCCACAAGGGTGTCACCGTCGAGCTCGCGTACGACGTGGTGGCGGACGTCAACTACTTCGGGACGCTGATGGTGCAGGGCGGCCTGGCGGACGGCATGGTGTCGGGTTCCGTGCACTCGACGGCCGCGACGATCCGCCCCGCTTTCGAGATCATCAAGACGAAGCCGGACGCCGGCATCGTGTCGTCCGTCTTCTTCATGTGCCTCGCCGACAAGGTCCTCGTGTACGGGGACTGCGCGGTGAACCCGGACCCGGACGCGCAGCAGCTCGCCGACATCGCCGTCCAGGCGGCCGCCACCGCCGAGCAGTTCGGCGTGGACCCGCGGATCGCGATGCTGTCGTACTCGACGGGCACGTCGGGTTCGGGCGCGGACGTCGACAAGGTGCGCCGGGCCACGGAGCTGGTGCGCGAGCGGCGCACCGATCTGAAGATCGAGGGCCCCATCCAGTACGACGCGGCCGTCGAGCCGTCGGTGGCGGCGACCAAGCTGCCCGGCTCGGAGGTCGCGGGCCAGGCCAGCGTGCTGATCTTCCCCGACCTGAACACCGGCAACAACACGTACAAGGCCGTTCAGCGTTCGGCCCGCGCCATCGCGGTCGGTCCGGTCCTGCAGGGGCTGCGCAAGCCGGTCAACGACCTGTCGCGCGGCGCGCTCGTGCAGGACATCGTCAACACCGTCGCCATCACGGCGATCCAGGCCCAGACGCCGGCCTCCTGACCCCTACGAAGAGGTAAGCACCTGTGACCTCCCACCCGTCGCCCACCACCGCCCTGCCTGACGAGCTTCGCTCGGCCCCCCTGGCTACCCGAGTCCTCGTCCTCAACTCCGGTTCCTCGTCGCTGAAGTACCAGCTGCTCGACATGGAGAGCGGCGTCCGGCTCGCCGTGGGACTCGTCGAGCGCATCGGCGAGGAGACGTCCCGCCTCAAGCACACACCGCTGACCGGGGGCGGCGGCGAGGCGCGCGAGGTGAACGGCCCGATCGCCGACCACGACGCGGCCCTGAAGGCGGTCGCCGCGGAGCTGGCCCGCGACGGGATGGGCCTGGACTCGTCCGAACTCGCCGCGATCGGCCACCGTGTGGTGCACGGCGGCATGTTCTTCACCGAGCCGACCGTGATCGACGACGCGGTCCTCGCGGAGATCGAGCGGCTGATCCCGGTCGCGCCGCTGCACAACCCGGCCAACCTCACGGGCGTCCGCACCGCGATGGCGCTGCGCCCCGACCTGCCGCAGGTCGCCGTCTTCGACACGGCGTTCCACACGACGATGCCGGAGTCGGCGGCGCGCTACGCGATCGACGTGAAGACCGCCGACGAACACCGCATCCGCCGCTACGGCTTCCACGGCACCTCGCACGCGTACGTGTCCCGCAAGGCGGCCGAGCTCCTGGGCAAGGCCCCCGAGGAGGTCAACGTCATCGTCCTGCACCTGGGCAACGGCGCCTCGGCGTCGGCGGTGCGCGGCGGCCTGTGCGTGGACACCTCCATGGGCCTGACGCCCTTGGAGGGCCTGGTGATGGGGACGCGTTCGGGCGATGTGGACCCGGCCGTCATCTTCCATTTGATGCGGGTGGGCAGCATGTCCGCCGACGAGATCGACGTACTGCTCAACAAGAAGAGCGGTCTGGTCGGTCTCTGCGGCGACAACGACATGCGGGAGATCCGCCGCCGTATCGACGAGGGCGACGAGGAGGCGCGGCTCGCCTTCGACATCTACGTCCACCGTCTGAAGAAGTACATCGGCGCGTACTACGCGGTGCTCGGCCGGGTGGATGCGGTGGTGTTCACGGCGGGGGTCGGCGAGAACGCGGCGCCGGTGCGCGAAGCTGCCGTGGCGGGCCTGGAGGAGCTGGGTCTCGCGGTCGACGGCGAGCTCAATTCCGTACGTTCCGACGAACCGCGGCTGATCTCGCCGGAATACGCGCGGGTGGCTGTCGCAGTCGTCCCGACCGACGAGGAACTGGAGATCGCGCAGCAGACCTACGCCCTCGTGCACGGCTCCGCGTCCCGCAACGACTGAGCGCACCACCGCCCATTTGTAGATTCCACCAGACGGAATATTCCGTAGCGAAACAAACCGATAGGATCGCCCCCATGCGCCGTTCCAAAATCGTCTGCACGCTGGGCCCCGCCGTCGACTCCGAAGAGCAGCTCGTTGCGCTGATCGAAGCCGGCATGAATGTGGCCCGCTTCAACTTCAGCCATGGCACGCACGCCGAGCACCAGGGGCGGTACGACCGTGTCCGGGCCGCCGCGGAGAGCACCGGCCGCGCCGTCGGCGTCCTCGCGGACCTCCAGGGCCCCAAGATCCGTCTCGAGACCTTCGCCGAAGGCCCCGTCGAGCTGGTGCGCGGTGACGAGTTCACCATCACCACCGACGATGTCCCGGGCGACAAGTCGATCTGCGGCACGACCTACAAGGGTCTGCCCGGCGATGTCTCCAAGGGCGACCAGATCCTCATCAACGACGGCAACGTCGAGCTCCGCGTCATCGAGGTCGACGGGCCGCGCGTGAAGTCGATCGTCGTCGAGGGCGGTGTCATCTCCGACCACAAGGGCATCAACCTGCCCGGCGCGGCCGTGAACGTGCCCGCGCTGTCCGAGAAGGACGTCGACGACCTGCGCTTCGCCCTGCGGATGGGCTGCGACATGGTCGCCCTGTCCTTCGTGCGCAACGCCGACGACGTGCAGGACGTCCACAAGGTGATGGACGAGGAGGGCCGCCGGGTCCCCGTCATCGCCAAGGTGGAGAAGCCGCAGGCGGTCGACAACATGGAGGGCGTCGTCGCGGCGTTCGACGCCGTGATGGTGGCCCGCGGCGACCTCGCCGTCGAGTACCCGCTCGAGAAGGTCCCGATGGTGCAGAAGCGCCTCGTGGAGATGTGCCGCCGCAACGCCAAGCCGGTGATCGTCGCGACCCAGATGATGGAGTCGATGATCACCAACTCCCGCCCCACGCGCGCCGAGGCGTCCGATGTCGCCAACGCGATCCTGGACGGCGCGGACGCGGTCATGCTGTCCGCCGAGTCCTCCGTGGGCGCCTACCCGATCGAGACCGTGAAGACGATGTCGAAGATCGTCGTCGCGGCCGAGGGGGAGCTCCTGTCCAAGGGTCTCCAGCCGCTCGTGCCCGGCAAGAAGCCGCGCACGCAGGGCGGTTCGGTCGCCCGCGCCGCCTGCGAGATCGCCGACTTCCTGGGCGCCAAGGGCCTCGTGGCCTTCACCCAGTCCGGCGACACGGCACGCCGCCTGTCCCGCTACCGCGCGGCCCAGCCGATCCTGGCCTTCACCACGGACGAGGGCACCCGCAACCAGCTGACCCTGAGCTGGGGCGTCGATTCGCACATCGTGCCGTACGTCGACAACACCGACGCGATGGTCGACCTGGTCGACGCCGAGATGGTGAAGCTGAACCGCTTCAACGACGGCGACACCGTCATCATCACGGCCGGTTCGCCCCCCGGCGTCCCGGGCACCACCAACATGGTCCGGGTGCACCACCTGGGCGGCGGAGAGCGCGACTGACGCCTCGCCAGGCCCATCGGCCCCGTACGACACACTGAGGGCGCCACCTGATTCAGGTGGCGCCCTCAGTGGTGTGCGGCTCCCGGACGGGTCCGTGGGTGCGCGGGTCGGCAGGCTCAGCCGGTGAGGTACTGGTGGAGACCCGGCACGTGCAGGTTGCCGCCGAACTGACCGGCCTGCTTGACCTTCACGTTCGTGAAGTAGATCAGGGGGATGTTCAGCGGCGGCGGGTGCTCGGCGTCGAACGTGATCGGGATGAGCCCCAGAAGGTTCCCCGAGATCGACTCCGTGTACATCGTGGTCGTGCCGCCCCGGATGGTGGACGTGGTGCCCTTGCCGGCCTGGACGTGGTACGTCTTGCCGCCCGGGCCGTCGACCGTCTGGTGCAGGTCGCCGATGTCGGTGCCGTTCGAGATGACGTACTTCAGGACCTTCTTGACCGTGCCGTTGGGCGTGCGCACGTTCACGATGCCCTGGTAGTCCGCGCCCTTGAGGGTCAGCGAACTGGCCTCCAGGTGCCACGAGTCGTTCGGGACCTGAGCAGGGGTCTGCTCGTTGCCGCCCTCGGCATCCGTCGCGGCCGGGCAGTTGTCCGGCACACCGGTCTCGCTCGCCGACGGCGCGGGGACCACCTTCGTGGCCTTGTCCGCGGTGTCGTCGACGGCCTTTCCGGCCTTGTCCACCGTGTCCTTGACCGCGTCCCCGGCCTTGTCCGCCGTGTCCTTGACGGGCTCGGTGACCTTGCCGACGGTGTCCTCGACGGTGCCGCCGACATCCGTGGACTTGGACGCCGAGGGGGTCGGGGTCGCCGACTCCTTCTGATCCGGCGTCAGCAGGTTATCGAGCGCGTCGCCGAGACCCAGCGGGTCGAGCGGGTTCTTGGTCTCGGAGGGCGTCGGAGTCGGCGTGGCCGTCTTGCTGGCGGCCGTGCTGTCGTCCGAGGGCGTGTCCGTGGACTTGGACGCGGAGGGCGACGGGGTGGGCTCGGCCTTGTCGCCCGAGTCCGCCTTGTCGTCCGACGTGTCCTTGCTCGCGGACGCAGAGGGCGACGGGGTGGGCGAGGCGGACTCGTCCCCCTTGTCGTCGGCCGCGTCCTTGCCGTCCTTGGACGCCTTGATCGCGTCGGCGCACGCCTTGTAGTCGTCGGCCGAGAACTTGGTGGGGTTGTCCTTGGCCTGCGCGAGCGTGGGGGTCAGCCCCATGCCCATGAGCACGGCCGTGGGCATCGCAGCAATGGCGATCGCTTTGCCCGCGGGCATGTGCAGCCTGGTGAACAGCGGCTTTCTGGGGGCTGCATGCCGCGGCCCGGTTCTCTCACGGAACTCTGCCGCAGAGTTCTCGTGACGCACCTCGTCAGCCGGCACGGTGCCTCCCGTTCGTCCCGTCGTTACCGTTCGGGCTCGTTCCTGACAGATCGTCCGACGCACCGCCGAAGGCATCGAAGGCTGCGGTCTCGCCCTTCGGGGCATCCGAGTCGTCCGCGGCCTTCCCGCCGTCCGTCTCCTGCTTCGCGGCCCGTGCGGGCCCCCAGGAGATGCCGAGAGCGCCGCCGAGCAGCGCCAGCAGGAAGCCGATGACGAAGCCACCGAAGTTGGAGACCACCAAGGAGACCAGGGCGAGCAGGATCGCCGCGACGCCCGCGAAGATGCGGGACATCGGCTGGAACCAGAGCGTCAGGCCGAGCACCACAAGCAGGACGCCGATGATCAGCGAACCGGCGCCGGCCGTGGTCGACATCCGAATGGTCATCGAGCCGAGCGTGAGGTTCGCGTACGGGAAGTACATGATCGGAATGCCGCCCAGCAGCGTCAGCAGACCACCCCAGAATGGGCGCTGACCGCGCCACCCTCGGAACGATCGGCGCGTCTGGCCGAGCCTGTCGCCCAGCCCTGCTTGCGCTTCGGCGCTCATGTCGTACAGCTCCTCGGGAATGGCGTTGTTCTGTGGTGATGGTGCGTGTCGGATACGGGCACGGGGACGTCCCGGAGCTTCCCGCTCGCCCCCGCGCCCGGCCGTTCAGCGCTGTGAGTGAACTAGACCCTGGAGCCTAGTAGCACTCGTGTGCGCCCTTCTGCACCTGCATGTGCAGGCCGGAGAGCTTGAAGGTGCCGGCCGTGGTCGCCCACGCGCGCTGCTTGACATCTTCGAAGTGCACCGAGTCGGCCTGCTGCGAGAACGAGTCCGGGACGTACTTGTCGCCCTTGGACGGACCCGGACCCTTGGTGGTCGAGTCGATACCGACGCCGATGTCGATGTTCTTGAACGTGGCGTTGGTCGACAGGTCGTCGGCGTCGATGTACAGCTTCTTCGCCTCGACGCGGGGGCCGCCCGCACCGCCCGCGCTGAGCTTCATCGACACGTCACCGAAGACCGGCACCGGCACGACGACCGACTGGCACAGGTTGGTGATCTTCGCCTCGTTGAGGCCGACGACGGCAACCGGGTGCGCACCCGACTTACCGCTGTCGAGCGCCCCGTACTGGACGAATCCCGTACCGTCGAGCGAGTCGGCCGTCACCTTGAACGACTGACCCGAAACACTGAACGATGCCGCAAGCGCACCCTGCGAGAGGGCGACGCCTATCGCGGCAGTCGCCGCGACGCTCGGCACCATGACTACGGCGAACCGCTTCCATCTGGTTCCGCCACGAGCCACGGACTCCATGACTTTCCTCCTTCTCGGACGTACATCTCCGGCCCTGACAGCGCCCCTTGGGGCGCTCAGCCGGGCAGGGATGGGAGAAGTGCTACGTCCTCGGGAAGGAGAGCGCCCGCATCGGGGGCGCGCAATGGCACCCGAATCACCGGCGATCACCCCCGAGCGACAACCACTGGTCGCACCTGACAGTCACGCGCAACCTGCTGGACAGGCCCTGCCGGGAAGCAGAGACCCCCCTGCCCAAGGCCGGCGGCACTGCTACCGGCCTGCTCGGTGGGGACCCTGAAACCCCGCGACCCGATTGGCTGTCGGACTGCGGGATGAGGACCGAGCGTCGCCGATCGTGGTGCATTCTCGGCTGGCGCACAAGGGGGTTCGTTACTCGCTAGTAACGGACGGATAACCGAACAGCGACCGGGCGGTGTCACCCGGCAACACAGGGTGGTGTCAAGCGAGTTGCCAAAACAGAGGAAGCAGGGGCGTAACCGGACAGAAGTCGGCCCCTGACTTACTCCAAGTAACAGCGGCCGCCTTTACCAAGTTTTGGTAAAGCGCGACCGCTGTGTACCCGCGGGAACAGAACTTTCACCTGGGCACCACATCGCCCGGCGTTTAAGAACTGGTCAGAAACGGCTCAGAAGAGAACCCGGGCCAGAGCCGCACGGCCCGTAGTCACGCGCGGATCGTCGGAGCCGACGACCTCGAAGAGTTCGAGCAACCGCACGCGCGCGGCGTTCCGGTCCTCGCCCGCGGTGACCTTCACCGTGTCGACAAGTCGGCCGAACGCGTCCTCGACATGGCCTCCGACCAGGTCGAGGTCCGCCGCGGCGATCTGTGCCGCCACGTCGGAGGGCCGGTCCGCGGCGTCCTGACGGACCTTCTGCGGATCGAGACCCTGCACGCGCAGGAGCAACTCGGCCTGCGCCAGGCCCAGCTTGGCCTCGCTGTTGCCGGGGTCGTCGCTCAGCACGTTCTTGTACGCCTGGACGGCTCCGGCGAGGTCGCCGGCGTCAAGAGCCCGGACGGCGGCTTCGAGCAGAGCGTCGTACGGACCGGCCGGAGCCTCCACGACCGGGGCAGATCCCTCCGCATCGGCGTCGACCGTGATGCCGGTCAGGCCGAAGCGCTCCTCGGCGACCTGGATCAACTGGTCGAGCGTCCCGCGGATCTGCTCGGCCGGCGCGGCCCCCTGGAAGAGCGGCAGGGCCTGTCCGGCCACCACCGCGAAGACCGCCGGGATCCCCTGGACCCCGAACTGCTGCATCAGCATCTGGTTGGCGTCGACATCGATCTTGGCGAGCACGAACCGGCCGTTGTACTCGGCCGCGAGGCTCTCGAGCAGCGGGCTCAGCTGCTTGCACGGCTCGCACCACTCGGCCCAGAAGTCGATGACGACGGGCACTTCGGCCGAGCGTTGAAGGACGTCGCGCTCGAAGCCGACCTCGTCGACGTCGATGACGAGGCTCGACGGGGAGACGGCCCCGCCGCCGCCCTGCCGCGCGGACTCGGCACGCGCCTGCTCCGCCTTCGCCTTGGCCTCCTGGGCCGCCTTCACCGCGGCGAGGTCGACGACTCCGCTCATGGACATGTTCCGTGGCTGCATGAGTACATCCTCCCCCTTCCGCGGTGCATTGTGGGCCGGGACCACCCGTCGCGGCCTCCCGCCGGACTGCGGGAGCCGTCAGGTTCGTGGTCGCGGACCTGGTCCGAGGCCCTGAGAAGGGCCGTTCTGCGGCCCCAAGGGGCCGGTGCGGAGCCGGGTCCCCACCCGGCGCCTCTGGTTGTCGCACGGCTCGATGCGCTTTCGCTACGGGTCGTAGCGTAACTCTCGCGCGGGCCGCGTGGGGAGGGGGCCCCGGTGATCTTCGCTGTGGTCTGCCTCACGGCGCTGTCCCTACCGGCCGGTATGGTCCTTTTCATGCAGAGCCGCATTCCCCCGCCCCTCCCGAGAACGGGCCGCCCGAGAAGTGCCGCCGCCGACGCGGCGATCCTTGAGGCGACCCGTGCGGCGCTGGTGGACCTCGGCTGGTCCAAACTCTCGATGGGGGACGTGGCGACGCGCGCGGGCGTCGCCAAGACGACGCTCTACCGGCGCTGGGCGAGCAAGAACGAGCTCGTCGTGGACGCGGTCGCGGTCCTCTTCGACGAGCTCGAACTCCCGGACAACGGCAGCCTCGCCGCGGACATCGGGGGTGTGGTCCTCCAGTTCGCGGCGCTCCTGAACCGCCCGGAGACCAAGACCGCGCTGATGGCGGTGGTCGCCGAGTCGACGCGTGACGCACCGCTGCGCGAACGCATCCGCACCTCGATCGTGGACCGGCAGAAGCGCCTGGTCCTTCAGGGCCGCGCCCGCGCCCAAGCGCGCGGCGAACTCCCCCTCGAATCCGACCCGGCCGCCGCGGCCCGCACCGCCGACCTCATCTTCGACGTGGTCGCGGGAGCCGTGGTGCACCGCACGCTGGTGAGCGCGGAGCCGGTGGACGAGGAGTGGGTCGACCGGTTCACCACGCTGCTCCTGGGCGGACTCGCCTCCGTGCAGGCGTAGCCCGCCCAGGTCCCGTCACTTCTTCCAGGCGCAACTGCCCAGCGCTGCACGCTTCTTGGCGACCAGGCGGGCCGCCTCGTCCGCGGGCAGGACCCGGGTGTGCGAGCCCCCGCAGACGACCGTGCGGTCCCCGTGTCCGGCGAGGTCCACGAGGATCTGGTCCCAGTGGCGGTACTGCACGTCGTGCGCGGAGTCGGCGTAGGTGCGCACCGTGACACGGTCCGCAGCGAACTGCTTGCGCCAGGTCGCGAGCGTGGCCGGCGGGACCGTGGTGTCCTTGTCGCCGCCGTACAGGTACACGGGGGCCGTCAGCTTCGACAGGTCGGGGCCCGGCCGCTCGCAGTACAGCTTCTGCTCGTGGACCTGCGGCGCCGGATCGGCCTGCTGGCCGCGCTGGTTGTAGGTGCGGGCGCCGTCCTCGTACGCCGTGTCGGCGAAGCCCGGGATGGACTTGACGGGGCTGTCGTCGGGGAACGCCCACCACTTGCGGGGGTCGGTGATGGAGTCCTTCAGGGCCGCGGCGAGCGCGTCGTCGGACATCGAGCAGTATGCGGGCTTGTCGCCGTACGGCGGCAAGGCGGCGGCCAGGTGCAGGGCGGAGACGCGGCCGGGCGCGCGGGCGGCGAGTTCGGCGGCGTAGGGGCCGCCCCCGGAGATCGCGACGATCCTGAACTTCTCGACGCCGAGACGGTCGAGCACGTCGAGCGCGTCCCGCGCGAAGTCGGCCTTGCCGAGCGCGGGGTCGTACGCGGTGTCGCCGAAGCCGTTGCGCTCGACGGAGATCAGCCGCAGGCCCAGGTCCACGCGCGTGGTGCGGAAGAAGTCGGTCATGTGGACGGCCCGCGCGCTGGTCCCGGTGCCGCCTATGTAGAGGACCGGGACGCCGTCGCGCGGGCCCGAGTCGGTGTAGTGGGCCGTACGTCCGGAGGGCAGCTTCGCGGCGCGTACGTCGGGGCCGAGCGGGTCGAAGGTGTTCTGCACCTTCGGCTCGGCCGGCGGGCTCGCGCTCACCGCCCCGGATCCGCCGAGGACCATCCCGCCGAGCAGGGCCAGGGCGGCGCATCCGACGGTGGTGGTGGTGCGGTTGAGTCCGGACGGACGCACGGGAGCTCCAGGGGCAGGCGACGATCGACGTGCCCGCGCCTACCCCGGCCGCACCGGGTGACACCTGACAGCCCCCAGGTGCCACCGGCGCGAACTCCCGTCAGAACCCGGCGGGTTCGGTGTACACGCCCCACTCGTCGCGCAGGACCCCGCAGATCTCGCCCAGGGTGGCCTCGGCGCGTACGGCGTCGAGCATGGGCGGGATCATGTTGCCGCCGTTGCGGGCGGCCTTGAGCATGTCGTCGAGGGCGGAGCGCACGCGGGCGTCGTCCCGGGCCGCCTTGCGGACGCCGAGCTCGCGCACCTGCTCGCGCTCGACCTCGTGGCTGACGCGCAGGATCTCCAGGTCGCCGGTGACGGACCCGTGGTGCGCGTTGACGCCGACGACCCGCTTGTCGCCCTTCTCCAGCGCCTTCTGGTACTGGAACGCGGACTCGGCGATCTCGCCGGTGAACCAGCCGTCCTCGATGCCGCGCAGGATGCCCGAGGTCATGGGCCCGATGGGGTGCCGCCCGTCCGGGTGGGCGCGCAGGCCGCGCTCCTTGATCTGCTCGAAGATCTTCTCCGCGTCGGCCTCGATGCGGTCCGTGAGCTGCTCCACGAACCACGAACCGCCCAGCGGGTCCGCGACGTTGGCGACGCCGGTCTCCTCCATGAGGACCTGCTGCGTGCGCAGCGCGATCTCGGCGGCCTGCTCGGAGGGGAGCGCCAGGGTCTCGTCGAGGGCGTTCGTGTGCAGCGAGTTGGTGCCGCCGAGCACGGCCGCGAGCGCCTCGACGGCGGTCCGTACGACGTTGTTGTACGGCTGCTGCGCGGTCAGGGAGACCCCGGCGGTCTGCGTGTGGAAGCGCAGCCACTGCGCCTTGTCGGTCTTCGCCCCGTACACGTCCCGCAGCCAGCGGGCCCAGATGCGGCGCGCGGCGCGGAACTTGGCGATCTCCTCGAAGAAGTCGAGGTGCGCGTCGAAGAAGAAGGAGAGGCCGGGCGCGAAGACGTCCACGTCGAGGCCGCGCGACAGGCCGAGCTCCACATAGCCGAAGCCGTCGGCGAGCGTGTACGCCAGCTCCTGCGCGGCCGTGGAGCCAGCCTCGCGGATGTGGTAGCCGGAGACCGAGAGCGGCTTGTACGCGGGAATGCCCTCCGCGCAGTGCTCCATGAGGTCGCCGATCAGGCGCAGATGCGGCTCGGGCTGGAAGAGCCACTCCTTCTGCGCGATGTACTCCTTGAAGATGTCCGTCTGGAGCGTGCCGTTGAGGACGGCAGGGTCGACACCCTGCCGCTCGGCAGCCACGAGGTACATGCAGAAGACGGGCACGGCGGGGCCCGAGATCGTCATGGACGTCGTGACGTCCCCGAGCGGGATGTCCTGGAACAGGACCTCCATGTCGGCGGCGGAGTCGATGGCGACGCCGCAGTGCCCGACCTCGCCGAGCGAGCGCGGGTCGTCGGAATCGCGCCCCATGAGCGTCGGCATGTCGAAGGCGACGCTCAGCCCTCCCCCGCCGGCGGCCAGGATCATCTTGTAGCGCTCATTGGTCTGCTCGGCGTTCCCGAACCCGGCGAACTGGCGGATCGTCCACGTACGGCCCCGGTACCCGGTCGGGTACAGACCGCGCGTGAACGGGTACTCGCCGGGCCATCCGATCCGCTCGAAGCCGTCATAGGTGTCCCCGGGACGTGGCCCGTAGACCGGGTCGACGGGGTCCCCCGAGAGCGTCGAGAAGTCGGCGTCCCGCTTGCGGGCGGAGTCGTACCGGGCCTGCCAGCGGCGGCGGCCCTCTTCGATGGCGTCAGCGTCCATGCTTCCCATGCCTTCAAATTTACTTGGACGTCCTAGTAAATGTCGATGGCAAACCGCCCGCACATCGTGCGGGCGGTTCAGTGGCGCCGTCCGTCAGGCCTTGGCGACGGCCGGGCCGTCGTCGGCGACCTTGGAGTCCAGCTCGCGGGAGATCTTCCGCTCGACGAAGAAGGCGGCGGTGGGGATCGTGCCGGCGATCAGGACCCACAGCTGCTTGCCGACCGGCCACTTCGCCTTGGAGCCCAGGTCGAAGGCGAAGACCAGGTAGACCACGTACAGCCAGCCGTGCGCGATGGCGACGACGCGCGTGACATCCGCCGCGCCGTCGATGCCGAGCACGTACTTGGCGATCATGCCGAGGCACAGCAGGACCAGCAGGACGCCCGTGACAAAGGCCATCACCCGGTACCGGGTCAGCACGCTACGTTTCATGGATACGAGCGTAACGGCCCGTTTTGCGCGATCTTCGCGCGGGTCAGCCCTCGTCGAAGTCGTGCGCGGCGACCCGCAGCGGCCGCAGCATCGCGAAGATCTCGCCGCACTCCTCGGCGTCGTACACCCCGAGCCCGAAGTCCATCGCCATCAGGTCGCGGGTGGCGGCGTCGCAGACCTCGCGGCCCTTGGCCGTGATGGAGGCGAGCGTTCCGCGGCCGTCGTTCGGGTTGGGCCGCTTGTCGACGAGCCCGGACCGCACAAGGCGGTCGACAGTGTTCGTCACCGAGGTCGGGTGCACCATGAGCCGCTCGCCGATCTTCGACATCGGCAGCTCGCCGGCCTTGGAGAAGGTGAGCAGCACCAGCGCCTCGTAGCGCGCGAAGGTCAGTCCGTACGGCTTCACCACCGCGTCGACCTCGCCCAGGAGGATCTGGTGCGCGCGCATGATCGAGGTGATCGCGCCCATGGACGGCACGGATCCCCAGCGCTGCTTCCAGAGTTCGTCTGCGCGGGCGATGGGATCGAAGGCAAGGCTGAGCGGCTTCGGCACGCCCAAGACCTTACCGGCCGGTCATATGCTGGTCAGCCCCGTCTCGCCCTTCGGTCCGGGACCTACGCGAAAGCCCCGGCCCGCCCGGGTGCCGGGGCTTTCCACGCACAGCAGTTCGCGGGGATGTCACTCCCCCGCGAGGTGCCGCTCCACCGTCGCGACCTTCGACGTCATGCCGTCCGTCACACCGGGGCGGATGTCCGCCTTGAGCACGAGGGACACGCGCGGGGCCCGCGCCTCGACGGCGGCGACGGCGCGCTTCACGACGTCCATCACCTCGTCCCACTCGCCCTCGATCGAGGTGAACATCGCGTCCGTGCGGTTCGGGAGTCCGGACTCGCGCACGACCCGGACGGCGTCGGCCACGTACTCGCCGACGTCCTCGCCGACACCGAGCGGGGAGACCGAGAAGGCGACGATCACGCGTTCACGACCTTCTCCTGGCGGGCGCGGGACGCGATGACCGCGGCCTCCGCCTCACGCTTCAGCTTGCGCTCGGCGAAGAAACCGCCGGTCGGCAGGACGGAGAGGACGAAGTAGAGGGCGCCGGTCTTGACGCCCCACTTCGTGCGGTTCCACGCGTCGAGCCAGAAGAGCACGTAAAGGATGAACAGGACGCCGTGCACCATGCCCATCACCGGGACGGCGTCGAACTCCGTGGTCCGCTTCAGCACCGAGCAGACGAGGAGCAGCAGGAAGGAGACGGCCTCCGGAGCGGAGACCAGGCGGAGTCGGCGGAGTGCGGAGGCGGTCTTGATGTCCACGGGGGCACCTTCGGCAGAAGCGGTGAGGGGGCGGGCTTTGATCTTGTGAACGCAAGCACAAGCGCTGCCCATTGTGGCATCGGGGGCGACCCGGGGTTCGCTCAGGGTTCGTTCAGGGGCGGGACCCCTGTCCCGGGGGGCATCTCACCCCTTACCGTCACATCGTGGCTACGTTCCGGCTCCAAGGCAGCAGAGTGCTCGCCGTCGACATGACGGGCGACAGCGTCAAGGCGAAGAACGGCTCGATGGTCGCGTACGACGGCCGGATGGCGTTCAAGAAGATGACGGGCGGCGGCGAGGGCATCCGCGGGATGGTGACCCGCCGCCTGACCGGCGAGGAGATGACCGTGATGGAGGTGAAGGGGCAGGGCACGTGCTGGTTCGCGGACCGGGCGAGCGAGATCAACGTCGTGAACCTGCGGGGCGACAAGCTCTTCGTCGAGTCGAGCAATCTGCTCTGCACGGACGCGGGCCTGCGCACCGGCACGTCCTTCACCGGCGTGCGCGGCGCCTCCCAGGGCAACGGCCTGTTCACCACGACCGTCGAGGGCCACGGCCAGGCGGCGATCATGAGCGAGGGTCCCGCGGTGGTGCTCCGCGTCAGCCGGGACCACCCCCTGACCGTCGACCCGGGCGCGTACGTCGCACACCAGGGGAATGTGCGGCAGTCCTTCCAGTCGGGCGTCACGTTCCGCACCTTCCTGGGCGAGGGCGGGGGTGAGGCCTTCCAGATCCGCTTCGAGGGCGACGGCCTGGTCTACGTACAGCCCAGTGAGCGCAACACGATCGCGGGGGATGTGTGAGATGCCCTTCCGTGAGATCAACTCGAAGATGGTCGAGGCGACGGTCGCCCCCGGGCAGCGGATCTACAGCCAGCGCGGCGCGATGCTTGCCTACAAGGGGGACGTGACCTTCACGCCCAGCATCCAGGGCGGCCAGGGCGGGGTGATGTCCATGCTCGGCCGCCGCGTGGCGAACGAGGCGACGCCGCTGATGACCGTGGAAGTCCCCCAAGGTCTTAATGACCAGGGCGGTGCCCCCAGTGGCACCGTCCTGTTCGGGCACGGCGGCCATCACGTCCAGGTGATAACCCTCTCCGGAGACACCCTCTACGTGGAGGCGGACCGGCTGCTCGCCTTCGACGGGAGACTCCAGCAGGGCACGATGTTCATGGGCTCGCAGGGCGGCGTCATGGGGATGGTGCGCGGCCAGGTCACCGGGCAGGGCCTGTTCACCACGACCCTCAAGGGACACGGCGCGGTCGCCGTCATGGCGCACGGCGGCGTCATCGAGCTGCCGATCACGCCGGGCCGCCCCGTCCACGTCGACCCGCAGGCGTACGTCGCGCACCACGGCGACGTACGGAACAAGCTGTCCACGGCCCTCGGCTGGCGCGACATGGTGGGGCGCGGCTCCGGCGAGGCGTTCCAGCTGGAGCTCAGCGGCAGCGGCGCGGTGTACGTCCAGGCCGCGGAGGAGAAGCTGTGAGCACACCGGTGATCTTCGACCCGGCCACCCTGCCGGCCGACGACCATGTGAACGCGTACACGTTCTGCGTGGAGCTCAAGGGCAGCAGCTGGTTCCTGCAGAAGGGCAAGATGATCGCCTACTACGGGCGCATCGACTTCAACGGGATCGGGCACGGCCGCCTCGACCGCCTCGTGCGGACGTCCTTCCACTCCCCGCTGCATGCGAGCGACTGGGTCGTGGCGGAGGGCTCGGGCAAGATGCTGCTCGCCGACCGGGCCTTCGACGTGAATTCGTACGACCTGGAGAACGGGAACCTGACGATCCGCTCGGGCAACCTGCTCGCTTTTCAGCCAACTCTCGCGCTGAAGCAGTCGATCGTTCCCGGCTTTCTGACACTCATTGGCACGGGCAAATTCGTGGCGGCCTCGAGCGGTCCGGTGGTCTTCATGGAGCCGCCGGTCCGCGTTGATCCACAGGCGCTGGTCGGCTGGGCTGACTGCCCGTCACCTTGCCACCACTACGACCACTCGTATCTGACGGGCGTGATCGGCGGTCTACGTGCGATGACGGGCGTCGGAGGCGTCTCCGGGGAGGAGCACCAGTTCGAGTTCGTGGGGGCCGGCACCGTATTGCTGCAGTCCACGGAGACGTTGATGGCCGAACAGGCGACGGGTGCGGTGCCGCAGCAGGCGGGTGTGCCGGGCGGTCACGGGGCACCCGGACAGCAGCCGGGGGTACCGCGCCTTCCCGGACAGCTCGGCGACCTCCAGCGTCGCTTCGGACTGTGAGCGGTAATCTGCGGAGTGTGACGTCGAACGCGTGACCCCTTTGCGTCACGAGGGGGTGGGAGGCGTCACACTCCCCACTTTCGTTCGCATTTCAACTTCTTAGGTAGAATCAATACATGGAGACCGAGACGGCCACACGCTGGCTGACCGACGAGGAACAGTGCGCCTGGCGCACGCACGTAGAGGTCAACAGGATGCTGACGTATCAGCTCGAGAAGGACCTCCAGCCGTTCGGCCTGACGATGAACGACTACGACATCCTCGTGCATCTCTCCGAGACGGACGACCACCGGATGCGCATGAGCGATCTCGCGACCGCCACCCTGCAGTCCAAGAGCCGGCTCTCCCATCAGATCACCCGTATGGAGAACGCCGGACTCGTCCGCCGTGAGAACTGCGAGTCCGACCGCCGCGGCCTCTACACCGTCCTGACCGAGGACGGCATGGAGACCATGAAGAAGGTCGCTCCTCACCATGTGGCGTCCGTGCGACGGCACTTCGTGGACCTGATCCCCTCCGAGGAGCTCGACGCCCTCCACAAGGCCCTGACCCCGATCGCCGAGCACCTGCGTTCGCAGCGCGGCAAACCGTGACCATTGCGAACGGGGAACGCCGACCTTCCCCGTCCGCCGGCCTCAGGCCCCCGGCGCCACCGGCAGTCTGAGTTCGAAGAGCGCTCCGCCCGCGGGCGACGAGCGGACCGTCAGGGCGCCGCCGTGCCGCACGGCGACGTCCCTGGCGATGGCGAGTCCCAGACCCGCCCCGCCGTCGTCCCGGGCCCGCGCGTCGTCCAGACGCACGAACCTCTCGAAGATCCGCTCCCGCTCCGCCTCCGGCACGCCCGCGCCGTCGTCACCGACGTCGACGACCGCCCACGGCCCCTCGGCCCGTACGGCGATGTCCACGCGGGACCGCGCGTGACGCTGCGCGTTGTCAAGGAGGTTCCCGACCACCCGCGCCAGCTGACCGCGCGAGCCCGCGACTTCGACGGGTTCGAGGCGCGTGCGCACCGCGACGCGGCCCGCCGGGCGCTGCGACAGCTCCTCGCCGGCCAGCGCGGCCAGATCGACCCGCGCCTGTCCCGGCCGCTCCCCCGCGTCGAGCCTGGCGAGCAGCAAAAGCCCCGCGGCGAGTTCCTGGAGCCGCACCGTGTCGGCCACCGCCCCGTCCACGTCCAGCAGTTCGGGGTGGGCGGCACCCACTTCGAGCTGGGTGCGCAGCGACGCGACGGGGCTGCGCAGTTCGTGCGAGGCATCGGCGACGAACCGGCGCTGGCGCTCCACGGAGGTCTCCAGCGCGGCGAGCGTCTCGTTCGTCGTCCGCGCGAGCCGCGCCACCTCGTCGTGCGTACCCGGCTCCGGCACCCGGCGCGCCAGGTCCTGCGACGCCGTGATCGCGGACATCTCCCTCCGGATGCCCTCGACGGGGCGCAGCGCCCTGCGGGTCACCAGCCAGGTGACCGCGGCGACGACACCGAGCAGCACCGGGAAGCCGATCAGCATGACGGTCAGCGCGGTGCCGACGGCGCTCTGTTCGGCGGACAGCGAAGCGCCCGCGTACACGGTGAGGTCGCCCTGCCGGGTCTTCTTCACCTCCAGCGCGGCGAACCGGTGGTCCCGCGTCTCCCCGTCGACGGTGGCCGAGCCCTCGCTCCGCTCGGCCTCGTCGGCGATCTCCCCGTACGCGTACGAGTCGTCCTCCCCGCCCCTGCCCCCATGGCGGCCGGAGCCGCCGTCGTCGTCATCGCCACCGTCGCTGTCGGCCGGCGGAGTCACCGGCTTGACCGCGGGCGAGCCGGTCCCGCTGATCCGCTCCAGGTCCTCACTGGCCGCCAGGAGCCGGCCGTCGCTGTCGACGACCTGGACGGGGGTGTCGTCGCCGTCCGGGAGGTCGAGGCCGTCGGGCGCGGTGCCCGTCGCGATCGACACGGCGACCTTGCGGGCGGAGGACTCCGCCTCGCTCGACGCCTGGTCGGTGAGGTTGGACCGCAGCGCGAGCAGCACGGAGGCACCGGCGGCGAGGAGCGCCACGGCGACGACGAGGGTCGCGCCGAGCGTCGCTCTGGCCCGTACGGAACCGAACAGCCGCCGCCTCATCGCGGCGTCTCCAGGCGGTAGCCCGCGCCGCGCACCGTCCTGATCAGCCCGGCGCCCAGCTTCTTGCGCAGGGTGCTGACGTACACCTCGACGATGTTCGGGTCGCCCTCGTACGCGAAGTCCCAGACGTGCTCCAGGATCTCCGCCTTCGAGACGACCTCGCCGGGCCGCACCACCAGTTGCTCCAGGACGGCGAACTCCTTTGCGGTGAGCGGCACTTCGGTCTCGTCGCGCAGGACGCGGCGCGCACCGGTGTCGACCCGCAGGGGGCCGAGCGTGTGGACGGACGAGCCTCCGCCGGAGACGCGCCGACGCAGGAGCGCCTTCACGCGCGCGACGAGCACGACGTACGAGAACGGCTTGGTGAGGTAGTCGTCGGCGCCCGTGTCGAGCCCCTCCGCCTCGTCGTACTCGCCGTCCTTGGCGGTGAGCATGAGGATCGGCACGTCGTGGCCGGCGGCGCGCAGGGCGGCGCAGACGCGGTAGCCGTTCATGCCCGGCAGCATGATGTCGAGAACGACCAGGTCGTACGCGCCCTCGCCCGCCCGGTGGAGCCCTTCGAGGCCGTCGTGGACGACGTCGACGGCGAACCCCTCGGCGGTCAGACCCCGGGCGAGGGAGAGGGCCAGACGCCTTTCGTCCTCCACGATCAAGAAGCGAGGAGGGCGGCGCGAAACGCCTCGGGCGGGGTGGTGGGAGACGGGCGGGCGCATGGGGCCAGGGTCGCAAACGGACCCTGAAGAAGTCTTCAGGGTCCTTCAGCGGGGCTTCAGCATCGGTCGGCCACTGTGGTCCTCGTCGAAGCGCACCGGATGTCCGGTGGGCCGGGAATCGTCTCGGGGAGGATCCCTCATGAAGCGCAACATCGTGATCGCCACCATCGCCGCCGTGGCCCTGATCGGCGGCGGCACCGCGACCGCCGTCGCGGTCTCGGGCGACGACGGCAGCACGGCGGAGGGCACGTCGACCGCGTCGCGGGGGGCGGAGCCGACAGGGTCGGCCGGGCACGACGACGACCGCACGGAGCACGTGACCGAGCTGAAGACGGCGAGGGTGACGGCCTCGGACGCCATCGCCGCCGCCCTCGATTCGGTGCCCGGCACGGCGGTCTCCGCCGAGCTGGACGACGAGAACGACCGGGTGGTCTGGGAGGTCGAGGTCCTGAACGGCACGACGTGGCACGACGTCCTCGTCGACCCCGCCTCGGGCAAGGTCACCGGCTCGCACACCTCACGCCACGACGACACGGCCCGCGTCACCGCCGTCCTGAAGGACGCGAAGACCACGGCGCAGGGCGCGGCGAGGGCCGCCGCCGTGAAGGGGACGGTCACCGAGATCGACCTCGACGACGACGGCACGGCCCACGCCTGGGAGGCCGAGACCACGGCGGCGAACGGCACCGACGCCGACTGGCGCGTCGACCTCCGGTCCGGCGCCGTGACCCCGGACCGCTCGTCCCACGACGACGGGGACGACGACGGCCGCGACGACGACGCCACACGCGCCACGCACGACGCGGGCGACGACCACGGGCGGGACGGCACCGCCGCACACGACGCCGGTGACGACCACGGCAGCCACGGCAGGGGTCACGACTCCGACGACGACCACGGCCACGGCGACCACGGCGACCACGGCGACGACGACTGACGTCAGCGCCGGCCGGCGCGGCTCGGCGTACGCCGGTTCAGCGCGCCGCCGAGCCCGTCTCCTGAGCCGCGTCCGGGACACCGTCCCCGGGCGCGGCTTCCGACGTCGTACGGGCCCCGCGCACACCCCCGTACGCCCCATACCGCCGCCGCGACCGGCGCCGCCGCGGCCACGGCGAAGCAGGCCGCGAGCGGGAGGCGGGCCACCAGGAGGCCCGCGCCCGCCGTGCCGGCGGAGATGCCGGCGTTCACCGCCGTGTTGACCCAGGCCCCGGCCTGGGTGCGGAACGCCGGGCCGGCCGTCTCGTCGGCCACGAGATACGCGGTCGTCAGGGCGGGTGCGACGAAGAGGCCCGCGACCACGGCCGCCGCGCCGAGCGTCACCAGGCCCGGCGCGAGCGCCGCCGCCCCGAGAGCGGCGGCCAGCCCCGCGGCCAGGAACGGCAGCCGGACGCGGGCGGGAGCGGACCAGGTGACAGCGCCGTTCGCGAGGCCGCCGACCGCGCTGCCCGCCGAGAGCGCGGCCATCACCCAGGCCACGGCGTCGGCGTGCTGCCGGGCGTCGGCGAAGGCCAGGACGAGCAGGTCGAGGGCGCCGAGGGCGAGACCGACCCCCACGGCGACGACCACCGGCTGCGCGAGGCCGCGCACCGGCGAGATCCCGCCGGACCGCCCCCGCTGCCCGGCGTCCCGGCCTGTGAGGCCCCGTACGGCCGGGGACGCCACGAACGCGGCGGTCCCCACGGCCACCAGGACCGCGCTGACGGCGACGCCGAACGCCGCGGGGGCGAACTGCACGACCACGCCCACGACGAGCGGGCCGGACACGAGCAGCAGCTCCTCGGCCACCCCGTCGAGGCTGTACGCGCGCTGCAGCAACCCCTCGCGCGCGGCGACGAGTTCGCTCCACACTGTCCGCATGGTCGGGCCGAGGGGCGGGGTGCACGCGCCCGCGGCGAGGGCGGCCGCTCCGAGCAGCAGGCCGGAGGCCCCCGGCCGCCAGGTCAGTGCGGCGAGCACGCCCAGCAGGACCGCGTACGCCCCCGTCATCGGCGGGAGCGCGCGCCGCGGCCCGTACCGGTCGATGAGGAGCGCTCTCAGGGGTGAGAGGAAGACGCTCGCGGCGCCGAAGAGCGCCATGGCCGTGCCCGCGACGGCGTACGAGCCGGTGGCGGACTTCACCGCGAGCATCAGGGACAGGGACACGGTCCCGTAGGAGAGCCGCCCGAGCAGGGCGGCGCCGAAGGTACGGCGGGCATGGGGAACGCGCAGAAGCGCTGCGTACGACGACATGGGTGGGGGTTCCTCAGAACGAAGGGCACACGGACGCCGAGGACCGCGGCATCACCGTTCGACGGTGGCCGCGGCCGGGTCGTGCCCTACGCACAGAGAAGGAACATGCGTCCAACGTAACAGCGGGCGGCGGGAGTTGGCACGGGTGGCACCGCGGCGCAGCCCCGCCCCCACCGTCCGCTCAGGCCTCCGTCAGGCCCTCCACCAGGGAGTCCGCCGCCCGGTACGGGTCGAGCTCGCCCGCCACGATGCGCTCGGCCAGCGAGCTGAGGCGGCGGTCGCCGTGGAGGTCCGCGATGCGCTCGCGCAGGGCCGTGACGGCGATCGTCTCGACCTCGCGGGAGGCACGGGCGAGGCGGCGCTCCTGGAGGACACCGTGCTCCTCCATCCACGCCCGGTGCTTCTCGAGCGCCTCGACGACCTCGTCGATGCCCTCGCCGCGGGCGGCGACGGTCTTGACGATGGGCGGGCGCCAGTCGCCGGCTCCCCGGGACTCGCCGAGGCCCAGCATGTGGTTGAGCTCCCGGGCGGTCGCGTCCACGCCGTCGCGGTCGGCCTTGTTGACGACGTACACGTCGCCGATCTCCAGGATTCCGGCCTTGGCCGCCTGGATCCCGTCGCCCATGCCGGGGGCGAGGAGGACCACGGACGTGTCGGCCTGCGAGGCGATCTCGACCTCGGACTGGCCGACGCCGACCGTCTCCACGAGGACGACGTCGCAGCCGGCCGCGTCGAGCACCCGGATCGCCTGGGGCGCGGCCCACGCGAGGCCGCCCAGGTGCCCGCGCGTGGCCATGGAACGGATGTACACGCCGGGGTCGGACGCGTGCTCCGACATGCGGACGCGGTCACCGAGCAGGGCGCCGCCGCTGAACGGCGACGACGGGTCGACGGCGAGCACGCCGACCCGCTTCCCGGCCCGCCGGTACGCGCTGACCAGGGCGGACGTGGACGTGGACTTGCCGACGCCCGGCGACCCGGTGAGCCCGACGACGTACGCGTGCCCCGCGAGCGGGGCCAGCGCCGCCATCACCTCGCGCAGCTGCGGGGACGCCCCCTCCACGAGGGAGATCAGCCGGGCCACGGCCCTGGGCCGGCCTTCCCTGGCCTGGGCCACCAGGGTGGAGACGTCCTGCATCACAGCTCCGTTCAGTGAATTCCGTACCGACATACAGAAGGGTCGCGCCGAAGGGTTACGCCTTGGGTACCCGCACGATCAGCGCGTCACCCTGGCCGCCGCCGCCGCACAGCGCGGCCGCGCCGATGCCGCCGCCGCGGCGCTTCAGCTCGAGCGCGAGGTGCAGGACGACACGGGCGCCGGACATCCCGATCGGGTGACCCAGGGCAATCGCCCCGCCGTTGACGTTCACCTTTTCCGAGGACACGCCGAGGTCCTTCATTGACTGCACCGCGACGGCCGCGAAGGCCTCGTTGATCTCGATGAGGTCGACGTCCTCGACGCCCAGGCCCTCCTTCTTGAGGGCGTGCAGGATGGCGTTCGACGGCTGCGACTGGAGCGAGTTGTCGGGGCCCGCCACGTTCCCGTGGGCGCCGATCTCGGCGATCCACTCCAGGCCGAGCTCCTGCGCCTTCGCCTTGCTCATGACGACGACCGCGGCGGCGCCGTCGGAGATCTGCGAGGACGTGCCGGCCGTGATCGTGCCGTCCTTGGCGAACGCGGGCCGCAGCTTGCCGAGCGACTCGGCGGTCGTCTCGGCGCGGATGCCCTCGTCCTTGCTGAACAGGACCGGGTCGCCCTTGCGCTGCGGGATCTCGACGGGGGTGATCTCCGCCTCGAAGAGGCCGTTCTTCTGGGCGGCGGCGGCGCGCTGGTGCGACTGGGCGGCGATCTCGTCCTGCTCGGGGCGCAGGATCCCGAGGCGGGTGTTGTGCTTCTCCGTCGACTCACCCATCGGGATGTTCTCGAAGGAGTCGGTCAGGCCGTCGTACGCCATCGCGTCGAGCATCTCGACGGCGCCGTACTTGTAGCCCTCACGGGACTTGGGGAGCAGGTGCGGCGCGTTCGTCATGGACTCCTGGCCGCCCGCGACGACGACGTCGAACTCGCCGGCGCGGATCAGCTGGTCGGCGAGCGCGATGGCGTCGAGGCCCGAGAGACACACCTTGTTGATGGTCAGCGCCGGCACGTTCATGGGGATGCCGGCCTTGACGGCCGCCTGGCGCGCGGGGATCTGCCCTGCCCCCGCCTGGAGCACCTGGCCCATGATCACGTACTGCACCTGATCTCCGCCGATCCCGGCCCGGTCGAGCGCCGCCTTGATGGCGACCCCTCCGAGGTCGGCTCCGGAGAAGGACTTCAGCGAGCCGAGCAGCCGGCCCATGGGCGTACGGGCGCCCGCGACGATCACTGAGGTGGTACCGGTCGTTCCAGACATGAGGCACGGCCCCTTGGAGATGAGGAGTGAACGAGGGTTTACTCGAATGTACTGAGCAGTACCTCCCACGTCACCGGCCGAACGGTGTGATCGCGCGCACGTTGCGTAACCACCTCCGACCGCGCTGCACTTACAGCATGCTGACGCGAATCGACCACATCGGAATCGCCTGTTTCGACCTCGACAAGACCGTCGAGTTCTACCGCGCCACCTATGGCTTCGAAGTGTTCCACTCCGAGGTGAACGAGGAGCAGGGCGTGCGCGAGGCCATGCTCAAGATCAATGAGACGAGCGACGGCGGGGCCTCCTACCTGCAGCTCCTCGAGCCCACCCGGGAGGACTCCGCGGTCGGGAAGTGGCTGGCCAAGAACGGCGAGGGCGTCCACCACATCGCCTTCGGCACGGCGGACGTCGACGCCGACTCCGCGGACATCAGGGGCAAGGGCGTACGCGTCCTGTACGACGAGCCGCGCATCGGTTCGATGGGGTCGCGCATCACCTTCCTGCACCCCAAGGACTGCCACGGCGTACTGACCGAACTCGTCACTTCCGCACCGGTTGAGTCACCTGAGCACTGACCTCCGTATATCTGGGCCGGTAGGGTTGGGGGCGGCCGTCCGTCACACGGACGGCCGCGGGCCGGGGTCCGGGTTTCGGGGGGCGAGCGACGGGGCAGCGGCCCATGCTCCGCTGTTGATCTGACACCATTCCCCGGGGGCCCCGTTCGGCGGATGGACGGTGCTCGTTTGGAGAGACTTTCGACCAGAGTTGGGGTCTCCCCTGCTCGAACGAAGTTGAGAGCTTGGGGAAGGATGGGACCGCGCAGTGCGGGGCTACGAGAGCCAGGACAGCCGGCGGCCGGCTGAGACCGACCATCTCTCGCGGTTCGAGGCCGAGATGGACCGGCTGAAGACCGAGCGGGAGAAGGCGGTCCAGCACGCCGAGGACCTGGGCTACCAGGTCGAGGTGTTGCGCGCCAAGCTGCACGAGGCGCGCCGCAACCTCGCGTCCCGTCCTGCCTACGACGGCGGGGACATCGGGTACCAGGCCGAGCAGCTGCTGCGTAACGCGCAGATCCAGGCCGACCAGCTGCGCGCCGACGCCGAGCGCGAGCTGCGCGACGCCCGCGCCCAGACGCAGCGCATCCTCCAGGAGCATGCCGAGCAGCAGTCCCGGCTCCAGTCCGAGCTGCACGCCGAGGCCGTCTCGCGCCGCCAGCAGCTCGACCAGGAGCTGGCCGAGCGCCGCCAGACCGTCGAGGCGCACGTCAACGAGAACGTGGCGTGGGCCGAGCAGCTGCGCGCCCGCAGCGAGCAGCAGGCCCGCCGGCTCGTCGACGAGTCCCGCGCCGAGGCCGAGCAGGCGCTCGCCGCCGCCCGCGCCGAGGCCGAGCGGGTCGCCACCGAGGCCCGCCAGCGCCTGGCGTCGGAGGCCGAGGCGTCCCGCGCCGAGGCCGAGGCACTGCTGCGCCGCGCCCGCACCGACGCCGAGCGCCTCCTGAACGCCGCGTCGACGCAGGCGCAGGAAGCCACCGACCACGCCGAGCAGCTGCGCTCGTCCACGGCCACCGAGTCGGACACGGCCCGCCGCCAGTCCGCCGAGCTGAGCCGCGCCGCCGAGCAGCGCCTGTCCGAGGCCGACACGGCGCTGCGCGAAGCGCGCGCGTCGGCGGAGAAGGTCCTCACCGAGGCGAAGGAAGCCGCGGCCAAGCAGCTCGCGAGCGCCGAGTCGGCGAACGAGCAGCGCACGCGCACGGCCAAGGAGCAGGTCGCCCGGCTCGTCTCGGAGGCCACCAAGGAGGCCGAGGCCACCAAGTCGGAGGCCGAGCAGGTCGTCACCGACGCCAAGGAGCAGGCCGAGAAGATCCTCGCCGAGGCCGGCGAGAAGGCACGCAACGTCACGGCCGAGGAGACCGCCTCCCAGCTCGCCAAGGCCGCCCGTACGGCCGAAGAGGTGCTCAACAAAGCGTCCGAGGATGCCAAGGCCACCACGAAGGCCGCCTCCGAGGAGGCCGAGCGGCTGCGCAGCGAGGCCGAGGCCGAGGCGGACCGGCTGCGCGGCGAGGCGCACGACATCGCGGAGCAGCTCAAGGGCGCCGCGAAGGACGACACCAAGGACTACCGCGCCAAGACCGTCGAGCTCCAGGAGGAGGCGCGACGGCTGCGCGGCGAGGCCGAGCAGCTGCGGGCCGAGGCGGTCGACGAGGGCGAGCGCATCCGCAGCGAGGCGCGGCGCGAGGCCGTCCAGCAGATCGAGGAGGCGGCCAGGACCGCCGAGGAGCTGCTCTCCAAGGCGAAGGCGGACGCGGACGAGCTGCGGGCCGGTGCGCAGACCGAGAGCGAGCGGGTCCGCACCGAGGCCATCGAGCGCGCCACGAACCTGCGCAAGCAGGCCGAGGAGACCCTGGAGCGCACCCGCGCCGAGGCCGAGCGGCACCGCGAGGAGGCCGCCGAGCAGGCCGAGGCCACCAAGGCGGAGGCCGAGCGGGCCGCGCAGGAGCTGCGCGAGGAGACCGAGCGCGCGGTCGCGGCCCGGCAGTCGGAGGCCGCCGACGAGCTGACCCGGCTGCACACCGAGGCCGAGCAGCGCCTGGCGGCGTCCGAGACCGCGCTCACCGAGGCGCGGGCCGAGTCGGAGCGCATCCGCCGCGAGACCGCGGACGAGACGGAGCGGCTGCGCGCCGAGGCCGCCGAGCGGATCCGTACGCTCCAGGCGCAGGCCGAGACGGAGGCCGACCGGCTGCGCACCGAGGCCGCGTCGGACGCGTCCGGGACCCGCGCGGAGGCGGAGAACGTCGCCGTACGGCTGCGGTCCGAGGCCGCGGCCGAGGCCGAGCGGCTCAAGTCGGAGGCGCAGGAGAGCGCGGACCGGGTGCGCGCGGAGGCCGCGGCCGCGGCCGAGCGGGTCGCCACGGAGGCCGCCGAGGCCCTCACCGCCGCCCAGGAGGAGGCCGCCAGGCGGCGCCGCGAGGCCGAGGAGACCCTCGGTTCCGCGCGCCAGGAGGCCGACCAGGAGCGCGAGCGGGCCCGCGAGCAGAGCGAGGAACTCCTCGCGGTCGCCCGCGCCCGTGTCGAGGAGGCGCAGGCAGAGGCCGTACGTCTGGTGGAGGAGGCCGACCGGCGCTCCACCGAGATGGTCGGCGCCGCCGAGCAGACCGCGCAGCAGGTGCGCGACTCCGTGTCCGGGCTCCAGGAGCAGGCGCAGGAGGAGATCGCGGGCCTGCGCAGCGCCGCGGAGCACGCGTCCGAGCGCACCAAGCGCGAGGCGCAGGAGGAGGCCGACCGGGTCCGCGCCGACGCGTACGCGGAGCGCGAGCGCGCCACCGAAGACGCCAACCGCGTGCGCGGCGAGGCCGCCGCCGAGTCGGAGGCCGCCAAGTCCCTTGCGGAGCGCACTGTTTCGGAGGCGATCGCCGAGTCGGAGCGGATGCGGTCCGAGGCGGCGGAGCACGCCCAGCAGGTCCGCACCGAGGCCTCCGAGCGGCTCACGTCGGCCGAGCAGGACGCCTCGCGCACCCGGGCCGATGCCCGCGAGGACGCCAACCGGATCCGTTCGGACGCCGCGACGCAGGCGGACGCCCTCATCACGGAGGCCACGAGCGAGGCCGAGCGCCTCACGAACGAGACCAACACCGAGGCGGAGCACGTCCGTTCGGAGTCCGTCGCGCGTGCGGAGCAGCTCGTCGGCGGCGCCACGACCGAGGCCGCCAGGCTGCACGCGGAGTCCACCGCGGCGGCCGAGCAGCTCACGAACGAGACCCGCGCCGAGGCCGAGCGGGTACGCGCCGAGTCGGTCGCCAAGGCCGAGAAGCTCATCGCGGACGCGGCCGGGGACGCCGAGCGGCTGCGCGCCGAGGCGGCCGAGACCGTCGGGGCCGCCCAGCAGCACGCCGAGCGGATCCGCAGTGAGTCGGAGCGCGTCAAGGCGGAGGCGGCGGCGGAGGCCGAGCGGCTCACCTCCGCGGCCCGCGCCGAGGCCGAGCGGACCCTCGACGAGACCCGCAAGGACGCCAACAAGCGCCGCTCGGAGGCCGCCGAGCAGGTCGACAAGCTCATCACGGAGGCGAGTGCGGAGGCCGAGAAGCTGACGTCCGAGGCGCAGCAGGCCGCGCTGAAGGCGACCACGGACGCCGAGTCGCAGGCCGACATGATGGTCGGCGCGGCACGCAAGGAGGCCGACCGGCTGGTCTCCGAGGCGACCGTCGAGGGCAACTCCCTGGTGGAGAAGTCCCGTACGGACGCGGACGAGCTGCTCGTCGGCGCGCGCCGCGACGCGACGGCGATCAGGGAGCGTGCCGAGGAGCTGCGCGAGCGCATCACCGGCGAGATCGACGAGCTGCACGAGCGGGCGCGGCGCGAGTCCGCCGAGGCCATGAAGACGGCCGGCGAGCGGTGCGACGCGCTGGTGAAGGCCGCCGAGGAGCAGCTCGCCGAGGCGCAGGCGAAGGCCAAGGAGATGGTCGCGGAGGCGGGTTCGGAGGCGAGCAAGGTCCGGATCTCCGCCGTGAAGAAGGCCGAGGGTCTGCTCAAGGAGGCCGGGGCGAAGAAGACCGAGCTGACCCGCGAGGCCGAGCGCGTCCTGTCCGAGGCGCGGGCGGAGGCGGAGCGTACGGTCGACGAGGGCAAGCGCGAGCTGGAGGTCCTGGTCCGCCGGCGCGAGGACATCCAGGCCGAGATCTCCCGCGTCCAGGACGTCCTGGAGGCGTTGGAGTCCTTCGAGGCCCCGTCCGCCGGCGGCGGGACCAAGGAGGGCGCCGTCAAGGCGGGAGCCGCGGCGGGCGCTACCCGATCGGGTGGCAAGGGGTCGGAAGGGTAGCCAGGACGGCAACGGGCGTGCTTGGCAAGGACCTTCGGCGCTGCCGCTGGCAAGCCATCCTGCGGTTAGCCACTCAAAAGGGGTGTCATTCTCCAGATCAAACGGGCATCTGCTCGATGACACGCCGCTTTGACCCCTAGGATTCCCCCTATCACCTCACCGGTCTCATTCGACAGGAACCCCATGAGCGACACTTCCCCCTACGGCTTCGAGCTTGTGCGGCGTGGGTACGACCGCGCTCAGGTGGACGAACGCATTTCCAAGCTCGTCTCCGACCGTGACAGCGCTCTCGCTCGTATCACTGCTCTGGAAAAGCGCATCGAGGAGCTCCACCTCGAGACGCAGAACGCCCAGGCGCAGGTGAACGACGCCGAGCCGTCGTACGCCGGCCTCGGCGCGCGCGTCGAGAAGATCCTCCGCCTCGCCGAGGAGGAGGCGAAGGACCTGCGCGAGGAGGCCCGGCGCGCCGCCGAGCAGCACCGCGAGCTCGCCGAGTCGGCGGCCCAGCAGGTGCGCAACGACGCAGAATCGTTCGCTGCGGAGCGCAAGGCGAAGGCCGAGGACGAGGGCGTCCGGATCGTCGAGAAGGCCAAGAGCGAGGCGGGCACGCTGCGCGCCGAGGCCCAGAAGGACGCTCAGTCGAAGCGTGAGGAGGCGGACGCCCTCTTCGAGGAGACCCGCGCCAAGGCCGCCCAGGCCGCCGCGGACTTCGAGACGAACCTGGCGAAGCGCCGCGAGCAGTCCGAGCGCGACCTGGCCTCGCGTCAGGCGAAGGCCGAGAAGCGTCTCGCGGAGATCGAGCACCGCGCGGAGCAGCTCCGCCTGGAGGCCGAGAAGCTGCGCACCGACGCCGAGCGCCGCGCCCGCCAGACGGTGGAGACCGCGCAGCGTCAGGCCGAGGACATCGTGGCCGACGCCAACGCCAAGGCCGACCGGATCCGCTCGGAATCGGAGCGCGAGCTCGCCGCGCTGACGAACCGCCGCGACTCCATCAACGCGCAGCTCACCAACGTGCGCGAGATGCTGGCGACGCTCACCGGTGCGGCCGTCGCCGCCGCGGGCGCGCCCGCGGAGGACGAGCCGATCTCGCGTGGGGTTCCCGCCCAGCAGACCCGCTGACCAACGACGGTCGGACACCGAAGCCCCCTTGCCGCTCCAGTGGCAGGGGGCTTTGTCCCGTTCTAGCGTTGCCGCATGATCGAGCTCGAGGGGCTGACCAAGCACTACGGCGAGACGGTGGCCGTCAACAACCTCACGTTCACCGTCAGACCGGGCATCGTCACGGGGTTCCTCGGCCCCAACGGTGCCGGCAAGTCCACGACGATGCGGATGATGCTCGGTCTCGACAACCCGTCAGCAGGCGACGTACGCATCGACGGGAAGCACTACGCGCAGTTGAAGGACCCGCTGCGGTACATCGGCGCGCTCCTCGATGCCAAGGCCATGCACGGCGGCCGCAGCGCCTACAACCACCTGCTGTGCCTGGCGCAGAGCAACGGCATCCCGCGCACCCGCGTCGTCGAGGTCCTCGACACGGTGGGTCTGACGCCCGTCGCCAGGAAGAAGGCGAAGGGCTTCTCGCTGGGCATGGGCCAGCGTCTCGGCATCGCGGGCGCGCTCCTCGGCGACCCGCGGATCCTGATGTTCGACGAGCCGGTCAACGGGCTCGACCCCGAGGGCATCCACTGGATCCGCAATCTGATGAAGTCGCTCGCCGCCCAGGGCCGTACGGTCTTCGTCTCCTCGCACCTGATGAGCGAGATGGCGCTGACCGCGGACCACCTCGTCGTCATCGGCCAGGGCCATCTCCTCGCCGACACCTCGATGTCCGACTTCATCCAGCAGAACTCCCGCTCGTACGTGCGGCTGCGCTCGCCGCAGCAGGAGCGACTCCTCGATGTGCTGCACGAGGCCGGGATCACCGTCGTGGAGGCGGGCAACGGAACGCTCGAGGTGGATGGCTGGAGCCCCGAGCAGCTCGGTGACCTCGCGGCCGCCCACCATCTCGCCCTGCATGAGCTGAGCCCTCAGCAGGCCTCGCTCGAGGAGGCGTTCATGCAGCTCACCGCGGAGTCGGTGGAGTACCACGCGCACACGGACGAGCTCGGGGTGCCACCGCCCACCCACCTGCCACCACCGACACAGCAGCAGGGCTGGGGCGAGGGCTGGGACCGTACGAAGAACAAGGGAGCCTGACCGATGGCCACGACCCAGGTTCTCCGGTCCGAGTGGACCAAGATCAGGTCCGTCGCTTCGACGGTGTGGACGCTCGGCCTCGCGGCCGTCCTGACGATCGCGCTCGGCGTGCTGATCTCGATCCTTTCGAGGAACGAGATCAAGAACATGAACCTGAAGGAGCGGCTGTCCTTCGACCCCACGTTCATCAGCTTCGCCGGGATGAGTCTCGGACAGCTCGCGATGATCGTCTTCGGTGTCCTCGTCGTCTCGAACGAGTACAGCACCGGGATGATCCGCACCTCGCTCGCCGCGGTCCCCCAGCGCGGCACGTTCCTGTTCAGCAAGGTCGCCGTGGCCACCGTCCTGGCGTTCGTCGTGGGCCTCGCCACGAGCTTCATCGCGTTCTTCCTCGGGCAGGCAATCCTCGGCGAGTACCGGGCACAGATCGGCGACCCGGGCGTCCTGCGCGCGGTCATCGGCGGCGGCCTCTACATGACGCTCATCGCCATGTTCTCGATGGGCGTCGCGTCGATGCTGCGCAGCCCGATGCTGTCGCTCGGCATCCTGATGCCGTTCTTCTTCCTGATCTCCAACATCCTGGGCAACGTCTCGGCGACGAAGAAGATCGGCCGGTATCTGCCCGACCAGGCCGGCAGCAAGATCATGCAGGTGGTGACGCCGATCGGCGACGACACCCCGTACGGGCCGTGGGGCGGACTCGGCATCATGGTGATCTGGGTGGTCCTGGCCCTGATCTTCGGATATGTGGTCCTCAAGAAGCGGGACGCGTAGGGGCCGCGGGCAGGCTCAGGCGCTTTGCCTCGCCTTGGCCGGAACCGTCAGCGCCCCGATATCCTCCTAACCCTTACGGGGGCGTGTGCCCCGATGTCCTGAACCTTTCGATGGGTGCGGAGAATGATCGAGGCAGTCGGCCTGACGAAGCGCTACGGCGCCAAGACAGCCGTGTACAACCTTTCCTTCCAGGTCCGGCCGGGCACGGTGACCGGCTTCCTGGGTCCGAACGGGTCCGGCAAGTCGACGACCATGCGCATGATCCTGGGTCTCGACCAGCCGACGACGGGCCAGGTGACGATCGGCGGCTACCCGTACCGCAAGCTCCCCAACGCCCCGCGCCAGGTCGGCGCGCTGCTCGACGCCAAGGCGGTGCACGGCGGCCGGCACGCCCGTAATCACCTGCTCTGCCTCGCGCAGCTGTCCGGCATCCCGGCCCGCCGCGTGGACGAGGTGCTCGGCGTCGTCGGCCTCCAGGACGTGGCGAAGAAGCGCTCCAAGGGCTTCTCGCTCGGCATGGGCCAGCGCCTCGGCATCGCGGCCGCGCTGCTCGGCGACCCGCAGGTGCTCCTCTTCGACGAGCCGGTCAACGGCCTCGACCCGGAGGGCATCCTCTGGGTCAGGAACCTGATGAAGTCGCTCGCCGCCGAGGGCCGCACCGTCTTCGTCTCCTCGCACCTGATGAGCGAGATGGCGCTGACCGCCGAGCACCTGATCGTCATCGGCCGCGGCCAGCTCCTCGCCGACATGAGCGTGCGGGACTTCATCTCGCACAACTCGGCCGACTTCGCGCGCGTACGGACCCCGGAGCCGCAGCAGCGCGAGAAGCTGACGGCGGCGCTGACCGAGGCGGGCGGCCAGGTGCTGCCCGAGCAGGACGGCGCGCTGCGCGTCATGGGCCTGCCGCTCCCCCGCATCAGCGACCTGGCGCACGGCGCCGACGTACGCCTGTGGGAGCTCTCGCCGCACCAGGCCTCGCTGGAGGAGGCGTACATGCGGATGACGCAGGGCGCCGTCGACTACCGCTCGAGCGTCGACCAGCGGGCCGGTCTTCAGCAGCAGCTCCCGCCGGGCGCGATGCCGCAGCAGCAGTTCCCCGCGCCCGGCCAGGGCCAGCCGGACTGGTACGCGCCGCCGCCGCCCCAGCAGGGCGGTCAGCCGTTCGCCCCGCCGCAGGCCGCGCCCGGCGGGCCGAACCCGTATGCCGCGCCGCCGCAGCCGCCTGCCGCGCCCGCGGCCCCCGCAGCCCCTGCCCCCGCCGACCTGAACAAGCCCGAGGACCCCCGATGACGACGCCGCCCCCGCAGCCGGCTCCGCAGGCCTACGCCCAGCAGAGCGCGCCCAACTGGCAGGGCGCGCCCGGCACTTCGTACACCTCGCCCATCCCGGTCACCCGCACGCACCTGGGGCACGCGCTCGCCTCGGAGTGGACGAAGATCAAGTCCGTGCGCTCCACGCTCTGGACGCTCGGCATCTTCCTGTTCCTGGTCCTCGGCGGCGGCCTGTTCGTCTCCGCGCAGACCGAGGACCTCAACTACCAGGACCTGCCGTTCACGTTCCCGGCCTTCATCGGGCTGCTGCTCGGCCAGATCTGCCTGATCACGCTGGGCGTCCTCGTGACGTCGTCGGAGTACGGCACCGGCATGATCCGCACGACGTTCACCGCGTCGCCGCAGCGCTACCGCGTCTTCGCCGCCAAGATCCTGGTGTTCTTCGCGGTCTCGTTCGTGGTCTCCGCGGGCTCCATCCTCCTGGTGGGCCTGCTCACGTCGTCGATGCACAGCGGCCCCGAGGCGGGCGACCTGAGCTGGGGCGGCACGGTCCTCAAGGGCGGGCTCTACGTGTCCCTGCTCGGCGTCCTCGGCCTTGCCGTGGGCTCCATGCTGCGTCACTCGGCGGGCGCGATCACCGCGATGCTCGGCATCGTGCTGCTGCCGTCGATCCTGCCGGTCTTCCTGATGATCTCGCGCAGCACGCGGACGCTCGGCGAGAAGATGCAGGAGTACAACGCCATCAACTCCCTCGCCAAGATCTTCGGCGCGGACGGCGGGAACACGGGCGGGTCCCAGGTGTGGCTGCTCGTCGGCGTCACGGCCGCGGCCGTGGTCGGCGCGTTCGCACTGCTCGAGCGGCGCGACGTATAGGGCCGGCAGACCTAGGGGGTGTCCGGCGGATCAGGGTCGACCCCGGCCGTGGTCCGCCGGACACCCCCTAGTAACGAGGCGCGTTCCTGGACCGCTGCACCCGCGTGGTGCGGCGGTCCTTCGCGTTCCAGCAGGCCTTGTGCCAGTGCCGGCGCTCGTCCACGCCCGAGTGCGCGGGCCAGGCCACCACGTGCGCGACCCCGGAGGGAATCTCCTGGTCGCAGCCGGGGCACCGGTACGTCTTGCCGGCGGCGCTCGCGCCCGCGACCTGGCGCACGCTCCACTCCTCGCCCTGCCAGCTCTCCGTACGCTCGGATCCGCCGTAGCGGCTGCCCTGTTCCTCGTCCGGTGCCGGGCTGGACGGTCGGCCGCCGCGACGGGGCGACGACTGGTTTCGGCGCGGGGACACCGGCTCTCCTCTAGGACTTGTACAGGTGCCTGCACGGGGACTGGGGCTCACGTCCAGCGTACGCGGACGCCTCCCGGGTACCCGCACAGAGTCACCCTCATGAGCTCTCCGGAAAATCTGCCAATCTCCATGGCAAGCCGTGCCCTTGGCACTTGTCAGCCGTTAATGCCTGTGGGGGAGTGCCGCGTCGGCGCCAAGAAAGGCAGGAGTGCGATGCGCGTAGGAACTTTTGTACTGGCGGCCCAGTTCCCCGGCCAGGGGCAGGGGGAGGCTCTGCACCGGGCGGTGCGGTCCGCCGAGGCGGCCGAGGAGGCCGGGCTCGACTCGGTCTGGCTGGCGGAGCACCACTTCGTGCCGTACGGCACCTGTCCGTCCGCGGTGACGCTCGCGGCGTTACTGCTCGGCCGCACCCGGCGCATCCGCGTCGGCACGGCGGTCAGCGTCCTGCCGACCGCCCACCCGGTCGCCCTCGGCGAGCAGGCCGCCCTGCTGCACGTGACGTCCGGCGGCCGCTTCTCGCTCGGCGTCGGCCGCGGCGGCCCCTGGGTGGACCTGGAGGTCTTCGGCTCGGGCGTCGAGGCGTACGAGGAAGGGTTCCCGGAGTCCCTGGACCTGCTGCTGCGCTGGCTGCGCGAGCCCCGCGTCGAGGCCGAGGGGGAACGGTTCGCCTTCCGCGAGGTCGCCGTGGTCCCGCGCCCCGACGAGGCGCTGAACTCCCCCGACGGCCCCGAGGTGGTGGTCGCCTGCACCTCACCGAAGAGCGTGCGCCTCGCGGCCGAGCGCGGCCTTCCGATGCTGCTCGGCATGCACGCCGGGGACGAGGAGAAGGCCGAGATGGTCTCCCTGTGGCGCACGCACGCGCGGGCCGCCGGCCGCAGCCCGGAGGAGATCCACACCGCGGCGCACGTCTCGGCCGGGGTGGCCCAGATCGGCGACCGAACGGCGCAGGCGCGGGAGACGCTCCTCAAGGCGATGCCCGGCTGGCTGAAACAGGGACTCGACGCCCATGTGACGGTGGACGGCCGCACGCGGTCCATGCGGGACCCGGTCGCGTACACGGAACTGCTGTGCGGGCTGCACCCGGTGGGGACTCCCGGGCAGTGCGCCGACCGGCTCGCGGCGACCTCGGAGCGCACGGGCATCACGCGCTTCGCGCTGCTCGTCGAGGGCTCCGGAGATCTCGCGGCCACCGAGGAGAACGTGCGCAGGCTGGGCGCCGAGGTACTCCCCCAGCTGCGCTGAGACGCGTCACCCCCGTGTGGCCCGTAGTCTGCCGCCCCGTACTTGTGCACCTCCCGCGCACGGAGCGGCAGACCATCCGATTCCGCCTTCAACCGGCTGTCAGCAGTCCCTGAGTTCCGGGGACTGGTTCAACAGCTGGTTGCGGGCCGAGGTGAAGCGGGCCAGCGTGCCGTCCACCGACGGGTCCTGTGGGAACACCGCCACACGGTGGCAGTTCTGGAAGGCCAGCCGTACACCGAAGTGCCGCTGCAGCGCGCCACGAATCGCGTCACTCGCGAGCGCACGCAGCAGCTGCCCACGTGCCTGCTCGTCCGGCGGAGGCGTCTGGTTGTCGGCGAAATCTCCGCCGTCGACCTTCAGCTGGGCCACCAGGGAGCTGATCATCTCCCATGCGTAAGGCAGGGAGGTCCGGACGCAGTCGACGAAGTCAGCTTCGTCGACCTCGCCTCGCTCGGCCTGTTCCAACAGTGCCGGTGAGACGTCGAGCGACATGGGTTCTCCTCTCGCACCCCCGCGGGGAGCGGGGGCTGACGGGCAGGTAAGGAGCGCGCGACGACGTACGACCACGAACACGCTGCGTACAGGCGTCGCGACCTCCCGCTTATACGGTAAGCAACCTGCGGGGCCCGCAACAGGGGATCGCAGGCATAGTCGGTTCACAACCGGCCAATAACGAACCGCGGCAAATCGGGGCGACCCGGGGGCACCGCGTAAGGGTGGTGGCGGGCGACGGGTGGGGGAATCGCGTGGACCACCGGTCGTCGAGTAGCGTTGCCGACCATGCGTCTCGTCATCGCCCGTTGCTCCGTGGACTACGCGGGCAGGCTCACAGCCCATCTCCCGTCGGCTCCCCGCCTGATCCTCGTGAAGGCGGACGGCAGCGTCTCGATCCACGCGGACGACAGGGCCTACAAACCCCTCAACTGGATGTCCCCGCCCTGCACCCTGAAGGAGGGCACGGGCGACGACAGCGGCATCTGGACCGTCATCAACAAGGCGGGCGAGAAACTCATCATCACGATGGAGGAAGTCCTCCACGACTCCTCGCACGAACTGGGCGTGGACCCCGGTCTCATCAAGGACGGCGTGGAAGCGCACCTCCAGGAGCTCCTCGCCGACAGGATCGACACGCTCGGCGAGGGCTACACGCTCATCCGCCGCGAGTACCCGACGGCGATCGGGCCCGTCGACATCCTGTGCCGGGACGGTGACGGCGCGACCGTGGCCATCGAGATCAAGCGGCGCGGCGAGATCGACGGCGTGGAGCAACTCACGCGCTATCTCGAGCTGTTGAACCGCGACCCGCACCTCGCCCCGGTGCGCGGCGTCTTCGCCGCCCAGGAGATCAAGCCGCAGGCCCGCGTCCTGGCCACGGACCGCGGCATCGGCTGCACGGTCCTGGACTACGACGCGCTGCGCGGCATCGAGGACGACAAGCTCCGCCTGTTCTGATCCGTCCGGCATGACTGAGGGCCGGGTTCACAGGAACCCGGCCCTCGGTCATGTGCTGCGTACGTGCGGCCGTCAGATCGTCGACGAGGCGGCCGGCCCGGTGGGCGAACCCGGCGCGCTGTCCGCCGGGCTGCTCATCACGGAGCTGCCGCTCGGCGCCGGACCGCTCGCCGAGTCCGAGGTGTCCGGGGTCGACGGCGTGCTGGTCGGCGGCTCGGACGACGGCGGCGGAGAGCTCGTCGGGGGCTTGGACGTCGGCGGCTTCGACGTCGGGGGCTTGGACGTGGGCGGCTTGGAGGACGGCGGCTTCGACGTGGTCGGCTTGTCCGACGGCTCGTCGGAGGGCTTGTCGCTCGGCTTGTCCGACGGCTTGCCGCTCTCGCCGGTCGACGGCCCGGTGCTGGGCGTCGGGTCGTCCGACGTGTTCGGGATGCCGTCCTTGCCCGCGTCGCCGGGCCGCTGCGTGGAGCCCGCGTCGCCGCCCTGGTCCGCCTGGTCGGCGCCGATGCCGCCGCCGTCCTCGCCCTGCGAGGCCGATGGGTTCACATTGACGCTGTCGGACGGGGTCTCGTTGTTCGACGTGGCGCCGAGCGTCACGACGGTGCCGAGGACGGCCGCGAGGAGCGCTCCGGCGCCCGCGGCCACGAGGTTGCGCCGCGTGCCGGTGACGACGGCCCGACGGGCCCCGTCGGGCTTGCCGCCGGGGCCGGGCCCGGCCTGCCGGGAGACCAGCGTGTCGGGTTCCGGGGGCGCAGCGGGCAGCGCGAACGCGGCCGGCACCCCGCCGGGGGGCGACGCCGACTCCTCGTAGCGCGCGGCGGGGACCTCTTCGCCCGCCGCCGTGCGCCCGCCGGGGAGCGCGCCGCCGGAGCGGTCAGCGACCAGGGCGAGGGCGCGGCGGCCCGCGATGGTGCCCCGCTTGTCGGCCAGCGCGCCGCGCAGGGCGATGGAGGCCTCCAGCTCGGCGCGGGCCCGGTCGAGCTGCCCGCCGAGCAGCGCGAGGATGCCCAACTCATGGTGGAAATAGGCCTCTTCGGCCACGTCGCCGGAGAGCCGCGCGGCCTCCTGGCCGGACCGCAGGCACCGCTCCCACACGGTCCAGCTGAGCCCGGCGGCGAACGCGGGCGCGGCGGTACGAGCGAGCAGCACCGCGACGCTGCCCTCCTCGTCCGGCCCGGCCGGCGTCGTACCGGGGACCAGTACGGTCAGTGCGGCGAGCAGCGCGTCGGCCTCGGCCGTGACCCGCTCGGGCCCGACCGAGGGATGCCCGGCCCACCACGCGTAGTGCTGCGCGGCGGTGTGCGCGTGGCCGCCGGTGTCGTCGGCGTATTCCGCGGTCGCCAGCTGGTCGTGCACGCCGGAGGCCAGGCGGTAGCGGCCGCCGACCGGTGTGACGAGGGCGCAGCCGACGAGTTCGGCGAGGGCCGCGTCGGCGTGGGTGTCGCCGACGAGTGCGGGCAGATGGGCCTGGTGCGGCACCTCGCCGCCGAGCGCGACCGCGAACCGCAGGGTGGCACGGGCCGACTCGCTGAGCCGGGACGCGAGCAGGGCCGCGGGCGCGGCGCCGTCGGCGAGCGAGGGCAGCGGCACGTCATGGCCGTCCTCGGCGTCGAAGGGCGCGTCCACGGGCGGGGCGCCGGGGCCTCCGAAGTAACCGAACTCGTCGAAGGCGTTCGGGTCGGCGCGCAGCTGGTCACGCTGGCGCAGGAGCGCGCCGGCCTGCACGAAGCGCAGCGGGAGCCCCTCCGACTCGAACCAGAGGTCGCCCGCCCAGTTCGCCTCCTCATCCGTGAGGACACGGCCGACGGACCGCTCCAGGAGTTCGAGCCCCCCGCTGCGGCCGAGGCCGCCGAGGAAGACCTCTTCGAGGTGCGAGTCGGCGGACGGCGCGGCGACGTCGGGTGTGGCCGCGACCAGGAAGGCGCACTCGGGCGTCGCTTCGAGGAGCTCGTCGAGCGCGGCGCCGCCGAACTCGAGGTCGTCGAGGACGACGACGGCGCCGATGTCGTGGACGAGTTCGAGCAGCAGGGCCCGGTCAGGGCGGTGCAGCGGCGCGTTGTAGACGGCCGCGAAGAGGTCGTACAGCAGGTCGTTCGACGAGCGGCGGTGTCCGGAGAGCCGGACGACGCCGTCGGGCGCGACGTCCGCGCAGTCCTCGGCGACGGTGTCGAGCAGCGCGGTGCGCCCGGAGCCCGAAGGTCCCGTGAGCCGCACGGAGCGCCCGCGCGCGAGGAGCCGCACGAGTCGCTCACGATCCTCCTGACGCTCCAGGAGCGGCAGTCGGGGCAGCGGGGGGCCGGCCGGCAGCGGCGGACGTGCGGCGCGGGCCATCTCGGCGCGTTCCGCCGGTGCGTACTTGACGGGCCGCCCCGGCCGCTCCCCCGGCGGGCACGGCTCGATCTCGCTGCCGTCGACGGGGTTGACGGTGAGCAGGAAGTCGCCGGACACGAGCTGGACGGTGCGGGCGAGCCCTTGTGAGGGCTGGCCGAAGTCAGGAGTGAGGGGATCCCTGGGCGGGCGCGGACGGCTCGCCTGGGTGTCGCTCTCGTCGTCGTGGTGGCCACGGTCCGCGCGGTCGTAGGGATCCCCGCCGTGCGGATCGTGCCCGAAGTCTTCCGGTCCCCGGTTCATCGGGTCCATGGTCAAAGCCCCCCAAAAGCGTGGTGTGCCGGTGCCCCTCCCGGCCTGTGCACACTGCGCTGTCGCTTCTGGTCCGGTGCCCGCGAGAGGGTCCGTCAATCCGCGGGCGACCGAACCCTAGACCTGGCTCAGTATCTCCGAACAGCCGGGGTACCGTGCCGTCCGAGACGTCACAGTCTCGTGAGGATTGTGGGCGCTGCATACCGGAACGCCCGATTCACACCCTGGGCAGCGATTCGACCCCGATGCCGCCCTCGATGGCGAGGATCCGGTGCAGCCGCGTCGCCACCAGGAGGCGCTGCATCTGGGGCGGCACACCCCGCAGTACGAGCCTGCGCCCGCAGCGTCCGGCCCGGCGGTGGGCGCCCATGATGACGCCGAGACCGGTCGCGTCCCACGAGTCCAGCTCTGACAGATCGAGCACCAGGTCGCCGACGCCGTCGTCGAGGGCCGTGTGCAGGACCGTACGGGCGTCCGCCGCACTGCGGACGTCGAGGCGGCCCCCGACGACCAGCTCGGCGTGGTCGCCCCTGATGTACATATGCGCTCCCCGAGAGTGCTTGTGTGCCGTGATTCCAGTGGTCTCTGTGTCGTACGGCGATCTGGGTATGTCACTGCAACTGACTGGCGCGGGGGCGCAGAAGTTGCCGTCTGTAAGCGAACCGATACCGAATTCACCCCGTGGGGTTACCCGCGGGGTGCCGAGAAATCAGTGCTTATAGAACCCCTGCCCGCTCTTGCGCCCGATGTCACCGGCGTCAACCATCCGGCGCATCAGCTCGGGCGGGGCGAACTTCTCGTCCTGGGTCTCGGTGTAGATGTTGCTGGTGGCGTGCAGCAGGATGTCGACGCCCGTGAGGTCGGCGGTGGCGAGCGGTCCCATCGCGTGGCCGAAGCCGAGCTTGCAGGCAATGTCGATGTCCTCGGCGGTGGCGACGCCCGACTCGTACAGCTTGGCGGCCTCGACGACGAGGGCCGAGATGAGCCGCGTGGTCACGAAGCCGGCGACGTCGCGGTTGACGACGATGCACGTCTTGCCGACCGACTCGGCGAACTCCCGCGTGGTGGCGAGCGTTTCGTCGCTCGTCTTGTAGCCGCGGACCAGCTCGCACAGCTGCATCATCGGGACCGGCGAGAAGAAGTGGGCGCCGACGACGCGCTCCGGGTGCTCCGTGACCGCCGCGATCTTGGTGATCGGGATGGCGGAGGTGTTCGAGGCGAGCACGGCGTCCTCGCGGACGATCTTGTCGAGCGCCCGGAAGATCTCGTGCTTGACCTCGAGCTTCTCGAAGACGGCCTCGACGACGATGTCGGCGTCGGCGACCGCGTCCAGATCGGTGGTCGTGGTGATGCGGGCGAGCGCGGCCCCGGCATCCTCGGCGGACAGCTTGCCCTTGCTCACGAACCTGTCGTACGAGGCCTTGATGCCGTCGGTACCACGGGCCAGGGCGGCGTCGGTGACGTCGCGCAGGACGACGTCCCAGCCCGCCTGCGCCGAGACCTGGGCGATTCCGGACCCCATGAGTCCGGCTCCGATGACGGCGAGCTTCCCTGCCACTGTGCGACTCCCCTTACCCGCTGACCGCGTACCACCTGCAACTGGCGGCTACCCGCTGTTCACGTTTCTCTCCGGCGGACATTAGTGCCAGTGAGGGGCCGTGGGGCGGCGAAGTAATGCGCGTCACGTCTCGAATGACGGACATCACACCGGCCGGCCCATCAGGCGTCGCGCGCGGCGTAGTTGAGCACCTGCTCGCCCAGAAGGCCCTCCATCTCGTCGAGCAGGCCGAGCGCTTCGCGGGACACCTCCCCCGCCGGCCTTGCCTTGATCATCTCGGCGGCGATGCGGGAAAGCGCACGCGCGTCAGCCCGGGCAGCCGTCTCGCCCTGCTGCTCGGATACGCGACGGCGCTCATGCTGTACGGGGTCCTGGTCGCCCTCGCCCTGGCGGCGCTCGCCGTGACGGTCGGCACACGTGGCTTCCGCAGGGCTGCCGCGTAACTACGCTGACCCCATGGTCAATCTGACGCGTATCTACACCAGGACCGGCGACCAGGGCACGACCGCCCTCGGCGACATGAGCCGGACCGCCAAGACCGATCTGCGGATCTCCGCCTACGCCGACGCCAACGAGGCCAATGCCGTCATCGGCACGGCGGTCGCGCTCGGCGGGCTCGACGAGGAGGTCGTGAAGGTCCTCGTACGGGTCCAGAACGACCTGTTCGACGTGGGCGCCGACCTGTCGACGCCGGTGGTCGAGGATCCCAAGCACCCCCCGCTGCGCGTCGAGCAGTTCTACGTCGACAAGCTGGAGGCGGACTGCGACCGCTTCAACGAGCAGTTGGAGAAGCTCCGGTCCTTCATCCTGCCCGGGGGCACGCCGGGTGCGGCGCTGCTGCACCAGGCGTGCACCGTGGTCCGCAGGGCCGAGCGCTCCACGTGGGCGGCTCTCGAGGTGCACGGCGAGTCGATGAACCCGCTGACGGCGACGTATCTGAACCGCCTCTCCGACCTCCTGTTCATCCTGGCGCGCACGGCGAACAAGGCGGTCGGGGACGTGCTGTGGGTCCCGGGCGGCGAGCGCTAGCGGTCGAGGGCGGGCGCCTTCTTCGGAAACAGCGTGTAGCTCAGCGCGATCACGAGATTGATGCCGCTCACGAAGAGCATCTTCTGCTGCCACATCCGCAGCGAGCCGATGTTCCCGCCGGCGCCCACGTACCAGATCGCGCCCTGGAGCAGGGCGAGCGCGACGGCGCACGCGAGGATCCAGCGCGCGGCCGTCCGCCACTCGTGGGCGGCGCGCGCGGCCCCGTACCTCGGCGGCTTCACCGGGGGCGGTCCCCCGGCGAACCGGTGGGCGACCCGGGCGTCCACCCACTTGACGGTGGAGTGGCCGAGCCCCACGGAGAAGCCGATGTAGACGGCGGCAAGGCCGTGTTTCCAGTCCGGTTCGGCCCCGTTCCTGAGGTCCGTCGCGGTGACGACGAACAGGACGACCTCCAGGAGCGGCTCGCACAGCAGGACGCCGACGCTCGTGCGCGGCATCTTCGCCACGTAGCGCAGGGCGAGTCCCGCGGCGAGCAGCACCCAGAAGCCGATCTCGCAGGCGACGATCAGCGTGACGATCACGGCGGGCTCCTCGGGAGGGGTTCGTGGACTCCTTCCAGCCTCGGGCCGCCACACCCGCCGATCGTCGTCACCGGTGACGAAACGGGACTGCATCCTTCGATGTACGCGCGCCGCCCGGGCCCGCCCGGCAGGCACAGGCGATGCCCCGTCCGGCCGTATTGAATGGGGGCATGCCCCTGCCCCTGTCCCGCCCGCACCGCGACGACGTCCGTATCGCGGCGGTCGGCCTGCTCGGCGGTCTCCTGCTGTGGGCGCTCGGCCTGACCAACAGCCAGGGCTGGCGGGCCCTCGGCGGCGGCTGGCTCCTCGTGCCGCTCTGCGCGATGGCGGGCCTGGAACTGCTGCGCAGGACCGCGCCCCAGACCGCCCTGGTCCTCGGCACGTTCGTCCTGATCGCGGACCAGTTCACGCTGGGCAGCCTCGCGACGACGCTGATGTTCACGGACCTCGTCTACGCGGCCGTCCTGTACGGCACCCCGGCCGCCGCCCGCCGGATCCCGGTGACGACGGCGCTGATCACCATCGCGGTGACCCTGGGGTTCCTGGCCTGGTTCCGCAGGCCGGAGGCACTCCTGATCGGCGTCGTCAGCGGCCTCGTGTCGTTCGCGCCCGCGGCCACCGGTGTCCTCGTACGCAACCACCGGGAGGCCGCCGAGTCCGCGCGGCTGCGCGCCGAACAGACCGCGCTGCTCGCGGAGATGGACCGCACGCAGGCGGTCGTCGCCGAGCGGGCGCGGATGGCCCGCGAGCTGCACGACCTGGTCGCGGGCCATCTGTCCGCGATCGCCATCCACTCCACGGCCGCGCTCTCGCTCGACGATCCGAGGACCACGCAGCAGGCGCTCACCGTCATCCGTGAGAACAGCGTGGAGGGCCTTGCCGAGATGCGGCGCCTCATCGGCATCCTGCGGGACGACAGCGGCGAATCTCAGGGCGAGCCCGTCGCCGCGCCCACACTGGACGGCCTCGGAGCCCTCGTGGAGCAGTCCCGCACCAACGGCGTCGACGTCACCCTCACCGTCGGCGACGGCGTCGGCGGCCTGCCCGCGCCGATCGGGCTCGCCGCGTACCGCATCGTGCAGGAATCCCTCACGAACGCCCTCAAGCACGCGTCGCACGGCCCCGTCACCGTGGCCGTCCACCGCACCGACGGGGCGCTGACGGTGCGGGTGAGCAGCCCGTACGGGGATGTGGACGGCCCGCGCGCTCCCGGTTCGGGCGCCGGGCTCATCGGGATGCGCGAGCGCGCCGCGCTGCTGCGCGGCACGTTCGAGGCCGGTCCCGGCAGCGGGCCCGGCGGCAGGATCTGGCAGGTCAGGGCCGAGTTGCCCGTCGCCCCCGCTGACGAAGGAGTGTCCGAGTGATCCGCGTGCTGGTCGCCGAGGACCAGGCCGCCGTACGGGCGGGGCTCGTCCTGATCCTGGGCAGCGCCCCCGACATCGAGGTCGTCGGGGAGGCGGCGGACGGCGAGCAGGCGGTGGCGCTCGCGCGCGCACTTCGGCCGGATCTCGTCCTCATGGACATCCAGATGCCGCGCCTCGACGGCGTCTCGGCGACCCGTCAGGTGGTCTCCGAGAAACTCGCGGACGTGCTCGTCCTGACGACGTTCGACCTCGACGAGTACGTCTTCGGGGCGCTGCGCGCGGGCGCCGGAGGGTTCCTGCTGAAGAACACCGAGGCGAAGGACCTGATCGAGGGTGTCCGCACGGTCGCGCGCGGTGAGGGTCTGATCGCTCCGGCGGTGACCCGCAAGCTCATCGCGGAGTTCGCGGCGAAGCCCGTACGGCCGGAGCCCGGGCCCGCGCCGACCGGCCTCGGCACCCTCACGCGCCGGGAGGGGGAGGTGCTTTCCTGCCTCGGTGACGGGCTGTCGAACGCGGAGATCGCGGTACGCCTGGAGATGGCGGAGGCGACGGTGAAGACGCACGTCAGCAGGCTGCTCGGGAAACTGGAGTTGCGCAGCAGGGTGCAAGCGGCCGTCCTTGCGCAGGAGTTGGGGCTGTGAGGGCCGATTCCTGTAATTGGTTTAGACCTTGACCGTTGGTCCAGACCTTTCTATTCTCACGGCACTGCGGTGAGCGCAGCCATGCACATGACCAGCACGGCGATGCTCACGGGCGGCGCAGGGTTCCACCCCCGTCATGTCCCCCGGATACCACCCGAGGAGCACCCCTTGCGCTTGAGACTCAGACAGAGAGCCGTGGCAGGCCTCACCACCCTGCTGCTCCCGGCCGCCGCCCTCGTCGGCCTCGCCACTCCCTCCCACGCGGCCGCCGCCGCGAGCACCGCCACCGCGACCTACGTCAAGACCCAGGACTGGGGCACCGGCTTCGAAGGCAAGTGGACCGTCAAGAACACCGGTACCACGACCCTCAGTTCTTGGACCGTCGAGTGGGACTTCCCCGCCGGCACCAAGGTCACCTCCGCCTGGGACGCCACCGTCACCAACTCCGCCGACCACTGGACCGCCAAGAACGCCTCCTACAACGGGTCGCTCGCCCCCGGCGCCTCGGTCTCCTTCGGGTTCAACGGCTCGGGCCCCGGCGCCCCCTCCGGCTGCAAGCTCAACGGCGCCTCCTGCGACGGCGGTGACGTCCCCGGCGACGCGGCCCCCTCCGCGCCCGGCACCCCCACCGCCTCCTCCGTCACGGACGCCTCGGTCAAGCTCGACTGGACTGCGGCCACCGACGACAAGGGCATCAAGAACTACGACGTCCTGCGCGACGGCGCCAAGGTCGCGACGGTGACCGGGACTTCGTACTCCGACACCGGCCTCACCGCCGGCACCGACTACTCGTACACCGTCCAGGCCCGCGACACCGCCGACCAGAGCGGACCCGCCTCCGGCTCGGTCAGGGTGCACACGACCGGCGGCGGCACCGACCCGGGCCCCGGCGGCAAGGTCAAGCTGGGGTACTTCACCGACTGGGGCGTCTACGGGCGCCAGTACTTCCCGAAGAACCTGGAGACCTCCGGCTCCGCCGCGAAGGTCACGCACATCAACTACGCCTTCGGCAACGTGCAGAACGGCCAGTGCACGATGGGCGACTCCTACGCCGACACGGACATGGCGTACACGGCCGCCAACTCCGTCTCGGGCGTCGCCGACACCTGGGACCAGCCGCTGCGCGGCGCGTTCAACCAGCTGCGCCAGCTCAAGGCCAAGCACCCGAACCTGAAGATCCTCTGGTCGTTCGGCGGCTGGACCTGGTCCGGCGGCTTCGGCCAGGCCGCGCAGAACCCGGCCGCGTTCGCCGACTCCTGCTACAAGCTGGTCGAGGACCCGCGCTGGGCCGACGTGTTCGACGGCATCGACATCGACTGGGAGTACCCCAACGCCTGCGGCCTGTCCTGCGACACCTCGGGCCAGGACGCCCTGAAGAAGCTGGCGTCCGCGCTGCGCACCAAGTTCGGCACCGGCAACCTGGTGACGGCGGCGATCACGGCCGACGCCTCCACCGGCGGCAAGATCGAGAAGAACGACTACGCGGGCGCGTCCCAGTCCTTCGACTGGTACAACGTCATGACCTACGACTTCTTCGGCGCGTTCAACGCCCAGGGCCCGACGGCCCCGCACTCCCCGCTCACCTCGTACCCCGGCATCCCACAGCAGGGCTTCAACTCCGCTGACGCCATTGCCAAGCTGAAGGCCCAGGGCGTCCCGTCGGGCAAACTCCTGCTCGGCATCGGCTTCTACGGCCGCGGCTGGACCGGCGTCACACAGAAGGAGCCGGGCGGCACCGCAACAGGCCCCGCCGCCGGCACGTACGAACAGGGCATCGAGGACTACAAGGTCCTCAAGACGAAGTGCCCCTCGAACGGAACGGTGGCCGGTACGGCGTACGCGTACTGCGGCTCCGACTGGTGGTCCTACGACACCCCCGCCACCATCAACTCCAAGATGGCCTGGGCCAAGAGCCAGAACCTGGGCGGCGCCTTCTTCTGGGAGTTCAGCGGTGACACCGCAGGCGGCGAGCTGGTGACCGCGATCAACAGCGGCCTGGGTTAACACCGGCCGCACATGACGGAAGCCGGGTGAACGGGGCCGCCCCCTGTTCACCCGGCTTCTCCATGCAAAACCTCAGGCCGACGCCGCTACGCGACGTTCACCCTCCCCCAAGGAGCTCCGCTCCAGGGGGGACCCCCATCCAGCGGGGCCCTGAACGCCGCTACGCGACGTTCACCCTCCCCCAAGGAGCTCCGCTCCAGGGGGGACCCCCATCCAGCGGGGCCCTGAACGCCGCTACGCGACGTTCACCCGCTGTCCCGGAGGCGCCGCCTCCAGCCACGCCAGGAAGCCGGTCAGCGCGTCCTCGCTCATCGCCAGCTCCAGACGCGAGCCGCGGTGCGAGCACGCGAGGACGATCGCGTCCGAGAGCAGGGCCAGCTCCTCCTCGCCCTCCGGCGCGCGCCGTCCCGTCACCTCGATCGCCGAGCGCTCCAGGGTGCGGCGCGGCCGGACCGCGTAGGAGAAGACACGGAACCACTCGATCCGGTCGCCGTTGTAGCGGGCCACGCCGTAGCCCCAGCCCTTGCCGGAGGCGTCGCCTCCCTCGGGCACGTCCCACCGCAGGGAGCAGTCGAAGGTGCCCCCGGAGCGCTGGATCAGCCGGCGCCTCAGGCCGAAGACGAACAACCCCAGCAATACGAGTACGACGACCGCGACCACGCACAGCACGAGAACGAGGACCATTCGTACCGACCTCCTCGCCTCATCTGATAACGGGCCCGACAGCGGATCCGATAACGGAACTGCAAAATTGACCAAGGATCGCCTCAGCCGCGACCCGGTCCGGAGAGGTTCTCCGGTCCTGGCCGCGGCTGAGTCATGTCACTCCGTGCTCCCCCATAGCCTAAAGGGCCTGGGAGGTACCCCCAGGGTTCAGCGCGTCGCCACCGCACGCAGTCGGACGTCCGCGCGACGCTCGGCGGATGCGTCCGCATCCGACTTCGCGCGCTCGAGCGCCCGCTCCGCACGCTGGACATCGATCTCGTCCGAAAGCTCGGCGATCTCGGCAAGCAGGGACAGCTTGTTGTCGGCGAACGAGACGAAACCGCCGTGCACAGCGGCGACAACCGTCCCGCCGTCGCTCGTGCGGATCATCACCGGGCCCGACTCCAGCACACCGAGAAGCGGCTGGTGACCGGGCATGACGCCGATGTCGCCGGACGTGGTGCGCGCGACGACCAGGGTGGCCTCGCCGGACCAGACACTGCGGTCCGCGGCGACGAGCTCGACGTGCAGCTCAGCAGCCAAGGTGGGCTCCTCGGGTCACCACCCGGCGGTTTCTGCCGGGTGTTGGGTCAAAGTCTAGTCGGCGTACGGAGAGGGACGGGACACACCCTGCGGGTATCCCCCGCCCCTCTCCCACGAGTCTGTGCTTCCGGAGAAGCCAGAATCAGGAGACGCCGAGCTCCTTGGCGTTGGCCTTCAGGTCCTCGATGCCACCGCACATGAAGAACGCCTGCTCGGGGAAGTGGTCGTACTCGCCGTCGCAGATCGCGTTGAACGCGGTGATCGACTCCTCGAGCGACACGTCCGAACCGTCCACGCCGGTGAACTGCTTGGCGGCGTGGGTGTTCTGCGACAGGAAGCGCTCGACGCGACGGGCACGGTGGACAACGAGCTTGTCCTCCTCGCCCAGCTCGTCGATACCGAGGATCGCGATGATGTCCTGGAGGTCCTTGTACTTCTGCAGGATCGTCTTGACGCGCATCGCGGCGTCGTAGTGGTCCTGCGCGATGTAGCGCGGGTCCAGGATGCGGGACGTGGAGTCCAGCGGGTCCACGGCCGGGTAGATGCCCTTCTCGGAGATCGGACGGGAGAGAACCGTCGTCGCGTCGAGGTGGGCGAACGTGGTGGCCGGGGCCGGGTCGGTCAGGTCGTCCGCGGGGACGTAGATCGCCTGCATCGAGGTGATCGAGTGACCACGGGTCGACGTGATGCGCTCCTGGAGGAGACCCATCTCGTCGGCGAGGGTCGGCTGGTAACCCACCGCGGAGGGCATGCGGCCGAGCAGGGTCGAGACCTCGGAACCGGCCTGCGTGAAGCGGAAGATGTTGTCGATGAAGAACAGCACGTCCTGCTTCTGCACATCGCGGAAGTACTCCGCCATGGTCAGACCGGCCAGGGCGACGCGCAGACGCGTGCCCGGCGGCTCGTCCATCTGGCCGAAGACCAGCGCGGTCTTGTCCAGAACGCCGGCTTCCTCCATCTCGACCATGAGGTCGTTGCCCTCACGGGTGCGCTCGCCGACACCGGCGAAGACGGAGACACCGTCGTGCAGCTTGGCCACACGGACGATCATTTCCTGGATCAGAACGGTCTTGCCGACACCGGCACCACCGAACAGACCGATCTTTCCACCCTTGACGTACGGGGTGAGAAGGTCGACGACCTTCAGACCGGTCTCGAACATCTCGGTCTTGGACTCGAGCTGGTCGAAGGCCGGGGCCTTGCGGTGGATCTCCCAGCGCGGAGCCTCGGAGACGCTGGACGCGTCGTCGTTCAGCACGTCGCCCAGGGTGTTGAACACCCGGCCCTTGGTCAGGTCACCGACGGGCACCGAGATGCCGGCGCCGGTGTCCGTCACGGCGGCCTGGCGGACCAGGCCGTCGGTGGGCTGCATCGAGACCGTACGGACCACGCCGTCACCCAGGTGCTGGGCGACCTCGAGGGTCAGCGTCTTCTTCGCGCCCTCGGTGGCCGGGTCGTCGACCTGGACGTGCAGGGCGTTGTAGATCTCCGGCATCGCGTCGACGGGGAACTCCACGTCGACGACCGGGCCGATGACCCGGGCGACGCGGCCCGTGGCAACGGCCGTCTCAACAGTGGTCGTCATTACTTGTCACTCCCCGCGGTCGCGTCGGCCAGGGCTGCAGTGCCGCCGACGATCTCGCTGATTTCCTGGGTGATTTCGGCCTGGCGGGCCGCGTTGGCAAGTCGGGAGAGCGAGTTGATCAAGTCTCCCGCGTTGTCGGTCGCCGACTTCATCGCGCGGCGCGTGGCGGCGTGCTTGGAAGCAGCCGACTGGAGCAGCGCGTTGTAGATACGGCTCTCGACGTAGCGCGGCAGCAGGGCGTCGAGGACGTCCTCCGCCGACGGTTCGAAGTCGTACAGCGGAAGGATCTCGCCCTTGGACTTCGACTCCTCCGCCACCTCTTCGAGGCTGAGCGGAAGCAGACGGCCGTCGATGGCCGACTGCGTCATCATCGAGATGAACTCCGTGTAGACGATGTGGAGTTCATCCACGCCGCCCTCCGCCGAGTCCTTCTCGATCGCCTCGATCAGCGGGCCCGCGACCTTCTTGGCGTCCGCGTACGTGGGCTCGTCGGTGAAGCCGGTCCACTGCTCCGCGATCTTGCGCTCACGGAAGTTGTAGTGGGCGACACCGCGGCGGCCGACGATGTAGATCTCGACCTCCTTGCCCTCGGCCTCGAGACGCGCGGTCAGCTTCTCCGCGGCCTTGATGGCGTTCGAGTTGAAGGCGCCGGCCAGTCCGCGGTCGCTCGTGAGGAGCAGCACCGCGGAGCGCGTCGCCGTCTCCGGCTCCGTCGTCAGCGGGTGGTTCGTGTTCGAACCGGTGCCGACAGCCGTGACCGCGCGGGTGAGCTCGGTCGCGTACGGCGTGGAGGCCGTCACCTTGCGCTGCGCCTTGACGACACGCGAGGCGGCGATCATCTCCATCGCCTTGGTGATCTTCTTGGTCGCGGTGACGGATTTGATGCGACGCTTGTAGACCCGGAGCTGGGCTCCCATGAGTCAGGTCCCTTCCGTCGTCACTTACCGGCGGCGGCCGGAGCGTCCTCGCCGAGAAGCTTCCCGTCCGAGGTCTCGAACTGCTTCTTGAAGTCCGCGATGGCGTCGGCGGTGGCCGTCAGGGTGTCGTCCGACATCTTGCCGCCCTCCTTGATGGAGGTCATCAGGCCCTGCTCCTTGCGGTGCAGGTAGTCGAGCAGCTCGCGCTCGAAGCGCCGGATGTCCGCGACCGGGACGTCGTCCATCTTGCCGGTGGTGCCGGCCCAGACGGAGACAACCTGGTCCTCGGTCGCCATCGGCTGGTACTGGGGCTGCTTGAGCAGCTCGACCATGCGCTGACCGCGCTCCAGCTGGGCCTTCGACGCGGCGTCCAGGTCGGAACCGAAGGCGGCGAACGCCTCGAGCTCACGGAACTGGGCGAGGTCCACGCGGAGGCGGCCGGAGACCTGCTTCATCGCCTTGTGCTGCGCGGAACCACCGACTCGGGAGACGGAGATACCGACGTTCAGCGCGGGGCGCTGACCGGCGTTGAACAGGTCCGACTCCAGGAAGCACTGGCCGTCGGTGATGGAGATGACGTTGGTCGGGATGAACGCCGACACGTCGTTCGCCTTGGTCTCGACGATCGGCAGACCGGTCATCGAGCCGGCACCCATCTCGTCCGAGAGCTTCGCGCAGCGCTCGAGGAGGCGGGAGTGCAGGTAGAAGACGTCACCCGGGTAGGCCTCGCGCCCCGGCGGGCGGCGGAGCAGCAGGGACACGGCGCGGTAGGCGTCGGCCTGCTTCGAGAGGTCGTCGAAGACGATGAGGACGTGCTTGCCCTCGTACATCCACTGCTGACCGATGGCCGAACCGGTGTACGGCGCAAGGTACTTGAAGCCGGCCGGGTCGGACGCCGGGGCGGCGACGATGGTCGTGTACTCCAGCGCGCCGGCCTCTTCCAGGGCGCCACGCACGGAGGCGATGGTCGAGCCCTTCTGGCCGATGGCGACGTAGATGCAGCGGACCTGCTTCTTCGGGTCGCCCGAGCGCCAGTTGTCGCGCTGGTTGATGATCGTGTCGACAGCCAGGGCGGTCTTGCCCGTCTGGCGGTCGCCGATGATCAGCTGACGCTGACCGCGGCCGATCGGGGTCATCGCGTCGACGGCCTTGTAGCCGGTCTCCATCGGCTCGTGCACCGACTTGCGCTGCATGACCGTGGGAGCCTGCAGCTCAAGGGCGCGACGCCCGCTGGTCTCGATCTCGCCAAGGCCGTCGATCGGGTTGCCGAGCGGGTCGACGACGCGACCCAGGTAGCCCTCGCCGACGGCGACGGAGAGCACCTCACCGGTGCGCTGCACCGGCTGGCCCTCCTCGATACCGGTGAACTCACCGAGCACGATGGCACCGATCTCGCGCTCCTCGAGGTTGAGGGCGAGGCCGAGGGTGCCGTCCTCGAACTTCAGCAGTTCGTTGGCCATGGCCGAGGGCAGGCCCTCGACCTTCGCGATGCCGTCGCCGGCAAGGGTGACCGTACCGACCTCCTCGCGCGAGGCCGCGTCCGGCTTGTACGCCTGGACAAAGTTCTCCAGCGCGTCCCGGATCTCCTCCGGCCGGATCGTGAGCTCCGCCATCTGGGTTCCCTGCTCTCCTTGTTGGGCCCGAAGTTTTCTTGGGGGGTCTGGGGTCAGCCCCCAGGAATCCTCTGCACGGCCCAACTAGGGCCGTAGGTACTACTACGTTGTGCGAGTCCGCTAGCCGGCCATACGGCGGCTGGCGTCCTCAATGCGGTCCGCGATGCTTCCGTTGATGAGCTCTTCGCCCACCTGCACGTTGATCCCGCCGAGGACCTCGGGGTCCACGTCGAGGTTCAGGTGCATCTGACGCCCGTAGAGCTTTGCCAGGGCGGCGCCCAGGCGCTGCTTCTGCGCATCGCTCAGCGGAACCGCCGTGGTGACGACAGCCACCGTGCGGTCCCGGCGCTCCGCGGCGAGCTTGGACAGGGACTCGAGTCCCCCCTCCAGGCTACGTCCACGCGGCTGGGTCACAAGGCGCTCGACGAGACGCTCGGTGGTGGCCGTGGCGCGACCGCCGAGCAGGCTGCGCAGCAGCTCGCCCTTGGCCGTGCCCGTGGCGATACGGTCCGTGAGCGCGGCGCGCAGCTCGGTGCTCGAGGAGACGATCCGGCCGAACCGGAACAGCTCGTCCTCGACGTCGTCCAGCTCGCCCGCCTGCTGCGCCGCGGTCAGCTCGGCGATGCTCGCCAGCTCCTCGACGGAGTCGACCAGGTCGCGCGGGGCGGACCAGCGGGAGCGGACCAGGCCGGCCACCAGGTCGGCGGTCGAACCGCTGACCTGGCTGCCCAGCAGGCGCCCCGCGAGCTCGGCCTTGGCCTCGCCGGACTGCGCCGGGTCGGTCAGGACCCGTCGCAGTGACACCTCGCGGTGGAGCAGCGCGGTGACCGCGGCCAGCTCTCCGGCAAGCTGTCGGGCGTCGACCGAGGTGCTGTCGGTCAGCGCGTCGAGACGCTCACGTGCGGAGGCGAGTGCCTCGCGGCTCGCTCCGTGGGCAGTCATCGAACAGCCTCGGCCTTCTCCTCGAGGTCATCGAGGAAGCGGTCGATCGTGCGCGACTGCCGGGCGTGGTCCTCAAGCGACTCGCCGACCAGCTTGCCGGCCAGCGTGGTGGCCAGCTGGCCCACGTCCTGGCGCAGCGCCTGAGCGGCGGCCTTGCGGTCGGCCTCGATCTGCGAGTGGCCGGCGGCGATGATTTCCTCACGCTGCCGCTGGCCTTCCGCGCGCATCTCGGCGATGAGCGTGGCGCCCTGCTCCTGCGCCTCCTGGCGCAGCCGCGCGGCCTCGTGACGAGCCTCGGCGAGCTGAGCCTTGTACTGCTCAAGAACGCTCTGGGCCTCGGTCTGGGCCGACTCGGCCTTCTCGATACCGCCTTCGATCAGCTCGCGGCGCTCTTCCAGCGTCTTGTTGATACGCGGGAGGAGCTTCTTGGCGAAGAAGAAGAAGACGATGGCGAAGGCAAGCGTGCCAATGAGCAGCTCGGGACCCGGCGGGATGAGCGGGTTCTGCTCCTCCTCGGCCGCGAGTGCAACCAGGTTGGCGATCACATCAGTGCCTTTCGTCGAAAAGTGTCAGTAAGAAGTGATTACTTACCGAACACGAACGGCATAACGATGCCGATGAGGGCGAGCGCCTCACAGAAGGCGAAGCCGAGGATCTGGTTGGCGCGGATCAGACCGGCGGCCTCGGGCTGACGGGCCAGGGCCTGGGTGCCGTTACCGAAGACGATGCCGACGCCGATGCCGGGGCCGATGGCAGCGAGACCGTAGCCGATGGAACCGAGGGAGCCGGTGACGCCAGCGGCGAGTTCGATGGTCGCGGACATGCCGTTACTTCCTTCTCTTTAACGAACCGGTGGGGGTTGGCCACCGGACGACTGAAATATGACGGGACGGGACTGGCTCAGTGGTGCTCGGCGAGCGCGCCCTGGATGTACGTGCAGGCGAGGAGCACGAAGACGTACGCCTGGACGGCCTGCACGAAAAGCTCGAAGAGGATCATGACGACGGTCATGACGAACGAGACGCCCGCGGCCGGGATCATGTAGCTGTTCAGCAGGTACCAGGAGGCAACGGTGAACATGACCAGCATCAGGTGACCGGCGAACATGTTCGCGAACAGTCGCACCGCGTGCGTGAACGGCCGGACGAGCAGGTTCGAGAAGAACTCGATGAACGAGACGAGCCACTTGATCGGGCCGAGCGAGTTGTCGTAGCCCGTGATGTTCTTCCAGCCGCCCACGAAGCCGTGGCGCTTGAAGGTCAGCGGGACCCAGATCAGGTAGACGATGACGGCGAGCACGATCGGGTACGCGATGACCGACGACACCGGGAACTGGGCCAGCGGAATCACGGACCACACGTTCATGATCCAGATGAAGAAGAACATCGAGACCATGACGGGGACGTACTTCTCGCCCTCCTTCTTGCCGAGGGTCTCGTAGACGATGTTGCGGCGTACGAAGTCGTACCCCGCCTCACCGATCATCTGGAGCTTCCCCGGGACCACCTTGGCTCGGCCGAAGGCGGCGTAGAAGAGGCTCATGATGACCAGCGTCGTCAACAGGGCAAGCAGCATCACCTTGTTGAACTCGAACCCGCCGACGGTGAAGATCGGCTGGAACAGGAACGAGTGCAGACCGGGAGCCGGAAAGCCGCAGCCGTTGTCGGACAGGATCCGACAGCTCCAGTCAAAGGCGAGCTCAGTCTGGTCAGCACTCACCACGGGCTCCTTCGGCGTGACGCATAGGTACGGCAACCTCGTTGTGTCGTTGCGGCGCGCAGCCGCGGATCGGCACCGGTCTGGTGTTTCGGATGTGGGGGCGGCAGGCAGGCAGTGAGCCTCGCAGTCGAGCAGGCGTCAGCTCAGATGCCCGCGCCCGCAGTGCCGCAGTTGGCACCGGACGATAGCAGTAACGCGAACCCGCACTTATCCCGCCCCTACCCCTCATGAGGACGACCCTGAATTCTCGGGCTTGTCACTCTTCTCGGAGTCTTTGCCCGAGTCGGGATCGATATAGAAAATCTTGGCCTTCATGTGCGCACGCGCCTGCGCGGCCATCCATACGACGGTGGCGGCGACGAGTGAGGCGGCGAAGGCCTTGGGGTTGAACAGCGTCGTGTCCTTGAAGACGGCGACGAAGATCAGAAGCAGCAGCAACTGGGCGACGTAGAGCATCAGCCCCATCGCCTGGAAGAGCTGCGGAAGCGATTTTGCCGTCCGCTGGAGGACGACCTGCCCGAGGCCCATGAAGACGATGACCACCACCGTGCCGATGACAGCGCCGAGCGCCCCCTTGCCGCCGGCCAGCACACCACTGATCACGGCGGCAATCGCGCCGGCAATGGCTGTGGGCACAACGGCCTGGAGGAGGATCCGTGCGTCATTCGAGGGCATGGCGGCAGCTCCGCTAACTGGACGGGGGCAGGGTGTCGTCATGGACGAGCGTAAACCGGGGCCGAGAGGGAACTTCGGGCCAATGGGCCGTCGCACTACGGTCCTTCGGCTCTATCCCCGGGTCTCGTGAACGGTATCACAAACTATTTGATGAGGTCTTTACCTCTACAGTGTGCTCACTGTCACACGTGAGAGGTAATCCGCGCGTCTGTGCAAAAAACACGGCCAACTTGTCTGGTAATGAGGCGTTTTCGTCTCTCGCGTCAGCGCGACGAGTGCGCCTTGCGCCGATCCAGGAAGCGCGAACGGGGGCCAATGGCCGTTGCCCCGTTGACTCCTGCGGGCATCGGCGGGCGCGCACCCTCGTCCACGGCCGCCGCTGCCGCAGTCTGAACCGCGTACGACGGCGACGTCTCAGGCATCTCGGCCGCCGCCCGCGCGGCCCGCCTGCGCCGGTAGCGCGGCGGCACGAAGGCCTCCGCCCAGCGCGGGGCACGCGGCGTGAAGCGCGGCAGCAGGAGCAGTACGAGACCGACGAAGCTCAGCGCGACGATCGCGAACACGATCCACATCGACGTCGAGTGGACGGAGTAGGCGACCGCGCCGAACGACAGCAGCGCCGCCCAGAAGTACATGATCAGCACCGCGCGGCTGTGGGAGTGGCCGATCTCCAGGAGCCGGTGGTGCAGGTGACCGCGGTCGGCCGCGAACGGGGACTGCCCCTTCCACGTACGGCGCACGATGGCGAGGACCAGGTCCGCGAACGGCACCGCGATGATCGTCAGCGGCATCAGCAGCGGGATGAAGACCGGCATCATCGCGTGGGTGGCGTCACGGGTGCCGCCGAAGTTCAGCTTCATCACGCTCGGGTCGACCTGGCCCGTGATGGAGATCGCACCGGCGGACAGGACGAGGCCGATGAGCATCGAACCGGAGTCGCCCATGAAGATCCGGGCGGGGTGCATGTTGTGCGGCAGGAAGCCCACACACATGCCGATCAGGATCGCCGAGAACAGCGTCGCGGGGGCGGCGGCCTCGATGCCGTAGCCGTACCAGAGGCGGTAGGAGTACAGGAAGAACGCCGAGGCGGCGATGCACACCATGCCGGACGCGAGGCCGTCGAGGCCGTCCACGAAGTTGACCGCGTTGATGCTGATCACGACCAGGGCGACGGTGAGGAGCGTGCCCTGCCACTGCGTCAGCGAGACCGTGCCCACACCCGGGATCGGCAGCCACAGGATCGTCAGACCCTGCATGACCATGACGCCGGCGGCGATCATCTGGCCGCCCAGCTTGATCAGGGCGTCGATCTCGAACTTGTCGTCCAGGACGCCGATCAGCCAGATCAGGGCGGCTCCGGAGAGCAACGCCCGCGGCTCGTTCGACATCTCGAAGACGGGACTGAGGTTCGTCAGGTGGTCCGCGACGAGGAGACCCGCGCACAGACCGAAGAACATGGCGATCCCGCCGAGCCGGGGCGTGGGCTCCCGGTGTACGTCGCGGGCGCGGATCTCCGGCATGGCGCCGGCCACGATCGCGAACTTCCGCACCGGGCCGGTCAGCAGGTATGTCACCGCGGCCGTGATGCAGAGCGTCAGCAGGTATTCACGCACGGGCTTCCCCACAGATATCGCTGGCCATCTCAGCCCCACACCCTAGCTTCGCGCGCATGTGGTGAAGGACTGCCGGGTAGCGACGATGGTTGCACGAGTGACGAGCCACCCTGGCCCGCCTACCCCTGTCTAGGCCGGATACGGCGGAAATCTTCCGGTGAGATCGCGCACTTCCGCGCGTGCTGTACGCGGATCGACCTCATCTCGCAGCACCCCCGAGAACAGCACCGCGATGCGCGCCATCTCCGGTTCGCCCATGCCCTGGGTGGTGACGGCGGCGGTGCCGAGGCGCAGGCCGCGCCCGTCCCCGAAGGGCAGCGCGCAGGTGTCGAGGACCATGCCGGCCGAGGCGAGCCGGCCCCGGGCGGTCGGGCCGTCGACGCCCAGCGAGGTGGGGTCGGCGGTCAGCAGATGGGTGTCCGTGCCGCCGGTGGTGATCGCGAGGCCCTCGGCGTCCAGCGCGGCCGCGAGAACCCTCGCGTTGGCGACCACCTGACGGGTGTACGCGGCGAAGGCAGGGGTCTCCGCCTCGCCGAACGCGACGGCCTTGGCGGCGATCGTGTGCATCTGGGCGCCGCCCTGCGTGAAGGGGAAGACGGCCCGGTCGATCCGTGCGGCGAGCTCGGCCCCGCACAGGACCATGCCGCCGCGGGGGCCGCGCAGGACCTTGTGCGTGGTGGCGCAGACGACATCGGCGTACGGCACCGGGTTCGGCGCCGCTCCGCCGGCGACCAGGCCGATGGGGTGCGCGGCGTCGGCGATGAGGTAGGCGCCCACGTCGTCGGCGATGTCGCGGAAGGCCGCGTAGTCGATGTGCCGCGGGTACGCGATGGAGCCGCAGACGATCGCCTTGGGACGGTGGGCGCGGGCCAGCGCGCGGACCTGGTCGTGGTCGATGAGGCCGGACTCGGGGTCGACGCCGTAGGGCACGAAGTCGAACCAGCGGCCCGAGAAGTTCGCGGGCGACCCATGGGTGAGATGGCCGCCGTACGAGAGCCCCATCGCGAGGACGGTGTCGCCGGGGCGCAGCAGGGCGGCGTACGCGGCGAGGACCGCGGAGGAGCCGGAGTGGGGCTGCACATTGGCGTGCTCGGCGCCGAAGAGCGCTCTGGCCCGGTCGACGGCGAGGCGCTCCGCCATGTCGACGAGCTCGCAGCCGCCGTGGTGGCGGGCGCCGGGGTAGCCCTCGGCGTACTTGTTGGCGAGCGGGGAGCCGAGGGCCGCGAGTACGGCGGGCGACGTGAAGTTCTCGGCGGCGATCAGCTGGAGCGACGTGGCCTGCCGGGCCGCCTCGCCGAGCATGATCTCGGCGATCTCCGGGTCCTGAAGGCGCAGCACGTCGAAGCCGGCGTGCGCGTACGTCGCACCGGCGGGGGCTTGTTCAGTGGTGACCGGCATCTTGGGCTCCGGGCCTAGCGGGGGTGACCTCGAATCCAATGTAGGCCCGCAAGGCCCGCGCCGCCCGGAACTCAGGTACGAGCGGGTACTCCGGCAGTGGCTGTCACCGAGTTCACCTGCACGCCGGAACCCCCGTCAGCGCCGTCACCACGGGTTCCAGCGCTTCGCTGATCTCCTCGCCGACCGAGCGGAAGAAGGGCAGAGGTGCGCCGTACGGGTCGTAGACCTCGTCGGCCTCGACGCTCGGGGCGAGAAGCCACCCGCGTAGAGCCGCCGCGGCGCGCACCAGGGAGCGTGCGCGCTCCACCACGCCGCCGTCCAGCGGATCGGGCAGCGTGGCCGGATCGATCGCCTGGACGAGGCGTGTGAACTCCTTCAGCGTGAAGGTGCGCAGGCCCGCGCTGTGGCCCATGGAGATGACCTGGGCGCGGTGGTCGCGGGTGGCCGTGAGGACCAGGTCCGCGCGGATCACGTGGTCGTCGAGGAGCTCGCGGCCCACGAAGCCGGAGGCGTCCGCCCCGAAGTCCGCGAGGACCGTCTCGGCGTTGGCCTCCATGGGCGCGCCCTCGTGGCCCCAGGTGCCCGCGCTCTCGACGATCAGACCGCGTACGAGGGGGTCGCCGAGCCGGTCCACCAGGGCATGCCGGGTCAGCCGCTCGGTGATCGGCGAGCGGCACACGTTGCCGGTGCTGACATGGAGGATGCGGAAGGAGTCCCCGTTGCCTATGCCACGCCCCGTCTCAGGGGCTGTCAATTCGCCACCTCGAGGTCGGGTACGACCTTGCGCAGCTCGTCCGCGGTCAGGGCACCCGCGCGCAGGAGCACCGGAACCTTCCCGGTCACGTCGACGATCGAGGACGGGACGATGCCGGGTGTGGGGCCGCCGTCGAGGTAGACGGAGACGGAGTCGCCGAGCATGTCCTGCGCGGCGTCGCAGTCCTCGGGGGCGGGGTGCCCGGTGAGGTTCGCGGAGGACACGGCCATGGGGCCGACCTCGGTGAGCAGCTCGATCGCGACCGGGTGCAGGGGCATGCGCATGGCGACGGTGCCACGGGTGTCCCCGAGGTCCCAGGCCAGGGACGGCTGGTGCTTGGCGACGAGCGTGAGGGCGCCCGGCCAGAACGCGTCGACGAGTTCCCAGGCCATCTCGGAGAAGTCCGTGACGAGGCCGTGCAGCGTGTTCGGGGAGCCGATGAGGACCGGGGTCGGCATGTTGCGGCCGCGCCCCTTGGCGTCCAGGAGGTCGGCGACCGCCTCGGAGGTGAAGGCGTCGGCGCCGAGGCCGTACACGGTGTCGGTGGGCAGCACGACCAGCTCACCGCGGCGGACGGCGGACGCGGCTTCACGCAGACCGGTCGTACGGTCCGACGCGTCGTTGGTGTCGTATCGCCGAGCCATTTAGCGGGCCTCCTCGTACACGAAGTACACGTAGTCCATGCGAGAGATGCGGGAGATGCGGGAAGTGCTGGTGCTGCCGAGACTGCTGATGCTGCCGAGACTGCTGGTGCTGCGCTGATTCTGTCGCGTCACGGCATCGCCTTGCGGGCGGTCGCGAAGCGCGGGCGGTTGTTCAGGTCGGGGTGGTCGGCGGCGTCGGCCCAGCCCCGTTCCTCGGTGAAGATCCACGGGACCTGGCCGCCCTGGGTGTCGGCGTGCTCGACGACGACGACGCCTCCGGGCCGCAGCAGGCGGTGCGCGGTGCGCTCGATGCCGCGGATCAGGTGGAGCCCGTCCTCGCCGGAGAACAGGGCGAGTTCGGGGTCGTGGTCGCGGGCCTCGGGGGCGACGTACTCCCACTCGGTGAGCGGGATGTACGGCGGGTTGGAGACCACCAGGTCGACCTGGCCGTCGAGCTCGGGGAAGGCCTCCAGGGCGTCTCCCTGGCGCAGGTCGACCCTGGATCCCTCGACGTTCTTGCGCGTCCAGCGCAGGGCGTCCTCGGACAGCTCCACGGCGTGCACACGCGAGCGCGGGACCTCCTGCGCGAGGGCGAGCGCGATGGCGCCCGAGCCCGTGCACAGGTCGACGATGAGCGGCTCGACGACATCCATGGCCCGTACGGCGTCTATGGCCCAGCCGACCACGGACTCCGTCTCGGGCCGCGGCACGAACACGCCCGGCCCCACCTGGAGTTCGAGGTAGCGGAAGTAGGCGCGCCCGGTGATGTGCTGGAGCGGCTCGCGGGCCTCGCGGCGCGCGGTGACCTCCCAGTAACGGGCGTCGAAGTCCGCGTCCTTGACGAGATGCAGCTCGCCCCGCTTCACGCCGTGTACGAAGGCGGCGAGCTCCTCCGCGTCGTTGCGCGGCGAGGGCACGCCCGCGTCGGCGAGGCGCTGGGTGGCCTGGGCGACTTCCGCGAGCAGCACGCTGCGGGGGTTTGGGGGTCGCCCCCCAAGATGTTGCTGCACGCTGGTCCTCCGGGGCTGAGCTGGTCTTTTGGGCGTGGCTTAGGCGGCGGCGAGCTTGGCGGCCGAGTCGGCGTCGACGCAGGCCTGGATCACCGGGTCGAGCTCACCGTCGAGCACCTGGTCCAAGTTGTACGCCTTGAAACCGACGCGGTGGTCCGAGATGCGGTTCTCCGGGAAGTTATATGTACGGATCTTCTCGGAGCGGTCCACGGTGCGGACCTGGCTGCGGCGCGCGTCCGCGGCCTCGGCCTCGGCCTTCTCCACTGCCGCCGCGAGAAGCCTGGAGCGCAGGATACGCATCGCCTGCTCCTTGTTCTGGAGCTGGCTCTTCTCGTTCTGGCAGGACGCGACCACTCCGGTGGGCAGGTGCGTGATGCGCACCGCGGAGTCCGTCGTGTTGACGGACTGGCCGCCGGGGCCCGAGGAGCGGTAGACGTCGATGCGGAGGTCGTTCGCGTGGATCTCGACGTCGACGTCCTCGGCCTCGGGCGTCACGAGGACGCCGGCCGCGGAGGTGTGGATACGGCCCTGCGACTCGGTCGACGGCACACGCTGCACGCGGTGCACGCCGCCCTCGTACTTCAGGCGGGCCCAGACGCCCTGGCCGGGCTCCGTCGCGCCGTTGCCGCCCTTGGTCTTCACGGCGACCTGGACGTCCTTGTAGCCGCCCAGCTCGGACTCGGTGGCGTCGATGATCTCGGTCTTCCAGCCGACGCGCTCCGCGTACCGCAGATACATGCGCAGCAGGTCGCCGGCGAAGAGGGCCGACTCGTCGCCGCCCGCGCCCGCCTTGACCTCGAGAATGACGTCCTTGTCGTCGTTGGGGTCCCGGGGGACCAGCAGGAGCCGCAGCTTCTCGGTGATCTCCTCGCGCTGCTTCTCCAGGTCCTTGACCTCGGCGGCGAAGTCCGGGTCGTCCGCGGCGAATTCGCGCGCGGTCTCGATGTCGTCACCGGTCTGCTTCCAGGAGCGGTAGGTGGCGACGATCGGGGTCAGCTCGGCGTAGCGCTTGTTGAGCTTGCGCGCGTTCGCCTGGTCGGCGTGGACCGAGGGGTCCGCGAGCTTCGTCTCGAGATCGGCGTGCTCACCGATGAGGTCCTCGACGGCCTCGAACATCTCCGGCTCCTGAAGTGAGGTACAGCGAAAGGGAACGGCCACCGGCCGGCCGGCGAAGACCCCCGGGTCCCCGGCCAACCAAAAACAAGCACGCCGGTCCCGGCCCGCCCCGAAGGGCGGCCGTGGACCGGCGCAAGTGGCTCGCTACTTGTTGGCGGCAGCAGCCTTGCCGAAGCGGGCCTCGAAGCGGGCCACGCGGCCACCGGTGTCGAGGATCTTCTGCTTGCCCGTGTAGAACGGGTGGCACTCGGAGCAGACCTCGGCACGAACGGTGCCGGACGAGATGGTGCTACGGGTGGTGAACGACGCGCCACAGGTGCAGCTGACCTGCGTCTCGACGTACTCGGGGTGGATGTCGCGCTTCAAGGTGTCTCCTATGATCTCGGAGGGCTCCGGGTCGCTTCCGCGGATTGCGGGGGCGTGAACCGGGGCCGACGTACCAGTCTGCCAGGACTGGCCGTATCCCCCAAAACCGGGGTCGGGGCGGAACTATTCCCGAAGGGTCACCGGCACGTGGTGACCGGCGGCCGGTGACGGCCGGTGACCGGCTAGTGGCTGGTGACGACGGAGCCCGCGGCGCCCTTGTCACCGGCGGAGCCCTTGAGCGCGGAGGCCGGAACGGGCTGGTCCGCCTTGAGCGCCGCCCATACCTTCGCGCCCGCCTTCTCCAGCGGGAGTACGCGGTTCGGGTCGGCGGGGTCGTACTGGACGGGGAGCGTCACCATCTTCATGTCGCCGGCGCCGATGCCCTTGAGGCCGCCCGCGAAGCCCGTCAGTTCCTTGACCGAGTTGAGCTCGGAGTCGGTGGTGACGGCGCTGGTGGCGGTGTCCGCGAGGTCGTAGAGCTTCTTGGGGCTGGTGAAGACGCCGACGTCCTTGATCTGGTTGATCAGCGCCTTCATGAAGGCCTGCTGGAGCTGTATTCGACCCAGGTCGCTGCCGTCGCCGACGGCGTGCCGGGTGCGGACGAGGCCGAGCGCCTGCTCGCCGCTGAGGGTGTGCTTGCCGGCCGCCAGGCGCAGATGGCTCTTGTTGTCGTTGATGGCCTGCTGGGTGGTGATGTCGACGCCGCCGAGGGTGTTGATGAGCTTCTTGAAGCCCGAGAAGTCGACCTCGACATAGTGGTCCATGCGGATCCCGGACATCTTCTCGACCGTCTTGACGGCGCAGGCCGGGCCGCCGACCTCGTACGCCGTGTTGAACATCTGCTGGCTGCCGCCCGCGACCGTGTTCCCGGCGCTGTCGGTGCAGGCCGGCCGTGTGACGAGGGTGTCGCGCGGTATGGAGACCACGCCGGCCTTCTTGTGGCCCTTGTACACGTGGACGACCATCGCGGTGTCGGAGCGGGCGCCGCCGCCGTCCTCGCCGTACTTGGCGTTCGCGCCGGAGCGCGAGTCCGAGCCGAGGACGAGGATGTCCATCGAGCCGTTGTCGACGTTCGTGGGGCGGTCGGTGCCGAGCGCGGCGTTGATGTCGACGCCCTTGATGTTCCCGTTGAGCTTGAAGTACAGGAAGCCGGCGCCCGCGCCCGCCGCGACGACGAGTCCCGCCGCGGTGCAGGCCGTGATGACGAGGGCCTTGCTGCGCTTGGCGCGCGGCTTGCGCCGTCGGCCGCCGCTTCCGCCGCCGCGGGTGGGGCGGCTCGGATCGGTGGGCGCGGGGCTGCTCTCGTCGGGCATGTGCTCCTCAGTCCTCAACTGCTCGTTTGTTCGGTTACCCCCTGTGTGCCGGGTCAGGCTCGATCGGACGTCTCTTCGTCCGTGCCCTCGCCGGGCGTGGAAACCGGGAAGAAGAGTTGCACAACGCGCTGTGCCCGCCGCGACGGTCGCGACGGGCACAGCGCGTGCTGACGAAAGCCGATGGTCCGGCTCCCACCTGCGGGTTTATCCGAAGATGTTGTACTGCGTGTAGCCGGTCCCGATCTTGATGCGTGTGGCAAAGATCTCCGAGGAGGCGGTCCCCGTGCCCGGGTACAGATAGAGCGTGCCGCCCGGCGTGCGGGCCACGTAGTCGGCCTTGCCGTCGCCGGTCACGTCACCCGGAGCCGCGAACGCGTTGTACCCGTCCCAGGTGCGCACCTGCACGCCGGTCTCGAAGGGCGCGGACGCCTTGCCGGTGCCCTTGAGCAGGTACAGCTTGCCGCCGCTGCCGCGGGCGATCAGGTCGCTCCTGCCGTCACCGGTGAAGTCGCCCTTGCCGCGCAGGGAGTTGAAGACCTGGTAGCCGCTGCCGACGGTGGTGCGGGTGCCGTACGTTCCGTCGCCCTTGCCGGGGTACAGGTAGAGCGTGCCGCCGGAGGTCACGGAGAGCAGGTCGGGGAACCGGTCGCCGGTCACGTCACCCGGCACCGCGATGAACTTCCGCGTCGACCAGTCACTGGCGATCTTCGTGTCCGTGTACGTGGAGCTGGACGCGGAGCGGTGCCGCCAGTAGACGTTCCCGTCGGACCGTCGGCGGATGATGAAGTCCTGGTATCCGTCGCGGTTCAGGTCGGCCTGGAGGACCAGGTTGTACGCGCTCCAGGACCCGCTGAGCGTCTTGCGCGTGGCGAACCCGGTGCCGGTGGACTCCTTCACGTAGCCCTGACCGCCGGAGGCGGCGCGCACGAAGAGGTCGGCCTTGCCGTTGCGGCTGATGTCGGTGTCGTCGATGCGCGGACGGACCTTGGCCTGGTACGTGGAGACCTTGGTGAACGCCTCGTACGTGCCCGAGACGTTGCAGACCTGACTGCCCTGGCTGATGCCCCAGGACACGATGCCGACCACCTTGTCGCCCACGACGAGCGGGCCGCCCGAGTCGCCCGGGCACGTGGTCTTCCCCGTGCTGTCGTCGCCGGTGCCGAGCTGTCCGGCGCAGATCATCTTCCCGGCCTGGAAGTACGGGTCGAGGTTCTGGGTGCAGGCGTCGTCGGAGTTCAGCGGCAGGCTGACCTTCTGCAGCTGGGACGCGATGTCGGCGGTGTCCTCGTTCGAGCTGGTGAGGCCCCAGCCGTACACGGTGGCGTTCGTGCCGGCGGCGTACAGCGCGCTGTCGTCCGCCGTGGCCAGCTCGAGCGTGGTCTGGGCGACCGGCTTGGCGAGGGTGAGCAGGGCGACGTCGTTCGTGATGGCGTCGGGGTCGTAGCCGTCGCGCACCCAGCTGCGGGTGACGTCGATGTACGTGGCGCCGTTGTCCGGCACGGTCACGCTCTTGCTGGTGCCGACGGCGACTTCGCCGTACTTGCCCCAGTCCTGCCGGTTGCCGTTCTCGTCGTGCAGGCAGTGCGCGGCGGTGAGCACCTTGTTGGGCGCGACCAGGGTGCCGCCGCAGACGAAGTACGAGCCGCCGGCGGGGTCGTTGTAGACGAGCTGCACCATCCAGGAGGCGGCGCTCGTGGTGCCGCCGATGATGCGGGGCGTGACCACCTTGTCGCCGCTCGGCGACGGGGAGGACGCCGCAGGCTCCGCGGTCTTCGTGCCGGGCGGCGGCTGCACGACCCGGCCGGTGTCGGACTCCCCCGCATAAGAGGTGACGGCGAACGCGCCTCCGCCGATCAGCGCGAGCCCGGCCGCGGCGGCCGGCAGCATCTTGCCGAGTCTTCGGCGGTGCCGGCCGGGGCCGGATACAGATATGTCCACGCAAGTCCCCCCAGGGAGCGATGAGTTGAACGTCAGATGAAGAGCGCGATCGTACAACCCTCCCCGAACAGCACAAAGGGCCGCCCCCGTCACGGATGTGACGGGGGCGGCCCTTGAGCGGTGCTACCGCAGAGCGAAGCTCTCAGTCGTTGCCGTTGCCCGGCGTCGGCGTCGTCTTCGCGATCTGCATCAGGAACTCGGCGTTCGACTTCGTCTGCTTCATCTTGTCGAGAAGCAGCTCGATGGCCTGCTGCGAGTCGAGCGCGTGCAGCACCCGGCGCAGCTTCCAGACGATCGCCAGCTCTTCCGCGTTGAGCAGGATCTCTTCCTTACGGGTGGAGGACGCGTCGACGTCCACCGCGGGGAAGATGCGCTTGTCGGAGAGCTTGCGGTCGAGCTTGAGCTCCATGTTGCCGGTGCCCTTGAACTCCTCGAAGATCACCTCGTCCATGCGCGAGCCGGTGTCGACCAGCGCGGTGGCGAGAATGGTCAGCGAGCCGCCGTCCTCGATGTTGCGCGCCGCACCGAAGAAGCGCTTCGGCGGGTAGAGCGCGGTCGAGTCGACACCACCGGACAGGATGCGGCCGGAGGCCGGCGCCGCCAGGTTGTAGGCACGGCCCAGACGCGTGATCGAGTCGAGCAGGACGACGACGTCGTGACCGAGCTCGACGAGACGCTTGGCGCGCTCGATGGCGAGCTCGGCGACCGTGGTGTGGTCCTCGGCCGGGCGGTCGAAGGTCGAGGAGATGACCTCGCCCTTCACCGACCGCTGCATGTCGGTGACCTCTTCCGGACGCTCGTCGACCAGGACGACCATCAGGTGGCACTCGGGGCTGTTGGTGGTGATCGCGTTGGCGACCGCCTGCATGATCATGGTCTTGCCGGTCTTCGGCGGGGCCACGATCAGGCCTCGCTGGCCCTTACCGATCGGCGACACGAGGTCGATGATGCGGGTGGTCAGGATGCCCGGGTCGGTCTCCAGACGGAGCCGGTCCTGCGGGTAGAGCGGCGTCAGCTTGTTGAACTCCGGCCGCCCGCGCCCCGAGTCGGGTGCCATGCCGTTGGTCGAGTCCAGGCGCACCAGCGCGTTGAACTTCTCGCGGCGCTCGCCGTCCTTGGGCTGGCGGACCGCGCCGGTGACGTGGTCACCCTTGCGCAGGCCGTTCTTGCGGACCTGGGCGAGGGACACGTACACGTCGTTCGGACCGGGCAGGTAGCCCGAGGTCCGGATGAACGCGTAGTTGTCGAGGATGTCCAGGATGCCCGCGACGGGGATCAGGACGTCGTCCTCGGAGACCTGCACCTCGTTGCCGAAGCCGGCCTCGTCGCGGCCACGACGGCCACGGCGGTCGCGGTAGCGGCCACGGCGGCCACGGCGGCCACCCTCGAAGTCGTCGCCGTCCTCGTCGGCCCGCGGGCCGTTGTCACGCTGACGGTCCTGGCGTCCGCCGCCCTGCGGCTGGCGGTTGCCGCCCTGCTCCTTGCCCTGCTCGTCGCCCTTGCCACGGCGGTCACCGCGGTCACGGCCGCCGCGCTCACCGCGGTCGCCGCCCCGCTCGCGGTCGCCGCCGCGGTCACGACGGTCACGGCGCTCGCGCCGGCCCTCGGCGCCGTTGTCACCGGCGTCGCCCTTGGTCTCGCCCTGGGCGTCCGTCTTGGTCTCGGTCTTCGCCTCGGCCGTGACGGTCTCGGGGCTGCCGGCCTCGGAGGTGGCACGGCGGCGGCGACGCTCGCCGCCCTTGTCGTCGCTCGCCGGCTGACCGGGGATGTCGATCTGCTGCTGAGCGGCGGCGGCCTTCGCGGCCTTGGCGTCTTCGGCCTTGGTGGCCTTGGCGGCGGGGGCCTCGGTGCCGTTCGCCGTGGCCTCGTCGCCGGTGCGCGCCTTGGAGGTGGCGCGGCGCTTCGGCTTGGTCTCGGTGGTGTCGGCGCTCTTCGCGGGAGCGCCTCCCCCGGCCTGCGCCTCCTTGATGACCTCGATCAGCTGGCTCTTGCGCATACGCGCGGTGCCCCTGATACCGAGGCCCGATGCGACCTGCTGGAGCTCGGCCAGCACCATGCCCTCGAGGCCGGTACCGCGGCGCCGCCGGGAGCCCGCAGCGCCGGCAGCAGGCGCATCCGCATCGGCGGAGGGCGCGGCAGCGGAGCTGTCGGCGCTCACGCCCATCAGATCGGTGGTGTCGCTCACGAAGGGTCCTTCCCTGGAGCGGACGTCGGCCTGTCTGGCTCGGCGACCGGTTGTGCTGTCCGGCGGTGGTCCTGTCGGTATGGACCGTGCCGGGGCGGTGGTCCGCCAACGCGGCGGAAGAATTCATTGGTGACGGCGAGTCCCGAAGCCGCGGGTTCCACTGGAATGTCTGTGTCACCCGGCTCGATCACACCGGTTCCGGAGCATGCTCAAAACGGCTCAGCGCACGGCACCGAGCAATTTGCGGGGCTCCTGGAAGAATGGTTGTCCCGGAGGGGGACACACAGCACCTCGCCATGGTGGGGTCGGGTGCAGACTTGAGGTTAACACTACCGGATCCAACAAATATTCCCCCTCTCGAATTCCGGCAACCGTGTGTCAGTGAGCAAGCGGCAGCACGCTCGCTCCGTCGGCATCGAGGTTGAGGCGGTTCGCCGCCCATCCCTCACCGGCCAGCCGGGCGACCTTGTCGGCCGCTTCCTTCTCCACAAGGGCGAGGACCGTGGGGCCCGCCCCTGAGATCACCGCGGGTACGCCGTCGGCCCGCAGCCGCTCCACCAGTGCGAGGCTCTCCGGCATCGCGGGAGCCCGGTACTCCTGGTGGAGCCGGTCCTCTGTGGCGGGCAGCAGCAGCTCGGGGCGCCTGGTCAGGGCCTCTACGAGCAGGGCCGCTCGGCCCGCGTTCACCGCGGCGTCCACATGGGGGACGCTGCGCGGCAGGAGACCGCGTGCGGTCTCGGTGAGTACCGGCTTTCCCGGTACGAAAACCACCGGAACGATGGAACCCGCGGGGTCCATCCTGATCGCCCGGGCCGCGCCGCCGTCCATCCAGGAGAGCGTGAAGCCGCCGAGCAGGCAGGCCGCGACGTTGTCCGGGTGCCCCTCGATCTCGGTCGCGAGCTCAAGAAGGGCCGCGTCGTCGAGCCGGGCGTCGCCGCCTATCGTCACGGCGCGCGCGGCGACGATGCCGGCGCAGATGGCGGCCGACGAGGAGCCGAGGCCGCGGCCGTGCGGGATCCGGTTGGCGCAGACGACCTCGAGGCCGCGCGGCTGTCCGCCGAGCAGGTCGAAGGCGGTGCGCAGGGAACGTACGAGCAGATGGGACTCGTCGCGCGGGAGGGTGTCGGAGCCCTCACCTGCGATGTCGATGTTCAGGCCGGAGTCGGCGACCCGGACGACCACGTCGTCGTAGAGACCCAGCGACAGGCCGAAGGCATCGAAGCCCGGGCCGAGGTTGGCGCTGGAGGCGGGGACGCGCACCCTGACGGCGGCGGCGCGGAAGGCGGGACCGGCCATCGCTCGATGACACTCCTTGAGCTGCGGTTCTTGCGTGATGAACGAGGTGACTGCGGTAGAGATCCGATGATTGCTGCCCGTGTGAGAACCCGAAGGCCGCGAAGGCTACGACAACGCCTGCGGCACCGCGGCATACGCAGGTGCGGCGGGGTGGGTTCGGTACAGCCTATCGAAGGAAGGTTCTGTGGCGACATAGGGCGCACAGGAGGCGCACGATGCGTGTTGCAAGCCCCCTGTGCACCCCCTGTGCGGAGTTGACCGGCCCTGTCCGGTTACGCCAGGCCGAGGCGCTCGGCCGCGGTGGCGGCGTCGACCGGGACGGTGACGGGCTGCGGGGCGCCCGCGACGGCCCAGTCGGGGTCCTTGAGGCCGTTGCCCGTGACGGTGCAGACGATCTTCTGCCCCTTGTCGACCTTGCCCTGCTCGGCGGCCTTGAGCAGACCGGCGACGGAGGCGGCCGACGCGGGCTCCACGAAGACACCCTCCTGGGACGCCAACAGCTTGTAGGCACGCAGGATTTCACGGTCCGTCACTTCGTCGATGAAGCCGCCGGACTCGTCGCGGGCGGCCAGTGCGAAGTCCCATGACGCGGGATTGCCGATGCGAATCGCGGTGGCGATCGTCGACGGGTCCTTGACGATCTCGCCGCGCACGATGGGCGCGGAACCGGACGCCTGGAAGCCCCACATGCGCGGGGTGTGCGTGGCGATGCCGTCCGCCGCGTACTCCTTGTAGCCCTTCCAGTACGCCGTGATGTTGCCGGCGTTGCCGACGGGAAGGACGTGGATGTCAGGCGCGTCGCCGAGCGCGTCCACGATCTCGAACGAGGCCGTCTTCTGACCCTCGATGCGGAACGGGTTGACCGAATTGACCAGCGCCACCGGGTAGTTCTCGGAGAGCGCGCGGGCCAGATTCAGGCAGTCGTCGAAGTTTCCGTCGACCTGGAGGATCTTCGAGCCGTAGACCAGCGCCTGGCCCATCTTGCCGAGCGCGATCTTGCCCTGCGGGACGAGCACGGCGCAGACCATGCCGGCGCGCACGGCGTAGGCCGCGGCCGAGGCGGACGTGTTGCCGGTGGAGGCGCAGATGACCGCCTGCGCGCCCTCCTCCTTGGCCTTCGTGATGGCCATCGTCATGCCGCGGTCCTTGAAGGACCCGGTCGGGTTGGCGCCCTCGACCTTGAGGTGGACCTCGCAGCCCGTGCGCTCGGAGAGCACCTGGGCGGGCACGAGCGGCGTGCCGCCCTCGCGCAGCGTGACGACCGGCGTGGTGTCGGACACCGGAAGCCGGTCGCGGTACTCCTCGATGATTCCGCGCCACTGGTGGGTCATTGCTCGTTACTCCCCTTCAACACGCATGATGCTGGCGACACCACGCACGGTGTCGAGCTTGCGCAGCGCGTCGACGGTCCCGGTGAGGGCCGCGTCCGCCGCACGGTGGGTGACCACGACGAGGGAGGCCTCGCCGTCCTTGCCCGATTGGCGCACCGTGTCAATGGATACGCCGTGCTCGGCGAAGACCGTCGCGACCTGGGCGAGAACGCCCGGCTTGTCGGCCACGTCGAGGCTGATGTGGTAGCGCGTCACGACCTCGCCCATGGGCGAGACGGGCAGCTGGGTGTAGGCGGAGTCACCGGGTCCGGTGGCCTCGCCGAGCTTGTTGCGGCACACGGCCACGAGGTCGCCGAGCACGGCCGACGCGGTGGGCGCGCCGCCGGCTCCGGGCCCGTAGAACATGAGCTGGCCGGCGGCCTCGGCCTCGACGAACACAGCGTTGTACGCGCCGCGCACGGAGGCGAGGGGGTGATCGAGCGGGATCATCGCGGGGTGCACGCGCGCGGTGACGGACCCGCCGTGCGCCGCCCGCTCACAGATCGCGAGCAGCTTGATGGTGCAGCCCATTTCCTTCGCGGAAGCGAAGTCGGCCGCGGTCACCTCGGTCATGCCCTCGCGGTACACGTCGTCGAGACGTACGCGGGTGTGGAAGGAGATCCCGGCGAGGATGGCGGCCTTGGCGGCGGCGTCGAAGCCTTCGACGTCGGCGGTGGGGTCGGCCTCGGCGTAGCCGAGCGCGGTGGCCTCGTCGAGGGCCTCCTGGTAGCCGGCGCCCGTCGAGTCCATCTTGTCGAGGATGAAGTTCGTGGTGCCGTTGACGATGCCCATCACGCGGTTGATCTTGTCGCCGGCGAGGGACTCGCGCAGCGGCCTGATCAGCGGGATCGCACCGGCGACGGCGGCCTCGTAGTAGAGGTCCTTGCCCTGCTCCTCGGCGGCGGCGTGCAGCGCGGCGCCGTCCTGGGCGATGAGCGCCTTGTTGGCGGAGACGACGGAGGCGCCGTGCTCGAACGCCGTCATGATGAGGCCACGGGCAGGCTCGATGCCTCCGATGACCTCGACGACGACGTCGATGTCGCCCCGTTTGACCAGCGCGGTCGCGTCCGTCGTCACGAGCGAGGGGTCGATGCCCTCGCGCACCTTCGACGGGCGCCGGACGGCGACCCCGGCCAGTTCCACGGGGGCGCCGATCCGGGCCGCGAGGTCGTCGGCGTGCGTCGTCATGATGCGCGCCACCTCTGAGCCGACTACCCCACAGCCAAGGAGCGCCACCTTCAGCGGACGCGTACGCATCATCGACCTACGCCTTTCATTGAACCCAGCTCAGAGAGCTCAGCCTGCTTGATACTGCTTCAGTGGACCAGTCTCACCCACCGGACCGGGGTTTCTGCTCCTGGTCCGAATCCTGAGACGTGTATTTCATTTATCCGACGTCGAGACGCAGGAGATCTTCCTCCGTCTCACGCCGGACGATCACCCGCGCCTCACCGTCGCGCACGGCGACGACGGGCGGGCGAAGTGCGTGGTTGTAGTTACTGGCCATGGACCGGCAGTACGCACCGGTCGCCGGCACGGCGATCAGGTCACCGGGCGCGAGGTCGGCGGGCAGGAAGGCGTCCTTGACCACGATGTCGCCACTCTCACAGTGCTTGCCCACCACGCGGACGAGCATCGGCTCGGCGTCGGAGGTCCGCGAGACGAGGGCGACCGTGTACTCGGCGTCGTAGAGGGCGGTGCGGATGTTGTCCGACATGCCGCCGTCCACGGACACGTACGTACGGAGGGTTTCGAGCGGCTTGATGGTGCCGACCGTGTAGAGCGTGAAGGCGGTCGGGCCGACGATGGCGCGGCCCGGCTCGACGGAGATGCGCGGCGTGCGCAGACCGGCCGCCTCGCACTCGCGCGTCACGATCTCGCCGAGCGCCTTGGCGATCTCGTGCGGCTCGCTCGGGTCGTCATCGGAGGTGTACGCGATGCCGAGACCGCCGCCGAGGTCGATCTCGGGCAGCTCGACACCGTGCTCGTCGCGCACCTCGGCCAGCAGCGACACGACGCGGCGCGCGGCGACCTCGAAGCCCGCCATGTCGAAGATCTGCGAGCCGATGTGGCTGTGGATGCCGATGAGCTCGAGACCGTCGAGCTTGAGCGCACGCCGTACGGCCTCGGCGGCCTGCCCACCGGCGAGCGCGATCCCGAACTTCTGGTCCTCGTGCGCGGTGGCGATGAACTCGTGCGTGTGGGCCTCGACACCGACCGTCACGCGGATCTGCACGGGCTGGCGCTTGCCGAGCCGCTCGGCGATGTGCGACACCCGCACGATCTCCTGGAACGAGTCGAGCACGATCCGCCCGACCCCGACCTCGACGGCCCGCTCGATCTCTTCCTCGGACTTGTTGTTGCCGTGGAAGGCGATGCGCTCCGCGGGCATCCCGGCGGACAGCGCGGTGGCGAGCTCACCACCGGAGCACACGTCGAGATTGAGCCCCTCCTCGTGCAGCCAGCGCACCACGGCGCGGGAGAGGAACGCCTTGCCGGCGTAGAAGACGTCGGCGTCGGCCCCGAAGGCGTCGCGCCAGGCGCGGCAGCGGGCCCGGAAGTCGTCCTCGTCGAGGAAGTAGGCGGGGGTGCCGAACTCCTCGGCGAGGCGGGCCACTTCGATACCGCCGACGCGGACCGCGCCGTCGCCCTCACGGGTGACGGTCCGCGACCACACCTTCGGGTCGAGGGCGTTGAGATCGGCGGGCGGAGCGGCGTAGTGCCCCTCGGTCAGGACATCTGCGTGGCGGGGCCCGGCGGGGTGTGCGGAACGGCTCATGGCTGTCTTCTGCGCTCTCTCAGAGATGTTCGGGTGCGTCGATACCGAGCAGGGACAGGCCGCCGGCGAGCACCGCCCCGGCGGCTTCGGCAAGCGCGAGCCGGGCACGGTGGGCGGCCGAGGGTTTCTCCTCCCCCTGCGGAAGCACGGTGTGCTGAAACCCGAGAAACGCGTCGGCCACCACGACGAGGTGCCGGGCAAGCCGGTCGGGGGCGTGGTGGGTGGCGGCGAGGGTGAGGGTCTGGGGGTGGGCGGACAGGGCGGTGTGGAGGGCGACGGCTTCGGCGCCTTCGCCGGGGGCGCCCGAAGGGGCGGGGGCGGACGCCTTGTCGCGTACGTCGCCGGGTTCGGCGGTGAAGCCGAGGGCGGCGGCGTTGCGGGTGAGGGCGCGGGTGCGGGCGTGGGCGTACCGGACGCGGAAGAGGGGGTTGCTCTCGCGCTGGGCGAGATGCCCGTCGCCGATACGGGGCCGGTCGTGCGCGGCGGGCAGGAGCAGGGCCCAGCGGGACGCGTCACGGCCGAGGACGGCGGGGTCGGAGGGAGCGGGCACGGGCCGCACCTTCACGACGCGCGCCTCCCCCTCCTCGGACTCGGGCGTCTCACCGTGCACGACATGAGCCTCTGCACCCTGCGTGGACAGAATCCGCCGAAGCGAATCGGCGACGACCTCGGCCCTGACGTCGTAAGGAACACGAAGCTCAAACCGCTGACCTGCGAGAACATCACCGCACCCATATCCGCCACCCCGGGCGAGAATCTCGTGGGCGAGGGCGCCGGGGTCGTCGTCGGCGAGGGTGAGATTGAGGAATCCGGGGCCGGTGACCTCGACGCCGGCGATGCCGGGGCTGTCGGCGAGGCGCCGCGAAAGGAGCTCGGCGACGTGCCGGGGCGGGCGCCCGGCGGGCCCGGCCAGCTGCAGCGCTACGTTGGTGGAGTAGTCCCCGCACCCACCGGGCCGCGGCCGCTCGACCACGACGCGTGCCGGCACGGCCACGCTCAGCTCACCGTCGTCGACCGCGCGGCGCACGGCGCGCTGGACGGTACGGGAGAGCTCGACGGGGGTCACGGGACAAGCGTATGGGAGGAGGGGGGTGGGTAAGCGACCCGGTTTACGGGATGGTCCGACATACGGACACGCCAGGCTTCCCCGCCCACACCCCCGTACCGCTCACCTTCCGGTACGCCCGGCGCGCTCGGCCTCTTCGACACCACGACAGCCCTCGCGCCCGCGCTCGCTCAACTGCCGTACGACCCGGACGAGTTCGCTGGGCTCGAAGGGCTTGGTGAGGAAGGCGTCGACCCCGACATCGAGTCCGGACTCGACCTCGTGGTGGGTGCAGGCGCTGACGATCACGATGGGGACGCCGCGCGTATGGGCGTCCGAGCGAAGCCGTGCGGCGGTCCGCAACCCGTCGAGTCGGGGCATCACGACGTCCAGAGTGATCACATCGGGCCGAACCTGATGCACCACATCCAGACATTCGGCACCATCGGCCGCGGTCACGACCTCGAAGCCCTCCAGCTCGAGATTGACCCTGATCAGCTGCCGAATCACCTTGTTGTCGTCCACAACAAGCACTCGGTTGGACGCGCCTGGCACAACTCGAGAGTAGGTCCGCAAGCGCCACCGCGTCCGGGTTTTCCCCACTTCCGCCCCGTACAGGGGACTACCACCCCCCGGTGGCCCCGTACACAGCCCTCCCGGGACGCCGTCTCAACAGCGAAATAACTGTTCATGGGGACCCCGACGGAGCTGGTAGGGTTCTACCCGTCGCCACGCCAGCCGCGGCGAACACGCCCCCGTAGCTCAGGGGATAGAGCAACGGCCTCCGGAGCCGTGTGCGCAGGTTCGAATCCTGCCGGGGGCACCTTGCATGAGGTGCCCAAAGACCCCGCCACCAGCGCTTTCGCTGAGAACGGGGTCTTCGTGTTTCTACGGACGTATGCAGCCGTATGCCGCTCTGAGCGGCTCCATGTCAGCCTCTGTGGACTATTTGTAGACAGGATCTTGGTGGCATCGCTCCAGGTCGCTCCAGGTCAGCCCCGAAAGTCCGAGGGACTCCCAGGAACGACAGAGACTCCCGGACGGATCCAGGGGCCACGCGGACGGGTTGGGACTCAGGCTCGTATCTCTCGTACCAAGGCGCCGCTGTCGTCAGACAGCTCCAGGGTGAACCGGAGGCCGAAGCGGCTGAGCAGGCCGGCAAGGTCGTCGAGGCGCTGAGGGTCAATGACTCCGTTGAGCAGAACCTCTCGCGCCTCGATCGGATCCAGCTCGATCTGCCCCCAGCTGGCCTCCACCTCGTAGCCGTGCCAAGACGACGAGCGCGACGACCAGCCGGTGCGGACGAAGGCGGCAGCAACAGGCGCGGCGTCTCGGCAGCCTTGCACAACACCACAGACGTTGTTGTTCACGTCGAGCCACTGAGGATTCAGGCTCTGGCCGTCATCGGATATGTCCACGGCCGGAGTATGAGGCACCACGGCTATCGGCCTCACTCGTACTCCCGAAGCAGAGGTGCGCCGGGACACTGGACCTACGCCGGCCACGGCCACATGCCCTTGCGAGTCCGGCTGGTCGGCAGTGAGGGCAAGGTGAGTTCAGAGTCCTTCGCAGTGCGGTGAGTCCCCAGAGCAGAGATGGACTCTCTCTCGCGAACCACGCGTCGACGCCTCGGAAGGGCTTCCTTAACGCCACGATCGCACTGATCAACTGAGGTTCGCCACCACCGCCTTGGCACGCCGCTGCACCCGGGCCAATCTGGCCATGAGTTCGGGCCGGGCCGCCGGCACGCACAGCTGCGGCGTTGTCGTCGGTTGCCGACGCTCGCGTCGACGCCCCAGCTGCATGGTCCAATGCCCGAGGCAATCGGGAGTTCAGGAAGGGGAGCTGACGACGCGGGCAACCCCGTGTCGCGCGTCGACATGGCCGGCGGTCTCCTGCTCACGCACGGCGCGACGAACCCGTGCCACGTTTCATACCCCGCACTTCTCGACAAGGCCGCCTCGCTCGGCAGATCACCGGTTCGAGGCAGGGGAAGTCAATCGGTGACGGCACGGACATGTCGCGCAACCTTCGCCGGTTCCCCTCGTCAGACTCCGTCCCGGCATGCGTGCGGTGCCCGTATGGGGTCAGCGGCCCACACCCAGAGGGCTCTCCACAGGCCATTGCGCCGCCGGCGCAGCGGATGCCGCCGGACACCCAGGACCCGCAGCAGCTCGCCCGAGGCCCGCGCGCCCCTCTCGGCGAGCTCGTCGATGCTCCGCGCGCCCGCCACCACCGCGCAGGCACACACCAACAGGACCGCCGCCAGCGAGTGCCACCGCCCGCGCCGCGAGCGCGGATCAGGCACGGATTCGAAGTACGGGCTTTTAGACCAGCGATCTGGCCCGGGTCCATCGGACCCAGCTTCACCTGCACGCCGGGGATGGCAGAGAACGCAGCAGGCACGGAGCCTTCTCGATCAACGGGCGTAAGACACCACGATGATCACGAAGCCCGTGCCTGCACCTCTACCCGCCCCTCACCCCAAAGACCTACACAACCAGGGAACTTGAAACCCCCTGGTCGGTTCGCCCGAACCGTGCTTACTCGGGCCGAACGTCGTTCAAACTGTTGACGATATTCACGGACGGCGGATGTACAGGCGCAGGCACCTGGATGAGGATGGGGACATAGACTATGTCGCCGTGCCTGAACTCGGCCTTTGCTGAAAACCGGTAGCAGGTGATCTCGTCCGGACTGCCACGCGCCGCATAGCACCGAAGCGTCGACTTCGTCGGTGCAGCCTGCGACTTCTGTGACGGGGAGCCTGATTTACTTGCTGATGCGCTCCATTCGCCTAGCGCAAAACAGCAGGAGGCTGCAGCGGCAATGCTGACACCACGCAATGCTGCCTTCTTCATCCTCTTCACCCCGAAATCTGCGAGTGAACTAAGTCATTCTATCGTCCCACGCTGGCAAGAGACGCGCGAGGCGCTTCGGGTCCGTCGCACGTGAAAGTCCGTCAAGGACTTCGACGGAATCCACTACAGGTTGCACGACCTCCGGTAAGGATCTTCGGTGTGCACACCGATCGGGTGACGGTCGCGGTCCGGTTACAAGCGAGGCCTTCGGGTAGTGGTTCGGGATGCCCGAGGTCTCAACTACTGCAGCCGACAACCTCGTTGGTTGCCTGTTTTGCCGCATCGCCGAGTGCGACCGCATCGGCGACCGCGAACGGGAAAACTCCGGCAAGGCCAGACGGCACGGAGAAATATCGCGGCCGTCACCGACTCTGCGGGCGACCTGATCCCACACTCACCGGCGGCACTCGGCACACGACTGAAGATTCTAGTAATCCATTCACATCGGATGGTGATCTGACACGCTGGGCCAGCGCCAACAACTTCCCCGGAGGGATGCCGGGTTAGACGTCAAAGCGATGAATGGGTGATGTTCACAGCGACACTGACCGCTTGGGTGGGTCTAGCCTCCGACATCTGAGTTTTTATCTAGCATGCAGCCCAGCATCGATATGTGAGCTTGCACAGCTCAGAGTCCAAGGGGAAGAACCTTGCGTAAAATCCAGCGCGCTCTGATCACCGTCGCCGCAGTGGGAGGCTTCGCTATTGCAGGAATGGGTGTCGCTCACGCGGACACCTCGAACAGCTACAACGGCCCGTCCTACAACTTGAACTTGATTAGCCTGCTGGGAGGTCAGACACCCCAGACCCCTCAGACGCCCCAGACGCCCCAAACCCCTCAGACGCCGCAGACTCCTCAGACACCCCAGATCGCGCAGCAGTCGACTGCAGCAACGCGGGTGGACGCTCCCTCGGGAGGCTCCGGGGATGAAGCGGATAACACGCAGACACCGAACACCCCGAACACGCCCAACACACCGAACACCCCGAACACGCCGAACACGCCGAACACGCCGAACACGCCGAACACGCCGAACACGCCCAATACTCCGAACACACCGAACACACCGGGCCTTCTGAAGGCCCTCACCACGCTGCTGCAGCCTGGGGGACTGCTCTGAGGCCCGACGCCGCAAAGATGGGGCAGCGCAACCTGTTGTTGCGCTGCCCCATCTCTATTTCTTCAGTGACGTCAGCCCGGTGTGTTCGGGGTGTTCGGCGTATTCGGAGTATTGGCTCCGCCACCGCCACCCGGTGTGTTCGGGGTGTTCGGCGTGTTCGGAGTATTGGCTCCGCCACCGCCACCCGGTGTGTTCGGGGTGTTCGGCGTGTTCGGAGTATTGGCTCCGCCACCGCCACCCGGGGTGTTCGGGGTGTTCGGCGTGTTCGGAGTATTGGCTCCGCCACCGCCACCCGGTGTGTTCGGCGTGTTCGGCGTGTTCGGAGTATTGACTCCGCCACCCGGTGTGTTCGGCGTGTTCGGCGTGTTCGGAGTATTGACTCCGCCACCCGGTGTGTTCGGCGTGTTCGGCGTGTTCGGAGTATTGACTCCGCCACCAGGGGTGTTCGGCGTGTTCGGGGTGTTCGGAGTATTGACTCGGCCCCTGCTCGGTGTGTTGGGGGTGTTCGGGGTGTTGGGGGTGAACCTGCTCCTGCCACCCGGTGTGTTCGGGGTGTTCGGGGTGTTGGGGGTGAACCTGCTCCTGCCACCCGGTGTGTTCGGGGTGTTCGGGGTGTTCGGGGTGTTGGGGGTGAACCTGCTCCTGCCACCCGGTGTGTTGGGGGTGTTCGGGGTGTTGGGAGTGAACCTGCTCCTGCCACCCGGTGTGTTCGGCGTGTTCGGGGTGTTGGGAGTGAACCTGCTCCTGCCACCCGGTGTGTTCGGCGTGTTCGGCGTGTTCGGGGTGTTGACTGTGCCTCCGCCACCCGGGGTGTTGGGGGTGTTCGGCGTGTTCGGGGTGTTGGCTCCGCCACCGCCACCCGGGGTGTTCGGCGTGTTCGGCGTGTTCGGGGTGTTGGCTCCACCTCCGCCACCCGGGGTGTTCGGCGTGTTCGGCGTGTTCGGGGTGTTGGCTCCGCCACCGCCACCCGGGGTGTTCGGCGTGTTCGGCGTGTTTGGGGTGTTGGCTCCACCTCCGCCACCCGGTGTGTTCGGGGTGTTCGGCGTGTTTGGAGTGGGGGGTGTGGGCACAACTACGGCGCTCTGGGTCGTGGATACAGCCTCTGCGCTGGCTACGCCAACTGATGCAGAGAGCAGCGCTGCGGCGCAGGAGGCTCCTGCGATACGCGCGATCCTATTTCGAGCAATGAACATGGGAGACCTCGCCCTCGGTTTCCAACCAGGTGAACCGTCCCACTGGGCGGCTGGCATTTCGCCTAGAAATGAGGTGCCCGAATATTCGCTTGGTGAATATTCGACACTGAGAGGATCAAAGGGAGTTACCTCCTCCCGTAAGGACGTGGCGAAGGTGCCCGATATGGTCTTGGGGTAGGTGGCTGCGCCTTGCCGACGGCGTACACGACCACACTCTGGGACAGCGGACTGTCCGAGCCGGCCGAGGTGTTGTCCGCGCCAGCCGAGCTGCCGTTGTGGCGAGCGGCGCGATGGCATGCAAACCGCCTGGCTGCATGCAGTGCTCGCGAGCGCCGACCATCACTTGAGAATCCTTCTGAGAGTCGATCCTCAAGTGGAGTGCCGCCAGGAAAAATGATTCTTCAATACGTGGAATCACACCCTCAGGAGCATTTCACTCCAGGCGCTCGCCTTGACTGCCACTCACATGTGAAGCTTAGTCCAGAGCTTGGGGCTCGACCACTCGAGTGATTTTGAAGTGTGGATCCCGTACGACATCCGCTGCCTACTCGGTTGGATTTTTCGCGATAGAGGAATGAAGATGACTTCATCCGCGCCCACCGCCACAGCGCTCTGGCCGTGCGAGAACAGGGACTTCCCTGGACGCGGGAGCCGCAACGCGTTGCCCGGCGCCTTCCCTGCACATATCGGCCATGGCACTGGCCATACATTCACACTAGCCCCGGCGCGACGTCTACGCAGCTTGCGGCATGCTCTGCTCTGTGCATGGGGGCAGTTCCGGCCGACGGGCACAGCAAGCTGCCGCCCCTCTTCGATGCGCTTTCGCGGGTCGGCGGCTTGTCTCATCCCGTGAATCAGCCGGTACGGAGGTCGTGACTCCACAGGTCGCGGCGACGACCGTCCTGGTGGGCTGCCGAAGACCAGGGTCCGGCTTGCGAGAGAGGCTTGGGGAGGGCGTGCCGCTCGACCCAATGTGAGTACTCAGACCGAAGTGGTCCGGTTCTCTGCGCCGGTTCGGAAGTGTGCCCCTCAAATCGCCTGGACGGCCCCTGGATATCAGTGCGCACGGGATGCCTATATTTTTCAAGCTCGCATTTTCACGCCCCCCGGCAATTCTTATTCTTCGAGAGCATCATATAAATGGGCATTGTCGTACGGATTCAGGAACTTCAGAGTCGTAAAGGCTCTTGCCGGAGTTTTTCTGGGACCTCGTTCGACCCACGGGGGGTTTCAAGTTCCCTGGTTGTGTAGGTCTTTGGGGTGAGGGGCGGGTAGAGGTGCAGGCACGGGCTTCGTGATCATCGTGGTGTCTTACGCCCGTTGATCGAGAAGGCTCCGTGCCTGCTGCGTTCTCTGCCATCCCCGGCGTGCAGGTGAAGCTGGGTCCGATGGACCCGGGCCAGATCGCTGGTCTAAAAGCCCGTACTTCGAATCCGTGCCTGATCCGCGCTCGCGGCGCGGGCGGTGGCACTCGCTGGCGGCGGTCCTGTTGGTGTGTGCCTGCGCGGTGGTGGCGGGCGCGCGGAGCATCGACGAGCTCGCCGAGAGGGGCGCGCGGGCCTCGGGCGAGCTGCTGCGGGTCCTGGGTGTCCGGCGGCATCCGCTGCGCCGGCGGCGCAACCCGTCGCCGTCGACGATCGGGCGGGTGATGGGGGCCGTCGACGGTGACGCGCTGGATGGGGCGGTGGGCGCCTACCTCGCCGACCGGCACCAGGCCGCCACCGCCGGGGCCAGGCGGCGGGTCATCGCGGTGGACGGCAAGGCCCTGAAGGGCTCCGCCCGTCTGGACACACCCCGCCGGCATCTGCTCTCGGCGGTCACCCACGGCCGCGTCACCACCCTCGCCCAGGTCAAGGTCGGCGCGAAGACGAACGAGACGACGCACTTCAAGCCGCTGCTCACCCCGCTCGACCTGACCGGCACGGTCGTCACCTTCGATGCCTTGCACTCGGTCAAGGCGAACATCACCTGACTGGTCGGGACGAAGCAGGCCCACTACATCGCCGTGATCAAGACCAACCAGCCGACCGCCCACCAGCAGTTGGTCCCGAGCACGCTCGGAAAGGGATTCCCTGCTTCATCACTTCATCACTTCATCGAGGCTCGCTCCGTACCTGGATCACGGCATGCGTTCCCTTTGTTCGCCAGGATTCGGGATCCGCTTCGTTGAGCGAGGCCTCCGTTTGTTTGTCCAGGCCCACGATTACGTCTGATTTGAGGGTGCGCAGGGCCGCTACGGGGGTGGGGAAGTAGGAGGTGCGCGTGGGGAACGGGGTTGTGGGGGGCCAGAGTTGGTCGCCTACCAGACGGCGGTAGTTCAGGTCGCCCTTCAGGATCGTCAGCGTGGCTTTCTCGAAGTGCTTCCTCAGGTCGTCCGGCATCGCGGCGTACGGCAGTGGGGCGCAGGAGAACGGGTGGGCGAGGAGCTGCAGTTGGCCTGTTGATGTCGCCTGCCATAGGCGTTCGCCCGCATCACCTGCCTCGCCCGGGGCTTGCTTCAGGTGGCGCAGGGCGTCGATGACGTCCGCGGGGGTCGCGTCGGAGACGTAGTACGGATGTGGCTTTACGTGGAGGACCACTTGTTCCGCGTGTGCGTGACGGAGGAAGTGGTCGATGAGGAGGAGGTCCGGGACCAGTTCGCGGCCCGCGTTGTCCGCCACCACGTGGACCGTGTTGCCGGCCCCGGGCGGCAGGAGCGACCAGAGGCGCTCCGAATCGTCCACCAAGAGGGGAGTGATGGGGGTGGGTGCGTCGGAGGCGGTCGCTGTCAGCTGGAAGCCGAGGTCTGCCCTGTTGCCCCACAGGGAGCCGTGGAGCAGCGCCCGGCCCTGGGTTTCCGGCGGTTCCTGCGCCAGGTGGTCCAGAGCCGTCAGTTCCGCCTGCGCCTCCGGGCTCCGTAGCTCCGCCTGCTTGAAGGGGCGGAAGGGGTCGATGCCCTGCCACGGTCCGGCGGAATCGAAGTAGCCGACCGCGCCCAGGAGCCTGCGGTAGAAGTAGCTCTCCGCCCAGAGGAACGGCGCGTCGAACCACGACCGGCCCCCGTGCTCGCCGCTCCCCCACTCCTCCCACTGGTCGCGGTCCCGGGCGTCGGCCGGCAGCGGTTCCATCACGCCGGCCGGGTCCGTGCTCTCGCTCAGGAGCGTGTCCAGCGCCCGCTGCCGCTCCGGGTCGTACGGGAACGCGTCCCGCACCCGCTGGATGAGCGCCGGGTGCCGTTCGCGCAGCACGCTGTACGGAAATGATCCGGGGGCGTTGCTCCGGATGACGTCGTCAACGCTCTCCATGGCTGATTGATCCTCCGGTCGTCGGGCCGAGCAGCATCGTCACCAGTCTCTCCGTCTGCTCCCCCGGGTCCCGTGCCGCGTCTCCCCATGTCGTCATCAACAGGTGGTGGACCGTCCCGACCAGAGCCAGCGCCGTCGCCGTCGTGTCCGTGGCCGGGGAGAGGCGGCCCCGTTCCACTTCCGCGTCCAGGTACGCAGCGATCGACTGCTGGATCGCGTCGAAGCCCGGGGCGCCCGCCTCCAGGGCCTCGCGGATGCGGAGCGACGCCGCCGGGGTCGAGACCGCCAGGCCCGCCGTCGTGGGGTGCAGGGACGTCAGGAGCGCGTAGCCGATCGTCTTCAGGTTGGCCGCGACCGTGGACTCGCCCGCGCGGGCCGGAAGGTCCTCCGCCAGGCGCGCTGTGCGGGCGAAGCGGGCCAGGACCAGCTCCGCGACGAGTTCGTCCAGGCCCGCGAAGTGCTTGTGCAGCAGGCCCTTCGCGCAGCCGGCCTCGGTCGTGATCGCCCTGCTCGTCAGGCCCGACGGGCCCTCCCGCGCCAGGATCCGTTCCGCCGCCTCGAAAAGCCGCTCTCTTACGTCGGGGATCGCCACTCCGCGCGGGGACATGCTGCCTGCCTCTTCTCATCGGGTGCGCCATCGGGTCCGGCCGTCATGTCCGGCCATCGGGGTCGGCTGTCAAGGCCAGGCCCTCTCCACGCCCTTGCGTCAGTATGGGCGCGCGCCCATACTGGGTTTGGGCAGACGCCCATACTACGCCGACTGTCGGCCGGCGCGCCGTCACGAGGGGATTCCGTCATGCCGCACATCGCGAACGTCGATCAGTCCCAGGCCTGGAACGGGTACGAGGGTGAGCACTGGGCCCGTAACCAGGACCGCTGGGACGCCGTGAACGAAGGGTTCAACCAGCCCCTCCTCGCCGCCGCAGCAGTCCGCCCCGGCGAGCACGTCCTCGACATCGGCTGCGGCGCCGGATCCACCACCCGCCTCGCCGCCCGGCACGCGCGCCCGGACGGGCGGGCTCTGGGGGTCGACCTGTCCGGGCCCATGCTCGCTCGGGCCGAGGAGACCGCCCGGCACGAAGGGGCGGCCGGTGCCGGGTTCGAGCGGGGCGACGCCCAGATCCACCCCTTCCCCGACGGGGCCTTCGACGTCGCCATCAGCCGGTTCGGGGTCATGTTCTTCGCCGACCCCGTCGCCGCCTTCTCCAACATCCGGCGCGCCCTCAGGCCGGGCGGGAGGCTGGCGTTCATCTGCGCCGCCGAGCCCGAGCGCAACGACTGGCTCCGGGCCGTCGCCGGGCTGCGCGGCATCCTGCCCGTCGGCGACTTCGGGGCGCCGGGCGGGCAGGAGACTTCGCGCGGCCCGGGGAGGTTCTCCCTGGCCGACCCCGACGCCACGCGCGGCATGCTGTCCGACGCCGGGTTCGCGGGCATCGAGGTGAGGCCCGTGGAGGCGTACGGGCTGTGGGGACGGGACGCCGGTGACGCCGCCGAGTTCCTGCTCGGCTCCGGCCCCGGGCGGCACCTGACCCAACAAGTCGGCAGCGACATAAGGGAACTGGCGCACCGCACGCTCACAATCACCCTGAACGCGTACGAGCACGTCAGCGACGGGGGCGCGGGCAGGCGCAGTGAGGTACGCATGAAGAGCGTCGGATTCCTCGTCACCGCGCACAACCCCGAAGAGGTCGCCCGCCCCCTGGCCAAGCCCTCCCTTACAGTGTGAAGATCCTGTGTATACGCAGGAGTTCATCATCTGGGGGGCCTCATGGCACTGTTCGGAAACGCTCACACCGTCGACCCCGTCGGCGCGCAGCAGGAGTACGCCAAGCTGTTCGGTCAGGGCGAGCAGGTGCAGGCCGCGTACCTGCTCATCCGCGACACCATCCTCTTCACCGACCGGCGTCTGATCTTCGTCGACAAGCAGGGGATCACCGGCAAGAAGGTGGAGTACCACTCCATCCCCTACCGGAGCATCACGCACTTCGCCGTCGAGACCGCCGGTCACTTCGACCTCGACGGCGAGCTCAAGATCTGGATCTCCGGCACCGCGGCACCCGTCCAGAAGACGTTCAGCAAGGGCGTCGACATCTACGAGGTGCAGGCGATCCTGACGCAGTTCGTGGCCCGGTAAGCAACACGCGCAGCGGTGGCCCGGCGCCGGCGTCCTCGAACGTACGGCCGCCGCCGGGCCGCCACCACACAGAACCCGCCCACCCCACCCTTCGGCTCCGCCGGGCACCCCCTAAGACGCCCGCCTGCGCGACGCCGTCTTCTTCGCGGGTGCCTTCTTTGCGGTCGCCTTCTTGGCCGTGGCCTTCGAGGCGCTCGCCTTCGAGGCGCTCGCCTTCGAGCCACTCGCCTTCGAGCCACTCGCCTTGGCCGTGCCGGCCTTGGACGTGCTTGCCTTCGAAGTACTGGCCTTCTCGGCGGCCGTCGTCCTCGACGAGGCGGCCGACTTCTTGGCCGTGGTCTTCCTCGCCGTGCCGCTCCCGGACGCCGCCGGCTTCGCCTTGGCCGAAGTCGACTTCTTCCCGCCGACCTCCTTCGGTGCCGTACGGGATTTCGGTGCCGTACGGGACTTCAGCGGGGTCACCGGACTCACCTTCGCCTCCCGCTCCGGTGCCGCCGCGTCGCCGCGCGCCTCCTTGGCCGCCTTGACGCTGCTCTTCAGGGCCGCCATCAGGTCGATGACCTTGCCGCCGCCCTCCGGGGCCTCGGGCGGCTGCACCACGCCCTCACCGGACGCCTTCGCCTCGATCATCTCCTCGACCGCGGAACGGTAGTCGTCGTGCAGCGACTCCATGTCGACCTCGCCGAGGGTGTCCATCAACGCGTCCGCCAGGTCGAGTTCGGCCTCGCGCACGGTCACCTCGGTCTCGGGCGCCGCCTCCTGGGGGGCGCGCACCTCGTCGGGCCACAGCAGACCGTGCATCGCGATCACGTCGTCGACGACGCGCAGCATGCCGAGCCGCTCCCGCCCGCGCAGGGCGAACTTGGCGATGGCGACCTTCTTGTTCCGCTTGAGCGCCTCGCGCAGCAGGGTGTACGGCTTCGCCGCGGGGACGCCGTTCGCGGAGAGGTAGTAGGCGGCGTCCATCTGGAGGGGGTCGATCCGGTCGCCGGGGACGAAGGCCACGATCTCGATGGTCCGCGCGGTGGGGATCGGCAAGGAGGCCAGGTCCTCCTCCGTGATGGGGATGATCGCGCCGTCCGCGCCCTCGTACCCCTTGCCGATCTCCGCCGACGCCACCTCCTTCTCCTCCAGCTCGCAGAACTTGCGGTAGCGGATGCGGCCGCCGTCCTCCAGATGGATCTGCCGGAAAGAGATCGAGTGGCTCTCGGTGGCGTTGACCAGCTTGATCGGGATGCTGACCAGGCCGAAGGAGATGGCGCCGTTCCATATGGATCGCACGGTGTCCCTCTCTGCGTAGTGCTCTGCCGTGTGCCTTGCTCTGCGCTCTGCGCTCTGCCGTAGCCGAGCCCGTCGGCCACCCCGCCGTCGCCGCAGCCGAAGCCACCACCGCAGCCCTTTGGGATAGCTCGTCACGATATCCGTGGGATTCTCATCGTATGACGCCCATCACAGAGGTGGAGGGGCGGCGGCTCGCGCTCAGCAACCTCGACAAGGTGCTGTACCCGGCGACCGGGTTCACCAAGGGCGAGCTGCTGCACTACTACGCGACGGTCGCCGGGTCCCTGCTCGCGCACCTGTACGACCGACCCGTGTCCTTTCTGCGCTACCCGGACGGGCCCGAGGGCCAGCGGTTCTTCACCAAGAACGTGCCGCCGGGCACGCCGGCGTGGGTGCGGACGGCGGACGTGCCGCATTCGAGGAGTGCCCCGTCCCGCCAGGTCCTCGTACAGGATCTGGCGTCACTCATGTGGGCGGCCAATCTGGTGACGGAGTTCCATACGCCGCAGTGGCAGGCGGACGCGCCCGGACAGGCCGACCGGCTGATCCTGGACCTGGATCCCGGGGAACCCGCGGACGTGGTGGAGTGCTGCGCGGTCGCGCTCTGGCTTCAGGAGCGGCTGTGCGCGGACGGGCTTCACTCGTACGTGAAGACCTCCGGTTCCAAGGGGCTGCACCTGCTCGTGCCGCTGGAACCGACGCCGTCCGATCGGGTGAGCGCCTACGCGAAAACCCTCGCGGTGGAGGCGGAGGCCGAGCATCCGGAGCTGGTCGTCCACCGCATGACCCGCAGCCTGCGCCCCGGCAAGGTCTTCGTCGACTTCAGCCAGAACGCTGCCGCGAAGACGACGGCGACCCCGTACACGCTGCGCGCCCGCACGGAGCCGACCGTGTCGGCGCCGGTGACGTGGGAGGAGGTCGAGGCCTGCACGGACGCGCGGGATCTGACGTTCCTGGCCGACGACATCGCGCCGCGCCTCGAGACGTACGGGGACCTGCTCGGCCCTCTGATCAACCTGAACCGCGCGGGGCGTGTGCCGTGAGCGGCGCGCCGGGGCTGTCCCGGTGACAGTCCGACACGAGGGGCGAGCCTCTCCTCACCCGCAAGGCCCACCGGGCAGACCCTGACGGAATGGATGAAAACGAGCCGACCGTAGCCCTATACCCGCCGGTCGACGTCATGCGTCCCCAGGCTGTGGACGAAATCCCGGAACAGACAGGCACGCCGGAGAGCCTCCAGTACTCGCTCAAACTCGACGGATTCCGCGCCCTGGCCTTCGTCCTCGAGGGCGGCCGGGTCTTCCTGCAGTCACGCTCACAAAGGGACCTGGCCCCGGAGTTTCCCGAAATTGCCGCATATCTCGGAGAGCATCTGCCCGCCGGAACCGTACTGGACGGCGAATTGTGCGCCTACCGCGACGGGCGCCTGAGCTTCACCGATCTCCTCCGGTCCCACGCCGACCGGGCACGATCGGGCATCCCGGTGTCCTACGTGGCGTTCGACATCCTCGCCGTCCCGGGCCGCGATGTCAGGGCCCTGCCGCTGAAGAAGCGCTGGGAGCTGCTCGGAGCCGCGCTCCAGGACATCGGCCCGCCCCTTCAGCGCGTACTGGCGACGCTCGACGAGGAAACCGCCCATATCTGGTTCCGCGACATAAGAGCGGCCGGAGTCGAAGGAATTGTGGCGAAGGAACTGCGCTCGACCTATCGGGCAGGAGGAACCCGGGCATGGAGAAAGATCAGGCATGCGGATACGACGGACGGGGAACTCCTCGGAGTTTTCGGCCCGTTGGACAGACCGCAGGCACTTCTCGTACAACTCCCCGGTGATCGAACCGTGAAGACGTCGCCCCGCTTGACCCCGGCGCAGTCACGGCAGATCGGCACACTGGTGCACGGCCGTCTTGAGCACCTGACGGACCACCCGGAACACGGTCCGGTGCGGATGCTCACGGCCCCCCTCCTCATCGAGGTGCGCCAAGCGGCCGGACGCCACGAGACCGTCCGCTTCCTGCGCGTGCGGTCCGACGGATGAGATGTCAGTCCTTCGTCGTACGGTGAAATCTCACGTACGGACGGGAGGGCCGAGGTGGCCGAGAAGACGCTGACCGGGACGACGGTCGCCGAGGTGATGGCCGAGCTGGCCGGACTCGAGGACCCGAAGGCACGCGCCGTGAACGAGAAGCACGGCGACGATCACGGCGTGAACCTCAGCAAGCTGCGCGCGCTCGCCAAGCGGCTCAAGACGCAGCAGGAACTCGCGAGCGGTCTCTGGGAAACCGACGACACCGCGGCAAGACTCCTCGCCCTCCTCATCTGCCGCCCGAAGGCGTTCCGGCGGGACGAGCTGGACGCCATGGTGCGCGGGGCGCGCACGCCCAAGGTGCACGACTGGCTCGTGAACTACGTGGTGAAGAAGAACCCGCACGCCGAAGAGCTCCGTCTGGCCTGGTCGGCCGACCCGGATCCAGTGGTCGCGAGCGCCGGCTGGGCGCTGACCACGGAACGCGTGGCGAAGAAGCCGGAAGGGCTCGACCTCTCAGGGCTCCTCGACGTCATCGAGGCGGAGATGAAGGACGCCCCTGACCGTCTGCAGTGGGCGATGAACCACTGCCTGGCCCAGATCGGGATCGACCACGCCGGCCTCCGCACCCGGGCCATCGACATCGGCGAGCGCCTACAGGTACTCAAGGACTACCCGACGTCCCCGGGCTGCACGTCCCCGTTCGCCCCGGTCTGGATCACCGAGATAGTGCGCCGCCGGCAAGCCCAGTAAAGACCTGCGCTCAGCCCGTCCCGCCCTGCCCCGCCCTCAGTCAGACCCGCAGCCACGTATGGCGGTCGCGGGCCATGGCATGCAGTGCCTCGACGTCGGCCGGTTTCAGGACGCCGCCCGTGCGCGCCAGTGACTGGAGTTCGGTGTCAAGGACGATGCGTACGTCCCGTGGGGGCGCCGCCACCTCTACCGTCGTGGCGCCCGCGACGGCCAGGACCGGGCGGACCTCGGCGGTCAGGGCGAAGGACGCGCGGGAGGCGGCCGCGCGGACGCGGCGCAGCAGCGGGTGCGGCTCCGAGCGGCCGGTCATGACCATCGGGTCGGCGACGCGGACGCGCTGTTTGCGGGCCGGAAGCGTGTGCAGCGCGTAGAGGCCGCCGGGCCCGATGAGGAGGTGGTGGATGCGGTCGCCGCCGGGCAGCGGCACGGAGTGCAGCGCGCGCCAGCCCGCCCGCTCGAACGCGTCGAGCCCTCCGCCGACGCACTGCTCGGCCTCCAGGGCCCGGCGCCGCGGGTCACCGCGCAGCCGCCGTGGCGGCCCCGGGTCGCGGTCGACGGCGATCTGGAGGGCCTCGCCGGGCCGGTTCGGCGCGAGGTCGTCGTCCGGGTGGAGGGCGAGCCTGGCAAGTTCGACGGAGGTGGGCACGGGGGGCGGACCCACGGTGACCTGGCCGGTCAGGAAGGGCCCGAGGACGTCGAGCACGGCGTCCCGGCGGGCCTCGCTGATCAGATTGACGCGGCCGGCCTCACGGTCGTACCAGGCGACATTCCTGCCGTCGTCGCCACAGACATAGAGCCGCTCCCGACCGTGCCGCCAGGTCGGTATGACGCGCAGACCGCTCATGCACCATCACCCCACGACCATGGGAACAGCCCCGGAGCCGCAGGGCAATATGCCGTCCCGCCCCTCAGTGACACCACCGCCCGCGGAGTTTCGGCCCGCTGTTACACAGCTGCCGAATTGCCGTGATGAGGGGTCTTTACGGTGATGAGGTCAGGGTTTAAGCCACCTGGTGGAGCACACCGCACCGGGAGTAGAGCAGAGGAGACGTTCCGTGAGCACCACCCGTCGAGCATGCCTGCTGGCCCGCGGCGCCTTCGTCGCCGCCGTTCTCGGCGGCGCGCTCGTGGTCCCGACGGCCGCGTTCGCGCACGCCCAGCCCGACCGCGCGGCGGCTCCCGCCGCGGCGAGCTCACCGGAGCACGGCACACCCGACTCGACCCCGCTGTTCCTGGCGGTGGGCGGCGGCATGGCGGCGGCGGGCGCGGGGGGACTCGCCTTCTCGATGTACCGGCGCGGGCGCACCGACGGCTGACCGTTCGAGGTGCGCACGGTCCCGCGGGTCAATAAAAAGGACTTCCTCACCCATAAGGTGACAGTGGAGTGACCGACCGGCACGCGGACAGGCAGGAGTGCAGTGAATTCAAGGCGCACCTGTACCGCGGCGACCGCCGTGACGGCGTCGGTACTGCTGCTCGCGGGGTGCGGCGACGCGGGCGAGCTGCGCAGCGCGGGTCCGACGTCCACGGCGATGGGACCCGCCCGGCTCTGGCCCACACTGCCGCCGGCGTCCGCCGCGGCCGACGACTACGGCTCGGGCAAGACCGAAGTAGTGCACGGCATCACCGCCAAGGGTGACGACATTCACCGCGTGAACCCGGTCGACGTGGTCCGCGCACAGGAGGCGGCCGCCTCGGCTTCACCGAGCCCGTCCCCGTCCCCGTCCCCGTCCCCGTCCCCGTCCCCGTCCCCGTCCCCGGACAACATCGTAGGGCTGGGCGACTGCGGCACGAAAGACAGCGCCAAGTGCCCGGTCCTGAAGGCGTACTACCGGGACCTGACGGGTGACGGCAAGGACGAACTGCTCCTCGGGATCCGCCTGCCGAAACGCCAGCTCGCCGTGCGCTGCTACAAGTTCGAGGGCCACAAGCTGACGCAGGTGATGGGCACGTCAGACGCGGTCGTGAGCGTGGAGATCGCGGGCCGCGACGTAATCCTGCGGGCGGTGGCGGACCTGCCGGGCTACGAGTACCGCACGGCGTGGTCCTGGGACGCGCACCAGCACGCGATGCTCCCCACCCGAGACGAAATCCTCCGAACGGGCCCGCCGGCGGCCCCAACCACACCCCCCAAGCCCGAACCCTCCTCCCCCACCACCGCTCCGCCGAAGACCCCGACGACAACCCCATCGGCCGCCGCCCGATGACCAGACACACGAGCCGAAGCCGCCCCACGCACACACGTCGGGGCACAGCCGGCGCCACAACCCACCCGCACCCGAACCCATCCACGTACAAGACCCGAGGGACAAGCCCCCCGGCCCCGAAGGATCCGCACCCGCGAGCGAACGGGAGGGGCCGGGCCGGTATGTCCGCCCGGAGCCGGCACACACTACTGAGGCGCACGAAATCCGACGCCGAACCATCCAGGCGAGGACGGACATACCGGCCCGGCCCCGCACCCACTCCCACACGCAGGGCGCAGAGCCCCGGCAGCGGCAGCGCCCACACCCACACCCACACCCACACAGCCCAACACAAGAACACCGCCCCAGAACACCCGCACCCCCGGCAGCCCGCCAAGAGCCGCCCATGACCCCCACCGCCTCCCGCACCAACCCGAGCCACCCCAGCCCCAGCCCCAGGCTCAAACCCCGGCTCCCCGCCTGGACGGCCACCCTCACCTGGAAGGCCGCGGTCTTCATCACGGTGATGTGCTGCGCACTCGCCGCGCTCCTGGGCGCCCTGGTCCACGTATCGGTCAGCAACCAGACCGTCGGCCAGGCCCGCGCCCGCGCACTGGACCGGCTGGACGAGGCCACCAAGGCGTACGAGGCCGGCGCGAGGCTGGGCCCGCTCGCAGGGGTCGACCCCCCGGACCTGCCCGACTCGCTGCACCGGCTCGCCACGGACGGTGAGCGCGGCACGATGGTGAGCAGTGACGCGAAGCAGCCCACGATGTGGGCGGCAGGCCCCATCGACAGGAACCGCGTCCTGGCCGTGGAGGTCGACTACTCGCAGGGCGCCCGCACGATCGCCGGCCTGGACAAGGCGATCGTCGGCTCGTCCGTGCTGGCGATCGGCGCGACGCTGCTGGTGGGGGCGTTCGCGGTGACGCGCGTGACGCGGCGCCTGCACGCGACGGCGAGAGTGGCCCGGAGGATCAGCGGCGGGGACCTGGACGCCCGGGTGGGCGATCCGAGGACGAGGAATCCGGCCAGGCACCAGGACGAGGTGGCAGCCGTGGCCGGTGCGCTGGACAGCATGGCGTCGTCGTTGCAGCGCAAGCTGCTGAGCGAGCAACGGTTCACGGCGGACGTGGCACACGAACTGCGGACACCGCTGACGGGCCTGCACGCGGCGGCCGAACTCCTCCCGCCGGGCCGCCCGACCGAGCTCGTACGGGACCGGGTCGCCGCGCTGCGGACCCTCACCGAGGACCTGCTGGAGATCTCGCGCCTGGACGCACGCAGCGAGCGCGTGGACCTGGACGACAACTGGCTCGGCCCGCTCGCCGAGCGGGTGGTGCGGGGGTCCGGCACGCGGACGGAGGTGGTCGTGGTGCGGGACGTCTGCGTACTGACGGACCGCCGGCGCCTGGAGCGGGTGCTCGGCAACCTCGTGGCGAACGCGCACAGGCACGGGCGCCCGCCGGTGGTCCTCACAGTGGACGGCCCGGTGATCACGGTGCGGGATCACGGGGAGGGCTACCCGGACTACCTGGTGGAGGGCGGTCCGCAGCGGTTCAGGACGGAGGGCGGCGCGAAGGGCCACGGCCTCGGCCTGACGATCGCGCTGGGCCAGGCGGAAGTGCTGGACGCTTCGCTCAGATTCACGAACGCGCAGGACGGCGGAGCGATGGCGACGCTGACGTTGAACGACCGGCAGCGCTGACGCGTCACCCCCACACAGAATCCCCGCCCGAAGCCCTCGCCCAGAGCCCCCGCCCGAAGCCCTCGCCCAGAACCCCCAGCGGACACACACCCAGTCAGATTAAAGAGACATAGCGGGTTTTCCCGGCTATAGCTTGTTACGTTCCCGCCATGACCGGACCGACGGGATCAACGGGACCCATGGGCCCGGCAGGCACGAGAGCCGAGGTCAGCCCTCCCGCGGTCCCCGCTGTCCACCTCCCGCGGCGCCGTGGCACCGAACTCGTCCTGATCGTTCTGGCCGTCCTGCTCAGCGTCTACGGCTACTGCGACGTAGGACTCGCCGAGAACGGCTCGGTACCGCCCGGCGCCGCCGGTTACGGCGCCGGGCTCGGCGTCCTCGCGCTCGTGGCGCACGGCGCGATCCGCCTGCGCGCCCCGTACGCGGACCCGCTCCTGCTGCCCATCGGCGTGCTGCTCAACGGCCTCGGCCTGGTCCTGATCTACCGGCTCGACCTGGAGACGCCCGACGACCAGGCGGCGCCGATCCAGCTCATCTGGTCCACGCTGGGCGTGGCCCTGTTCATCGCGGTCGTGGTCCTCGTGCGCGACCACCGGGTGCTCCAGCGGTACGCGTATCTGTCGGCCGTCGCCGCGCTGTTCCTGATGGTCCTGCCGATCCTCTTCCCGGCGGTGAACGGCGCCCGTATCTGGCTCAGGATCAGCGGATTCTCCATCCAGCCGGGAGAGTTCGCCAAGGTGCTGCTCGCGATCTTCTTCGCCAGCTATCTCGCGGCGAACCGCAACGCGCTCTCGTACACGGGCAAGAAGATCTGGCGCTTCCAGTTCCCCACGATGCGGGTCTTCGCGCCGATCCTGGTCTTCTGGCTGATCAGCGTGGGCGTCCTGGTCCTGGAGCGTGACCTCGGGACGTCGCTGCTGTTCTTCGGCCTCTTCATCGTGATGCTGTACGTGGCGACGGGCCGCGGCAGCTGGATCGCGATCGGGCTGCTCCTCGCGGCGGGCGGCGCGGTCGTCGTCGGCGCGCTCGAACCGCATGTGAACAGCCGCGTCCACGACTGGCTGCACCCGTTCGCCTCGATCGACGCGGGCCAGGGGCCCGGCCAGCTCGCGCAGTCCCTGTTCTCGTTCGCGGCGGGCGGCATGCTCGGCGAGGGGCTCGGGGCGGGGCACTCGATCCTCATCGGGTTCGCCGCGAAGTCGGACTTCATCCTGGCGACCGCGGGCGAGGAGCTGGGACTTGTCGGCCTGACGGCGGTCTTCCTGCTGTACGCGCTGCTCGTGGAACGCGGCTACCGGGCGGGGCTCGCGCTGCGCGACCCGTTCGGCCGGCTCCTCGCGATCGGTATCGCGTCGATCGTCGCGCTCCAGGTGTTCGTGATCGCGGGCGGGGTGATGGGCCTGATCCCGCTGACCGGCATGGCGATGCCGTTCCTCGCGCAGGGCGGCTCGTCCGTCGTCACCAACTGGATCATCGTGGCGCTGCTCGTACGGATCAGTGACTCCGCGCGGGGCCAGCTCCTGTCCGACAAGGCGCTGGAGGCGCATCGGTGACCCGTTACATCCGCCGGGCCGCGGTCCTGTGTCTGGTGCTGCTTGCCGCGCTGCTGGTCAACGCGGCCCGCGTGCAGATCTTCGAGGCGGACTCCCTCGACGGCAATCCGGCCAACCGCCGCAACACGATCGCGCGTTACCACCAGGCGCGCGGCAACATCCTCGTCGACGGCAAGGCGGTCACCGGGTCCAGGGATTCCGGCCAGCAGCTCCGCTACGAACGGACGTACAGGTACGGCCCGTTGTTCGCGCCGGTGACCGGGTACGCGTCCCAGACGTACGGCACCTCGCTGCTGGAGAACGCCGAGGACGACATCCTCTCCGGCACGGACCCGACGCTCGCCCCGCTCCCCCTGTGGGACGACCTGACGCGCTCGCAGCAGCCGGCCGGCAAGGTGGCGACCACGATCAACGGGGCGGCTCAGCGCGCGGCGTACTCCGCGCTGGCCGGGCGCCGGGGCGCGGTCGCGGCGCTCAATCCGGCGACCGGGGCGATCCTCGCCCTGGTGAGCAGCCCCTCGTACGATCCGGGGAAGATCGCCGGGACGGATTCGGCGACGATGTCGGCGTGGACGCGCCTGAACCGCGCGCCGAGTCAGCCGATGCTCAACCGGGCGATCCGGCAGACGTATCCGCCGGGCTCGACCTTCAAGATCGTCACCGCGGCGGCGGCCCTCGACGCGGGCATCGTGACGGATGTGGACGAGCCGACGGACACGCCGAGCCCCTGGGTCCTGCCGGACACGTCGACCTTGCTGCGGAACGAGTCGCGCGGCTGCGAGGACGCGTCGCTCGCGGACGCGATCCGGGTCTCCTGCAACACGGTGATGGCGAAGCTCGGTGTCCAGGTCGGGCTGAAGGGGATGGTGTCGGCCGCAAAGCGGTTCGGCTTCGACGACGCGGGGGTGAGGATCCCGTCGAGCGTCTCACGGAGCAACTTCGACACGGACATGGACCGTTCGCAGCTGGCGCTCTCGTCCATCGGCCAGTTCAACACGACGGCGACGCCGCTGCAGATGGCGATGGTGTCGGCCGCCGTCGTCAACGGCGGGGTCCTGATGGCGCCGCATCTGGTGGACAGGACGACGGACCACGGCGGGAACACCCTCGCGCAGACCGTTGCGAAGACGTACCGGCAGGCTATGAACCCGGCCACGGCGACGCAGCTCCAGGACATGATGCAGGACGCCGTGGAGTACGGCACGGGCACGAACGCGCAGATCCGCGATGTGATGGTGGGCGGCAAGACCGGCACGGCGCAGCACGGCGTGGGCAACAAGGGCACCCCGTACGCGTGGTTCATCTCCTGGGCGCGGTCCCCGGAGCCGGGCAGCCCGGAGGTCGCTGTCGCGGTGGTCGTCGAGGACGCGTCGGCGAACCGTTCGGACATCAGCGGCGGCGGCAGCGCGGCACCGATCGCACGGAAGGTGATGGAGGCCGCACTCAACTCTTCTGACCAGTAGCGGCAATGGAGCGATTGGCCCTTGATACCAACAGGTGAATCGGCCCTCCACGGCGACGCGTCCGCTGCCTATCGTGCAGCCCATGACTGACTACGGGACTGTGCGTACGACGGAGAACGGGACTCGCCACGAACTCGCCCAGGTGAACATCGGCCGCCTCACCGCCCCGCTCGACTCGGAGCCGCTGAGAGACTTCGCGGAGGGACTCGATCCGGTGAACGCCGTCGCCGACGCGTCGGACGGGTTCGTGTGGCGTCTGAAGGACGACACCGGGGACGCGACGAGCATCCGGATCTTCGAAGACGCGTGGCTGCTGGTGAACATGTCGGTGTGGCGGGACACCATCGCGCTGACAGCGTTCATATACCAGGGGCAGCACCGTGAACTCCTCGCCCGCCGCCGGGAGTTCTTCCAGCGTCTCGACGAGGCGGTGACCGCCCTGTGGTGGGTGCCGGCCGGGCACCGGCCCACTGTCGCGGAGGCGGAGGAACGCCTGGTCCATCTGCGGACGCACGGTCCGACGCCGTACGCCTTCACTCTGCGTACGTCGTTCCCGGCGGGCGACGCCGGCCCCGAACCGGAGCCGGCGTCGGAGCCGGAGTCGGAGCCGGAGTCCGTCAGCCGATCGGCTTCCTGATCTCCGAACGGATCTTCGCCGCGGTCGCGGCCGCCGCGTCGAGGTCCACCTCGGAGGGGGCCTGAAGGGCGATCTCGGGGGTGATCTCGGCGACGGTGGCGCCGGTGTTCCCGTCGGCCCAGGCGCACATCGGGATGGTCGCCTGCTGCTTGGTGAGCACCTGACAGGTGATGGTGACGTCGGAGCCGGCCGGCTTGAAGTCCTTGGCGGGCACGGCGACTTCGGCGCCGTCGCTCTTGGCGGCGCCCTGCATCATGTTCTTGCGCGCCAGGTCGGTGTTCTTGAACCGGCCGTACATGCCGGAGATCACCACCCCCGCGTTCTTCTTGGCGGGGTCGGTCGCGGCGTACTGGCCGACGGCCGCCTTGGTGTCGCGTGCGTCCCAGGCGCCGTCCGCCTCGTCCTCGATCTCCTTGCCCTGGGTCCGGGACAGGTCCTCGGTGAGGGTGTACCTCCCGTCGAGAACGGTCTGCGGGATGGTCAGCTTGTACTCGGCCGCCGGGAAGCTCTTGTCGACCTCCGAGCCGAACATGGCGACCGCGACGATGCCGATGACGACGACGCCGAGCGCGCCACCGACGATGCCGAGAATCATCCCGACCCGCCGCTTCCTGGGCGGCGGGCCCATGGGGGCACCGCCCCATCCGGGGTAGGGGGCACCGCCCGGGTAGGGCTGCTGGGCGTACGGACCGGGCTGGCCCGGCTGGCCGTACGGGCCCGGCTGCTGCGGCGGACCGTAGGGGCCGGGCTGACCGTAGGGCGCGGCCGGGGGCTGCTGGCCGTACGGGCCGGGCTGGGGTGGCTGAGGCGTGGACACGTCAGCAAAATACTCCATGCGGGTGACACATCCCCACGCCCCGGACATCGGGGTGGGGCCCGCACTCGCCAGGCCCCGCTCAGGCGAGCCCTAGGGCTGCTGCGCGCCCTCCCCGATCGTCGACTCGACCTCCGCGACGCGCTCCAGTTCCTCCGCCGCGAAGCGTTCCGCGTCGAGCTTCTCGGCGATCTCCTCGTCCTGGGCCATGAGCTGGTCGAGGTTCGAGTGGCCCATCTCGAAGACGCCCATGTCGACGTACGCCTGCTGGAGGCGCTTGCCCCACAGGCCGATGTCCTTGACGCAGGGCACGATCCGGGAGAAGAGCAGCTGGCGGAAGAGGGCCAGGAACTCGGACTGCTCGCTGTACTCCTCGGCCTCGGCCTTGGAGATGCCGAAGTTCTCCAGGACCTCGACGCCGCGCAGCCGGTCGCGCATCAGGTAGCAGCCCTCGATGACGAACTCCTCGCGCTCGCGCAGTTCGGCGTCGGTGAGCTGCTTGTAGTAGTCACGCAGGGCCATCCGCCCGAAGGCCACATGGCGGGCCTCGTCCTGCATGACGTACGCGAGGATCTGCTGGGGCAGCGGCTTGTCCGTGGTGTCGCGGATCATGCCGAACGCGGCGAGCGCCAGGCCCTCGATGAGGACCTGCATGCCGAGGTAGGGCATGTCCCAGCGGGAGTCGCGCAGGGTGTCGCCGAGGAGCGACTGGAGGTTGTCGTTGATCGGGTAGAGCATCCCGACCTTCTCGTGCAGGAAGCGGCCGAAGATCTCCGCGTGCCGGGCCTCGTCCATGGTCTGGGTCGCCGAGTAGAACTTGGCGTCCATGTCGGGGACGGACTCGACGATGCGGGCGGCGCACACCATCGCGCCCTGCTCACCGTGCAGGAACTGGCTGAACTGCCAGGACGCGTAGTGCTTGCGCAGCTCGCCCTTGTCCCGGTCCGTCATCTTCGCCCAGTGCCGGGTGCCGTAGAGGGTCAGCGCCTCGTCGGGGGTGCCGAGCGGGTTGTGGGGATCGACCTCGAGGCCCCAGTCGATGCGCTTGGCACCGTCCCACTGCTTGTCCTTGCCCTTCTGGTAGAGCGCGAGGAGGCGTTCCCTGCCCTCGTCGTACTCCCAGCTGAATCGTGCCGAACCGGCCGCGGGTACTTGCCAGTTGAGCTCCTCGGGCGCCCTGGTGTACAGCTCATGCGTCGACATACAGGCAGGCTCACACGCTTGTGGACACCGGGTCAACAAGTCGCGCGCAAGGGATTGACGGCCTTGCTGACAAGCAGTCTCATAAGACGTGACCGCCGGTAACTACTGTGCCGCGGCGCACGTTTCCCGTACGACGAGGTGGGGACAGCCATGACGACCGTGACGGAAGCCGACGCGTTCGAGGGTCTGCGCGACGCGCTCGGGCTGCTCAAGGACCGCGAGCAGGTGGCCGAGCGCCTGCTCGACTCCTCCGCCAAGCACTCCTTCGACCCGGACAAGGAACTGGACTGGGATTCCCCCGACGTCGAGGGCCTTTGGTACTGGCCCCCGGAGCTCTGCTCGCTCTACGACACCCCCATGTGGAAGCGGATGCCGCAGGAGCAGCGCATCGAGCTCTCCAAGTACGAGGCCGCCTCCATGGCGTCCATGGGCGTCTGGTTCGAGATCATCCTGATGCAGCTCCTCGTACGGCACATCTACGACAAGTCGCTGACCAGCAGCCATGTGCGCTACGCCCTCACGGAGATCGCCGACGAGTGCCGGCACTCCATGATGTTCGCCCGCATGATCAAGAGGAGCGTCGGCGAGGGCTTCCCCATGCCGCGTATCCACCACAACCTGGGGCGCGTGCTCAAGACGATCTCCACGACGCCGGGATCCTTCTCGGCGACGCTGCTCGGCGAGGAGATCATCGACTGGATGCAGCGGATGACGTTCCCGGACGAGCGCGTCCAGCCGCTGGTGCGCGGCATCACCCGCATCCACGTCATCGAGGAGGCGCGGCACGTGCGCTACGCCCGCGAGGAGCTGCGCCGCCAGATGGTGGCGTGCGGCCCGACGGAGGCGGCGTACACCCGGATCGTGTGCGGCGAGGCCGCCCGCGTCATCTACACGGCGTTCCACAACCCGGCCGCCTACGAACGGGCGGGGCTCGACCCGAAGGAGGCACTGGCACAGGTCAAGGCCAGCGGCCACCGGCGCGAGATCATGCAGACCGGCGCCAAGCGCCTGACCGACTTCCTTGACGACATCGGGGTGTTGCGGGGCGTCGGCCGCAGGCTCTGGAAGTCGTCCGGACTGCTCGCCTGACCGCCACGCGGCAGAGCCGCACATCGATACAGCCTTGACGACATCGGGGTCATGCGGGGCGTCGGCCGCAGGCTCTGGAAGTCGTCCGGACTGCTCGCCTGACCGCCACGCGGTCCGGGCTCCTCGCCTGACCGCCACACGACCCGGGCCGCTCGCCCAGGACTGCGCCCGGGACCCGGCGGAGCGCCTCCGTACAGGACCCCCGCGCGAAAAGCCGGTTACGCTGCGGAACATGACCTCGGCACCCGGCACCCGCGCGTACCGACGGCTCAGCGTCGAGGAGCGTCGCAGCCAGCTCCTCGTCGCCGCGCTGTCCCTCTTCGCGCACCGGGCACCCGAGGAGGTGTCCCTCGACGACGTGGCGGAGGCGGCAGGTGTCTCGCGGCCGCTCGTCTACCGGTACTTCCCCGGCGGCAAGCAGCAGTTGTACGAGGCCGCGCTGCGCTCCGCGGCCGACGAGCTGGAGAAGTGCTTCGCGGAGCCGCAGGAAGGACCGCTGAGCGGCCGGCTCACGCGGGCCCTCGACCGCTACCTCGCGTTCGTGGACCAGCACGACATGGGGTTCGCCGCGCTGCTCCAGGGCGGCAGCGTGGTGGAGACGTCGCGGACGACGTCGATCGTGGACGGCGTGCGCAGGGCGGCCGCCGAGCACATCCTGAGCCATCTCGCCGTGGCGGACCCGGGTCCCCGGTTGCGGATGACCGTACGCATGTGGATCACGGCCGTGGAGGCGGCCTCGCTGATCTGGCTCGACGAGGACAAGAAGCCGCCGCTGGACGAGCTGCGCGACGGGCTCGTCGACCAGTTCATGGCCGTCCTCACGGCGACGGCGGGCCGCGACCCGCAGACCGCCGGGGCGGTGCGGCACGCGCTGGCCCTGGAGACGGCGGACGGGCCCGTGGGCCGGCTGGCCCGCCTGGTGCTGCCCGTGGTGAGCGACGCCGCGCACCTGCTGTGACACTGGTGCCGTGAAGAGCGAAGAGACGCCGTTCGTCGGCGGGCCGATGGACGGGCGGGTGCTGCCCGTGCTGCTGGGACCGACGGGGCATCCGCCGAAGGTGTACCGCATCCCGGTGCCGGGCCCCGACGGCTCCCCAGGCACGGTGCTCATCTACCGCCGGGTGCCGATGACCCCCGGCAAGATCCGGTTCGCCCACCGCTGGAAGTACGAGTACGACCCTTCTGGGCGCGACGACAGCGGGCCCCGGTGGCCCTGGTCCAAGCCGCGCTCATAGCACTCTTTTTGACGGATCACCTTCATGGAGTCCCCCGGCCGGGTGAGGTCCTTGGGCCGAACCGCCCAGCAGGAGGCGCGCGGGCGGGCGGACGTGTTGATGCTCACGGTGCGGGACGGACGGGCCGCCCCGCACCGGAGGTGATGACGTGTCAGAAAGCCTTCTGCGGTGGGCCTGTGCCGTGGCGGTGGCCTCAACGCTCGCGGCGCCGGGGCCCGCGTCCGCCGCACCCACACCGGCCCCCCAGCCCCTCCCCGCGCCCAACCGCACCTCCGTCACGACGCTCCTGACGGATCTTCAGCGCCTGTACCAGGATGCCGAGAAGGCCACCGAGAAGTACAACGCCACCGCCGAGAAGCTCAAGAAGCGCCGCAAGACGGCCGGTGACCTGGCTCGCAAGCTGGCCGCGGCCCGCACCTCGCTCCACGACAGCCGCGGCGCGGCAGGACGCCTCGCCCGCGAGCAGTACCAGGGCAGCAGCAACATCTCCCCCTACCTGCACCTGCTCCTCGCCCGCGACCCGCAGCACGCCCTCGACCAGGGCCATGTGATCCGGCGCGTGGCCCAGGAGCGCATGGCGACCGTGGACCGGCTCGTCGGCGGCGAGAAGCGCGCCGACGGCCTGGCGGCGCAGGCACGCAGGACGCTCGCCGAGCAGACCCGGCTGTCGGAGCGGCAGAAGAAGGACCGGGACGCTGTCCAGGCCCGCCTCAAGGACGTCGAGAGGGTGCTCGCCTCACTCCGCCCGGGTCAGCTCGCCGAGCTGACCCGCCTGGAGAACGCGGGGATGGCGAAGGCCCAGAAGACGTTCATGGCGTCGGGCGCGCTCAGTTCACAGCAGGCGCCGTCACGAGCCGGGGACGCCGCACTCGCGTACGCGGTGAAGCAGATCGGGAAGCCGTACGTGTGGGGCGCGGAAGGGCCCGCGGCGTTCGACTGCTCGGGGCTCACGTCGCAGGCGTGGGAGCACGCGGGCGAGGACATTCCCCGCACGTCGCAGGAGCAGTGGGCGAGACTGCCGCGCGTCCCGCTCAGCGAGCTGCGTCCCGGGGACCTCGTCGTGTACTTCCGCGAGGCGACGCACGTGGCGATGTACCTGGGCGACGGGATGGTGGTGCAGGCGCCGCGGCCGGGCGCGAAGGTCAAGGTGTCGCCGATCGCGGCCAACCCGCTGCTCGGCGCTGTCCGCCCCGATCAGGGAGACCCGTCGATGAAGGGCTACACCCCGCCGAAGCTGCCCGGGGGCGCGACGGGCGGCGACGACACCGGGTACGGCGCCGCGGGGGCGCCCACCGGCTGACCGGTGCGCGCCCCGCCGCGGATCAGCCGGAGACGGAGGCCAGATAGGCGTTCGTCTTCTCGGGCTCATAGAAGAAGTTCTCGAAGTCGGCCGGGTTGTTGAAGCCGTTCGCGAAGCGGTCGGCGACCGGCTGGAGCTGGCCGGCGGCGCCGATCAGGTTGAGGACGTGCTCCGGCGGGACGCCCAGCATCGCGTTGGTCCACTTCACGACGTGCTGCGCGGTGTCCCAGTAGCGGTCGAAGGTGGACTGCATCCACTCCTCGTCGAACGGCTTGTCGCCGTGCTCGGTGATCGAGTCGAGGTATGAGGCGGCGCACTTGGACGCCGAGTTCGAGCCCTGGCCCGTGATCGGGTCGTTGGCGACGACGACATCGGCGACACCGAGGACCGCGCCGCCGCCGGGCAGCCGCCCGATCGGGTTGCGGACGGTCGGCGCGTAACGGCCGGCGAGGGTCGCGTTGGCGTCGGTCAGCTCGACCTTCGTGGCGCGCGCGTACTCCCAGGGCGTGAACTTCTCCATCAGCTCCAGGGTGAGGGCCAGGTGCTCCGAGGGGTCCTTGACGCCCTTGAAGGCGTCCAGCGGACCGCCGGGGATGCCCTCCCAGAACAGGATGTCGGCGCGGCCCGAGGTGGTGAGGGTCGGCATGACGAACAGCTCGCCGACGCCGGGCACCAGGTTGCAGCGCACCGCGTCGAAGTCCGGGTGCTCGGGGCGGGGACCCATGCCGTGCACGTACGCGACGGCGAGCGCGCGCTGCGGCTCGGTGTACGGGGAGCGCGAGGCGTCGCGGCCGAACATCGAGACCAGCTCGCCCTTGCCGGCGGAGACGAGCACCAGGTCGTAGGTGCGGGCGAAGTAGTCGAGGTCGGAGACCGCGGCGCCGTGGATGACGAGCTGGCCGCCGCGCTGCGCGAACGTCTCCATCCAGCCGGCCATCTTCACGCGCTGGTCGACGGACTGCGCGTAGCCGTCGAGCTTGCCCACCCAGTCGATGGCGCGCTGCGAGGGTCCCGGGTCGAAGGAGCCGGGGGCGGCGACGGAGACGCCGAGGCCCTCGATCTTCGGGGCCTGGGACTCCCAGAAGTTCACCTGGAGGTCGCGCTCGTGCTGGAGCGCCGTGTCGAACATGCACTGCGTGGACATGACCCGGCCGGACCGGATCTCGTCCGCGGTGCGGTTGGACATCAGTGTGACCTCGTACCCGTTCGACTGGAGGCCGAGGGCGAGCTGGAGACCGGACTGTCCGGCTCCGACGACGAGTATCTTCCGCATGCGGGTGCCTCTTCTACTGCTGAGGGGTGGTGGCTATTCGGGGGTGGCGTCGAGCGCGTGGCCGACGAGGGCCAGGAGGGTCTCGACGACCGAGATGCGCTGCCGCGCGTCCATGATGAGGACGGGGATGTGCGGCGGCACCGTCAGTGCCTCGCGCACGTCGGCGGCGGCGAACTCGTCGGAGCCGTCGAAGTGGTTGACGGCGACGACGTACGGGAGCCCGCAGCTCTCGAAGTAGTCGAGGGCCGGGAAGCAGTCGGGCAGCCGCCGGGTGTCGGCGAGCACGACCGCGCCGATCGCGCCGCGCACCAGGTCGTCCCACATGAACCAGAAGCGCTGCTGCCCCGGCGTGCCGAAGAGGTAGAGCACCAGGTCGTCGTCGAGCGTGATCCGCCCGAAGTCCATGGCGACCGTGGTCGTGGTCTTGTCCGGGGTGGCGGTGAGGTCGTCGGTGTCCTCGCTCGCCTGGGTCATCAGCGCCTCGGTCTGGAGGGGCTGGATCTCCGAGACGGCGGTGACGAGGGTGGTCTTGCCGACGCCGAAGCCGCCGGCCACCACTATCTTCGTGGCGATCGGGGCGCGGGTGCGGTCCGTCTGCCAGGCCTGGAGCTCTTCCTGGGGCTCGAAGGCGATGGCTTCACGGCCGGACGACGGCTGGGCAGGTACGAAGGCGGGCGTGACGCCCTCAGTGACGCCTTCAGAGACGACGGAGTCCACTCAGCACCCTTTCAAGCAGTGCGCGGTCCGGCTGGCCCGGGCCGTGGCCGGTTCCGTAAACGCGGATCTTTCCCTGGTCGGCGAGGTCGCTGAGCAGTACGCGGACCACGCCGAGGGGCATCTTCAGGAGCGCGGCGATCTCGGCGACCGTGCGCATGCGGCGGCACAGCTCCACGATCGCCCGCATCTCCGGCATGATCCGCGTCGAGAGCGTGCCCTGGCCTATCTCGAGGCGTTCCTCGGGCGCTTCGAGCGCGGCGACGAATGTCTCGACGAGCAGCACATGGCCGAAGCGGGTGCGGCCGCCGGTGAGCGAGTAGGGGCGCACCCGGGCCGGCTTGCGGTCGCCGCCCCGGGTGGGAAGTTTCGGGCCGCCGGTACTGAGGTTCGTGATGCTGCTGCTCACTTGGCGTTCTCCATCGACTGGCGCAGTTCACTGCGGAGTTCGGGCGTGAGGACGTGCCCGGCACGGCCGACGAAGAGCGCCATGTGGTAGGCGACGACGCTCATGTCGCAGTCCGGGGTGGCGTGCACGCCGAGCAGTGAGCCGTCGCTGATGGACATGACGAAGAGGCTGCCTTCCTCCATCGCGACCATGGTCTGCTTGACGCTGCCGCCGTCCATCAGCTTGGCGGCGCCGATGGTGAGGCTGCCGACGCCGGACACGATCGTGGCCAGGTCGGCGCTGGACCCCTTGGGCCCGCCGCTGTGGTCGGCAGGGCGCTCAGCGTTCCTGCCGGGGTCGGAGGAGAGCAGGAGCAGCCCGTCGGAGGAGACGACCGCGACCGAGAGGAGCCCTGGCACCTCCTCCACCAGATTGGTCAGCAGCCAGTGCAGGTTGCGGGCTTCGGTGCTCAGTCCGAATCCAGGGGTGGACGCACTCGGCGTGCGACTGGGCGCAGTCAACTGCTTGCCTCCTCGACTGTGTCCCCCTTGGGTTCTGCGGTCCGGTCCGTCCCGCCGATCTCGGCCTCGACGTCCCGCCGGCCCTTGTTGGCCCCCTGGTGGAACCCGCCGAGCCTGCGGCGCAGGGCGTCGGCGTCGACGGATCCGGTACGCGGCGCCGCGGCGGGCGCGGGGGCCGAGATCCTGGGGGTCCTCTTGGGCAGGCCCTTGTCCGTGACCCGCTCCCACTGGGGGGTGCGGGCCGCGGGGATCACGGGCTCGCCCGCCGCCTCGGGGGCGGGAGGCGTGTCGGCCTTGGGCCGGGTGGGCAGGCCCGGGGTGCCGCTGGTCTGCCCGGCGCCCGTCTCGTCGGCGACCCGGTCGTGCGCGGGCTCGTCGTCGAGGTGCAGGGTCTGGGGCGCGGGCGCAGGCTCGGGGGCTGGTGCCGGTACGGGTGCCGGGTCGACGGCGGGTACCGGTTCCGGGTCGACGGCGGGGATCGGCGCCATCAGCGTCATGGTCGTCTCGGCGGGCGACTCGGCCGGGACCGCGGGCTTCGTGAGCTCCGGGTCGGGTTCCGCCACCGGTGCAGGGGCTTCGGCGTCCGTCCCCGCTTCGCGTACGGCGTGCTCCGCCGCGGCGATCAGCGGGTCGTGGCCGTCCTTGGAACGGCCGCTCAGGACATTGGAGTTGGCCTCGGCCTCGGATCCGGGCAGGTGCACGGCGGGTGCGGCGCCCGCCACCGGGACCCGCGGCGGCACGGCTGCCGCGGGGGCCGCCGCGAGGAGCGCCCTGGGCAGTACGACGACGACGGCGATCCCGCCCTGCTTCTGCTCGCGCAGCTGCACCCGCACGCCGTGGCGCGCGGCGAGCCGGGCCACGACGTACAGGCCGAGGCCGAGTCCGTCGCCGTCCTCGGGGTCGAACATCTCGTCGTCCGCGAACGCGGCGAGGCGGGCGTTGAGCTCCTTCATCCGCTCGTCGGTCATGCCGATGCCCTCGTCCTGGACGGAGAGCATGACCTCGCCGCTCTCCAGGAGCCAGCCGGACACCTCGACGGAGGCGTCGGGCGGCGAGAACGACGTGGCGTTCTCCAGGACTTCGGCGACGAGGTGGCTGACGTCGTCGGCGGCGAAGCCGGCGAGGTGCGCGTGCGGCGGGAGCGCGGAGATCCGGACCCGTTCGTAGCGCTCGATCTCGCTGACGGCGGCGCGCACGACGTCGACCAGCGGGACGGCGCCCGGGTTTCCGTGGCCGTGCTCGGCGCCGGCGAGTACGAGCAGGTTCTCGCTGTGCCGCCGCATGACGGTGGCGAAGTGGTCGAGCTTGAAGAGGGTCGCGAGGCGCTCGGGGTCCTGCTCGCGCTCCTCCAGGTTCTCGATGACGCCGAGCTGGCGCTCCACGAGGCCGAGGGTGCGCAGGGCGAGGTTCACGAACGTGCCGTGGATGCTGTGCCGGACCCGGTCCAGGTGGGCCGCGGCCGAGGCGAGTTCGGCGCGCAGCTTCTCGCGCTCGTCGGCCATGGTCGCGCGCTGGCCGATCAGGTGCTTGCGGTCGGCCTCCAGCGTGGTGAGGCGCTCGTGGAGGCCGAGTGCGTGCGCGTGCAGGGCGTTGACGGACCGTACGACCTGGGAGAACTCGTCGTTGCGGCCGGTGAACTTGACCGGCTCCTCGCTCGCCGGGTCCCCCGCGAGGCGGGCCGAGCCGAGGCGGAGCACCGCGAGCGGCCTGGTCAGTGTGCGGGCCGTGGCCATCGAGACGCCGACGGCGACGAGCAGGCACAGACCGGCCAGCGCGATGCGGACCTCGAGCGCGTTGACGTCGTCGTCGCGCAGCAGGGCGAGGTCCTTGGTGCGCCGGTCGTAGAGGGACGACTCGGCGCCGCGCATCAGGTCGATACGGGCGGACAGCGCGGCGTCGATGTTCTTGGGGCTTGCGGAGAGGTCTCCGGCGGACAGCGTGGGCTCGTCGGTGAGGGCGGCCAGGTACTTGTCGGCCTTGGTGACGTCGGGCCCGGTGACCGTGGCGCCGTAGGAGGAGACGGACGCGGACGGGGCGGCGTCCTCGAAGTCGGCGAGCGCGGCCTGTTCGCGTACGTGGGCCTGCTGGGCGGCGGCGCTCAGGGCGTCGCGCTCCTTGCCGTCGGCGGAGTCCTGGGAGACGACCGTCTTCGGGAGTCCGGTGACCGGGTCGATGACCGTGGACGTCTGGCTGGAGCGCGGCACGGCGAGCGCGGCGAGCAGGAGTCCGCGGGCGGCGGAAGCCTGTTCGACGGCCCGGTCGAGGTCGGCGAAGGCGTGTGCTCCGGAACCCGCGCGGGGCGGGGTGCTCTCGGCGAGCTGCTCGGCGGTGCTGTGCAGCTCGTTGATCGCGTCGGAGTACGCCTTGTGCGCCTCGAGGGCGCTGCCCTTGCCGGTGAGCGCGGCCCGGCGGACGGCCGCGATGCCGGAGAGGTCGCGTTGCAGAGGGGCCGGTGCGTCGGTGCGGAGCTCTTCGAGCTGCCGGTCGACGCGGGCGCTGCGGCTCTCGGAGAGCCCCTGTCCCTTGGGGCGCCCGGCGGCGATGAAGGCGGTGACCTCGTCGCGCTCGTCGGCCAGGGAGTGGGAGAGCGTGACGGTCTGCTGGGTCCGCGCCGCGAGGTCGACGAGCTCCTGGGAGTCGCCGACCTGCCCCGACGCGGTCATGAGGGCGGGTGCGGCGGCACCGGCGATGGCCGCGGCGACTACCGCCACGGCGATGATGAGCCGGTTGCGCACCCGCGCGGGGCGTCGCCCTCCGGGGTCGGCGGGGGTGCCCGCCGGGGCCTGCGCGGCGGGTCCCGCGGGAGCCGTCGTGCGCCCCTCGTCCGCTTCGGAGGCCGCTTGCTTGCCCTTGCGTCGAGGCCGCATCTTCCGCACCGGTGCTCGCATTCCTGACTCGTCTACCCATGGGCCCGGGTGACGATCTGTCAACGCGCGCGCCCCCCTGGAATGGCTCCTGACCATTCCAGTGCCGGTGAGCAGTGGTCGCGCATCACCTAGCCAGCCACCCGAAGGAGTGAACATCGAGCGGGAGTTGGCGAGCAAGTCCCGGTGGCATGGGCACGGAGCCCGAACGGGGCGCCGGTTGGACGTCTCTCACAGGCTTTGGCAAGATGCCCCGCCACTCTCCGGCGGAGTTGATCATTCCGGTCGAAACCAGGCGCCTGACCTGCCGATGCGGCTCAACTCACGGCTCAACGGGCCTCTTGTGAAGGGCTCGTGCAGACTGGCCGGATGCGCATCGAACTCGCGACGGAGCCCGGAAACCCCGACCGGCCCAACGAGGACTTCGCCTCGGCGGCCGTTCCCGCCTCCGGACAGGGGGGAACGCTGGTGGTCCTGGACGGGGTCACACCACCCAGGGGCGAGACCGGCTGTCTGCATTCGGTCCCCTGGTTCACGTCCCGGCTCGGCGGCGCATTGGGTGAACTGTCCGTTTCACGCCGGGATATGACGTTGACCGCCGTCCTCGCCGAGGCAATCCGGCGCACCGCCGACACCCATCGGCGGACATGTGACCTTTCTCACCCGCGTACGCCTCAGGCAACCGTGGTCCTGGCGCGGTGGGACGCCGAACGGGTCGAGCATCTGGTGCTGTCCGACTCGGTGTTGCTGGTCGAGGACGTGTCCGGCTCGGTGACGGCGCTGGTGGACGACCGGCTCGACCGTGTGCCGCGCTCCTCCCTCGTCTCGGACGAGGTGGCCGACGCGACGGTGCGCAACAAGGAGGGCGGCTTCTTCACGGCCGCCGCCGATCCCTCGGCCGCCGCCCGCGCGGTCACCGGCGAACTCCCCCGCGCGCGGGTGCGCACGCTCGTGGCGCTGACCGACGGAGTCACGCGCTGGGTCGAGAAGTTCCGCGAAGGCGACTGGGCGGACCTGTTCGCGCTCGTCCGCAAGGAGGGCGCGCACGCGGCGCTCGCGCGCGTACGGGCCCTGGAGGACGCGGACGAGCAGGACCGGGTCTTCCTGCGGCGCAGCAAGACCCATGACGACGCGACGGCGGTGTACGTGGAGCTGCAGGGGACCGAACGCAGGCCCTAGCTCTCGGCACCGGCGTTCAACTGATGCAGCAGCCGGGCCAGTTCCGCCACCTCGGTGCGGTCCCAGCCCGCGAGCTGGCGTACGTACGTGGCCCGGCGGGCGTCGCGCACCTGGCGGAAGTTGGCGCGGCCCTCCTCGGTGAGGTGGACGAGCCAGGCGCGGCCGTCGGCGGGGTCCGGCTCGCGCGCGACGAGTCCGAGGTGCTCCAGGGCGCGCAGCTGCCGGCTCATGGTGGCCTTGCCGACGCCGACGTACGCGGCGAGTTCGGTGGCCCGCTGCCGGCCGCACTCCTCGAGGCGCGCGAGAAGTCCGTAGGCGGCGGGTTCGAGGTCCGGGTGGACGGCACGCGCCATCTCGCCGGAGGAGGCGCGGGCCCGCCGGAGGAAGACCGTCAACTCCCTCTCCAGGGACAAGAATTCGTGGTCCACACCACTCTCCGTCGCGTCGGATTCGGCGCCCGGCCGCGCGCCGTTCCCGTCCTCGTGCACGTCAGCGCCCATGCCAGAGTTTCCCGTTCCTGAAAGTTTCCGCCATTCGCGGCCATTGCCGCAGCTCCGCCAGTATTTCGCAGGAGTAGACCAACGGCAGCATCCGGGCCCCCTTCCCTCCCGGCGGTCTACGTGCGTAGCTTCATTGGTGACATGTCCACACCAGCGACATGTCGACAGATCCCCCCACCGAGCTCGCAGAAGCTCAACGAGGCCTTCGGAGGCACGCAATGCCCGTGCACAGATCCGGAACCGTCCGCCGCCCGCGCCTGAGGCGCATCCCGGCGGCCGGAGTCATCCTCGCAGCGCTCTCGCTGCTGTTCACCCTGCCCACCGCGGCCCAGGCCGCCGACGTCCCCGCCCGTGGCTCCGCCACGATGGGCATGGGCGTCGCCGAGCACGACGGTCAGGGCGGTCTGCCCACCGACAACAAGGCGGTCCAGACCGAGGGCGTGGACACCAGCAGCCACAACGGCAACGTGGCCTGGTCAACGCTCTGGAACAGCGGCGTGAAGTGGGCCTACGTCAAGGCCACGGAGGGCACGTACTACACGAACCCCTACTTCGCCCAGCAGTACAACGGCTCGTACAACGTCGGCATGATCCGCGGCGCGTACCACTTCGCGACCCCGGACACGACGACCGGCGCCACCCAGGCCAACTACTTCGTGGACCACGGAGGCGGCTGGTCCCAGGACGGCAGGACCCTGCCGGGCGCGCTCGACATCGAGTGGAACCCGTACGGCGCGGCCTGTTACGGCAAGACCGCGGCCGGAATGGTCAGCTGGATCCGTGACTTCGTGAACCAGTACAAGGCCCGCACCGGCCGCGACGCCGTGATCTACACGGCGACGAGCTGGTGGACCCAGTGCACCGGCAACTCCAGCGCCTTCGGGGCGACCAACCCGCTCTGGATCGCCCGCTACAACACCGACCCGGGCGCGCTCCCGGCCGGCTGGGGCTTCTACACGATGTGGCAGTACACGTCGTCCGGCCCGACGGTCGGCGACCACAGCAAGTTCAACGGCGCCTACGACCGACTGCAGGCACTGGCCAACGGCTGAGCCCGCGAGCGAACGAAGAGCGGCCGGGCTCCCCCAGGGGTCCGGCCGCTCGTACGGGGGCGGGTCAGCAGCTGCCCGCCGGGCGGTCGACCCTGCGGAAGGCCCGGGCCCCGTGCGGGGACCCGGGCCTTCGTCATCCGGCAGCGTCCGTCACGCCGCCACCGGAACCTCCACCGCGGCCGGCGCCAGCGCCAGTTCGAGCACCTGGCGCGCGTCCGTCACCGGGTGCACGTCCAGCTTCTCCAGGACCTCGGCGGGGACGTCGTCCAGGTCCGCCTCGTTCCGCTTCGGGATGACGACCGTCGTGATCCCGGCCCGGTGCGCGGCGAGCAGCTTCTGCTTGACGCCACCGATCGGCAGCACACGGCCGGTCAGCGACACCTCACCGGTCATCGCCACGTCCGTACGGACCTGGCGCCCGCTGAGCAGCGACGCGAGAGCGGTCGTCATGGTGACACCCGCGCTCGGGCCGTCCTTCGGCACCGCGCCCGCCGGGAAGTGGATGTGCACGCCCCGGTCCTTCAGGTCGGCGACGGGCAGCTCCAGTTCGGCGCCGTGCGAGCGCAGGAAGGAGAGCGCGATCTGCGCGGACTCCTTCATCACGTCACCGAGCTGACCGGTCAGGGTCAGGCCGGCCGCGCCCGTCTCCGGGTCGGCGAGGGACGCCTCCACGTAGAGGACGTCGCCGCCCGCTCCGGTGACCGCGAGTCCGGTGGCCACGCCCGGCACCGCCGTGCGGCGCTCGGCCGGGTCCTGCGCCGCCTCGGGCACGTGGTGCGGGCGCCCGATGAGGCTCCGCAGGTCGGTGTCCTCGACGGTGAACGGCAGCTCGCGCTCGCCCAGTTCGTGCTGGGCCGCGACCTTGCGCAGCAGGCGGGCGACGGACCGCTCCAGGTTGCGTACGCCTGCTTCCCGCGTGTACTCCCCGGCGAGCTTGCGCAGCGCGCTCTCGTCGAGGGTGACCTCGTCCTTGTCCAGACCGGCCCGCTCCAGCTGGCGCGGGAGCAGGTGATCGCGGGCGATGACGACCTTCTCGTCCTCGGTGTACCCGTCGAGCCTGACCAGCTCCATACGGTCGAGCAGGGCCTCCGGGATGGCCTCCAGGACGTTCGCCGTCGCGAGGAACACGACGTCGCTGAGGTCGAGTTCGACCTCCAGGTAGTGGTCGCGGAACGTGTGGTTCTGCGCCGGGTCGAGGACTTCGAGGAGGGCGGCCGCCGGGTCGCCCCGGAAGTCGGACCCCACCTTGTCGATCTCGTCGAGCAGCACGACCGGGTTCATCGACCCGGCCTCCTTGATCGCCCGCACGACACGGCCCGGCAGGGCGCCCACGTACGTACGCCGGTGTCCGCGGATCTCCGCCTCGTCCCGTACGCCACCGAGGGCGACGCGGACGAACTTGCGGCCCATGGCGTGCGCCACGGACTCGCCGAGCGAGGTCTTGCCGACGCCGGGCGGGCCCACGAGCGCGAGCACCGCGCCGCCCCTGCGCCCGCCGACGACGCCGAGCCCGCGCTCGGAACGCCGCTTGCGCACGGCCAGGTACTCGGTGATGCGCTCCTTCACGTCCTCCAGACCCGAGTGCTCGGCATCGAGGACGCTCTGGGCGCCCTGGATGTCGTACTCGTCCTCGGTGCGCTCGTTCCACGGCAGTTCGAGGACCGTGTCGAGCCAGGTGCGGATCCACGAGCCCTCGGGGGACTGGTCGCTGGACCGCTCCAGCTTCTCGACCTCCTTGAGCGCGGCCTCGCGGACCTTCTCCGGAAGGTCGGCGGCCTCGACCCGCGTGCGGTAGTCGTCGGACTCCTCGCCCTCCGACTCACCGTTCAGCTCGCGCAGCTCCTTGCGTACGGCGTCCAGCTGGCGCCTCAGCAGGAACTCGCGCTGCTGCTTGTCGACGCCTTCCTGGACGTCCTTGGCGATGGACTCGGCCACGTCCTGCTCGGCGAGGTGCTCGCGCAGCTGCTCGGTGGCCAGCTTGAGCCGGGCGACCGGGTCGGCCGTCTCCAGGAGCTCCACCTTCTGCGGGGTGCTCAGGAAGGGCGAGTAGCCGGAGTTGTCGGCGAGCGCGGAGACGTCGTCGATCTGCTGGACGCGGTCCACGACCTGCCAGGCTCCGCGCTTCTTCAGCCAGTTCGTGGCGAGTGCCTTGTATTCGGTGACCAGCTCGGTCACCGAGCCGGGCAGCGGCTCCGGCACGGTCTCCTCGACCGCGATTCCCTCCACCCACAGGGAGGCGCCGGGGCCGGTCGTGCCCGCGCCGATCCGTACACGGCTGCGGCCGCGGATCAGGGCGCCGGGGTCGCCGTCGGCGAGCCGGCCCACCTGCTCGACGGTGCCGAGCACGCCGGTGTTCGCGTACGTGCCGTCGATCCGGGGAACAAGAAGCACCTTCGGCTTGCTGCCGCCCACGGATCCGCTGGAACGGGCCGCTGCCTGGGCGGCCTCCACCGCGGCGCGTACGTCGTTGTCGTTGAGGTCCAGGGGCACCACCATTCCGGGCAGCACGACCTCGTCGTCGAGCGGCAGCACGGGCAGGGTGAGCGGTGTGGACGTCGAAGCCATGATCTCCCCTTAAGCAGTCAAGTTGAGCTATGCAGGCTCAATGCACGTGAGCCCTTGAATGTTCCCCCGGCGCTGTTCGCTCTCGGCGATCAGCGGATGGGCAGGGGAGATCCGCAGCTCAGAGGGGGTCTGTGACGGGGACGGCCAGGGACCGGCCCTAGGCCGGCCGGGGGACTACGTCAGGTCGCGGAGGAACCCGGCGCGCGCCGCCACCGGCGCACCAGCAGCCAGGTCCCGACGCCGATGGCCAGGGCCATGAGGTGGCCCCAGTTCGCCATCGGGTCCGTGAACGCGATGAGGTCCTCGACCAGCATTCCGCCGAAGACGGCCAGCACAATCCAGCACAGCCAGGGCGTGAGGAGACCGGCGAGGGCGCCGATGCTCGCGGCCACGCCGAAGCTGATGCCGTAGTCGAGGCGGTGCAGCGAGCTCTCGGGCAGATGCCCGGCCATCACGGAGAGCCCGACCGGCACCTCGGTGGCGAGTGTCGCCACGGTGTGGCCGAGGACGAAGACACCGGCGGTGCACCAGCCGCCGATCCTGCGCTCCAGCGCCGTGAGGACGACCAGGAAGCAGACCGCGAACGGGGAGGTGATCCCGCCGGCGATCCACAGCGCGCTCGCGACCAGCACGAATACGGGCGTGTGCGCGAGGTGCGCCACGTCGGTGCTCGAACCCCGCAGCGCGGACGCGACGAGGCCGGGGTCGGCGAACTGCGCGAAGAGGGACGTGCCGATGAGCACGGCGGCGTAGACGAACGTGAACGGGGTCCCCGTGGGCGTGGGCAGCAGCCGCCAGGGGCGCAGCCGGCGCAGGGGGACGGCCCTCTCGGACGCCGCGCGCCCGCCGGTCGCGCCGAGCGCCGCGCCACCGGCCGGCGCCTGAGCCGGGACGGCGTCGAGCAGGGGCCGCGATACGGGCAGCGAAGCCTCAGGCAGCGTCTCCGAAGAGTCGGCCTCGACCGTCACGCCACGCTCCACCTGCGGCATCCTTTCCCTTCCGGCCCGCCCCAACCCTTCGCCCCTCGCACCCGCACTGTCTATGACCGGCGCCACGTGCGGCACGATCCGCAGGACGCGCACGGGAGAGCCGTCAACTCCCTTTCCAGGGGCAGCCGGGCGTCGCGCCGGTTACGGCAGGATGGACGCCATGTCCACCTCGTACCCCACCCCGTACGACACCGACCACACCGCGCCCGTCGTCCTCGACCGGCGCGAAGGGCCCTTCGGAGAGGTCGTACTGCGGCGCCACGGCGCGCTGCTCCAGATCATCGCCAACGGATGCTTCCTGATGGACACGTCCGACGGGCGCTCCGAGCGCCTCCTGGTCGACGCGGCGCTCGACGCTCTCGACGACCGCCCGGCGCCAGGAATTCTCATCGGCGGACTCGGTGTCGGATTCTCCCTCACGCACGCGGCTGCGAATTTCCGCTGGGGCCGCATCACCGTCGTGGAACGCGAGCCCGCGATCGTCGACTGGCATCGCGAAGGCCCGCTGTCCGAGCTGTCACGATCCGCGCTCACCGATCCGCGCACGGAGATTGTGGAGGCGGACCTTGTCTCGTACGTCCGGGAATCGACCGAGACGTACGACGCGCTGTGCCTCGATATCGACAACGGACCCGACTGGACGGTGACGGAGGGTAATGACAACCTCTACTCACCGGTAGGTCTCGCGGCCTGCCGGGAGCGGCTCGCCCCTGGCGGCGTGCTTGCCGTGTGGTCCGCACAGCCCTCCGCAAATTTTGAAGGAACCTTGTGGAATGCCGGATTCCGGTCGGTCCGCACCGAAGAGATCCCGGTTGTCCGTGGCGTTCCCGACGTCGTACATCTCGGGGTCAGGCCTGCGTAGCCGACTCGCGGTAACTCCCCGTACGCTGACTGCCGAAACCCAGATCATTCAAGCGTCAAGCGCACACGGATGTGCGCATTCAGGGGCGGGGCGATGGAGCAGACACACACCTCCCACAACGGCAGCACGGCTACGCCGGGTGCCCAGCGACGGGTCCTGGTCGTCGAGGACGACCCCACGATCGTCGACGCCATCGCCGCTCGGCTGCGCGCCGAGGGATTCCTCGTGCAAACAGCACAGGACGGTCCGGCGGCGGTCGACACAGCCGAGGCATGGCAGCCGGACCTGCTGATCCTCGACATCATGCTGCCCGGCTTCGACGGGCTCGAGGTCTGCCGCCGTGTGCAGGCGCAGCGGCCGGTGCCGGTGATGATGCTCACGGCGCGCGACGACGAGACGGACATGCTCGTCGGGCTCGGCGTGGGTGCCGACGACTACATGACGAAACCCTTCTCGATGCGGGAGCTCGCGGCGCGCGTGCACGTCCTGCTGCGGAGGGTCGAGCGCGCGGCGCTCGCGGCGGCCACGCCCAGGAGCGGCATCCTGCGGCTCGGCGAGCTGGAGATCGACCACGCACAGCGCCGTGTGCGGGTGCGCTCCGAGGACGTCCACCTGACGCCCACGGAGTTCGACCTCCTGGTCTGCCTGGCCAACACGCCCCGCGCCGTCCTCTCGCGCGAGCAGCTGCTCGCCGAGGTGTGGGACTGGGCGGACGCGTCGGGCACCCGGACCGTCGACAGCCATATCAAGGCGCTGCGCCGGAAGATCGGCGCCGAGCGGATCCGCACCGTGCACGGTGTGGGCTACGCGCTGGAGACGCCGACGCCATGACCGGCAGCGGCGGCGCATCCGACGTACGGGACGCGGACGGGTACGAGCCGGGGGCTCCGGGCCTTGTGCCCGGCGCTCCCCCGGCCGCCCGGCCCCTGGCGGGCCACTGGGTGCAGGGCAGCCTGCGGCCGTTCTCCATCAAGACCAAGCTCGGCACGCTGGTCGTCGTCTCGGTGTTCATCACGACCGGACTGCTGATGGTCGCCGTCCGCACCCAGACCGAGCTCCGTTTCATCACGGTCTTCTCGGTCATCGCGACGCTCCTCATCACCCAGTTCGTGGCGCACTCGCTGACCGCGCCGCTCGACGAGATGAACACGGTCGCCCGCTCCATCTCGCACGGCGACTACACCCGCCGGGTCCGTGGCGCGGACCGGCGCGACGAGCTCGGCGACCTGGCCGCGACGATCAACCGCATGGCGGATGACCTGGAGGCCCAGGACCAGCAGCGCAAGGAGCTCGTGGCGAACGTCTCGCACGAGCTGCGCACCCCGATCGCGGGCCTGCGCGCCGTCCTCGAGAACGTCGTGGACGGGGTCTCGGCCGCCGACCCCGAGACCATGCGCACGGCGCTGAAGCAGACGGAGCGCCTGGGCCGGCTGGTCGAGACGCTGCTCGACCTCTCCCGGCTCGACAACGGCGTGGTCCCGCTCAAGGCGCGCCGCTTCGAGGTGTGGCCATATCTGTCGGGCGTCCTGAAGGAGGCCAACATGGTCGCCTCGCAGCGCGCCGGCATCGCCTCGGGCTCCGGCACCCATACGCGTACGGACGTACATCTGCACCTGGACGTGTCCCCGCCCGAGCTGACCGCGCACGCGGACCCCGAGCGGATCCACCAGGTCGTGGCCAACCTCATCGACAACGCCGTGAAACACAGCCCGCCGCACGGCCGCGTGACCGTGCTCGCGCGGCGCGGTCTCTACCCGGAGTCGCTCGATCTGGAGGTCCTCGACGAGGGCCCCGGCATCCCCCGCTCCGAGTGGCACCGCGTCTTCGAGCGCTTCAACCGAGGCGGCCATGTGAAGGGCGCCGCGCACGGCCCCGGCAGCGACGGCGGCACCGGTCTCGGCCTCGCCATCGCCCGGTGGGCCGTGGACCTGCACGGCGGCCGGATCGGCGTGGCCGAATCGGCTCGCGGCTGCCGGATCCAGGTCACTCTTCCGGGCCTGCCGCGCGCTCAAAGTTGACGTAGGGTTCGAACCGGAAGCACAAGATCGCCGTGCCATTCGTCACGGGGTGCGGGCCGATGGGCCGCACTCGTACAACGACGTACCCAAGGTGAACCGGAACCTCGCTTGTTTCCCGCCATTTCCAGCGCCGAAACACGGCTTCCGGTGTGACTTACGCGACGGATGACCGGCCCGGTCTGCAAGTCCCGGTGTTGGAGGCGTAGCCTTTATTCCCGCTGTCCATCACCTTGTGAGAAGCGGAAGAGGGCGGTTACCGCCGTGTCGCCACAGTCCCCCAGTAACTCGAGCACCTCGACCGACCAAGAGGGGCAGGGCAAGAGTCCTGCCGCCGCTTTCGGTCCCAATGAGTGGCTCGTCGACGAGATCTATCAGCAGTACCTCCAGGACCCGAATTCGGTTGACCGAGCCTGGTGGGACTTCTTCGCCGACTACAAGCCGGGTGCCCCGGCCCAGCCGACGACCGGAGCCCCCGCACAGGGTTCCGGCCCCGTCGGCACCGCCGGTACCGCAGCCGCGGGGGCTGCGGGCACTGCCGCGGCGCCCGCCGCACCGGCGGCCCCGGCCCCGGCCGCAGCTCCGGCTCCGGCCGCAGCTCCGGTCAAGGCGGCTCCGGCCGCCCCGCTGGCCAAGCCCGCCACCGCGGCGCCCGCGAAGCCGGCCGCCGCAGCGGTGAAGGCCCCGGCTCCCGCCAAGGCGCAGCCCGCGACCGAGGCCCCTGCCGGCCCCGAGTTCGTGACCCTGCGCGGCCCGAGCGCCGCCGTCGCGAAGAACATGAACGCCTCCATCGAGGTCCCCACGGCGACGTCCGTGCGCGCGGTCCCGGTGAAGCTGCTGTTCGACAACCGCATCGTCATCAACAACCACCTGAAGCGCGCCCGGGGCGGGAAGATCTCCTTCACCCACCTCATCGGCTACGCGATGGTGCAGGCCATCAAGGCCATGCCGTCGATGAACTACTCCTTCGCGGAGAAGGACGGCAAGCCGACGCTGGTCAAGCCGGAGCACATCAACTTCGGCCTCGCCATCGACCTCGTGAAGCCCAACGGCGACCGCCAGCTGGTCGTCGCGGGCATCAAGAAGGCCGAGACGCTGAACTTCTTCGAGTTCTGGCAGGCCTACGAGGACATCGTCCGCCGCGCCCGCGACGGCAAGCTCGGCATGGACGACTTCACCGGTGTCACGGTCTCGCTGACCAACCCCGGCGGCCTCGGCACCGTCCACTCCGTGCCGCGTCTGATGCCCGGACAGTCGGTCATCATGGGCGTCGGCTCGATGGACTACCCGGCGGAGTTCCAGGGCACGTCCCAGGACACCCTGAACAAGCTCGGCATCTCGAAGGTCATGACGCTCACGTCGACCTACGACCACCGGGTCATCCAGGGCGCCGCCTCCGGCGAGTTCCTGCGCGTCGTGGCGAACTTCCTCCTCGGTGAGGGCGAGTTCTACGACGAGATCTTCAAGGCGCTGCGCATCCCCTACGAGCCGGTCCGCTGGTTCAAGGACATCGACGCCTCGCACGACGACGACGTCACGAAGGCCGCCCGCGTCTTCGAGCTGATCCACTCCTTCCGGGTCCGCGGCCACGTCATGGCCGACACCGACCCGCTGGAGTACCGCCAGCGCAAGCACCCCGACCTGGACATCGCCGAACACGGCCTCACCCTGTGGGACCTGGAGCGCGAGTTCGCGGTCGGCGGCTTCGCCGGCAAGTCGATGATGAAGCTGCGCGACATCCTCGGCGTCCTGCGCGACTCGTACTGCCGCACCACCGGCATCGAGTACATGCACATCCAGGACCCGAAGCAGCGCAAGTGGCTCCAGGACCGCGTCGAGCGCCCGCACACCAAGCCGGAGCGCGAGGAGCAGCTGCGCATCCTGCGCCGGCTGAACGCGGCCGAGGCGTTCGAGACGTTCCTGCAGACGAAGTACGTCGGCCAGAAGCGCTTCTCCCTGGAGGGCGGCGAGTCCGTCATCCCGCTGCTCGACGCGGTCATCGACTCCGCCGCCGAGTCGCGCCTGGACGAGGTCGTCATCGGCATGGCCCACCGCGGCCGCCTGAACGTCCTGGCGAACATCGTCGGCAAGTCGTACGCGCAGATCTTCCGCGAGTTCGAGGGCAACCTCGACCCGAAGTCGATGCACGGCTCCGGCGACGTGAAGTACCACCTGGGCGCCCAGGGCACCTTCACGGGCCTGGACGGCGAGCAGATCAAGGTCTCGCTGGCCGCGAACCCGTCCCACCTGGAGACGGTCGACCCGGTCATCGAGGGCATCGTCCGCGCCAAGCAGGACATCATCAACAAGGGCGGCACGGACTTCACGGTCCTGCCGGTCGCCCTGCACGGTGACGCGGCCTTCGCGGGCCAGGGTGTGGTCGCCGAGACGCTCAACATGTCGCAGCTGCGCGGCTACCGCACGGGCGGCACGGTCCACATCGTCATCAACAACCAGGTCGGCTTCACCGCCGCCCCGGAGTCGTCGCGCTCCTCCATGTACGCCACGGACGTGGCCCGCATGATCGAGGCGCCGATCTTCCACGTGAACGGCGACGACCCCGAGGCCGTCGTCCGCGTTGCCCGTCTGGCGTTCGAGTTCCGTCAGGCGTTCAACAAGGACGTCGTCATCGACCTGATCTGCTACCGCCGCCGCGGTCACAACGAGTCGGACAACCCCGCGTTCACGCAGCCGCTGATGTACGACCTGATCGACAAGAAGCGCTCGGTGCGCAAGCTCTACACCGAGTCCCTCATCGGCCGTGGCGACATCACGCTCGAAGAGGCCGAGCAGGCGCTGCAGGACTTCCAGGGCCAGCTGGAGAAGGTGTTCGCCGAGGTCCGCGAGGCCACCGCGCTCCCCGCCCCGGTTCCGGCCCTCGACCCGCAGGCCGAGTTCCCGGTCGCCGTCAGCACCGCGATCTCCCAGGAGACCGTGAAGCGGATCGCCGAGTCGCAGGTCAACATCCCCGACCGCGTCACCGTCCACCCGCGTCTGCTGCCGCAGCTGCAGCGCCGCGCGGCGATGATCGAGGACGGCACGATCGACTGGGGCATGGGCGAGACGCTCGCCATCGGCTCCCTGCTCCTCGAGGGCACCCCGGTGCGCCTCTCGGGCCAGGACTCGCGCCGCGGCACGTTCGGCCAGCGCCACGCGGTCCTGATCGACCGTGAGACGGGCGAGGACTTCACCCCGCTCCTGTACCTCTCGGACGACCAGGCGCGTTACAACGTCTACGACTCCCTGCTCTCCGAGTACGCGGTCATGGGCTTCGAGTACGGCTACTCGCTGGCCCGTCCCGAGTCGCTCGTGATGTGGGAGGCGCAGTTCGGCGACTTCGTCAACGGCGCGCAGACGGTGGTGGACGAGTACATCTCGGCCGCCGAGCAGAAGTGGGGCCAGACCTCCGGCGTCACGCTGCTCCTGCCGCACGGCTACGAGGGCCAGGGCCCGGACCACTCGTCCGCCCGCCCGGAGCGCTTCCTCCAGCTGTGCGCGCAGAACAACATGACGGTCGCCATGCCGACGCTCCCGTCGAACTACTTCCACCTCCTGCGGTGGCAGGTGCACAACCCGCACCACAAGCCGCTGGTGGTCTTCACCCCGAAGTCGATGCTGCGCCTCAAGGCCGCCGCGTCGAAGGCGGAGGAGTTCACGGAGGGCGGCTTCCGTCCCGTCATCGGCGACAGCTCGGTGGACCCGGCCGCGGTCCGCAAGGTCGTCTTCTGCGCGGGCAAGGTCTACTACGACCTCGAGGCCGAGCGTCAGAAGCGCGGCGTGACGGACACGGCGATCATCCGCATCGAGCGCCTGTACCCGCTGCCGGGTGCCGAGCTCCAGGCGGAGATCTCCAAGTACCCGAACGCGGAGAAGTACCTGTGGGCGCAGGAGGAGCCGGCGAACCAGGGCGCGTGGCCCTTCATCGCCCTCAACCTGATCGACCACCTGGACCTGGCGGTCGGCGCCGACGTCCCGCACGGTGAGCGCCTGCGCCGCATCTCGCGGCCGCACAGCTCGTCCCCGGCGGTCGGCTCGGCGAAGCGTCACCAGGCGGAGCAGGAGCAGCTGGTGCGCGAGGTCTTCGAGGCCTGAGCAGCCTGACCTCGTACGTACGATTGTGGGGCCCGGGACATCGTCCCGGGCCCCACGTCCGTATCACCCCAGGAGCGACTGGCCCATGTACTTCACCGACCGCGGCATCGAGGAACTGGAGAAGCGGCGCGGCGAGGAGGAGGTCACCTTCGAGTGGCTCGCCGAGCAGCTGCGCACGTTCGTCGACCTGAACCCGGACTTCGAGGTGCCGGTCGAGCGGCTGGCGACCTGGCTGGCACGGCTCGACGACGAGGACGACGACGAGTAGCAGGTCCCGGGCAGGTCTCAGTCCCAGGCGCGCAGCCGGTCGTAGGCGAGGCCGAGCGCGCCGTGCACGACGAGGAGCGCGCCCGCGACCGCCCAGCCGATGCCGCGTCGGCGCAGGCCCCAGGCGGTGAGCGGGATGCCCACGGCGAGCTGGCCCACCGCCGCTGTGCGCGCCTTGGGGCCGCGCAGCCAGGGCCCCATGGCGCTGCGCTCGACGACGTCGAGTTCCGCGCGTACGGCGTCCCGCCAGCCCGACCACACGATGTGCTCGGCGCCGGGCTGCACGCGCGCGACCGCGCGCAGCCGGTCGGCGGGTTCGCCGGGGTTCATGCCCGGCGGGAGCGTCAGCCCCGCGCGCGTGAGGACCGCAAGCAGGCCGAGCAGGCGGGCGCGGGCGTCCGCGGCGCTGTCGAGCCGGGTGAGTGCCTCCAGCGACTGCATGTCCAGGACGGGGTCGAGGCCGAGACGTGCGGCGAACGTGCGCATGGCCTCGTCCTCGCCGACGGGCGTGCCGTTCGCCAGCCATACGTAGCCGACGGGGCGGCGGAACCCGGAGGCGAGGGTGTAGCCGCTGTGTTCGGCGTCCCACCACAGGGCGAGCACCGGCCAGGGGGCGCTGACGGCGAGGGCCGCTGCCCAGCCCGCGAGGACGCTGTCGACCCGTTCGCCGCCGTGTAGCCAGGGCTTGCCCTCGGGGATCAGGACGCTCCACCCGGGTCCTGCCTGGGCGAGGAGCATGCGTTCGCGCAGGAGCTGTGCGGCGGGGCCGACGGTGGCGGGGTCGGCGCGGCAGAGCAGCAGCGCTCCCGCGGCCCTGGCCTGCGGGGCGGGGGTGCCGGCGGAGTCGGCGGTGGCGTCGGACGGCATGGAGCCAACGCTAGGTCAGTTCGCGGGATTCAGCCCCTGTATGCCCTGGATGCCTCTGTGTGGGATGACCGGTACGACGGAATCCAGTCGCGACTGTCTTGACTTTCCGTATCCGCGATATATCGTGTCTCACGAGGGTGCGATACAACGCGTTCGCTCCCGAACCGTCCCGCCGAGGAGGTCGCACCATGCCCGAGTGGTCCGTGGCAGAGCCCCGCAAGCTCGCCTTCGACGAGCCCGTGACGACGCTCCACGTCCGCATCGTCAACGGAACGGTGAACGTCGTGGGCACAGACGAAGGTTCCGCCCGCCTCGAGGTGTCCGGGATCGAGGGCCCGCCGCTCCAGGTGACCCTGGCGGACGGCGTGCTGACCGTCGCGTACGACGACCTGCCCTGGAAGGGCTTCCTCAAGTGGCTCGACCGCAAGGGCTGGCGCCGCAGCGCGGTCGTGTCCCTGGCGGTCCCGGCGGGCACCGGAGTCGAGGTCGGCGTCGTCGGCGCCGGAGCGGTCGTCTCCGGGATACAGGGGCGTACGGAGGTCAAGGGCGTCACCGGTGACACGACACTGGTCGGCGTCGCGGGCGACGTGCGCACGGACACCGTCTCCGGGAATCTCGAGGCCCAGGCGGTCACGGGCGACCTGCGCTTCAACTCCGTGTCCGGCGACCTGACCGTCGTCGAGGGCGCGGGCTCCCGCGTGCGGGCCGAATCGGTGAGCGGCTCGATGATCGTGGACCTCGACCCGGCCGACCGGGCGACGGATGTGAACCTGACGAGCGTCTCGGGCGAGATCGCGATCCGCCTCCCGCACCCCGCGGACGCGGAGGTCGAGGCGAACACGGCGAGCGGAGCCGTGTCGAACGCCTTCGAGGATCTGCGGGTCGGCGGCCACTGGGGCGCCAAGAGCATCACGGGCAGGCTCGGCACGGGCCGCGGAAAGCTCAAGGCGACGACGGTCTCCGGATCGATCGCGCTCCTGCGGCGGCCTCCGGCGGAGGACTACACGCAGCCCCCCGCCGAGGACTCCCCCGCCACTGACGCCGCCTCCGGCGGCCCGGCCGACAAGAAGGTGCTCTGACATGCCCCCCGTCTTCGCCCACGGCCGCCTGCGCCTGTACCTCCTGAAGCTGCTCGACGAGGCCCCGCGCCACGGGTACGAGGTGATCAGGCTCCTGGAGGAACGCTTCCAGGGCCTGTACGCGCCCTCGGCCGGCACGGTGTACCCGCGCCTGGCGAAGCTGGAGGCCGAAGGCCTGGTCACGCACACCACGGAGGGCGGCAGAAAGGTCTACTCGATCACCGACGCGGGCCGCGCCGAGCTGGCCGACCGCAGCGGTGAGCTGGCCGACCTGGAGCTGGAGATCCGCGAGTCCGTGGCGGAGCTCGCCGCCGAGATCCGGGACGACGTGCGGGGCGCGGCGGGCGATCTGCGCCGCGAGATGCGGGCGGCCGCCTCGGAGGCGAGGAACGGGTCGGGTGCGACCACGCGCAAGAGCGAGCGGCAGAGCCCGTTCGGCGACTTCCAGGACTTCGGGGACAAGGAGGCGTGGCGCGCGGCCAAGGAGGAGCTGCGCCGCGCCCGGCAGGAGTGGAAGGAGCAGGCGAGGCGCGCGAAGGACGAGAGCCGTCGGGCCCGCGAGGAGGCCCAGCGGGCGCGCCGGCAGGCCAAGGAGGCGCAGGAGCAGGCGCGCGAGCAGGCGCAGGAGCAGGTCCAGCGTCTGGCGCAGCGGGTGCAGGACCAGGTCCAGGACCACTTCACGCAGGGCGACTGGCCCACGGGGGTCCGGGAGGGCCTGACCGAACTGGCCAAGGAGTTCGGCGACTTCGGCAAGTACTTCGGCAAGGAGACGGGCGGCGCGGCCCGTTCGGACAGCGCCGGGCCCGAGGTGCGGGTCACTCATGGGGACATCCCCGCGGAGTATCTGCCGTCGTGGACCCACGAGGACTCGACCGGTGACCCGGCCCGCGATCTGGACCGCCTCCTCGACCGCTTCCGCGACGACATCCGCGACGCGGCCAGGGACCACGGGGTGACGGAGGATCAACTCCGCGAGGCCAGGAGCCGGCTGTCGGAGGCGGCGGCGCACATCGGGGCTTCCCTCCAGGCACCCAAGGGCTGACCCGCGGTGAGGGCCTCGGCGATGCGGGTCGAGGGGCGCCGCCCCTCGACCCGCACAGGCCCGCCGAGGCCGGGCGAGGCCGGGCGAGGTCAGACCGTCAGCACGATCTTGCCGAACTGGCCGCCGGCCTCCATCCGCTCGAACCCCTCGCGGGCGCGGTCCAGCGGGAGCGTCTCGTCGATCACGGGACGCACACCGGTGGCCGCGCAGAACGACAGCAGGTCCTCCAGCTCGTCCTTCGAGCCCATCGTGGAGCCGACGATCTTCAGCTCCAGGAAGAAGACACGGGTCAGCTCGGCGTGCGAGGGGCGGTCCCCGCTCGTGGCGCCGGAGATGACGACCGTGCCACCGGGCTTGAGCGACTTGATCGAGTGCGACCAGGTGGCCGCGCCGACCGTCTCGATGACGGCGTCCACCCGCTGCGGCAGCCGCGCACCCGACTCCACGGCCTCGACGGCGCCGAGCTCCAGGGCGCGCTTGCGCTTGGCCTCGTCGCGGCTGGTCGCGAAGACCTTGAGACCGGCCGCCTTACCGAGGACGATCGCGGCCGTGGCGACCCCGCCGCCGGCGCCCTGCACGAGCACGGAGTCACCGGGCCGCACACCGGCGTTGGTGAACAGCATCCGGTACGCCGTCAGCCACGCGGTCGGCAGGCAGGCCGCCTCCTCGAAGCTGAGCTCCTTCGGCTTGGGCAGTACGTTCCACTCGGGCACGCTCACCTGCTCGGCGAAGGTGCCCTGGTACTTCTCGGTGAGGATGGACCGGCCCTCCCGGGGCCCGACCCCGTAACCGGCCTGGCCGATGACGGAGTGCAGGACGACCTCGTTGCCGTCCTGGTCGATCCCGGCGGCGTCGCAGCCGAGGATCATCGGGAGCTTGTCCTCACCGAGTCCGACCCCGCGCAGGGACCACAGGTCGTGGTGGTTGAGGGAGGCGGCCTTGACGTTCACGGTCGTCCAGCCGGGGCGGGCCTCGGGGGCCGGGCGATCCCCCAACTCAAGGCCGTTCAGCGGCTGGTCACGGTCGATTCGGGCGGCGTAGGCAGCGAACATGACCTTGACCCTAGGTCCGCGCGGAGCCGCGCGGAACACCGTAGGGCTGTGACACGCGCCGCGCCCCGTGCCCCACGGAGTCGATCCGTGGCGCACGGGGCGCGGTCGGGGCCTGCGGCGTGATCAGCGTCGGGCGACGCCCTCGGCGCGCGCGGCGGCGGCGACGGCCGCGGTCACCGCGGGAGCGACCCGCTCGTCGAACGGCGAGGGGATGACGTACCCGGCGTCCAGGTCGTCACCGACCACGTCGGCGAGCGCGTCGGCCGCCGCGATCTTCATGCCCTCGGTGATCCGCGACGCCCGCACCTGAAGGGCACCGGCGAAGATGCCGGGGAAGGCGAGGACGTTGTTGATCTGGTTCGGGTAGTCGGAGCGCCCCGTCGCGACGACCGCCGCGTACTTGTGCGCCACGTCCGGGTGAACCTCGGGGTTCGGGTTGGCCATCGCGAAAACGAAGGCGCCGGGCGCCATCGAGGCGACCGCGGGCTCCGGGACCGTACCGCCGGAGACGCCGATGAACACGTCCGCGCCGGCGAGCGCCGTCTCGAGCGAACCCGTGATGTTGGCCTTGTTGGTGAGCTCGGCCAGCTCGCGCTTGACGTCCGTGAGGTCCTCGCGGTCCCGGCTGACGATGCCCTTGCGGTCCGCGACCGCCACGTCGCCGAGCCCCGCCTCGAGGAGGAACTTGGCGATGGCGACACCGGCCGCGCCGGCGCCCGAGATCACGGCGCGCAGCTCGCCGAGCGTGCGTCCGCTGAGCTTGGCCGCGTTCTTCAGCGCCGCCAGCGTGACCACGGCGGTGCCGTGCTGGTCGTCGTGGAAGACCGGGATGTCGAGCCGCTCCTGCAGCCTGCGCTCGATCTCGAAGCAGCGCGGCGCCGAGATGTCCTCGAGGTTCACACCGCCGAACGAGGGAGCGAGCCGGACGACGGTCTCGATGATCTCGTCCGTGTCGGTCGTGCCGAGCGCGATCGGCACCGCGTCGACGCCGCCGAACTGCTTGAACAGGATCGCTTTGCCCTCCATCACCGGGAGGGACGCCTCGGGACCGATGTCCCCGAGGCCGAGCACCGCGGTGCCGTCGGTGACGACGGCCACGACGGACGACTTCCACGTGTAGTCGTGGACGAGCTCGGGATTCTCCGCGATCGCGGAGCACACCTTCGCGACACCCGGCGTGTACGCCAGGGACAGGTCGTCCTTGTCGCGCACCGGCACGGTGGCCTGCACGGCCATTTTGCCGCCGCGGTGCAGCGCGAAGGCCGGATCGAAGGGCTCTTCGGTGCTTTCGTTGCCGGTATGCGCCGGGCCCGCACTGGCCTGGCCGGAACCGGCGTCGCTGCGAGGATTGACGATCTCCGCTGCCACTTGTATGACCCCTTAAGTCTTAATCATCAGTTGAGGGTGGGTCCGCTCCTGGTTGAGGAACGGGCGGGCACCGCGTATGACCCACATGTCGGGTGTCTTGCACTCGTACGGGTCAGTACGCGATGGGCGCGCCGCACGCGCGCCCTGAGCCCCGGATGAGGGGTGTAAAGAACCTTCTTACCTGAAGGACGCCACCCCGGACGAGTCCATTTGTGATCGATCACAGCGCGGTGACATGACTCATAGCCGAGGATCCGGATATTAGGGGCCCGACCTCAAGCCGGCCTCAACGCCGACGGGGCGTCGCTCACATGGTGAGACGCGGCCCGCGTGGCCGCAGATCTTCCGGCCGGACGGCGCTGTCGCCGCAGATGTTCGCTCGCCCGGTGGCGCGATGTACCGGCCTGTCGGGGTCCGGGAGCGGCAGGGGGATAACCCGTTATCCGATTTTGACATAGCAGGGCCCCTGAATGACCTGGTCCGAATGGCAAGATGCCGTAATCACACGAGGTCGCAACACTCGAAGATGTGTGCCGGATCTCTGCATCGGCTACTCCCTCACCCTGCCGGAGGAACCAGAAATGACCGCAAGCACCACCCGTCGTTCGACCGCAGCGAAGTCCGCGAAGTCCCGGATTGCCGTGGTCGGCGCGATCGCGGTCGCCGGCACTCTGCTGCTGTCCGGCTGCGGTGACCAGACCAAGGACAAGAGCGGGCCCGCCGACTCCACCAAGAGCGCCCCGCTCGCGGACAAGCTCCCCAAGCAGATCCGCGACAAGGGCGTCATCACGGTGGGTTCGGACATCGCGTACGCGCCGGTCGAGTTCAAGGACAAGTCCGGCAACACGGCGGGCATCGACCCCGACCTCGCGGCCGCCATGGGCAAGCAGCTCGGCGTGAAGTTCGAGTTCCAGAACGGCACGTTCGACACCCTGATCACGGGCCTGCGCTCCAAGCGCTACGACATCGCGATGTCGGCGATGACGGACACCAAGGACCGGCAGAACGGTGTCGACTCCGACACCGGCAAGAAGGTCGGCGAGGGCGTCGACTTCGTGGACTACTTCGACGCGGGCGTCTCGATCTACACGCCGAAGGGCAAGACCCAGGGCATCAAGACCTGGGACGACCTGTGCGGCAAGAAGATCGTCGTCCAGCGCGGCACGGTCTCGCACGACCTGGCCAAGGCGCAGGCGAAGAAGTGCCCGGCCGGCAAGAAGCTCGCCATCGAGTCCTTCGACGACGACCAGCAGGCCCAGACCCGGCTGCGCTCGGGCGGCGCGGACGCCGGCTCCTCCGACTTCCCGGTCGCCGCGTACGCGGTGAAGACCGCGGGCGGCGGCAAGGACTTCGAGCTCGTCGGCGAGCAGGTCGAGGCCGCCCCGTACGGCATCGCGGTCGCCAAGGGCAACACCCAGCTGCGGGACGCCCTGAAGGCGGCGCTCGACGCCGTCATCAAGAACGGCGAGTACGAGAAGATCATCGCGAAGTGGGGCGTCGAGGCGGGCTCCGTCAAGGAAGCCACCGTCAACGGCGGCAAGTGACCGCGTCCCTGTCGTCACCCAGCCGTTTGAAAGGCAACACCCGTGTCTGTTGACATCGACAAGACGGACGGGCCCGAGGACGTCCCGACGCCCAAGGCGGGACCCGAGGCCATCAAGGCCATCCCGGTCCGGCACTACGGCCGCTATGTGGCCGCGGTCGTCGCGATCGCCGTCCTCGTCGCGATCGTCTACGCGTTCGCCCAGGGCAAGATCAACTGGGGCGCGATCCCTGACTACTTCTTCGACAGCCGCATCCTCAAGGGTGTCGGCCAGACCCTGCTGCTGACCGCGATCTCCATGATCATCGGCGTGGCGGGCGGCGTCCTGCTCGCCGTGATGCGCCTGTCGCGCAACCCGGTGACGTCGTCGATCGCCTGGTTCTACATCTGGTTCTTCCGCGGTACGCCGGTCCTGGTCCAGCTGTTCGTCTGGTTCAACCTGGGCCTGGTCTTCGAGTACATCAACCTCGGCCCGATCTACAAGGACTACTGGTCCTCGTTCATGACGCCGTTCCTGACGGCGCTGCTCGGACTCGGCCTGAACGAGGCCGCGTACATGGCCGAGATCTGCCGCGCAGGTCTGCTCTCGGTCGACGAGGGCCAGACGGAGGCCTCGCACGCCCTCGGCATGAGCCACTCCAAGACCCTGCGCCGGATCGTGATCCCGCAGGCGATGCGGGTGATCGTGCCGCCCACGGGCAACGAGGTCATCAACATGCTGAAGACGACCTCGCTGGTGTCGGCGGTGCAGTTCTACGAACTCTTCCGCTACGCCCAGGACATCGGCCAGAACTCCGGCGCACCGGTGGAGATGTTCTTCCTGGCCGCGGCCTGGTACCTGGTGATGACGTCGGTCCTGAGCGTCGGCCAGTACTACCTGGAGCGTTACTACGCCCGCGGCTCCAGCCGCTCGCTGCCTCCGACGCCGTTCCAGAAGATCCGGGCCAACGTGCTGTCCCTCGGCCGGCTGAAGGGAGCCGCGTGATGTCCACCAACGCCATGGTGAAGTCCGAGGGCGTCCACAAGTCCTTCGGCAACGTCGAGGTCCTCAAGGGCATCGACCTGGAGGTCAAGGAGGGCGAGGTCTTCTGCCTCATCGGCCCCTCCGGCTCCGGCAAGTCGACGTTCCTGCGGTGCATCAACCACCTGGAGAAGATCAACGCCGGCCGGCTCTACGTCGACGGCGAGCTGGTCGGCTACCGGCAGAAGGGCGACAAGCTCTACGAGCTCAAGGACAGCGAGGTCGCGCTCAAGCGCCGGGACATCGGCATGGTGTTCCAGCGCTTCAACCTCTTCCCGCACCTGACCGCTCTCGAGAACGTCATGGAGGCGCCGGTCCAGGTCAAGCGCCAGTCCCGGTCCCAGGCGCGGCAGCGGGCCGGCGAGCTCCTGGAGCGCGTGGGCCTCGCCGACAAGGCGGGGAACTACCCCTCGCAGCTGTCGGGCGGCCAGCAGCAGCGCGTCGCCATCGCCCGGGCGCTCGCGATGGACCCGAAGCTGATGCTCTTCGACGAGCCGACCTCGGCCCTCGACCCCGAGCTCGTCGGCGACGTCCTCGACGTGATGCGTGACCTCGCCGAGTCCGGCATGACGATGATCGTCGTGACGCACGAGATGGGCTTCGCGCGCGAGGTCGGCGACAGCCTCGTCTTCATGGACGGCGGCGTGGTCGTCGAGTCGGGCCACCCGCGCGACGTCCTGACGAACCCGCAGCACGAGCGCACGCAGTCCTTCCTGTCGAAGGTGCTGTAGCTCCGCGTACGCATGAAGGAGGGGGCGGTACGGACACCATGTCCGCACCGCCCCCTCCCGTATGCGCGTCTGCGCTTGTCCGCAGGGCTACTTGACCGCGAGCACCAGCGCGTCGGAGGGCGAGCGCCAGACGGGGCGGGCCTCGCCGAACCCGGCGGCGCGCAGGGTGCGGGCGTGCCAGTCGGCCGACGGGGTCTCGCCGTCGGCGTGCTCCCCGTAGATCTCGAAGCGCTCGGCCGTGGGTCCGGCGAGTACCGGGTCCTTGGCGGCGAGGGCCCACCACTCGGCCCAGTCGAGGGCGCCGGAGGCCTTGGCGCGGTCCATCTGGGCGTGGCGGTGGGCGCGTTCGGCGGCGTTGATCCGGGGCGTGGTGTCGTCGATCATGTGGTCGGCGTTCATGAAGACGCCGCCGTCGCGGACGAGGCCGGCGATCTGTCCGTAGAGGGTGGCGAGCGGTTCGTTGTGCAGCCAGTGCAGGGCGGTGGCGGTCAGAACGGCGTCGTACGAGGTGTGCGGCAGCCGCGCGGCCCAGTGCGGGTCCTTGAGGTCGGCGGTCACGAGGGTGACGCGGTCGTCGTCCGCGAACGTGCCCTCGGCGATGGCGAGCAGCGCGGGGTCGAGGTCGACGCCGACACTGGTGGCTCCGGGGAACCTCTTCAGGAGCCGGTCCGTAATACTTCCCGTACCGCACGCGAGGTCGAGCACGCGCGGCGTGGGCCCGGCGAAGGCCTCCACCATGTCGAGCATGACCCGCAGCCGCTCCTCGCGGTCGGGCATGTACCACTCCTGCTGCCGGTCCCAGCTGTCCTGCCAGGCGCGCCAGTCGGCGGTGACTCCTGCGGTTTCCGTAGATCCCGTCATCGAGAACCCTCCCGTACGTAATACCCTCGAAGCAAGAGCAGCCATTACTCCCGTCACTGACGAAGATAGACCGCCCCGGTAAGGACTACAAGTGGAACTGGCCTATTACTCGGACTACGCCGTACGTCTGGTCAACAGCGAGGAGCCGGGTCGTGGCAAGGACTCCCTGACCACGGTCGAGGCGGTGCGCGACCTGTTCGGCGCCAACCAGTCGGCGGCCCGGCGCGCCACGGACGCCGACCTGACCCGCTTCCGCGGCGTACGGGCGCGCCTGCGCTCGGTCTTCGAGGCGGCGGACGGCGGCGACGAGACCCTCGCGGTCGACCTGCTGAACTCGCTCCTCCTGGAGTTCCCGGTGAGCCCGCAGATCTCCGGACACGACCACCGGGACGACGACGGCCGCCCGTTGTGGCACATGCACCTCGCGGACCACCCGTCGAACGCGACAGCGGGATACGCGGCGATCGCCGCGATGGGCCTCGCCTTCCACCTCACGGAGTACGGCGTGGACCGCCTCGGCCTGTGCGAGGCGTCGCCGTGCCGCAACGCCTACCTGGACACGTCGACGAACCGCTCCCGGCGCTACTGCTCGGACCGATGTGCGACCCGCGCGAACGTGGCGGCCTACCGCGCCCGCAAGCGCGCCGAGGCGGACCGGTCGGACAGCACGGGCCGCAGCGCCGAGAACGCCCAGGCGGCCACGGCCGCGACGGACCGCTGACGCTCGCCCTCCACCCACGGCTTGCGGCGGCGCAGGCGCCCGCGCACCTTGGCGAGCACGAGGTCGTCGGGCACCGCCCCGTACACCTCGCTGTCGCCGCCGGCGTCGGGGTTGTCGCCGAGCACCCACCAACCCCCTTCCCGCCGCTCGGAGATCCGCTTCACCACGAGCAGATCCTGCTGGAAGGGGTGCCGCAGGATGACCACGTCCCCCGGTCGCACCCGCGCGCCGTGCTGCACGAGCATCCAGTCGCCGGGATACAGCGTGGGCACCATGGACGGCCCGTCCACCTCGATGATTTGAAACGGCACCCTGGCCTCCCGCGTCTCCTCCGCCGTCTCAGGCATCAGACATCCTCCCCGGTTCCGCCCGCCGGTCGTCCGGTCCCATCCTCCACCAGTCCCAGTCTCGCCCCGGACTTTTGTCCTAAGCCCATGGGGGCACCCGAGAAAACCCCTCTGCCACGGAGTAATGTCCCACCTGAGAAGACGATCACGAGGAAGGACAGCTACATGCTTTCCCGCCTGTTTGCCCCCAAGGTGAAGGCCAGCGCGCACTGCGACCTGCCCTGCGGCGTGTACGACCCGGCCCAGGCCCGCATCGAGGCGGAGTCGGTCAAGGCCGTCCAGGACAAGATGGCCGCCAACGACGACCCCCAGTTCCAGACGCGCGCCATCCTCATCAAGGAGCAGCGCGCCGAGCTCGCCAAGCACCACGTGTCGGTGCTGTGGAGCGACTACTTCAAGCCGCCGCACTTCGAGAAGTACCCGGAGCTGAGCCAGCTGGTCAACGACACCCTGAAGGCCCTCTCGGCCGCCAAGGCGTCGAGCGACCCGGCGACGGGCCAGAAGGCTCTGGACTACATCGCCCAGATCGACAAGATCTTCTGGGAGACGAAGAAGGCCTGATCCTCGATCACGCCGCTTGACCTGCGACTTCTTTGGTCGCCAGGTCTACCGGTTCGCACCCGGCCCGCAGGCCGCCGAGAACGGCGTCCATGACGGTCCGGGTGCGGTCTTTTTTTGCGCCCCGCCACAGATGGGCGCATATCCGCAACTCGATGACGCCACAGGCGTGACCGCGGACCAACTGGACCTGTTTGACGCTCGCTCACCGCGACGACGGGGACAGCGCGCCGGGACTTGGCGGTCTCCGGCAGGCCGAGCAACTCGCCTCTTCGCAAGCCTGATCCGGCGAGACGACCGCCGCGTCCGCGGGAGCCGCGAGCGGGTCAGGAGAGCCAGTCGGCGTAGCGCGTGGAGGCGAGGTGAGCGTTCTTGTCAGTGAGGACGTCACCCTTGACGGCGGCGAACATACCGGCGGTGGGGTCGGTGACGACGGTGCGGTTGTCGCCCTTGTGGGACAGGGTGACGCGGCCCAGCTCGTCCAGGGTGAAGATCTCGGGGCCGCCGATGTTGCGGATGCCGTTCAGCGGGGCACCTGCGGCGACCTGTGCCACCTCGTCGGCCACGTCCTTGGAGGCGATCGGCTGGATCGGTGTGGCCGGCAACCGTACGGTGTCGCCGTCCGCCGTCCACGACAGAGCGGCATCCATGAACTCCATGAACTGCGTCGCCCGGACGACCGAGTAGGGAACCGACGCGTCCATCAGGAGCTTCTCCTGGAGCGCCTTGGCCCGGTAGTAGTCCAGCTCCGGCACCTGGTCCACGCCGACGATCGAGAGGATGACGAAGTGGCCGACGCCGCCCTTGTGGGCCGCGGCGAGAAGGTTGTCCATCGAGGTCTGGAAGAAGGCCCGGGAGGCTTCGTCGAAGGTCGGGGAATTCGTCAGGTTGACGACGGCATCGGCTCCCGCCACCGCCTCTTCCACTCCCTGGCCGCTGATGACGTCGACTCCACTGGACTTCGAGTGCGGTACCGCCTCGTGCCCGGCAGCGTTCAGGTTCTTGACGACCTGCGACCCGATCAGCCCGGTACCGCCGATGACTGCGATCTTCATGACATGCCTTTCATGGGGATTTCAAGCGCAATGTGACATATGAACGAATCTGTGGGCGGAGCCATGTGGGCGCCGCAAGAAACGGCGCCTCGGCCAGTCGAGGAGGCAGACGGCGTCACAGACCGTCGACGAACGTGACCGTCTCACCCAGCGGCGCGCGGCCCGTACGGGCGTCACCCACCGTCGCGTCCTCGAATCCGATCGACATGCCGCAGAAGAGCATGAGCTCGTCCGGGGGTGACAGGACCTCCGCGACGGTCCTGTGAAACTTCGCCCAGGCCATCTGCGGGCAACTGTGCAGCCCTTCGGCGCGAAGCAACAGCATGACGGTCTGCAGGTACATCCCGACGTCGGACCATTGAGGCCGCCCCAGGTCGCGGTCGATATAGCAGAACAGGGCGGCGGGCGCACCGAAGCATTTCCAGTTCGCGGCAGAGGCCCGCTGGCGCGCCTCCATGTCCTCGCGCGGAATGCCGAGTGCCCCGTAACGCTGCTCGCCGAACGCGAACCGGCGCTCGCGATAGGGGGACGTCAGCGCGGGCGGGTACATCTCATACTCCGGCTCGTCCCAGGGGTCACCTGCGGCCAGGCGCTCGTCGACGCGCTTCTTCATCTCGGCCAGCGGCGCGCCGGTCACCACGAAGGCGTGCCACGGCTGGAGGTTCGAGCCGGACGGCGCCCAGGCCGCGGCCGACAGCACGCGCTCCAGCACCTGCCTCGGGACAGGCCGGTCGGTGAATCCGCGCACTGCTCGTCGGCTCATGACCGCCTCGTAGGCGTCCATGATCACCCTCCTCCAATCTGTTCAACGGGATCATCTTCGTTACACTTACGATGGTATCAATCAACACCATCTCATGCGCAACTATCATCGCCTACGAATCCTCGCCCCCTGTTCCTCGCCTCGGGCACCGTTCATTGGAGAAAGTTCATGGCCACGCTGCTGCACATCGACTCGTCCGTGTTCCCCGGCGAGGCGTCCTCGTCCCGTTCGGTCACAGCCGCCTTCCGCAAGACCTGGGAGGAGCAGCACCCGCAGGGCGCGGTGATCTACCGCGACCTCGCCGCGACCCCTGTCCCGCACATCACTGCCGACGCCTGGTCCGCCGGTTACGCCGCCCCGTCCGAGCGCACCCCGGAGCAGTCCGCCGCGTTCGCCGCGCGCGTGAAGCTCATCGAGGAGCTGGAGCAGGCGGACACCGTCCTGATCGGCGCGCCCATGTACAACTTCTCGATCCCGTCGACCCTCAAGGCCTGGCTGGACAACGTGCTCCTGCTCGGCCGCACGGCGGGCGAGACCCCCTCCGCCCAGGGCACACCCGTCATCATCGTCGCCAGCCGCGGCGGCTCCTACGCGCCGGGCACCCCGCGCGAGGACTACGAGTTCGTACAGAACTACCTGGAGGCCGTATGCGCGGGCACTCTCGGCCTGGACCTCGACTTCATCGTCCCGGAACTCACCATGGCACCCCGCAACCCGGCCATGTCTGAACTGGTTCCCCTCTACGAGGCTTCCCGCCGGCGCGCGTTCGAGGACGCGACCACCAAGGCCAAGGAACTCGCGGAGCGCCTCGCCGCATAACCCCCGGGCCCGTGGACGCCGTGTGACAGCTCACCCGAGGACGTCACACGGCGCCTGGGCGCCCGCACGCCCTCCGACGGTGAGGACGACGCCTTGACGCGGGGCGACCGCGGCAGTGCTACGCGCCCCCGCCTCCGCCTCCGCCTCCGCCTCCGGGATAGGTGATCCGCGTCAGCAGATCTGTCAGCTGCGCGGACTCGCCGGGCCCCAGTTCGAGGACCAGGCGCTCAGCCAGCGGTTCCGCCGCCACGTGGGCCGCGTCGAAGAGCTCGAGCCCCTGAGGCGTGATCTCCACCGCCCGCGCCCGCCGGTCCCCCGGAACGGCCTTGCGTACAGCCAGCCCCTTGCGCTCCAGGTCGTCCACGACCCGCATGATTCCGGCCTTGTCCGACCCCGTCGCAGCCGCCAGATCCCGCTGCACCGTGGGCCCATGGTTGACCAGCTCGACCAGCACGGCGAAATGCCTCAGCTCGATGCCGAGCGGCCTGAGCGCCTCGGTCATCACCGCGGCCGCGCGCCAGTGCGCCCGGCGCAGCAGCAGGCCGAGAGCAAAAGGGGACGTGTCCCCAGGGCGATCGGTCGCACGCGCGGCGGCGTCTCGGTCAGGAACGTCAGCGGCCATAAGCACAAAATACCAGCCACCCGCTCATTCAATATGGTATCGCTTGCAACTAACCGACGCCGGGTGCTGTCGGCGTCTTCGGGGCGCTCAGGTAGCGTCGCCCGGATGGACCGCTCGCGTCGCCCCCGCATCCTCTACGTCACCGATCTCGCATACCCGGCCCGAGGCCGCCGTTACTGCGACGAGGACATCGGCCTCTCGGCGCGGCTGCGCGAGGAGTTCGACGTGGCGCTGTGCCATCCCCTTGACGCCGCCGCGCTGATGGACGGCTTCGACGCGGTCGTCGTGCGCAACAGCGGGCCCGTGCTGCACTACCAGGCCGCGTACGACGCGTTCCGCGAGCGGGCCCTCGCGCGCGGAGTGCGGGTCTACAACGCGCTGTCCGGGAAGGCCGACATGGCGGGCAAGGGGTACCTGCTCGACCTGACCGCCGCCGGGTATCCCGTCATCCCGACCGTCGCCCGCGCCGCCGATCTGCATCTGTTGCCCGAGGCGGACGAGTACGTGGTCAAGCCGCTGCTCGGCGCCGACTCCATCGGCCTCGAGTTCGTCGCCCGCGAGGCGCTGCCCGGCCTGGAGTTCGACGGCATCCTCGTCCAGCCGCGGATCCGCTTCCGGTACGAGGTGTCGTTCTACTTCGTCGACCGCGCTCTCCAGTACGCCCTGTACGCGCCCCGGCCGGACGAGCGATGGGTCCTGGAACCGTACGAACCCACCGACGCGGACCGGGAGTTCGCGCAGAAGTTCATCGACTGGAACACCGTCGGCCACGGCATCCAGCGCGTGGACGCGTGCCGCACGCCGGAGGGCGAGCTGCTCCTGGTCGAATTGGAGGACCTCAATCCGTATCTGTCCCTGGACCTCGTCGACGCGGGCACGCGCGACGCGTTCGTGGCGGCGATGGCGGACTCGCTGCGGGGGCTACTGGCCGACGAGGTCTGACGAGGACGGCCGGCTGAAGCGGACCTTGCCCTTCTCGCGGGCGCTCAGGCGCCGGTGGAAGCGGATCGCGCCGTGGTCGGACATGACCCCCTCATGCAGGGCCAAGGGGTCAGGCGTCCGCCCTGTTCTGTCCGCGCCGGGGCGCGAGGAACAGCGCGGTCAGCGCCGAACCCGCCGCCACCAGAAGTGAATTGACGAGTACGGCCGTGGAGACTCCGGACAGGACCGCGTGCGGGCCGGTCGCCCCGCCCATGCGGGCCGTGGCGATCGCGCTCATCACCGGGATGCCCAGGGTGATGCCGACCTGCTGGATCATGGTCGCGAGGCCGGTGGCGAGGCCCTGCTCCTCGTCGGGCAGTCCGGACGTGGCCGTCACCATGAAGCCGACGATCACCAGCATGTTGCCGACGCCCCCGGCGAACGTGGCCGCGAGGAGCAGCCAGATCCAGGCCCCCGACGTGCCGAGCGCCACCAGGGCGAGCGTGGCGACGGCCTGGACGGCGCCGCCGACGACGATCGTGGTCCGGTTGCCGAGGCGTCCGACGGCCCGGCCGCCGAGCGTGCCGCCGATCACCGTGCCGAGCCCGAGGACGCCGAAGGCGAGGCCCGTGGCGAGCGGCGAGTAGCCGAGGACTTCCTGGAGGTAGAGCGTGAGCAGGAAGACGAGGGACGTCTCGGTGACGAAGGCGATGAGCCCGGCCGCGTTGCCCCAGATCACGGTGCGCCGCCTGAGGATGTGGAGCGGGACGAGGGGCGCGGCGGCCCGCTTCTCGACGAACAGGAAGGCGACGAGGAGCGCGGCGCCCGCGAGCAGCGCGGCCAGGGTCGCCGGGGCGCCCCAGCCGGTCTCGCCGGCCTGCGTGAGCCCGTAGACGAGGAGCAGGAGTCCGCCGGTGACGGCCGCGGCGCCGGGTACGTCGAGGCGCGGGCGCCGGTCCGGGCGCGAGTCGGCGATGACGGACGGGGCGAGGACGAGGACGAGGGCTGCGACGGGGACGTTGACGAAGAACGCCCAGCGCCAGGAGAGCAGGTCGGTGAGCAGCCCGCCGAGGATGGCGCCCGCGGTGAAGCCCGCGGACATCAGGGCGCCGTTGAGGCCGAGGGCGCGCTCGCGCAGCGGCCCCTCCTTGAAGGCGGTGGTCAGGAGGGCGAGACCGGCCGGGGTGACGGCCGCGGTCGCAAGGCCCTGCAACACCCTTGCCACGAGCAGGACTTCGGGTGAGGAGGCGAGCCCGCCCAGGAGTGAGGAGGCGCCGAGGACGCCCATGCCGGCGAGGAACAGCCGCTTGCGGCCCACCAGGTCGGCGACGCGGCCGAAGAGGAGCGTGAACCCGGCGGCGGCGAGCGCGAACGCCGTGGCGATCCACTGGAGACGGGAGAGCGAGAAGCCGAGCCCCTCGCCGACGGCGGGCAGCGCGACGTTCAGGATCGAGAAATCCACGGCGATCATGAACTGGGCGCCGAGGAGAAGGGTGAGGACGAGCTTCTGGCGGGCCGTCATGCGCGGGGCTGATGCGACGGCGGGCGCGGGGGTGGTCTGTGTGGGCGCCGACATGAGGGCTCTCCTTAAATGGTTCTGCGTTCCCGTTAAGGCATGCCAAACGTAGCAGAGTGGAGGGCCCTAAGGGAACTGCAGTTCCGTTACGTTCCGGCGAGTACCTCGCGGACGTTGTCCCGCACCGTCTCCTGGTCCCGGCGTGCCGCCTCGTACGCGGACCTGTGACGCCCGAGGTCCGCCCGCTGCCGCTCGGACAGCACGGACCACCACACCCCGGCGGTGTTGTGTTCGCGCTTGCATTCGACGTCGGCGACGGCCGTGGCCCGCTCGCGTCGCGTACGCGCCGTGTTGCCGCCGCTGTCGCGCTTCCACGCCTTGTCGCGGAAGGCGTCATCGGGGGTGCCGTACCGCTTGAACCCCTTGTCCACGACACACTGCGACCAGGCCTTGAGCACGCGCCGCATCCGCCGGTCCTTCACGGCCGCCTTCTCCAGGACGATCTCCCGCCGCGGGACGTACCCCCACGTGCGGCGCAGGTCCCGCACACCGCGGTAGAGGCGTTCGTCCGCGCGGCCGAGGCAGCCCTCCTCGGGCACGCGCCTGCCGAGGACCGTCCGCTCCCCGCCCGTGCGGTGCCCCCAGTAGACGTGGGACTCCTCGACCGTCATACGGCGGCCCTCGGGCTCGATCCGGACGCCCCGATCCGGGTCCCAGCCGTACCCCCAGCGCCGCGCCTTCTCCAGGTCGAGCTGCCCGTCGAGATCCTGGGACACCGCCACCATGGCCAACGCGCCGGGATTCGGGTTCTTCGGGTCGCGCGGGAAGCCGGCGAAGCCGAAGTCGCGCATGCACCGCTGGGCGAGGAGCTTCTGGGCGCGCTTGAGCGTGCCGAACGCCCCGTCGTCCTCGGCGGTGAATTCGTAGCGGTGCAGAGGCAGTTCGGGCCGGTCCTTCGCCTCGCGGACGACCGGAACGCCGTCCTCGGTCCGCCGGCCGCCGGACGGTGAACCGTCACACCCCGCCAGCAGGACCACCGCCATCGCCGCCGCGACCCCTGCGGGACCGCCCCCTCGCCGTGCGCGCACCGAACCCCCTCGGCCGGCTCACGCCGGCCCGTCCCCGCCCGGGGCGAGCCGCCCCCGAGTCCGAACGCCCGTCCGACCGACGGGCAGACCGGGGGGACTTTAGCGGACCCGCCCGCCGTCCCAGTCGCGCACCTCGGTGACGGCGTCGACCGGCAACGGCCCGTAGATGTGCGGGAATTCATCCGCGCCGGGCTCCGGCGCCTCGAACCTGACGGGCGCGGGCACCCGCTCGCTGTCGATGACCAGGACCACCAGCCGGTCGGGCCCATCGTACGCGCCGTACAGGAAGTCGGCGACCCTCTGGAGCTGGTGCGCCAGCGAGCAGTGGATGAAGCCCTCCTCGGCGAGGGACCTGCCGCGCGTGGACATCTCGTAAGCGCCGGACGCGCGGGCCGCGTCCCACAGGGAGCGCTCGGTGATGTGCAGGAGTTCGGTCATGCGCACCAACCTACGATCACGCGGCCCGGCTCACGAGCCGATCGCTCGGCGGGCATCGCATATCGGCCGACGCGGCGCGCCTCACCCGAGCCGGGCCGCCCGCAGCTGGAGGTAGCGCTGCTCCGGGCGGCTGAGCGTGCCGCTCGCCGCCTCCTGGTAGGCCGCCCGCGCCGCGTCGCGGTCCCCGGCCAGCTCCAGGAGATGACCCCGCACGGCGGCGAGCCGGTGGTGCCCGCCGAGGGCGTCCGCCAGCTTGTCCGTCTCCGCAAGGCCCGCCTCGGGGCCGTGCACCATGGCGACGGCGACCGCCCGGCCGAGTGAGGCCATCGCCTCCCCCTCGGGCACGATCCGCACGAGCAGCTCGTACAGGGCGAGGATCTGCGGCCAGTCGGTGTCCTCGGCGCGCGCCGCCTCGTCGTGCAACGCGGCGATGGCGGCCTGGAGTTGATAGGGGCCGACCGGTCCGTGCAGGAGGGCGAGGGAGACCAGGGCGACGCCTTCGTCGATCTCCGCGCGGTCCCACAGGGTGCGGTCCTGTTCGTCGAGGCGGACCAGTTCGCCCGCCGCGTCGGTACGGGCCGCGCGGCGCGCGTCGGTGAGCAGCATGAGGGCGAGCAGCCCGGTGACCTCGCTGTCGTCGGGCAGCAGCGCCCGCACCGCCCGGGTCAGCCGGATCGCCTCGCGGGCCAGGTCGGCGCGCTGCAACTGGGGCCCCGACGTGGCCGTATACCCCTCGTTGAAGATGAGATAGAGGATCTGGAGCACGGCGGGCAGCCGCTCTCGCCAGTTCTCGGGCAGGCGGAACCGCACGCCTCGTACGCGCTGCTTGGCGCGGCTGATGCGCTGGGCCATCGTCGGCTCGGGGACGAGGTGGGCGCGGGCGATCTCGGCCGTCGTCAGGCCGCCCACGGCGCGCAAGGTGAGGGCGACCTGGGCGGCGGGGGTCAGCTCCGGGTGGCAGCACAGATAGAGCAGGGTGAGGGTGTCGTCCTCACAGGGGGCGCGGCTCTCGCCGGGCGGCGGGGCCGTGAACGCGTCACGCGGGGTGAGCGCGGCGTCCGCCTCCTCGCGCCTGCGCCGCGCGTCGTCACTGCGCAGGGTGTCGACGAGGCGGCGCGAGGCGACCTTGATGAGCCAGCCGCGCGGGTTGTCGGGCACCCCGGCGTCGGGCCACTGGCGTGCGGCGGCGAGCAGCGCCTCCTGCACGGCGTCCTCGGCGGCGTCGAAGTGTCCGTAGCGGCGGACCAGCGCGCCGAGGACCTGCGGCGCGTGGCGGCGCAGCAGGTCCTCGGTCGACGCGGTCAGCAAACGTCGCCGCCGCTGTCCAGGATGGGGCGGATCACGACGGGGCGGGCTGGTGCGCCCGCGGGGGCGGGGCACTCGGCCACGCGCTTGGCGATCTCGGTGACCCGGTCGAGGTTCTCGCACTCGAGGATCCAGAAACCGGCGAGCAGCTCCTTCGTCTCCCCGTAGGGGCCGTCACTGATGACGGGCCGCCCCTCCGCGTCCGGAGTGACGAACCGGGTCTTCGCGGGCTCCGCCAGACCTTCGCCGGCGAGCATCTCGCCGGTCTCGGCGAGGTCGTCATTGATCTTCTGCATGTGGGCGAACATCGTCTGGATGTCCTTCTCGCCCCAGGCCGGGTTGCCCTCGGACGCCTTGCCCGCCATGGCCTCGTAGTCGAGCTGGGTGCCTGTCACCATCATCAGGTACTTCATTGCTGCACTCCTTCGGTCCGCCGCCCGCCGGGCGCGGGCGGCTTCACTGGAGACGTCGGAGCGGCAGCAGCGTTCTCGACACCGCCCGGAGAAAAATTCTAGCCGGGGGTCCCCGGGCTCTTCCTGCTGTACGTCCGCACGATCACGCCGTTGCCGAAGGTCCGGTTCTCCTCCAGCGCGAACTCGCCGATCGCGAAGCCGGAGCCGAACATCGGCATGCCCGAGCCGAACACCAGCGGGTACGTCTTGATCACCAGCTCGTCCACCTCGTCGGCGAGCACACCGGCGAGCGTCGCGCCGCCGCACAGCCAGATGCCGAACTCGCCGTCCTGCGCCTTCAGTTCGCGGATCTTCCCGACGACGTCATCGGCGACGATCTCCACGTTCGGGTCGGGGGACTTCTCGATCGAGCGCGCCGCGACGTACTCGCGCAAGTGCCCGTAGGGGCTGGTCAGGCCGGCGTCGAGGCCGACCTGATAGCTGGCCCGGCCCTGGATGACGGTGTCGAACCGCTTGTTGGCCAGGTGCTCCAGACCGAGGATCCGCCGGCCCTCCGCCGAGATGGTCTCGGGGTACTCGGTCGTGAGGAACTCCAGGAACTCCTCGTCCACGAAGCGCATGAAGGCGTTCGCGTCTCCGTCGGGACCGCCGATGAAACCGTCGATCGACACGGCGACGAAGTACGTGAGCTTTCGCAAGTGGGTCTCTTTCCGCAGACGACAGGGGTGTCCGTGTGTGCCGTCGCGCCGTTTCGGCTTCCTGGCCCGCTCGAACAACTGCAGTTATAGTGCTTCATCTGTAGTGGTTGCAAGAGGTTTCCGGACCTACGGTCAAGAGGAGCGCGCAGATGGCACGGAACGCGGAGCGCAGGGTGGCCCTGGTGAACGCCGCGGTGGAGGTACTCGCGGCCGAGGGCGCGCGCGGCCTGACCTTCCGCGCGGTGGACGCGGCGGCGGGCGTCCCCACGGGCACCTCGTCGAACTACTTCACCAGCAGGGACGACCTGCTGCACCAGATCGACGCATGGCTGCACGAGCGGCTGGCCCCGGATCCGGCGGTGGTCGCGGAACTCCTCGAGCGGCCGCGGGACCGCGAGCTGGTCGCGGCGTTCATGCACGATCTGCTCGGCCGCGCCCAGCGTGACCGCACGGGCTATCTGGCCATGATGGAGATGCGCCTGGAGGCGGGGCGCCGGCCCGAACTGCGCGCGTCCCTCATGAAATCGCTCCGCGGCGACCTCGACTTCGGCATCTCGTTCCACACCGAGTGCGGGCTGCCCGGCGGCGCGGAGACGGTGACCGTGCTCTATCTCGCCACGCTGGGGCTCATCCTGGAACACCTGACGATGCCGGGGATGCTGGACGGCGCCGTGCCCGGCGTGAGCGTCCCCGAAGGCCTCATGGACCGGATCGTCCGCACGATCGTGCCGCAGGAGTAGCCGCCCGGCCCCTGAGCGGCCGGACCCTGAGCGAGGCGCTCACATCCCTTGCGGATCACGCCACATGGGCCACATCGTCGGTCCGTCCGGCAACGCGATCCCGCTGCCGGTACACGTGAAGCCGAGCCGCTCGTACAGCACACGGCTGCGGTCGCTGCTCGCCTCCAGATACGCCGCGGTGCCCTCGCGGTCGCAGCGGTCGAGGACGGGCTGCGTCAGCGCGGTGCCGAGGCCCTGGCCCTGCCGCGCCGGGTCGACGGCGATCATCCACAGGTATTCGTGCGCGCGGTCGCTCGGGTGGGCCCCTGCGGTCAACCGGCCGATCTCCTCGACCCGTTCGTTGTCCGGGTCCACGGCGGCGCGCAGGTGCGCGGGGCCGTCGTCGTCCTCGTCCTCAGCCGAGCCGTCCGGCCGGGCCGGCACCGAGAGCCAGAGCGCGGCCGCGGCACCGTCCTCGGTGATGTCGACATATCCCTCACTCAGGGAGATGTCGATGAAGGCCGCCATGAGTCCGGCGTGCCTGCGGCGCCGGTGCGCCAGTCCGGGGAAGACCCAGCCGCTCACCGGGTCGTCCATGAACGCCTCGTCGAGCAGCCGCACAAGGTCCGCCCGATCGCCCTCCGTGGCCCTCCGGATCGCCACGCCCATGGCCCGCCCCCTCACGTCGCGGCCCGCCTCAACGGGCCGTGTCCCTGCGCCGGTCGGCCGCCACGCGCCGGCCCGCTGCAGCCTAGGCGATCGGTTCCGTACGCGCGTCGCGGGCCCCGCGCTCCTTCCGG